>JAZLLF010000052.1:0-13120 GCA_045598005.1 Saccharofermentans sp. | reverse complement strand
AAATACACATATTATTTTTTTATACATTAATATCTCCATCTGAATACATATCTAATTTATTAAAACCGCATTCCTTTATCCATATATTTCTGCCAAATACAAATTCAGTCTTTCCCATATTGAATCCGTAATCAGTTCAATAGTCTTCCCCTGCGTTTCGTAAGTAATTATTTCTTCGTAAAACATATTTGAAATTGAAAAATCATTAATTTCAATACAGTCTACTGAATTAATAATATCTCTGTAAGATTCTGAGAAATCTGCATTAATAACAGAAGAAACACTGTTTCCACCTGTTAATACAATTTCATTTTGCACTTCTTGAGAGAAGAAAAAACTTAAGAAATCAACACAAGCTTCCGGATTTAATGCACCACTTGATACAGCTACATTCCCTATTGGAAAAATCATATGTGATGAACCATTTACTGATGGAAAACCAATAAAGCATAAATCATCACCAACAACATCTATTGCCTCTTCATAATTCGAATAACTATGAATTAATATCCACGACATTAAATATTCATCATTGCGCAAATGAGAAAAGCCTTCATCTTCAAGTAAATCCCATGGAGTACTACAAGGAAACCCATAATCTATTGATGTTCTGACTATTTCTTCCAGTTCATCATAAGTTAAAAGGAAGTTACCATCTTCATCTACCAGTTCATTAAGTGAATAATAAATAATGAAATCAATAATATCTGTCGAGTAATTACTTGGGCAGACTATTCCATCTTCATTCTCAAGACTAAACATCTCTTGATAGGTCATATTTGTATAATCAGACATAACACTAGCTTTACCCCAATAACCATTAAGGGAAAAGGAATAAAACAACTGATAACAGACATCATCATGGAACATGATTTCACGTAATGCAGGTTCAATTTCTTCGAAATTAATTCTGTCGTTTTCCATCAGATATGGAAGCATATCAATAACCATGCCATTACGACCAAAATACTCATAATCAAAATCGTTGCCAAAGAAAATGTCAGGAGAATTGCCACGATTAAACTCCGAAATCAATGCAAGATTACGTCCAACAAAGTCCGAAAAATCCACGTCTAAATCTTCATAATTAAACTGAACGACTCTATATTCATCTTGAAGTTTATTGTATTCATAAATATTCTTTCTCAAAATATACTCATAAGCTAAACCATAACCACCAACAGTGATAATTTCTCTGTCACTATAATCAATATTAGGATCATAAGTATAAATTTGAATTGAAATTACTCCATCGATACCAGTATAAGCTTTAACAAAATGGTAATCATCAATTCCAATATTAAGCAGAACCTGAACTGTGACATATTCTGGACGGACATTAGTATTACTCCATTCTGCTAGTAGCATTTTCTCCCCAGTAAATGGATTCAATTTATATTCGCCAAGTCTATCAAAAATGAACTCTCCAAAACACTCTTCAAATTCAATACCATAATCTTCATTGCTTCCAATAAACTGGCAATAATCAGATTCAAAATCGATTTCATAATAATGCATTCTGTAACTCAGATTAACAACAAGAACAAGTTTCGAATTCACTTCGAACAAAGGATTAAATACTGAAGAAAAATACGTTAATTCATCATTTTCTATTCTTTTAAGTTCTTCACAATTGGAATTAAAATATATCACCTTACCCTGATACATCAAAACAAATCCATCTTTATATTTTGATATAGCCAAAGGATTAGTAGGAATACTAGTCTCGCTAATTACTGATCCATCTGTAGTGGATATTACAAACGCGCGATTAGTTGATATAGCTATTAAAGTATCATTCATTAAGAGATATAAAAATGTCTGAGACGCTTGCAAAATAACAATATCATTAATCTCGCCAGTAGCACTAATAGAATATAATTCTCTTGAAACTACATCACCATTATTTTTATCATGCTTAACTACAACAGAATAGTAATTATCATTCTGATACATAACCGTCTGAATGACACTATCATAATCAGGAGACTCTATATCAACAAGAGTTTCACTGTAACCTGTACGTCCATCAACTCTTTGAAATCCATTCTGATTATTATTAGAAAATGTAGTTGATTCATTAGTTGTTGTATTTGAGCAACCAAATACAACACAAGACATCATAACTACAATCATCAATATTACAAAATTTTTAAACCCTCTCATAATTCAATAATTACTCATAGAACGAGAAATTAGTATCTACAATACCAGTATTTGTATGTACACCTACTCTGTAATTAGCTCGATAACCATAACCGTCGTTATAATAAATCCTTGCTGATGATTCATTAGCAGAAGTAAATATAGCCGATAGTCCTGCCACTGTATAATCTTGTGTACAAGGAGTATATGAAATCGTATAGCCAGAAGGCCAAGCATTTTTACCTACACCTTGAAATGTTGCTTCACTTTGATAGAATTGAAATTTTCCATCGACATCACGCGCACTATAAGTACCTGTATAGATCTCAGATGTCCCAGCAACAATATTGGAGGCACTCACAAAAGTAAAACAATTTACAACTACGATTGCTATTATCGCAAATAATAAAACCATTTTTGTCTTCATATAAATCTCCTTTTTATCAGAGCAACATGATATAATCATCTTGCATAATATTTGATACTATTTTGCACATTTGGCAATCCTTAAGTTCCAGCTTGGGATTGCTTTTTATTACCCTGCCTGTGCCAGGCAGCAAACTAAACCATTGTTTAATACTCCTTTAACAGTTACGAACCAGCATAAGTTGAAGTTAAATTGCCTAAATTATCACATACTAATGTAAGCTGATATGTCTTACTTTGTAATAGCCAAGAAGCTGTTCCATAGATTCTTGCATAAGCTTTGGTAGAAGAAAAACTACCAGAAGATAGAATAGGGGTACTACTCCAAGAGCTATTATGTCCAGGAATAAATGAACCAGTTTTTGATTGTGTACTACAACTCTGCGTAGTTCTATAGAATGTTCCGTTAACTCTAACTGTAAATATCAATAATCCTGCAGAAGAATAAGTTTCATGAACTGCACTTCCACTTGTAGTAGTTCCTGCAGCTACAGATAAATAAACAGTATCTATCTCAACTAATTGATTATCATAATCAATCTCATACCTGAACGAAATCTCTTCATTTTGGTCATTAACATATGTTAATGAGTACAGTACTGTACTCATCGGCACTTCAGGCGAGTTATCCCTAATAACATCAATAAACTCACTGTATGAATCAACTTCATTGTTTTCAAGATACTCAATCAAATCAAAATTCTCCACTTCCTGAGCAAAAACAGAATTAGAAAAAGTAAAAATCGTCACTAATGTTAACAAAACAGAAAGCATTCTCTTCATTAATTGTTCCCCTCCGATACTGAATAATAATAAATAGCTACTGGTTCATCATCAGGATCCATAGGATCCTTCCAATTCCCCCATAACCATAGACCAATCAAAACAAGAATAAAAAATACAATCATAGTAAAAATGATAATATGGTATTTTCTTCGTTCTTTATGAACAATATCCAATCGCATGTCTTCCAGATTCATCACTAAATGTTTCAATTCATGAGCTATTTCAGAATCTTGAACATTTCCTGTATCACTCTCAATTATTCCATAATCCAAACTGAGAATTTCACATAATTTAAGCATCTCATCGTGAGATGGTTTAAATTTGTCATGCTCCCATCGTGAAACTGTAGTAACATTACATCCGATTCTTGAAGCTAACTCACGCTGCGTCATACCATCAGCTAATCTTGAATTCTTTATCTTTTCTCCTAAAGTTGATTCGGCCATGTTCCCTCCAATATAAAATTATCCACATATTCCAATATATAAATCAACACGCATATATGTCACATCTGTATGCATTTATGCCCTTTTATTCAAAATTACCATAAAACTAAGTTTAAAACTACAAATAGAGACGCAACAAAAAAGAGACTGAAGCATCACCTTCAATCTCTTTCAAAATCTTAATCAATCAAACTGAACCATATCAAATCTGATAGAAACCAACCTTCTTATAAACCTTACGAAGTGTCTTGTTAGCCATATAAGAAGCCTTCTCAGCACCCTTAAGGTAAACATCGTTAAGGTATGCCTTGTCCTTGATAAGACGGTTTGCTTCCTCACGGATTGGACGGAGATGCTCGATTACTGCTTCACCTACTACTGGCTTAAACTTACCGTAGCCCTGTCCCTCAAACTCCTTCTCAATCTCTTCAAAAGTCTTACCTGTGATTGTTGAGTAGATGTTCATAAGGTTTGCTACACCAGGCTTGTTCTCCTTATCGTAGCGAACAGGATTCTCTGTATCAGAATCAGTGATGGCTCTCTTAAACTTCTTAGCAATAACATCTGGCTCATCCATGATAAATACACATCCCTCTGGGATAGACTTACTCATCTTGTCACCTGGTGTTGTAAGACCATAGATACGAGCACCTGTCTTAGCGATAAATGGCTCTGGAATCTTAAATACATCACCATAGATGCTGTTAAATCTCTGAGCAATATCACGTGTAATCTCTACGTGCTGCTTCTGATCCTCACCTACAGGTACATAGTCTGGCTGATAAAGAAGAATATCAGCTGCCATAAGTACAGGATATGTGAAAAGACCTGCATTGATGTTATCAGCGTGCTTTTCTGACTTATCCTTAAACTGAGTCATACGTGAAAGCTCACCGAACATTGTGTAGCAGTTAAGAACCCATGCGAGCTGAGCATGAGCTGGAACATGTGACTGAAGGAAAAGTGTATTCTGCTCTGGATCAAGACCACATGCAATATACTGTGCAAGCTGATTAAGTGATCTCTTTCTAAGTTCAGCTGGATCCTGACGTACTGTAATAGTGTGCTGGTCAGCCATAAAGTAAAAGCACTCATAATCGTCTACACGATCTGCCCAGTTCTTAATAGCTCCAAGATAGTTACCAAGGTGAAGATCTCCACTTGGCTGAATTCCTGATAGCATTCTCTTCTTTGGTTGTTCTTCCATACTATTATCCTCTCGGCTTAAAACTCTTTAATAAATAAAATCCACCGAACATTTTAACACAATAAAGTGTATTCAGGAAATTATTTTAAAATCTTATTCCATCTTAAGAACAAGTTTCAAAACATTCTTTGCTGCTTTATAGATCTCATCCTTAGTAATTGCACCATTATCGTATGCATACTTAACTCTCTCAGGGTATCCGTTACCCATCTTAAGATCGTTTCCAGCCTTTGCCTCAAGGTAATGCTCACCAGATGTCCACCAGTCAGTCATTACTACTCCGTCAAAGCCCCACTCACCCCTTAAGATTCCTTCAAGAAGTTCTTCATTCTCTGAGCACTGAATGCCGTTAACCTTGTTATAAGCTGTCATTACACACCAAGGAGATGCTTCCTTAATTGTAATCTCAAAGGCCTTAAGATAAATCTCACGCGCTGCTCTTTCAGATACGATAGAATCGCTGTTCTTACGGTTTGTCTCCTTGTTATTAAATGCAAAGTGCTTAACAGTAGCTGCGATATTTTCAGACTGAACACCACTTACTACACTTGCACCAAACTTACCCGCTACAACAGGATCTTCAGAATAATACTCGAAATTTCTTCCGCACATTGGGGTTCTGTGGATATTCATTGCAGGAGCAAGCCAGATACCAATGTTATTCTCCTTAACTTCCATTGCTGCAGCCTTACCAATGCTATAAGCAAGTTCAGTATTAAATGAACATGCAAGCATTGTTGCACAAGGCCATGCAGTTGTATAAATTCCAACATGTGGAAGAATACGAAGTCCTGCAGGACCATCAGCTGTAGTTACATTTGGAACACCATACTCAGGAAGATTACCAACGCCAAATGTATTGGAAACACCCTGATTCTTCTGACCACCCAAAAGATGAATAAGTTCATCTATTGAAAGCTGACTCATAAATTCATCAAGCGTGCATCTGCCTTCTGCTACATCTTCAAACATCTTATCCTTACGATCCATAAGATAATAAATCTTACGCTCTTCTTCGTATGGGCAGGCAGCCTCAGTCTCCCTGTTTGGCATATGAGGAAGAATTGAAGTTGTAAACTTCTCTTCTGCCTTTGGCATCTTCTCCATTGTTCCATCAGGAAGGAGTCTCTCACTAAGATTTGATGGCGCAAGCTTTGACTCGAGCTGGAGCATAATCTTATTCTCATTAAGAGTATAGTTTTCCGAAATCTTTGTAAGATCTCTTACTGAATTTCCAACGAAGAATTCATATGTACCTGCTTCAAGAATCCATGCAGATTTTGAAATCTTACCAAGGTCATCGTAAGATGCCATATCCATAATGTTCATCTTGAGAACGAGACTATCGGATTCACCTGGATTTATAGTTTTTGTTTTCGCGAAGGAACCGAGTTCGTACTTAGGCTTTCCAAGAATTCCTGAAGGAGCGCTATAGTAAAGCATTACTACTTCTTTTCCTGCGTACTTGCCTGTATTTTTGACAGTAACATTCAAAGTAATAGTAGTGTCTTCAATTCTTAAAGCATCAGCCTTAATCTCGAAGTTTGTGTAAGAAAGGCCGTAGCCAAAAGGATAAACTACCTTCTCGATAGCTTCTGGAATAGTCTCAAAATAGCGGTATCCAACATAAATATCGTCAGTATATTCAGCGTACTTAATGCTGTCGTGGAAGTTATAACTTGAAGGATAATCCTCGAGAGTTTTCGCGAAAGTATCTACAAGCTTACCTGAAGGTGAATCGTCACCAACAAGAAGGTCTGCTGCTGCAAGGCCGCCTTCGATTCCACCCTGCCACATCAAAAGAGCAGATGAAATCTCTGAGTCATCCTTAATCCAGCCTGTCTCGATAACGCCACCAACATTAAGAACGACGATAACGTTTTTAAAGTTCTCCTTGATAAGTTTAAGAACTGCCTTCTCCTTTGCTGTTAATGAGTAGTCTCCGTCAGGGAAAATCTTAGCCTGTCTCTCGGCAAGGATAAGTTCAGATTCCCAAAGTGCTTCGTTAGGCTCGAGGGATGCCTTACGGTCCCAGCCTTCACCAGAGAAACGGCAGATAGTAAAAATAGCTGTATCAGTAAATTCTGATGCACCCTTTAAAAGTTCTTCAGGAACATCAGCCTCTTCAACCATGCCTGGTTCATAGCCCATGGCATACTGAGCCTTAATGTATTCCTCGTAGTATTTAGGAAGGTCATGGTAGAGGCTAACCTTACCTTCACCCTCCTTAATTGTCATACCCTCATAGAGGTTACGAATGTACTTAACGGTAACATCTCCGCTTCCACCGCCACCTTTAACGTAGTCGATGGAACCCTTACCAAATAAAGCGACCTTAGATCCCTTCTTAAGTGGCAAGACTTCATTCTCATTTTTAAGAAGAACCATTCCCTCTCTTGCACCACTTCTCGAAAGCTCAATGTGCTCCTTTGAACCAGTGACTCTTCTTCCGTCTTCGCCAAGAGGAAGTCCTGGCTGATATAAATGTCTAATCCACTTTGCCATATATAGTTCTCCTTAGTTTCATAAAATAAAAATGAACACAACACAATTATATTGCATTATGTCCATTTTCTTTTTTAACAGTATGAAAATATTTTCAATTCTATAACCTAAAATTTTGTCATCACTAGATTCTAAGAAGTCTGTCCTTAACCGCTCTTGAAATCGACAAATGAATCTTCGAATATGGTATGAGACATGAACTTATCGCGTGATAAATATCAGGCTTTCCAGGCCAAATTGTATCCTTGACTCTGTTTGTAAGATCAAGCTGGTGATACCATGAACCTGTTTTGTAATCAATTACTTTCTCACTTAAATACTCCATAAAATATGCGTATTTATCAGCATAGTAAATTCTTCCTGTGGCCCTGTATAAAACAGAAGTAGTATTGATTGCTTCAGCAAGAACCCACCAGATTCTGTCATGAACAATTACTTCACCCTTCCAGTTTGTAGTATAGATAAATCCCTTCGTGCCATCCTTATACCAGGAATCACCAACGGCTCTTGTAAATATTGATTCAGCGACATCCATATACAGCTTACGTGTGCCATTGCCTTCCGGGTAAACTGAAGAAGCCCACTGAACTAATAACCTGCTTATTATTATGGCGTGTCCTGGAATTGCACCATATGGATTAAGTGGATCATTAATATTCTCTTTATTAAAGTGAATGTCGCTAACCCAGTTACTTGTGAAATACTCAGGAAGTCTCCAGTAATTAACAGATCCCCATCCAACGATTCGGCTTAAAATCTTACCCGCTCTGTCTCTGTACTTATCCAAATCTCTTGCATCAGCTACAGCAAGATATGCTTCAGCGGCATACATATTGGAAGTAAGAAATCTTTTTGGGTCGCAGGTAGTAAATTCCGTATCCCAAAGTTCACGCACAAGCTGATCCTTATCACTCCAGAAATACTTATCAAAGATGGAAAGTGCCTCATTTAAAATCTCGTAGCATTCGGAGATTCCGGCAAGCACACCATAAGACGCCGCAGTAATTACCAAAGCATGAGTTCTCGCGTCTTTTCCTGGGATAATGCTTCCATCACTATTGATGCCTTTGTACCAGCCACCATTTTTATCATCGTGAAGTTCAGTAAGAAGGCCATTAACAGCTTTTCTTAATAAGTTACTATCATACTTTCCAAGGAGCATCCCAATAGCATAAGACTGAAGCATGCGGCATGTAATCCAGGTCTCCTTTGGGTGATCCATAAGTGGAGTTCCATCTGATCCAAGATAATAGGCGCTTCCACTTTCGCTAGGGAAATTCTCGCCAAATTCCAATAGCCATCTTAAGTTAGTCCTTAAGAAAAATCTGTTCTCATCTGTATCGATTATAAATTTGGCGTCCATTATTATGCTCCAGAAATCTTTCCTTAAGTATTCTTAATATCAATTACTCTTCTTGTACCTTCATCGAAAGTAATACCATCGTCAGTATACAAAGTATAATTCGTATTCTTAAATCCAATGATACTTGAAATCTTATCGCCATTCTTCTTTGCTTCATTCAAAGGAACAGACTTATTGTCTCTTATGAAGAAAACAAGCTCATTAAGTTCAGAATTTATGTAGTGGTGTCCCTTCTCATAAATTACTGTCTCGTAGTCATTATACTTTCGCATTCTTATAAGCATCATACGTTCTGGAAGGTATACGTATCTTCCCTTAGCGTTCTGCTTATAAATTGGAGCAATCATTATCTCGTTTCCAAGGAAGAGCTGATCATCTACGTTAGATGCATCTTTATCCTCTGGATAATCAAATGCCAAAGGTCTGAACATCATCTCATCATTTATCTGAGCCTTCAAAAATTCACTATAAAGATAAGGAATAAGACTATAACGAATCTTAATCATCTCACGCATTATATCGACAGTCGTGAATCTATAAAGTTCCTGTCTTCTTGTACCATCAGCAGAATGGTTACGAAGAAGTGGAGTAAACATGGAATACTGAATATATCTGATCATAAGATCTTCTGTTGTATTACATCCAAATCCACCAACATCAGAACCAATAAACAGAAAGCCTGCCATATTAAGAGCAGGAAGCTGCTGCATTGACTGCAAAATATGTGACCACCATGACTTATTATCGCCCTGCCAGATTCCACCATATCTATGGGCACCAACAAAAGAAGATCTTGAGAAGAACAAAGTTCTTGTCTTAGGATTAATCTCCTTAAGTGCTTCATAGGCAGACCTTGTCATATTCATACCGTAAATATTATGAACCTTACTATGGTTAACCATAGTTCCATTTACATTATGGTAGAACTTATCGTAATAAGATGAATTACCGTTAAGACCACCTACCATATCAGTCATCCTAAAAAACTCAGTAATTCCCATATTACCGTTATTAAGTCTGTTTACTTCTGAAAGAGTTTCTGCCAGATGCTCATCAGTATAAAAAATCGCTGGCTCATTCATGTCATTCCAGAAGCCATCAATACCAAGATCAGTTAAGTTTTTGTACTTAAGACCAAACCATTTTCTTGCATCTTTACTAAGAAAATCAGGGAAATGAACTCGTCCTGGCCATACTGCCCCTACAAAGTCACTGCCATCCTCATTTTTACAGAAATAGTTATTCTTAACGCCTTCTTCATAGACGTCATAACCATCTTCGATTTTTACACCAGCATCAATAATTGGAACAAGATGAATGCCTTCATCCTTCATGTCTTTTGCAAGTTTTTTAAGGTCTGGGAACTTTTCTTTATCTACAGTAAAGTCCTTATAGTTCTCCATGTAATCGATATCCATGTAGATACTGTCTATAGGAATTCCTGCTTCCTTATACTTAGCTGCAACTTCCCTGATATCTGACTCGTTCTTATACCCCCATCTGCTCTGGCCATAACCAAAAGCCCAAAGTGGTGGTATATAACTCTTTCCGATAATGCTTCTAAATTCTTTTACAATATCTTTTATTGTCTCCCCTTCGAAAATATAAACATTTAAGTTCATATCTTCAGGAACAATCACCATCTTACTAATCTCTTCATAGCCAATATCGTAAGTAACTCTTCCTGGGTAATCCAGATACACACCAAATAACTCCTTACCACTTACGATAAAGAAATTATGTGATCCATAAAGTGAATTTGTATCCTCGTGGTGATGTGGATTATCGTAGTTGAAATTAACATATTTCCATCCACGCTTGTTTATTCCACGAATCTGCTCGCCAAGTCCGTAAACGATATCATCATTAGCAAAATCATAAACGAACTTATCGCCTTCCATTTTTAAATATGGAAGAGATCCTATAGTCACTTCAATATCTTTAACGATAGCCTCTGTATCAAGAGGATTTCCAAAAACATATTTATAAATCATGAGGGGTACCTTTACTTAAGAATTCTTCTTAAAATCTCATCTTCTCTTATGAGTTTCTTTGCAAGTTCTCTCATTGGTTCTTCCTGAATATATGTGTGGCGATTTGGCTTCATCTTAGGAGCAATATCAACAGCCTTAATATAATCATCCGCCTTAAGATCAAGCGTCGCACAATAATCAAAGAAACCAGTCTTTGTAAGAATATCTGTTACACGGGAAGCTCTGTGGTCTTCAATCTTACACATGATATAAGTTGCAATACCAACCTGAATTCCGTGAAGTTCAGGCTTACTAAGAAAAGAATCGAGCGCATGCGAAATCATATGCTCACTTCCACTTGTAGGAAGACTTGAACCTGCAATCTCATTGGCAATTCCACTCATCGCAAGAGAATCCAGAAGTTCCTTCAAAAATAGATCACTGTCAATATTCTCGAAAGGGGCTCTAACAAAGCTGTTTACAGCCTTCTTCGAAATCATAAAAGCGCAGTCGTTTACTTCAGTGAAACCAAGTGCTTCCTCGTGATGCCAGTCATATGTAGCAGAAATCTTCGAAATCATATCTCCAATTCCTGAATAAAGGAATTTCTTTGGAGCGCTTCTTATAACTTCAGAATCAACAATAATTCCATAAGGCATTGACGCAGGAAGTGACTTACGATGACCGTCAACCGTAAGTGAGGCACTTGAACTTGAAAAACCATCTGAAGATGAACTTGTAGGAACACTAATGAATGGAAGTTTAAGCACAAAGCCCATGTACTTGGCAGCATCAAGAACCTTGCCGCCACCCATTCCAACGATGGCCTTTGTTTCCTTAGGAAGTTCAAATGCAAGTTTTGTCACATCATCAAAATCAACAGTATCCATCTCGCGTGTAAAAAGTACTTCTACACCTGTCTTTTCAAGCGAATCAAAAACAGTTCCGCCAAACATCTCAGTAAGACCGTTTCCAAAGAGGATAACGATTTTGTTAAAACCTGCAGACTTTAAATAAGTTCCAATATTTTTAATGACGCCATCTTCAATTTTAAGAAGTGCCGGAATTGAGATTCTGCTCTTAAACATAAATCCTCCATCAAATTACGTTAGGTACAACTTTTGTAAGATCACTAAAAGTTTCAATAAAAGGAACTTCCGTATCGATAGTTCCAAATCCATATTTCGCGTGAATAAAAGGAAGTCCAGCCTCGCATGTTGAGTTGTAATCGCTCTGAATATCACCAACATAAACTGCAGCATCAAGATTATTACGCTTTGTAAGAAGGGCGATGTTCTCACCCTTTGAAAGGAAGTTATTACCATAGCACTCAATATCTTCAATAAGCGCATCTTCCTTAGTGATATCAATTTTAAAATACTCGAGGAAAGCCTCAATATAACCAGCCTGGCAGTTACTTACGATATATAAGTGGTATCCCATCTTCTTAAGTTCTTCCAAAGTCTCAATAACGTCAGGATACAAAGTCCCGCCATGCTCGCTTAAGTATGTAATCTCATACTCCTCGCACTCTTTACGCAGGCGATTGCGCTCGTCACCAACCTCAGTATAAGGAAAAAGAATATCCGCGATGACATCCATCGTCTTTCCCATTACACCCTTGATATCTTCCTGAGTAACAGTCTCGTTCACATACCCAAGTTTCTTTACAACAATATCCCATGACTTCGCAACATTATAAGAACTATCCCAGATAGTTCCATCCATATCGAAAATAATACCTTTTTTCATTTACTAACTCCGTAACCATCATTATTTGACTCTCTAATTATAAGGCATAACGGTTCAAAAATGGACGACCTCGGTTATTTTTCTGATATGTTAGCAGATTCGTTAGTGCGGCGACTGGCTACTAACAGGTTTACTAACACAAGGCCTTTTTCACCGCGAATGTTAGCAGATTCGTTAGTACGACGCAGACTACTAACAGATTTACTAACAAACAGCCATTTTGACCGCGAATGTTAGCAGATTCGTTAGTACGACGCAGACTACTAACAGATTTACTAACACAAGGCCATTTTGACCGCGAATGTTAGCATATCCGTTAGCACAGCGGCAGCCCACTAACCGATCCACTAACAAAACAAAAGGAGCAATCCGAAGACCAATGTCATTAAGTTAAGATTACTAACTTGGTGACGAACGATTAAAATTACAAAATGAGATTAAAGATTGCGTAATCTTTAATCTCATTTTTACTTTTCCAAAAATTTATTGCAAAGCAAACAGACAGATACATTATCTG
>JAZLLF010000051.1:0-4142 GCA_045598005.1 Saccharofermentans sp. | reverse complement strand
TGTGTTTGTAGGTGTATTAGTTGGTGTGTCTGTAGGACGAGCAATAACTGTACATGTATCCTCAAAGATAATATTTCCATCAGGACCATAGTAAACAATTGTATAGTCACCAACTGGGAACTTGCTGTTTGAAGCAGCAATATTAGTTCTAGCAATATTAATTGCAGCTACGTTACTTGCACCTTCGATAATAATAGAATTGTTGTAGAAGCAAGCATATGTTACAGAAGATACGTTGCTGAATATTGCATCAAGCTCAATGAAAGTTGTATCCATATAAGTCTTATCTGGAACAACATTTCCGTCGATGTCATACCAAACTGCACTTTCAACTCCAGGAGCAAGTGTAGGTGTTGGAGTTGGTGTGTCTGTTGGAACAAACACAGTAGGTGTTGGTGTGCTTGTAGTTGTTGGTGTAGGTGTCAATGTAGGCTCCATTCCAACATTTGCAGTACTTGAGAAGAATTGAACTCCATTGTAGTAGAAAGTGATCTTATAGTTACCACGTCTGAAGTAATCGTTCTCAAGGAGTGTGCCATAAGCTGCATTAGAAGCATTTACAACTGCATGTAAACCGCGTCCTGTTGCCATATTTCCACTGAAACCAACGCGCTCACATGTCCAGGTAATATTGTTTGTATTAAATGAACCGGAATTGCTTACAAATACCTGCAAATCAATATATTTTGTATTCAAATACAATGCGTCGTAATCAGCACCTGTACTGTTGTTATAAACACCAGTCCATGTAAAGCTGCTTGCAACTGGACCTGTTGGTTCTACATAAGTATTTACTACTGTACAGTTATCACGAATAAGTTCTCTTCCCTGATAAGAGATAATAATTGTATATGTTCCTGACTGGAAGTTACCATTTACTGCTGCAGATGTTGTCTGAGATACATATACCATTGCATCATTTCCACTACCTGTTGCAATAGTAATTCCGTTACGCTGACATCTCCATGAAAGGTTTGAATACTCACTTGATGGGAGATTAATAACTGATGAAACGCAGAAATTAATCATGTTCTTATCTGTATAAGTAGCACCACTATTGTAACTTACAGTATTTGTATCAGTGTAATACCACTTAGCAGCACTTGTGTTTACATAAGGTGTTATCGTTGGTGGTACAAAATTATTATAAACATTACACCAGTCTCTGAAGATCTGCTGTCCCTGATAGTAGTAAGTAATATAATATCTGCCTTCTGGGAAATTATTACCAACAGGTGTAAGTGTTGTATCTGTTACAAAAATATCAGCATCTCTGCCTCTACCATTTGCAACTACATTGTCATTCAATGTGCATACCCATGTTACATTTGAATATTCACTATCATCAAAATTAGTTACAGTAAGGTAATGGTTAATACGATTCTTATCTGTATAGTTAGCAACCTGTCTTGAAGTTACAGTTCCATTATCTGTGAAATACCACTTACAATTGCCACCATCAACATAAGGTGTTGGTTCTGCTGTCTTTATTACTACACAGTAATCACTATATACTTCTTTAGTAACACTACCATTTGTATAAGTAAATGTAATGTCGTATCTACCAGCAGGGAATTTTCCATCAGCAGCTGAAAGTGTTGTTGTAAATAAGTTAACAATAGCCTGTGAACCTGTTCCACTTTCAATAACTTCGCCATTATATGTACATGTCCAGCTTAAATATTCTTCATAATAGAAGCTTTCATCAGGAGTAAAAATTGCAAGGGACATCAGACTCTTATCTGTATAACTTACATAACGGCCGCCTGGTACAGAATCTCCCTGATCTGAATAGAACCAGTACTGTGAACTTGCTAATTCTTTTGTATTAACTACATCACAATAAGCAGCAGTAAAGAAAGAATTATAATAATAAAAGTTTACAATATAGCGTCCTGAAGGGAAGTTACCATTAACAGGCGTAATTTCTGATGATGAAAGGAAAATATCCGCATCAAGACCAGTTCCTTGAGCAACAAACTCATCTCCATTAAAACATGTCCATGTTACACACTGCTCAGCTGCAGAAGCCGTAAGATTAGAACATCTAAGCATAAAATCAATACGAGTCTTATCTGTATAAGTAGCAAAGTGTCCATAGGAAGGAATATATCCTGAAGATGGGTAAATGCCGTCATCTGTGAAATACCAGTTCTCATCTATAATTACAGGAGTAACTCTAGGTGTTACTGTTCCTGAATTATTTACAGTACATGTAGTAGAAATTAAATTTCTTCCCTCTAAAGTAGCAATAATAGTATATGTGCCAGCTGGGAAGTTACCATTTACTGGTGTAAGTGATGAATATGTATCTGTTACATCAATTACAGCATCAGGACCTACGCCATCTGCAATAATTGTGCCATTCTTTTTCAAAATCCAAATGATATTTGCACGCTGATAATTTGTCATGTTAGATGGCATCATGTGCAAATTGATTGTGCTGGCATTTGTATATACAGCTGTTCCACCATTAGCATTAATAGTGCCATTATCTGTATAACACCAGTATGCACCAAGAAGACCTGCTGTAGGTGTTGGAGCCTTAGAAATAACTGGAGAACTATCACCTGTTACCCAGAGATAAGCCTCAGCAATCAAAGTGTTTCTATCAGAAACACCATTGTAGTAACTTACTCTGTACATACCAGGCTTAAATTCACTGCTTCCAGAAGATGCAGGATTATAAGAACCTGGAATTGTAATAGCATTAGTTATGCCTGAACCTCTGTAAATATCTCTGTCAAAGCCATATTCAAAACTGTGAACTGACATATCGCAGTACTCAATCTTATAACAAATAGCATTTGAAATAGCAGGACCCAAATCAGTAAGTGCAACAGAAATCTCACTTGTATGTGAAATTTTCTTCATCTGATATGAACCATAGTGAACAGTATATACATAATCTTCACCTGGACCGATACTTGCTACGCCACGATAAGTATCGTTAAAAATTCCATCATCAGAATCGCCAGTTACATTAAAAGTTACACTGGCATTAGTACTAGCACTAGTAACATCTGTAATAGTTACATTATAGTAACCTACCTTCAAATAAGTATCGTACTCATAGTAACTGTCTACGATATCATCCTTATCAAGCTTGATTTTCTGTGAATTACTATTTGCTGTAAAAGTCACATTCATAGAATCCAAGAAATCTACACGTGGAGCTGGATTATAACGGCCAAGGGCTGTTGTATACCACGTAGTGATCTGATAACGCTTACCTGCTGTAAGTCCACGAACTTCAAATTCGAGGCTGCCTGTCTTACCAATCACATTGAAATCATACATTCCAGCATAACCTGAAACATATGAAGTAGATGAATGTGGCTGAATGGTAAGAGACGCAGCCTGTGCATCAACTGGAGCAATTGAAGTTCCAATAAATGTAAAGGCCATGACAGCAACAAGCAAAGCGCTAAAGCGTTTTACTAAATTCATTTCCTCTTCTTCTCCCCTATATATAAATTAGGTTTAACAACTACCACCCCAAAATAAACCCAACGTAAAATTTAACATGGCAGATGCAGAATAATTTACAGGTTTTTTGTTTTTTTTATATTTTTATGCAGTCTTTTGATAAAAGTTGCTATCAGAATGCAAATATTTGTAAAAAGGCACGTAAAAAGCCCACCGAATATAAATCCGATGGGCTTCATTTTTACTTATAAATCTATAACTTAAGCGTTGAATCCAGCGTTGCTACATACTACAGCAAACTCGTTTGATGCTGCGAAAGTATCAACGATGTCTGCTCTTGAAATTCTGCCGCTGTTAAGCTGTCCAAGCCAGTAAAGGAATCCTGGATCATTATTAACATCAATTGGACGATCCATGAAGATTCTATAAGCTCTGATGAGGAACTCCTGGTTAGAAACACCAAGGTTTGTGAACTCAGCACCGAGGAAGAACTCGCGAGCTACTGCTCTACCTGTTGTTGTTCTCTGGTCAAGAGCCTCAGCCCACATCTTAAGACCTGCACCCTCTGGGTTTCTTCCGAGACCCTCTGAGTAAAGTCTAGCTACGAAAGCGATTGTCTGATTTGAAGCACTGATTGATACGCCCTGTGGCATTACATATCCACCAGATCTGATGCTTGGGTTAATACAGCTACCGTATTCAGCACAGATATT
>JAZLLF010000050.1:0-5513 GCA_045598005.1 Saccharofermentans sp. | reverse complement strand
GTATGTACCTTCATTTGCATATCTGTTGATTGAACCGTTAACAACTTCACTGGCTGAAGCAGAAGACGAAGTAGCAATCATTGGAGAAACTTCAATATAAGAATTCTGATTGTCAAATGATCTAATTGGACGAGCATAAGATATTCTTAAT
The DNA here is from genome assembly GCA_045598005.1 of Saccharofermentans sp. Classification (GTDB taxonomy): domain Bacteria; phylum Bacillota; class Clostridia; order Saccharofermentanales; family Saccharofermentanaceae; genus Saccharofermentans. Next base: position 5,362 of record JAZLLF010000050.1, on the reverse strand, counting down.
GTAGATGAATTTGAATAAGTTGCAAAATCATCAGTAACTAAAGCATTAGAACTGAAACAAGCATTATTTCCAGTACCCAACTGATACTGAGGATCATTCTCAGCAATAATTTTAAAATCAGCATTAATGTTCATCTCATTAAGTACAGTGTTCAAGTGCAAATACTGCTCAGAAGCATTATTTGGTGACGAATCGATAGCAACAATCATCTTGCCACCAGCGTTTAAGTAATCAATCATTACCTGAGCCATGTATTCAGAAATATCAGTATTAATACCACTTATAATGAGCAAGTCACAGTCAGCAGGAATCTGGAAAGAATCAGAAGCTGGAAGTTCAGCTGATTCACAACCTAAAGCAGCAAGAATATTAGAGAACTGATCATGTGAATAATTAAGAAGTCCAGATACAAAGTAAGCCTTATACTGGAAACCTCTTGTAAGATTTACAATTGCATTTGTAAATGTATTCTCAACAATATTTGCTGTAGGTCTCATATAACCATACTGCTGAAGCATCTGCTGATCATATGTAAAGCAGTCATAAGCATCAATAGAGATAACTCTTCCCTGATAAGCTACTGCATATGTGTTAGCACGAAGGTCGAACATACCATATGGATCAAGTTCGTTAATTACTGCAGGATAAGTTTCAGGGTTGATATACTCAACTGTAATCTTTCCACTAGACTTAGACTGATAGTTATCAAGTAAAGGAACAATGTACTCATATGGAGTATCTTTAATATTTGCAGGCTTATCAAAAAGACCAACAATTCTGATATAAGCATCAGCAGGAAGACTATTAATATAATCTTCAGACACATCACTGATGGTATTCTGTCCTGTTGAAGATAAGTCAAAAATCAAGTGCTTTCCAAGAATAGAATCGAAAAGAACATTAAATATAAGTGCAATTGCAACAAGCAAAATAGCAGAACCTACGGAAAACCACTTAAGGTTTATATTACGCTTGTCAGAATTGATTTTCTTGTTTTTATCATTAGAATTAGCCATTTTCTACCCTCCCAATCAAGCCTGTGACCAACGCTTCTTTTCAAGAATACGATAAGTAAGGTAAATGAAAACAAGTGTTACAGATACACAGAAAATCAATGGTGAAACTGAGAAAACACCATATCTAAAGTCCTGAGTTTTTGTAAATGGATCAAGCCAGCTGATGCCATTTGTAATTGAATCACAAATGCTTGAAATCTTTGAAGAATCAAGTCCCAAGAAACTTGTAGAAAGAACAGAAGCAGCAAATGAAGCTACAAATGAACCAAGTGTAGAAATAAGCTGTGTTACAAGAATCAAAAGGAAACAAAGAATAGCTGAAATAATCTGGCTGTCTGTAATTGCTGAAGCAAAGATTCCGATAGAAATGAACATTGCTGCAAGGAAGAAAAAGACAATTACTGAACCCCAAGTACCTACATCAACAATACCACTACAAGTCTTAGTAACAATCATGTGTACAAAAACGTTTACAAACATAATGCCAAACAAAGAAAGAGCAGCAAGGAACTTACCACAAACAGCATCGAATAACGAAATTGGAGATGTATAAAAAATAATTTCTGTACCTCTCTTCTTATCATCAGCGAAAAGACCCATTGTAATGATTGGAACAATAATAATAAAGAAAGATCTAAGTGAAATAATCTCACTTGAGATATTAACCATACCAGTTCCAAACTGATTAATGAAAAGATAACCAGAAAGGAATGAGAACAATGCAATTGCTACATATCCAACTGGAGATCTGAAATATGAAAAAAACTCACGTTTAAAAATTGCTAACATGTATAAGCCTCCTAATTAAGCAGAAGTAATCTCGAGGAACATCTGCTCGAGTGTAGGATTCATTGAACGGAACTCCAAAATAGGCCATCCATTTTTTGCCATATTAAAGAAGATGCTCTGACGAATATCACCATTCTGATTATTGTCAGAAACTGTAATAGCAACTTCATGAACGTCTCCACTATTAGAATCAACGTTTGCTACATCCTTAATACCTGGAATTGTCTTAAGTGAATAAGATACATCCTTCAAAGGACCCTTAAATGTAAGTGACAACTTTGTAGAACCAGCAATTCTTGCAGACATGTCAGAAATAGTATCAATTGCTGCAACCTTTCCCTTATTAATGATTACAACACGATCACACATTGCCTGAATCTCTGAAAGGATATGAGAACTGATAATAATAGTATGATTCTTTGCAAGATTCTTAACTAATCGACGAATCTCAAGAATCTGATTTGGATCGAGACCTACAGTAGGCTCGTCAAGAATAAGAATCTGAGGATCACCTACAAGTGCCTGAGCGATACCAACTCGCTGCTTGTAACCCTTTGAAAGATTTCCAATGAGTCTGTCAGCAACATCAGTAATACGAACCATTGAAAGAATCTTTGCAAGATGCTCTTTACGATTATTCTTTGGAACCTTCTTAAGATCACACATAAATGAGAGATACTCAAGAACTGTCATATCAAGATAAAGTGGTGGAAGCTCAGGAAGGTAACCTACACACTTCTTTGCTTCTTCTGGTTCTTCGAGAATATCATGTCCATTAACCTTTACTGCTCCAGATGTCGAAGACAGATATCCTGTAATTATATTCATAGTAGTAGATTTACCTGCACCGTTAGGTCCAAGGAATCCCAAAACTTCGCCTTTGGAAACGTGAAAGCTGATACCATTAACAGCTTTCTTATCGCCATAGCACTTAACGAGATCTTTGATATCGATCATTAAAGATGCCTCCTCAAAAAAACATACTCATTATTATAACAAATATTTGACTAAGAAAGAAATATCTCAGCGTCAAATACGTTAATATCTTCATTTTTATAAGCAGAAACAAGGATTTTACTATCTGTTTCTGACGCTTTAATATATAATTCAACCTTTTCACCCGGAAGAACTTCCGAAATATAAGACAAAGAAAAATCCTTAATACCACTTACATCATATCCTGCTTTATATAAAGCATCATAAGCCCAGGCCATATATCTTGTATTATTAACATGATGATTGTGATCAAGCTCACTATAATCCGCGTATTTAACGATTACAGGATTAATTCCATCAAATTCAGTTTTCTTAATATTAGAGCTTCTCTTACATCTCTCATTAAAAACAAGCTCATCATTCTGCGAAAACTCTGAAGGAAGACCTTCAATTTTTGAAGGATTAAGTGGTCTGTGATTCCCATAATCAGCAAGAATCCACAAGGAAGAACCATATCCAATTACATTATTGTCAGAGTCAAGAATCTTGTATTCTCTGTCGTAATAGAACTTCTCTCTTCCAACACTCCATGTCTGAATAACAAAATTCTCACGCCATAAAGGAAGTCTATCAATATGAACACGCATTCTTAAAATAATCCAGCATGCATTAAGAGAATTAATTACAGTACGATCAAATCCGCAATCCTGAGCACCTTTATCAGAAGCTTCCTGTAAATCACCCAAAAGAACAGCCATGGAAAGAGCACTGTCATGACTACATTCTGTACTCTTAACATATAAAGGCATTTCAGAATATTTTGGTAAATTACTTATAGAATCACTCATCATCAGATTCCTCTTCTTCCACCTTCTTTGGAGGATTCTTCATAAACTCAGTTGCACGTGGATTATAGCGACGGAAATTTGAATACATCTCACCTTTAAAGTTAAAAGTCTCAATAAACTTATAGTTACCACCATTAACGAGAATATACCAAACATCCTCATTAATAGGAACTTCGCGCTCACCAGTAGAATTAAGTGTAAAAGCTGCCTTCTCTTTATCAGTAGAAAAGCGATCCTTTGTAACAGGTCCAATATAGTCAGCATCACGAATAGAAAAATCAGCCAAAACCTCACGCTTTTTACCATTTGTAATAGATGTTACAGTGAACTGATCATTTACAATTGAAATCTCATATTCAACTTTAAGATTCTTATTAAGTCTATAAATCAGATACCAGATACCAAATGAAATCATTCCAGTAAAATATATGATATTTAAACCATAGAACATTGGAACAACATTAAAAAAAACTGCAAAAATAGTAAAAGCGGTATAAGAAAAAATAGGAAATAGAAAACCCATCTGGCCGTTATTCTTCGTAACTAACTCTTCATAACAATAATCATTCATAAATTAAGCCCCATATGTTTGATAACAAACCATATATTAGCATACTTATAAATAAATTTAGTGCAAATTTAAGGAAAAAATAAACGCTCCCAAATTGGGAGCGTCCATTAATAGTAAATTTCAAAAATTAGAATTCAATTCTTCTGCCCTTGCGGTTTGAATCAGCGTCATCATTGTTGAAGTTCTTACGACCGTTAAAACCGCCTCTTCTCTCACGATTTGGACGATTCTCTCTCTTTCTTGGCTCTTCCTCTACATAGCCCTCTGGCTTTGGAAGTGTATCTCTGATAGAGAGGTTAAGTCTTCCCTGATTATCAATCTCAATAAGCTTAACCTTAACCTTGTCGCCTTCCTTAACAACATCTTCAACCTTCTCAACTCTGTTCCAAGCGAGCTTGCTGATGTGAACGAGACCTTCCTTACCTGGGAGGAACTCTACGAAAGCACCAAACTCCATGAGACGAGTTACAGTACCATCAAACTCCTGACCAACTTCTGGATCAGCAATGATACCATTGATGATCATCTTAGCCTTCTCAGCCTTCTCTGCATCAGGTGTAGAAATGAAGAGCTGTCCGTCATCGTTGATGTTAATATCAGCGCCTGTATCAGCGATAATCTTGTTGATTACCTTTCCACCAGAACCAATTACTTCACGAATCTTATCAACAGGAATCTGCATAGAAATGATTCTAGGAGCGTAAGCAGAAAGCTCAGCTCTTGGAGCGCTGATTCTTGGGAGAATAATGTCATTGATAATCTGAAGACGGCCCTTGTGTGTCATCTCGAAAGCAGCCTTGATGATATCAAGTGAAAGACCCTCAACCTTAATATCAACCTGGATAGAAGTAATACCCTCAGTTGTACCAGCTACCTTAAAGTCCATATCACCGAAGAAGTCCTCGATACCCTGGATATCCATAAATACGAGGAAGTCCTCATCATTCTCTTCGTTAACGATAAGTCCTGAAGAAATACCAGCTACTGGTCTCTTAATAGGTACACCAGCTGCCATAAGAGAAAGTGTTGAAGCACAAACTGAACCCTGTGAAGTAGAACCGTTTGACATTGTAATCTCAGAAACAGTTCTGATTGCGTATGGGAACTCTTCCTCTGAAGGAAGTACAGGAATAAGTGATCTCTCTGCGAGAGCACCGTGACCAATCTCACGACGTCCTGGGCTTCTTGAAGGCTTTGCTTCA
>JAZLLF010000049.1:0-4429 GCA_045598005.1 Saccharofermentans sp. | reverse complement strand
GAACTGTTGTCGTTGTGCTTTTCTCATGGATCATGGTGCTAATAATTGGTTCCGCAAACACGATTACAGAAATCTCTCCAAAGTCACTCATCTTCCTGATTCTTTCTGGTTTTGCGACAGGCGCATCCTGGCTTTGCTACTACAAAGCGCTCTCCATAGGCGACGTCAACAAAGTAGTTCCAGTAGATAAATCCAGCACAATTCTCACAGTACTTCTCGCAATAATCCTCTTCGGCGAGACCAAAAATCTCGTCCTCAAACTAATTTGCACAGTGCTTCTTGGAGTTGGCATCTTCCTCATGATTGAGCGTAAACCTCACGAAAGCAAAACCACCAAGCGAACCTGGCTAATATACGCTATATTCTCAGCCGTCTTTGCTGCAGCAACCTCAATTCTCGCAAAACTTGGAATCGAGAATGTGGAGTCCAATCTTGGTACAGCCATAAGAACAATGGTCGTTCTTCTCATGGCCTGGATTGTTGTATTTATTAAGGGTAAGCAGAATCAGGTTACAAAAATCGACAGAAAAGAACTTGGATTCATCGCTCTCTCAGGTATTGCAACTGGCGCATCCTGGCTTTGCTACTACTACGCAATCCAGAATGGAATAGTAAGTATTGTTGTCCCAATCGATAAACTCAGCATAATTGTCTCGATTATCTTCTCCTGGTTAATCTTCAAAGAGAAACTAAGCAGAAAAGCATTCTTAGGCCTCAAGCTCATGGTTATTGGAACACTTGTTATGGCAATCTGGTGCTAACAATATATTTACACCCTGTTAAATCTTAGTTCGATGTCTAACTGTATACTTTATGTATGAGTTTTAATTTAACGAGGTGACTTTTATGTTCAAAGATATAGGTAATAAAATTAAGAGTGTTGCGTCGACTGTATATAGTATTAATCTTGTAATTACGAGTTTGGTTGCCGTAGGCCTTTTTGTATCTGTTTTTAGTCGTCTTAGTGACGATGGTGATGGTTTAATAGGTTTCTTTTTCGGACTTTTTGTTGGTGGCATAGCTTTTGCCCTTGGTTTTTTGTGGTCATGGCTTTCTGTAATTCTTCTTTACGGCTATGGTGATCTTATTGCAAAGACTACTGATATTCACCGCATGATGGCTATTAATGGAATGGGAGGTAGTCCTATTGCTCCAAAGACTTATGCTCCACCAGTTACTCCTGTTGCACCAGCTCCAGCACCTGTTTCGAAGTATGCTCCACCAGCACCTGCTCCAACAGCGACTATGCCTTCGCCTGTAGCACCTGCTCCAACAGCGACATTAAATTCGCCAACGGTTCCAGCATCTGAACCTACAGCAACAATGCCTCAGCCAATAATTAATCCTTCTGACTATAAATAATATAGTTGCGAAGCTTACGATCAGATAACAAGAACTCTCTGAGGCTATAATGGTAAGAAAAAGGACCACTATCATGAATATCGAGATAATCAATTCAGTCAATCACTGGAACAGCATTCATAAAAGCTATGAGCGTGAATCAATCAAAGTAGATAACTGGCTTGATGCTTTCGAAGATATTATTAGTAAAGAAGAGAAGGCAGTATTAGATCTTGGTTGTGGTAGTGGTAACGATACACTTTATCTCATTAATAAAGGCAAGAAAGTTTACGCAGCTGATCTTTCCGACAACGCCATCAGTAATATAAGAAAGAACTTCCCTGAAGTAGTAGAAGCAGGAGTTCTTAACATGCTTGATGGCATTAATTACGATGACGATATGTTTGGAATCGTAATTGCTGATTTGTCACTTCATTACTTCACGTTGGCTGATACTGACAGGGTTCTTCAGGATTTAAGAAGAATCCTTAAGCCTGATGGTCATTTACTAATCAGAGTTAACACAATTAACGATACCAATTATGGTGCAGGCAGTGGTGAAGAAGTAGAGCACCATCTCTATAAAACAGAGGATGGCATGCTTAAGCGCTTCTTCAGCGAAGACGACATTGAATTAATCTTCAAAGACTTCGATATTTTCTTTATGGAAGAGCAGAAAATGCTGCGCTATAGATCTGAGAAGAGTGTTTACTGTGTGGGGATGCGAGTAAATAAATAATCAGGTAATATGTCATTATCAAAGTTAGATAATTTCATCTCATCTGAAGTAAATTCATTGTAAGCTTTACCATTACGTCCTTTTCTTCAGGCTTCGATTCTGCAATTAAAAGAGTTAACGCAGCTAATTCACCTTGCCCCAATCTTGGCTTACCGTCAATAAACAATGCATTATTTCTATCTAAGAATTCAAGAAACAGTGACGCTGCAATTCTTTTGCAGCCATCTTCATATGGATGATCTTTTACAACAAAATACAAAAGATTTGCTGCTTTCTCTTCTATTGAAAAATATGCATCTTCACCAAATACGCTTTGGTATATTGCAGCAATTATGCCTTCGACTTTTCCAGGGACCTTTTCAACACCAAATAAAGATGTATTAAAGGTGTCCTTCATATTGCTTACCATTGATACACAATCTTCATATGAAATTCTATAAATTGGCTCTGTACCTTCTGGCTTTACAATAGCTTGATGATCATATTGATCTAGAATAGTTAAGGCTTCAGCATACTCATTTACTGCTCGTAAAATGTCTCTTTCTTCTATGTTTAACACTCCAGCCAACATTCTTGTCTGAATATCTACAGTCTTCTGAAGCGCTTGAAGTCTTTTCTCGTTAATTGCATAACCTTGAATCGCATATTGCGTTAAAACGGAATTTGCCCATCTACGAAATGCTATTCCTCGTTTTGAGTTAACACGATATCCAACTGAAAGAATCATATCAAGATTATATAACTTAGGTTTTCGTCCACCGGAACTTTTATCGGAAAAACCGATAGAAGTATCGTCTAACTCACCTGAAGCAATAATATTATTTATATGTTCGCTTAATGTTGCTTGCTTTACACCAAATAGTTCTCCCATTTGTTTCTGAGTCAGCCAAACTGTTTCCAATTCTGGACTCAGTTCAACTTCAAGATTTATATTTCCATCTGTAAATAAAACAATTTCGTTTTTCATATTAATCACCAATTTTGTATATCAATATTTTACTTGAAAAATTCCTTAACCCATTCTTCAGCCTGTTCTTCCTCTGTATCAGAAATCTCATTCTGATTTCCAATATGTCCAAGAATAATGTGTGCTATCTCAAGGAAGAGATCGTTTCGGAATTTGTTATCGTATTTATTTCTCTCAGTTATTCCAATAACTATCTTTTTACCTTCAGTGAATGTTACACACTTTATAGAAGATCCAGTTAAGTGAGGGACTAGAACGAGAGCAACTCCGCATTCAGCTAAAACTAATTGAAGTTCAGGGTAGAGGGTATTAGTTTCCGAAGCAACCATGTTCTTAATAGATGAAAGTTGTTTTTGTAATTTATTAACGTTAACTGAATTAGTATCAACTTCTCTTGCCTTAATGCGTGCTTCCTGAATCCATGCCAGAACGGCCATGTCACTCTTGGAAGTTATTGCCAATTTATGATTAACGAATGTTAATGAGGTATTATCTAATAAACTTAACGATACAATCTCAAAGTAACGTCTGAGATTGACAGTCTGCTCTTTTAAATCCTTTGTCTTCGGAACCCACTCAAATCTTGCCATCTCTGTGTATGGAAACTGTCTGGCAATTACCAAATCTGCTTCGAGTGACTTTTCAGCTTCAATTCGCGCTAATTTCTCACGATATATTGCTTCCAGATTACTCCAGAAACTGGCATCTATACCCAAAACAAATTCCAATCTCAAAGCAACATCAGGAGTAAGCTGAACATCACCATTGATTAGTTTACTAATATGCTTCTCAGACATATCCATTCTGGTGGCAAAATCTTTTTGACTCATTCCTCTGTTTATAAGTTGCTCTTTAATCGATGCTCCAGGTGGAGTTGCTATATATGTACGACTTCTAGTCATGGTGTAATCTCCTTTATTAAAGATTTAATGGTAATCTACGATTTCCATAATATGAGCAATTTGTATTTCATCTCCATGTTTCTCAAAAACAAGTCTCATAGGATGAACGAGATTTACAGCATATTGCCCTCTTACGATTTACCTCTTAGGTTAATTTATCCTATCACGCCTAACACATGTATTCAACAATAAATTGACCTCATAGGTAAATTTAAATAATTGTAATATCCATTGATTCCTTTTGTTACCCATCAGCACACCAAAACTTCCCCCATCAGAATTAGTATCTAACCATACTATCGAAAGAAGGTAATTCATATGCGTAAGAAGTTAATGAAGATTTTGGCAGTTGTTATGGTTGTTGTTCTTGCATTCTCATTTGTGGCTTGCAGTAAGCCAGAAGCAGACTATAATTCTGCAGCAGAACTCGAGGCAGCACTCAATAATGGTGAAGACTGTGAAGGAAAGATAGCAGTAATT
>JAZLLF010000048.1:0-26092 GCA_045598005.1 Saccharofermentans sp. | reverse complement strand
CATTGTTGAAGCTTTTTTCTTTTTACTCAAAACAACTTTTTACTATTTCTATAACAATTTCCTGTTCTTCTTGAGTCATTTTATTGTCACTTGGTAAGCATAATCCTCTTTCAAAAATATCAGCTCCAGCATCTTTTTTTTGTTGTTTTCTTCCATCTCCTTTTTTTGTGATAAATGGATTATTTATATAAATTGGTTGCATGTGCATAGGTTTCCAAATTGGTCTTCCTTCAGCATTAATACTATTTAAGGCTTCAAGGATTTCAGTTGGACAAGATTTACCATGTTCTGGAGAATAAGTGGCCTCACTATCACTACGAATCTGATTACACATAGCATCTTTATCGATAATCAGTGCAGAGAGCCAATAATTAGGAGTACATCTTTTCTCATCAAATGGATTCATTTTAATAGGAAGTCCTGCTAATCCAGATTTATATCTCTCATAGATAGCCTTCTTCTGAGCAATATGTTCATCAAGATGTTCATACTGACCACGAATAACGCCAGCAACTACATTACTCATTCTATAGTTATAACCAACATCAGTATGCTGATACCAAGAAGCAACTTCTCTAGACTGTGTAGACCACTTACGTGCTTTATTAGCATCTTCCTCACTATTTGTGAGAAGACACCCACCTGAAGAACCAGTAATTATTTTATTACCGTTGTAACTTATTGCTGAATAATCGCCAAAAGCGCCACATTGCTTACCATCCCAGGTTGCACCCATTGCTTCAGCTGCATCTTCAATAAGTAGTGCACCATGTTGTTCGCATATTTCTTTAATTCTATGAATATCTCCTGAAAAGCCATACAGTTCAGCAGAAACGACTAACTTAACATCAGGATATAATTCAAATGCTTTTTCTAGGGCCTCTGGATCCATATTCCAACTGTTCTTATCTGTATCTATAAATACAGGAATTCCACCTTCAAAAACAACAGGATTAAGTGTTGCAGCGAATGTCATGTCTGAACAGAAAACTCTTCTACCTTCAACTGCTCCATGACCAATTTGTGGTTTACCATAAAGTCTCTCACCAGCAAGTTTTACACATAAATGAAGTGCAGCAGTACCACAAGTTAATCCAACCGCATACTTAACGCCTGCTCTATCTGCTGCGATACGTTCAACTTCATTAATGTTTTTACCAACTGTAGACATCCAATTGGTATCGTATGCCTCTTGAACATACTTCATCTCAACTCCATGCATTGTAGGAGAAGCAAGCCATACCTTTGATTCAAATGGTTTAATGTTCTTGTTTACAAACATATAATCTTATATTTTCACCCCAAACAAAAACAGAACAATATCCCTATTGCTCTGCTTAAACCTTTGTAGTTATCTCCAATCCTACTTCAATTATTTGTCTTCGACCGAACATATCTGTCTCTAACCACGCTTTGCGCTTATGGCGATTGATATTTACTATCAATCCTTCAAGGCCTTTAAGTGGGCCTCTGTTAATTTTTAATGTACTTCCTACAATAATACCTTCCGATACTTCCATTACATGTTCTGTATTAACAAGATGTTCTATTAATTCCAACTCATCATGTGTAACGGAGATCGGTTCTCTGTCTATACTAATTAATCTGGTATATCCAGTAATTAATCTGAGCTGATAATGAAGTTCCTTAATGTCATCGGAATCTACGAATATGTATCCAGGAAATAAGATTTTTTTCTTTGTAATCCACTTGCCTTCAACTTTGCATCGTTCATCGCGCAAAGGAGTATAACAAGATTTGCAAATCTCGCCAGAAATCTTACTATTAATCTCATTTATAGTCTTATTTTCTGATCCAGTTCGAACCTGAATTACATATAACACTGTTACAAACCTCGTATTTCCAGCATTTCCCACTGTTTCTCCACATTGCCTCATAAATTTCCGGCATTGCTTCGCATTTTCCATGACATAAGGAAAATTCTACTTCAGCTCTATGTCACATTAGAAGCATAAACGCGCACCAGGCGACGATTTACCCCACTAATGATCCTGTATCTTATTTATTAACCAGCGCCGTTACAAACACTAGGCTTCACAAATGTTGGCACAACGCTACGAAGCGCTTCTCTAGCCTTCAATTCATCACCAACATTAACAGCCGCAGTTAACAAATTTATTTTACCATTAATCTCCTCGATAGTATAAACAGTATCTTTCTCGATAAAGATTAATTCGTTAGAAGTCTTAGTAAGAGTATCGCTCTTCATAAGAAGCTCTTCATAAAGCTTCTCACCTGGGCGAAGTCCAGTCTCAACAATTTTAATGTCCTCTTCTGGTACATAACCTGATAATTCGATAAGATTTCTAGCTAATTCATAAATCTTAACTGGCTGACCCATATCAAGAACAAATAGTTCACCGTTATTTGCCATTGCACCAGACTGAAGTACAAGCTGGGATGCTTCAGGGATGGTCATAAAGTATCTAATGATTCTCTTATCAGTTACAGTAACAGGACCACCGTTAGCAATCTGCTTTTTAAAAAGCGGAATTACAGATCCTGCAGATCCTAGTACATTACCAAATCTTGTTGAACTGAATGTAGTCTTAATCTTACCTTCATCGTAAAGCTTACTATAAGAACCAACAATCATCTCACAGAAACGCTTTGTTGCACCCATAACATTTGTTGGGTTAACAGCCTTATCTGTTGATACCATAATCACACGCGAAGCCTCGTACTTAACAGAAAGCTCGATTGTATTGAGGGTACCGAAGATATTGTTTTCGATTGCTTCAATAACATTATTCTCCATAAGAGGAACGTGCTTATGTGCTGCAGCCATAACTACAATATCAGGCTTATATGTAGCAAATACGCGCTCCAAAGAACCATTGTTACAAATAGATACAATCTCTATCGCAACCTCAACAGAAGATTTCATAATAGCCTTAATCTCCTGCTGAACTTCATATGCACCATTCTCATAGTTATCAAGAATAACAAGTTTTGATGGATTAAATCCAACCAGCTGACGGCAAATCTCGGAACCTATAGAGCCGCCACCACCAGTAATAAGAATCGTCTTACCTTCATAATAAGAAGCTGTCTTATCGTCGTTAACAATAACTGGCTTGCGGAAAAGAAGTTCCTCTACATCAAATTCACGGAGCTGGCGCTTGTCATTTGCTGTATGCATAGTAGGGAAATCGTAAACCTTAACTTTAAAACCAGCATCCTTATAATAAGAATACAAATACTTACGTGTACTATCACTTAAACTTGCAATAGCAATAATTACTTCACTAACTTCCTTATCACGAAGTCTTGATATAGTTGCTTCGTTGGCTGTAATTACAGGTATCTCATTAATTGTTCTTCCAACCTTAGATGAATTTATATCGATAAAATACTCAACCCTATAATTTGACATAGGATTACTCATGAGATCATCAGCAAGAGTAATACCAAGACGTCCTGCACCTACAACAGCAACCTTAACCGTGTTAATAAAGATCTCACGTTCATCAGCGATTTTCTTACCTGCAAATAAGGCAAGAAGCTTAAGAAGGAATCTTCCCATAGGGGTCTCACTGTTAGCACACTTATAAGAATATCTATAGAGCATTCTTATGGATAAAGCACCAAGAAGATTGATAGAAATAATCGAGAGAAGAAGAGGGAATGTTACATTCTGAAAAGGAAGCACACGCACGATAATATAATTTACAACAAATGCCACCGCATCTGAGAAAAGTAGGCGCATATATGCCTGAATTCCACCATAACGCCAAATCTGGCGATAAACACCAAAGAATATTCTAGAGATAGTAACGCACAAAACATTAACAACAAAATGAGAAGTGGCACCCAAATGGGTGATGTTATTAAAGCCACCATATATTCCAAGCAGCAACAAATCTACAAGTAATAGTGTCAGAACATCGAAAGCAACAAGCTGCCATCTAATTTTCTTAATAGCGTTCACCCGCAAAACTCCTCAATTGTCTCCTTAATCCGAATAATATTATATATTATTCGCCACTAAGTACAAAGTTATTAATATGTCCAACAACTTGTAAGAAGTATCCTCAAAAATGTAATAATTTAATAATTACTCATGAATCTCGAGTGGAAGTCCGTCAGGGTCCTTAAAGAAAGTCATTCTCTTATTAGTAAATTCATCAACTCTTATAGGTTCACATGGTATTCCCATACTCTCTAATTCCTTAACAGTATCAGGAACTGACTCTACGCGAAATGCCAGATGTCTTAATCCGCACGCTTCAGGGAAACTCACCCTCTCAGGTGGCATCTTATCAGGAGCAAAGATTTCTAGCTCACACCCATCAAGTCTTAAATCGAGTTTATAATCGTGAGAGCGCCTGTTCTCCCTAATAATCTCAAACCCAAGACCAGTGTAGAAAGCCTTCGATACTTCATAATTAGAAACTATAATCGCTATGTGATGCACATGATGTAAGTTCATTTTTACCCCGCTAACTTCATCTTCTTAACATACATATTTTACTTCAAAAATGAAAACATTATATTAATTGAAAATATAAATGTTATGAACAATAATGTTCAATAATTCGTTACGAATTGATATAATTATTGCAAAATATAATATGAAGGCAGCGAGGATAAAATGGAGCAGCGTAAAGCGAAGCTTATAATTGGAAAATCTGGTGGAACAGCAGCTGGGAAAGCTAATAATTACAAAGTATCACTTCCTACTAAGTGGGTTGAAGATATGGGAATCAATTCTAGTGACCGTGAATTAGATATTATTTACGACGGGAATGAGATAAGAATCCGCAAGAGGGCCTCTGACAACTTTTCTACTGTTCTTAGTTACTACGATGAGAACACACTATGTTCATCTATTTATGCTGACTTTGAGAAGAAGACTATCAAAGTAACTAATCACATAAACAATTTAATAAAAACTGCGTTTGGGGCTAATTGTGATCCTACGTGGGAAGATTTCGAATATTTTTTGAAGGAACGATGTATATCAAGAGAGCGTGATGGATTAGGGTTCTATCTAGAAGCATTGGGGCTTACTGAATATAACCCAATGGATATTATCTTAAGGACAAACGGACGCATGGCGGAAGATAATCAGTGGATTTTGGTGGAGAATTATAATGAGCATTGAACTTTTTTCGAATGAGAAGATAGCAGAGACTTCCTCTAAGGGCAATCAGGAGAAGTGGCTTAATAGTAATCGCTGGTACAAACTAGATCAATTTGGCTACGAGGCACTCGCGGAAGTTATTTGTAGCAAGATACTTGAGAGAAGCAACATTAATGACACTCCATTTACTTTTGTAAAGTATCAGATGGAAAGAATCAACGTCCATGGCAGAGAGCGTTCTGCCTGTAGCAGCGCTAACTTTAAAAAAGAGAGGGAATCAATAATCACCTTAAGCCATCTATATCGCAACACTTATGGTACACCACTGCCGACTCTCCTAAGAAGAATTACAAGCGACAAGAAGCGAATTTCTTTCCTTGCAGAAGAAACCGCAAATATCACTGGACTTACTATGTTCCCAGAATACCTAACTATGTTATTTGAATTTGATGGACTTGTACTTAACGACGACAGACATCTTAATAATATCGCGGTAATTATGAAAGAAGATGCGTATTCGAATACACCCAAATACGATTACTGCCCTATCTTTGATAACGGCGCAGCATTGCTGTCGAACGTTCAATTAGCGCCACTTGATATTAGCCCAAAGGCGCACATCAGATTATCACGTGCAAGACCATTTAACACAACATTCAATCGCCAGGTAAATACAATTCGAGATTTATACGGTCCTATTTTGAAAATTGAAAAGCTTAGCGAATCCCATATCAGAACTCTTGCTGTTTCCTGTCTTGATTACTATCCCGAAAGAGACCGAGGTCTAATTCTTGAGAGAGTAATTGAGACAATTCGCATAAGAGAGAAGGCCTTGTTTGATTGAACTTTCTAATCAAAAGCTCTGTTTGTCTTTGTCAGACTGAATGGAATTATCTCATCATCAGCTGTGCTTAAATATGCTTGTTCATTGTGCATATATGAGACAATATCAGTTGTTGACCATGAGACAAATTTTTCTATGACAATATCAAGTATCTTCAATTCGTCTTTACTTATACACCTATAATCAATCGTAGCATTGGGGTAAAAATGGAATACGATATTATCACCATCATATTCCTCGATCATGTTGATATTTTTAAGTCCAACCAATGTATAATGACCAATTGGTAGTGCGCCAAATCTCTCATGAACATATACTAATCCTGTCATTGTTCTATTTTTCAGGTTGAAATATAATGAATCAGCATACCAAAGCATTTTCATAAGTCTTACCTTATGAAGATTTTTTGTCTTAGTTGCGAAATATGAAATAATTGCTTCAATCTTATCAATATCCAATACCGTAAATCCATTCTCATCACAAGGATTGTAATAGTTAGCATATTCGCTCCTCAATAATTGTCTTTGAAGATATTCCTTACCTTCTGAATCGAATCTTGATTTTATACATTTTTCAATAGTTTCGGCCTTCTTAAAAGAAAAACTCGCCTTATTTTTATTAAAATATTCAAATGTGGCAAGAGGATTATCTCTTATAGTTCTAAGCGTAATATCATAAGATTCATCTTGAATCGCCTTGCTCTCATATCTTGATATAGTTGCCTCACCCCAGCCAAGAAGCTTTGCAAGATCAACCTGCGATAATCCATACATTCCCCTAATATCAACTATCTCATCTGAAGTCAATAAGTTATGTACTTTTCTATAGGCATTTCTGGCATTAAGAAGATTCTCATTCTCCATTTTTCCAGTTACAAATTCATTCTCGTCTTCATCAGAATTACAGCACAATAAATATGTCTCTTCATAAGAGATTAATTCACCCTTGATAATCGTTTCAACTATTCGTGTTCTTTCCTCAACCTCATGGAATTCATCACAAATAGGACACTCCATCAGTATTTTCTTACTACTATTACCTCTAATCACTTTATTGCCTCCATAAATCACTATTTTTTATACGGAAATTCCATTTTATGTTGCGCATAGTGAAACGACAAACATAATATCTTTTTACTCGTGACTTCCTTAAACCTGAGTTTTATATATACTTGCTTGTCATTGATTATTTCACCAAAAACAAACAATAGTGTAGGATTACTATCTTGCCTATCCATAAGCGTTTCTGAATAATGGGAAACTGTTAACTCCCTTAGCTTACTAGCAACATCGAATGAATCGTAACCCAAATCCAATAATGTATATCTTGTGGAAAATTCAATATCTTCTTTTTCTTTTTTTATAATTATTATATCTTTTTCTGAACTAAAAGAATCCGATTCTAGTATCTCTTTAAGTTCTTTAATAAATTCAATTACTGCTTTCTTTTCTGATCTAATAGGAATCTTGATATTTATCACCTCATCGTTTCCACTATCAATTGATAGTATATTATGAAAAGAGATAATAATCAACGCCTAACGTATCAGCAGTATCCTCTTATGTACAGAAGTTCTCCTGTATCTATACAGAAAATATGGAATAGCACCTACCACAACTCCTAACGTATTCATTAGAAGATCATCTACTTCAAACCTTCCAAGAAGGCAAAAATGCTGCGTGCATTCTATGAACAGCGACATCAAAAATCCCAGAGGAACAATATACTTACGGTGAAGCCTGTATGCAAATGGCATTGTTAATCCGATTGGAACAAACAGCAAAAAATTCAGCGCCATATGTCTAAGCTTTACCTTCGATACAAATCTAAGCATCGTAATACTTAATAATCCATCCAGAATTCTAAACGAAGGCTCACGATACTCAACCTTTCGCGTAAAAAGCGTTATAAGAAGTATCACAATAATTGACATAAGAAAAAGATGAGCATTAATTGCACGCCACTTCCTGTGTAGTTTCCGTTTCTTAAGATCATTAGAAAGAAACACCCATAAAGCTTCGACTATTAACAAAAGTAATAAGACAGCCAGAATAACCATAACAATTACCAGTAATCACAATTTAGCCAGATAATCTTTAAAGAAAGAGCTGACCCCCAAAGGAGCCAGCCCCAAACAGAGTATTAAAAGGGATAGGGATAAATATACTCTATGAATTATTTATTTCTGCCGTTGCCACGATTAGCGCCATTGTGGTTACCGTTGTTGCCATTGTTGCCGTTATTACCGTTACCATTGTTAGCGCCGTTGTGGTTACCGTTATTGCCTGAGTTATTTGTTGGCTGTGATGGTTCAACAGGCATTGAAGGCATTCTAGGTTCGATTGCGTTTACAATCACATTATGCGCAAGAACATTTTTGGTAGTTTTTGAGTCAATATTAAACTGGCGCTCATAAGATGCATCAATGTTTTCACAACGAACAATGTTCCACTGACAAACACGAACATTACCATTGTTATCAAGGCAAGTATAGGTCATGTAATCACTTCTACCCTTAGCGACTGTACCATCGGAATAGGTAATGGAATAGTGATTATTAAAACCGTCACATACTTCGATGCATTCAATATAAATTCTTCCTCCATTGTTCTGATAAATAACAGCAGTTGTTCCAACTACAACATCAGTTAAATACCGGAATGTCTGACCTCTATGATCAACAATAGTCATTCCTGAATAGCCTTTACTCTGATAAAAACAAGCGCTATCAACAGCATCACAAGTAGCCTGAGTATTGCTGTTATAAAGAGCTACATCAATTCCTAATGATTCAATTACAAATCTTCCGTACTGCTTTGTTCCAGCCTCATTAGTAACTATCTGCTCATTACTTTTACCAGCTGAAGGATTAACAGTATCCTTACCTGGTGCATAAGCTAATACAGATGTACTCATAACTGAAACAAGTGCCAAAGTGGTCAATAAAGTGGTTACTAACTTTTTCATACTATTAATCCTTTCTTAAAACTTATAAAATTCCTTAATAGCAAAAAACAGCTGTTCGGTGAGCGAACAGCTGTTACATTAATCACTTCTATGTATGCAAATAATACGTAAATGCGTCTTTGCATCTAAGTTGTAATCAATTCTGTTACGACAGAGAACGGTAACTGGCTGCCATGTCAAAGGCCCTGTAGTTTTGCGTCGCATTCTTTCGAATGCTTTGCTATTAGTTATTAAGTTTTATGTCTATGTTATAACTCTTAAATCAAACGAATTAAAGTGGTTATTTCATTCGTTTACACTTTGTTTATACGAAGTAAAATATCTTTTAAAACACACAAAAATCTGTGATTATTTTTACTTTTTATGATTCTTATTAACTTTATTGATAGTATCTTAGTTATAATGATTTATGGAATTAACTTTAAGGGGATATCCAATGAGAAAGATAGTAACAAAAATCTTAAGCACTCTTATAATAACTACATTGCTTCTCGGATTAGTTTCATGTAGTAAAACAGATATTAACATGGAATCCATCGCAAGAGAAAGCGTTGCAAGTTACTTTGAAGATATAAAGTCTGGCCACGTTAGTCGCACTGTTTATGCTTCACCCAATAGTGAAGCAGAAGAAATCCTTATAGCACTTGCGTCTACAATTGAATATGAAATTAACAGCATTGAATTGTCAGATAAAAGTGCAATTTGTCATGTAACTTACACACATTCTGACATTAACAGTGTATACAGCAAGTGGGATGATGGCTCAATCGACACTATTATTGAATTGATTAAAAACGAATCTTCTACTACATCTAATACAATAGACCTTAATGTTGCACAACGAGCAATGACTGGAAACTACGACGTAACTAACCCAACTGATATTGGAAATTATTTAGTTTCTCTTATAGAGAATATTGACTTCACTCAACTTACAGTTGATGAAGCAATTGAATTCTTATCAAGCATGGTAGAAGAAGCTTTCTTCGAAGTAGAGCCAGAAGAGAAATATATAACTGAAGACAACCCATTTATCATATCTGAAGAACTTTACGAAGAGGAGGAATACAATTTCTACAAGGCTGTACTCGCATGCGCAACATACGAGATTAGTCCAGTTGAGATATCAGACGAATATATAACACTCGAATTATCAATTAGCACACCTTCTACACAAAAAATCTTCTACGAAGCACTCGATGAAGAAATAATGATTCATTACATTGCATCAGATATCACTTTAAATTACGATCTCGACGATGCTACAACTCGAGAAGTATTGATAAAGTCTGTAGATATTGCTTCCGAAGTTGAAGAACAAAGAGTAGTAACAGGAACTTATCGTATACATAAAAACATTAGCGGAACGGGGTATTTCTTCACTCACGAAGTAATCGAGCAAGAAGAAATCTTCAATGGTAAATGGATGTCGCTTAACTGGGCCATCTGTGAATATGACACAGTGGGATTAGTTGAACCAGCAATTGAGTATGCACTAGAGACAGGAATCATTACTGAAGCTGATGCTGAATATGCATTAACTGTTTATAGCAACGAAGAACCTTTCTACACATTATTTGAGGGTAATGTGCCAGAATTTGAGCAAAATAACAATTAACCATTAATCATCTGTCCAAGATATCCTTCCTTATTAATAATCAATTCACTATAGGTGCCGTTCTCTGTAATTGTTCCATTCTCAATAACAATTACGTGGTCGGCACTTTGTATTGTAGAAAGTCTATGCGCTACAAGAAGAACTGTAAGTTCCCCCTTAAGTTCAATTAAGATATCTCTAATTTTCTTCTCATTTTCGTAATCAAGAGCACTTGTTGCCTCATCAAGTACAAGAAGTTTTGGACTACCCATAAGTGCTCTTGCCAGTACAATTCTTTGTCTTTCACCACCAGAAAGTCTTATACCTCTATCACCAATAACTGTATCAAGTCCATCTGAAAGTTTGGAAACAACATCCCATGCCTGAGCCTTCTTAAGAGCCGCAATCATCTCTTCTTCTGTTGCTCCAGTATGGAATCTCTCAAGATTTTCTCTTACAGTACTATTAAGGAGAATTGGATCCTGAGGAATATAACTTACAGACTTACGAAGTGAACTATAGCCAATCTCTTCAATTGACACACCATCAATAGCAACTTCACCACTTTTAGGATGAAGAAATCCTAACACTATATCAACAAGAGTACTTTTACCAGCACCACTTTTACCAACAAAAGCAGTTACACTACCCTTTTTAATTTCAAATGAAATATTCTCAATAAGATCTTCTGGGTCCTCAGAATCAGCATAAGAGAATGACACATTTTTAAAAGTAATGCCTTCATTCATATCAAAAGACTTTGAATCACTCTCTTCAACCTTATTTCTCTCAAGATTATTAATGACATCCTTCATATTCTTATATACAGGAAGTATAGCCATTACTTCCTGCAAATAACTCTGAGCAGAGGAAAAACTTGGCCACAAACGCGCAAATATATACACAAGTACAGCAATTCTACCTATAGACATATTAAGTCCCATATAGGCAACAAGAAAAACCGCAACGACAATTATCGCAGATCCTACAGAAAGTAAAAACTGAGGCATCACCTCAAGTCTGCGATACTTATTCTGAGATGCCTCATACTCATTAGCACGTTTCTCAAAGAGCTTATACTGCTTACGCTCAACGCCGTAACTTCTAATCTCCTTAATACCATTCATCTGATTAGTCATTTCTTCGAAGAAGTGCTCATTTGTAATTTGAATATTCTCTCCAAAAGTACGAGCCTTTGTTCTCACACTTTTAAATACAGCAACAAAGGCAACACCAACACCAATTACCATAAGTGTCATTGGAACATTAATAAAAAAAGCAATGATAACATTTATCAGTGCAGTGATAATAATTACAAACAAATGAATAAAAAGCATTACCACATAACTAATTCTACCTGTCTCATTCATAAAGTAATTAGATAAGTCCGTCTTCTTATAAGACTTAAAAGTTTCCCAATCAGAAACTGCAATTGCATCATAAAAGCGAAGTCGTAAATTTTTAAGATAAGACTGAACCATCTCCATTTCCTTAACACCAAGAATAGAAGAAATAAGAGATTTAAGAGTCATTAATAATATATAAGCAATAAGAACTACAAGAATTAACTGCCACTTTGGCACATTGGAAAATTTTGCTATTACATCAGCAAAGAGTCCAGTCTCTTCACTTGATATCTCAAGAAAAGAAAGCATAGGAATAAGCATAACAACACCAACACCTGCTGTTACACTCGATAAAATAGTTAAGAGTAGAATTCTAATAAATTTACTCTTATTACTACCATAAACATCCTTAAAGAATTCAACCATTCTTTTTTACACTCCGAATAAGAGTTGAAGCATTTCTTGATTCAATTGGACCTTTATAAAACGGCGTTAAACGCCAAAGCCAATAAATCCAACGAAGTGGATAATATAGAAAAAATAGAGAATCTGGAATATTGAATGCTCTGAAGTCAAGTTCTGTAGGACCAATTGAAAAATGTTCAACCTGCATATCAACATTCCCACGATTAACCATCACGTTTTTAAAAATATATGCATAATCATGCATATTCGCAAAACGAATATCCTTATCTGTACTTGATACACCTATCCATGCACATTCAAATATCTTCCTTGCATCAGTCAAATCCTGTGAATCCCCTGGAATTTTAACCAAGATTACATCATTCCCTCTTGAAATTTGAATATTAACGTCATTAACAAATTCGACCTTTTGATAATCAAGTGCATCTAGAAGCATTAATGTCTCTAAAAATAGATGCTGTACATTATTCTTCTTGAAGTAAGAATATAGAACATTTAAATCAAGGGAGCAATCCGAATTGATAATTTCATAAATATCAACAAGCCATCTAAGTGCCATATATCCATGTTTTGAACCATGATTTATAAGATAGTAAAGATACGAATATTTCTCGGGAACTAATACATCAACACCAAAGAATTTTAAGTATTCATCATTATTACTTAAATTATCAAATGAACTTCTAGAATACGCATCTGTTCTCCAATGAAGTTCAACACATACATCTCCACGCAACATTTCAAAGTGATGCTTATCTTTTTGAGCAAAATAATACTTCTTACGTCTTGGAGTTGTAATTCCATCATAATTTACAAAACCAATACCCTCAAGCAAGCTAACGGCTTTCTCAAAATCATTATCCCTTATAAGAATATCAAGATCACCAGAGCGGCGCATTGAAATGTTCCCATATAATTTCTGAGCAAGAACTGGTCCTTTAATAGATAAAGCACCAACTGAATTAGAATCAAATAGAGCAAGAACTTCTGCCAAAGTCTTACCAAGTATCATAGACTTAATTGCATATTCATTTGCCTGCTTTAAAACACCTTCAAATACAATGTCAGATGCTATACCAAATTTACGGATATTAGCATTAATATTAGGAGCTAGTTTATGAATAAAAGAAAGACGTGTTATCAACTCTTTATCAAGGCCAGAATTATATAATTCCATAGCCCTATGAACACTAACGTCAGACATATCTTTTACAGTTGTTAATAAAACAAACTGCAATTCTTTTGCGCATTCACTAATATTCAAGTCTGTTCCCTCAAAATCACTTATTCCTCAATAATAAGTGCTCCACGACTATATAAATCCTCAAGAAAAGCAAGTGTCTGAATCTCACAAGCATCTCTAGATACATCATATTTCTTAAGTAATTCATCAACAACTTCATAAACATTAATATAATTCTCAATTAAATTCCAAATATCCCCACCAGGACCAGTAAGTTTATAATACTTACCAGTTGCTACATCAAGCATTACTGTATCCCCATCCATCTCTGCAGCAACCAAATCAGTGCGTCTCATTAATCTTGCATCAAGTGTCATATTTTCCCTCAATATTAGAAATCAAATATTCATAAATATCATCTAGTGTATTACCTTCTTTAGGTCTTTCGGACAAAAACATTTTAATCTGTGAGGATAATCCAATACAAGTCTGGAGTTGAAATGTTCTATATTCTTTACTAGGAACATTAATTTTTATGAAACAATTACGCATAAGGAAATCAACTTTTGAAAATCCTTCTACTTCCTTAAGAATTAATTCATCACTACCAACTGTAAGCATTACAACATAATCGAGCGGAAGACAATCATATTTAAAGTAACTTGAAGCATCAATCTGGAACTTCGTACGATTTTCAAAAGTATAAATATCACTGATAATATTTTCTGATGAACCATTTATCTCAACTGTATCTTCCCACATTTTCTGACAAGGAAATGTGGACTGCACATAATACTTGCCATTTTCATTAATAACAGGAACAACATCATCTGACATTAGCTCCCATCCATCTTTTAGGAAACGAGAAGCAACTGTACTCTTACCAGCACCACTCATGCCACAAACAAGTACAGTCTTACCATTTTTATAAATGCAACTTCCGTGTATTACTAGAATTCCACGCTGTTGAAGTAAATAGGAAAAACACACACCAAAGAGAAAGCCCTTAACATATTCTTCATTTGCTGAAGGAACACAGGAAATTCTAATCTCGTTTCCGTTTTTTACTGAAAACTCTGCAATACCCTTAACATGAACAAAGGTCTCATTAGGCGTTGTATCAATCCAATTCTCATAATCTGGCTGCTTATCAGCATCTAAACTCTTATCGAAGTATATATATACTTCTGGATTCTCATCTGTTAAGGAAGCATTTATCTCCAAGTCAGATTCAACCGGTAATCCAAATATATGATATCTACCCAATTAATAATCCTCAAAACCTCTATCAAAAACAAAAGAGCAGACACATTAAGTATCTGCTCTCGTTAAGCAATAACTTATCTAAAATTAAGCACCAACTGAAGCGTTTGGATCAGTTGTACCACCGTTATACTTATTACCAGGAACGCTTTTGCCCTCAGTACCATTTGCCTGGCCACCCATAGTAGCAATAACGTTTAACTCTTCAACTGTAGGATTGTTCCAAATATTCATATCTTTATTCTCCTTTTCCAAAACAAATAATAATTCCAACGAATGGAATTGTAATACACTACTACTACTTTGTCAAACAAACTTGAACAGAAAAACACCTAGTTAGTATATCTACTACAAATCCAACAGATGAATCATCAGAACTCTCAATTATTTTGTTCATCTTGTTATAATCAAGGTATTTACACCAAATTTTTTCATCAAGCATAGGAACAATTAGTTCAAGTCTTTTACTCTGTTCCTCATCTCCCCAAAAGTCATTACACATCAATGAACACCTACCCGGATCATCTTTATATTCATAATTTAACAAACTAGCGGGCATCTGATTCTTAAATGCCCTCCTATAAATCCATCTATACTGATTACCACGAATGTGCAAAGTTCTTGGAATTGAAACAGCAAAATCTTCAACTCTGTAATCCAGATATGGAAATACACACTGAACTCCATATTGGGCTCCAGTAATTATAGACGTCTCAATTCGCCCTCTATTGGCACCACAAGAAATATCCTTAATAGGATCAAAAGCGAAGTATTCCAATCGCCAATTATGGGTTTTAAATTTATCAACAAATCCATCTGTGAGTATATCTGGTTTCTTAATGCGATTCACATCATAAAAATTCCAAGGTGAATTGAAGAAATCACCATCTAACTTAAGATTCCTATAAACTCTCTTCATGAATCTAAGAGGCTTCTTTAGTCCATGACTTCTATCCCAGTGTACCTTGAAATACTGCAAATACTCCTTGGCATACCAAAGTTCATATGGATTACATCTATGACTTACACCTTCATCTCCACCCCAACCCGAGAATACAACTTTAATATTTTGGCTTCCCATATAACTCATCGTACTATTGACAAATGAGTTATACACTCCAGGAGGAAGAATGCGACTATTCATATCTTCCCAGTTCTTTTTGTCATCAGCAGAAACATCTGAAAAACCATATTTACATGTTAAACCAAACTTCTTGCATGTATCTTCTATTATTACTCTCTCATCGTGATGCTGAAGAGGATTTTCATCAATAGAAGGCGACCAAGAATAACAAACTGGATCAACTCCAAGTTCCTTAATAATTACATCGATAACAGTTGAATCCATTCCACCAGAAAGTTCAGCACCAACAGGTTGTCCTTCAACTACTGCAAGTCTCCTTCTAATTGAGTCATAAACCAGCTCACGAAGTTTAGCTATATATTCCTGTTCAGTCTTAAATCGAATCTTCTTCTCACCAAGTTTCCAGTATAAAGCCTTCTGAATCTCAAAAGACTTACTGACAGTAATATAACTACCTGTCTTAACTGCCCTTATCTTCGCAAAATCAGTTACTTCACTTTCATCAACAAGCCATCCCGTAAGATTTGCATAAAGATACTCCTCATCAAGACTTTTATCAATTCCTGGAATTGCAAGAATACCTCGCATATCAGTAGCAAAGGCAATCATATTATCATCCTGATACCAGTATAAAGTTCTAATACCAAGATGATCTCTGAACAGATTCAGTTTCTCTCCATCATAAACAGCTCCAGCAAAATCACCGTTTACTTCACGAAGACCATTAAATCCGAATCGAATATAAACTTCCAACAATAATCTCTCATCTGAAAATAAAGAGACATCAATATCAGGCATCTTCATCTGAATCTCATCACGGTTATAAATAAGTGCATCAATTACAGCGTAGTAATTATCTACGTGATTCACAGCATCACCAATTACAGTCCTAGTTGGAATATGGTTAATAAAACACCCCATTCCAACATTATCAATGCATACTTCACCACTAGCATCCTTACCATAATTTGAATGCCATTTTGCCATATATGGAAGGTTATTGACCATCTTGTCATCTCTTACAATATATCCGTATATTCCACTCATAACATATCCCTATTTGTCAGTTTCTATCTAACAGACTACTTCCAAATTTATCAATTCTAGCAAGACATTCATTGCCTAATTTCTTAGCAATTAACTCTCTTCCTAGTCCTAAATTTTGAACTCTTGTACTCACATTATGACAATCAGATCCAAGTATTACATTATCATTATTAGCAATTAATTTTAAAAGTTTTCCACGCTTCCAAAAATCAAGTAAATCTTCGCAGTTAAACTGGATGATTACATCCATATTAATTAGTTCATTAATACAATCCTTTTTCTTCTGAAATGGTATAAATCTCTCAAGATGAGCGATAACAGGACGAACACCCCGATACTGTAATTCTTCAATTGCATCAATGTCTCGACTTGTCCACTGCCTAAACGGCATCTCAATAAGAAGAAGCTTTGTTCCAGTAATACAAAATTCTTCTAGGAATTCCCATTCGCTCATACCTCTGAAAAAAGCAACTTCAGATCCAAGAAGAAGTTCTATTCCAAGTTTACCTGCTTCTTCCTTCAATACACTATAGGCTTCAGCACGTTTAACAAGATAAGATTCTGGATTCATCTTATGAGCATAAAAATGTGGAGTTGCAATCTGTATATCTATTCCCTGCTTTTTTGACTCCGTAAGCATCTCAATAGACATCTCAAGACTCTTACTACCATCATCAATATTATTCAAAACATGAGAATGAAAATCTATAACGCTCATATAATAACACCTTTAATCACAATTTCTAAAACTAGAATACAATAGTAAATAGTAGTTTGCAATTAATGACGTAAATGCACTCAATTACATAAAAAAGCGCAAAAGAACTTTATATTTTGTGAATATTTTATATAAGCATATTATTTAATTAAATAGAGGCATCTGTTATAGTTATTCTAGTTGACTAGGATATTATGCAATTTATGTATAAAGAAAGATGAAATGATATGCCAAAGGTAGTATTTAAGAAAACTGAATATCCATACTCATTTAGCGAAGAGATTAAGCAGATTCGTACTAATATCGAGTACAGTAGTGCTGATAACAAGGTAGTAATGTTCACAAGTTCTACTTCAGGAGAAGGTAAATCAACACTCATCTATGAAGTATGCAAGTCATTTGCTGAACTTGATAAGAAAGTTCTTCTTATTGATGCTGATATGCGTAAATCAATGTTCCATACTTTGGTTGATCCTGATTGTCAGAAGCCACGTGGACTTTCCTATTATCTTTCAGGTCAGTCAGAACTTGATAATGTACTTTGTGAAACTGACACACCTAATCTCTCATGTATCTTAGCAGGACGAGTTCCACCTAACCCTTCTGAGCTTTTAACAAGTGAACGCATGAAGACACTTATGGCATATGCTCGCGAGAACTATGATCTTGTTTTTGTAGATTGTCCTCCAATGAATATCGTTGTAGATTCATCAATCATCGCTGCTGACTATGCAGATTCATCAATTGTAGTAGTTAAGGCAGGCAAGATTCCTCGTAAAGTAGTTCAGAATGTAATCAAGGAATTAGAGAAGGTTAAGTGCCCTATAATCGGCGTAGTTCTTAACCAGGTTAAAGAAAATTCCCGTGGTTACTATAAGAAATACGGATATGGTTCTGATTACTACGGACACGCTGATGAAGCCGGTAACTGGGACAAAGCTTCACAGAAGAAAGCTAAGAAATCAAAGAAAGAAATAAATCTTTAAATAAACAAAAGACGGATTCAAACAATCCGTCTTTTTAAGTCCCATAAATTGAAATTATATCCTGCGCCTTTTCTTATTAAAAATGCCCTTCTTACGACTGCTAGCATAACCTGAACCAGCTACCAAAGGTACACTTGCAACAACATTGAGTTTTAAATACTTCTCGATATCATCCTCGTTCTTAATTGAGTCATCAAGCAAATAAAGAACAACAATTACAGCAGCGAATGCCGTCATTAACCCTGCTCCACCAAGTATTACATTCTTTCTAATATTAGGGCCTACAGGATATTTAGGAACAACAGCAGCTTCTACAACCGATGGAGCCTGTGTACTCATAACATCAGCTACACGAAGACTTAACTGATGAGCAATAGAATTACTTAAATCTGCTGCAAGCTTAGGATCGCTGTCTGTAACTGTAATTCTTAGAATACGTGAATCACCAGGATTAGAAATACTTACCTTACCTACAACTGCTTCATAAGGAACATTAAGACCAATAGCATATGTAGAGGCATCAATTACTTCACGAGTCTTGGCAATAATCTGAAAGTCAGCAGTAATCTGAGAGCCAATCTCCAAATCTGCTATAGAAGCGATGCTCGCTGACTTATTAAAAATATAAACCATAGAAGATGCCTGATATTGTGGTGTAATAAAATACGCAGTATAAACACCAGCTCCCATCGCACCAACAATAAAGGCAAGAATCAAAATCAATACCTTTGACCAAAGATATTTAATCAAATCAAGAACATCAATTGTATCTTCAGTTAAATCAGAATTATTAACAGATGTTCTGTTCATATAATTATTATCCATAAAGCCCTCTTATTCCAAATAATATAATCCCACTAACATAATACACGAACATTGCATCATAAAAAACAATTACAAATAAAAAAGTTTTGCAATTTACATCGCAAAACCTTTTCAATCAATTAACTCAAATAATTATTATTAACAAATTATACCTTAGCAAGTTTCTTACCATGCCTCTTGGATTCAGCATTAACAATAGGTACAACAGCGATAACATTCTGCTTCAAATACTTCTCAATATCATCTTCATTCTTAATAGTATCATCAAGAAGATACATAACAACGAAGATTGCAGCAGCAAATGCAAAGAATCCTACACCACCAATAAGTGCATTCTTTGTTGTATTAGGGCCTACTGGATAGTTTGGAACCACAGCAGCCTCAACAACAGATGGAGCCTGTGTACTCATAACATCGGCAACACGAAGACTAAGCTGATGAGCGATTGAATTACTAAGATCTGCTGCAAGTTTTGGATCAGAATCAGTAACAGTAATCTTAAGAATACGTGAATCTCCAGGGTTAGAAATACTAACCTTACCAACAACAGCCTCATATGGTGCATTAAGACCAATTGCATATGAAGATGCCTCAATAACTTCACGAGTAGTAGCAATTATCTGAAAATCAACCGTAAGCTGAGATCCAATCTGCAAATCAGCAAGTGAAGCGATATTTGCTGTCTTGTTAAAAATATAAACCATTGAAGAAGCCTGATACTGTGGAGTCATCAAAAGTTTTGTATAAGCACCAACGCTAACAGCACCAACTACCAAAGCAAGAAAAAGAATTAATGCCTTGGACCAAAGATATTTAACCAAATCAAGGATATCTATTGTATCCTCTTCAGTATTCTGAACTCCATTCTGTACATTGTAATTATTATTTATCATTTTTCACCCTGCTAATATTAAAAACGTTAAAACCCATAACACATTATATTCTCGCGCAAAAATCTAAACAATATTTTAATATTTTACATAACGCTAAAATATATTTCACAAATCGAAGTGGAATATATAAAATTTTAATAACTTTACACAATAAGCATTCCGATTAACGCCTTACAGCATATTCTCAGGCTTCTTCATCCTGCCAGTCCAGCCCATGCGTCTTCCCCAGTTTCTACTGTCTTCAGCATCTTCATAAGGCCCAAAATCAGCCTCTTGGCGAATACCTCGTAAAAACTCACAATATCCATTAATTCCACCAACATCATCTAAGACAGGAAGTCCATCAGCACTAATGCACTTAGGAGAAGTTTTGTTAGCAACCTCTGCGAGGATCTCGCCCAAGCTACCATCAACCTTCACGCCATTAGAGAAAAATCCAAAGCCATCATCAGGAGAACCACCATAAACATACTCATCAACAAGTGTGATCTCCACATTCCATCCATCGCCATAGTCATAACTGTACTTGAGTTTATTTGTAAGTGGAATACTCTTGCCATCAGTCTCATTAAGAAACAAATACATCTCATCACTCATAGCACTATTAGGAACAAACATTGAATACAGCTTCGGGCTATTCGCTTCTAACCCCATGGCATAGTTATCAGCCATCTTAAAAATTCTATCCAAATTCTTAAATCCGCCGTTCAAGGTAAAAATTTCACCAAGGCTTAATCTCTCAATTACTTCTCCAAGACGATACTCAAATTCGCAATTCATCTCAGCAAAAGTAGCATCGTCAAAGTCAACCTTACGATTCTCTCTGATACCTCTTCGCCACTCATCAAATGAAGGGCGAACATTAAGCATCCCATCTTCATCCATGATATTAAGAAGATATCTGCTTATTACACTTTGTGCCACCAGATAATGCTCCTGTTTACCAAGATAATAAGGTGTTCCAGAATACTTTCTCTTAAGCCACGACTTAGGCTCCTCACCCATATAATCATCATCCCAGTAAATATCCGCCATTCCGTACTCATCGTCATAGTAAAATCTGAAATAAAGCCCACACAATTTACAATACTGCGCGAAAGAGTCTCCCATGAGATTCTCCATATCCCTATCCGTAAACTCAAACTTATGAAGATGGCTATTCTCCCATACAAAAAGCTTTTGAATCATATAATGAAGCTGACGAAGGCTCTGCCTTGATGAGACAAAAATCTCTCTTGAGATACCTTCCTTCACCTTGCCGTATTTTCTAAGCGTCTCAATATCTTTATCAGACGCATTATCAAGATTAAGAGCAAGTCTTAATCGCATTACTGAATCACTGTCTAATCGTTCAATATCTTTCATTGTTATTTATTCCTCATTAAAACAAAAGCACTATCACTTCAACACAACCTTAACAAATTCACCCTGATTATCAAGTACTTTCTGCATTCGCTCATCTGTATCAAATCTTAATATCAATGTTCCAATAGCTTCATTGGCACCCTCGAAGGCACCAACAGTAGCACCTTCATTAATCCAAAGATCTCTTTCTACTACGTTTTCAGACAACTCATCAGAAATCCACAAATGAACAAAAACTCCTTCTTTATCACTGTGAAGAATAATCTCAGCAAAGTAACCCTTATATGGTTCCTGCTTAATATCATCAACCTTCATACCAACAGAATACTTAACCATATTAATAATTAGATCAACACCTGCTACATACATTAAGCACTCAGAAAGTCTGTTACCTCCACCTCTTGGAGATGCTTCAATGATGTAAGCTTTACCATCTACTCCTACACGGGTTTCAATATTATAAATAGCAGTTCTCATATTAAGAAGTTTAATCAAACGCTGAATCGCATTTCTAAGTTCATTCTGATTCTCTTCTGACATATAAGATGGCCAGCTATATGCTGCTGGAGTATATGGATTATTCGCATTCTTATCAAATCTTTGGCAGTTAAACGATACAAACTTCAAATCACCATCAACAACAAAACAATCAGAATCAGAAGCAAATGCATCCTGAGAAATAAAGTCCTCAATAATAAACTCACCAAAAAGCGAATAAGAAAGTGCATACTCGATACTTCCCTTCAACCAAGACGGCTCACTACTTTAGTAACACCTTTACTTCCTGCTGAATCTGTTGGCTTTACGATAACAGGAAAGTTAAAACTATCAACATCATTAATGTCATCATCAATATTCTTATAAGATTTTGCAAAAGGAACATTGAATCCGTTATCCGAAAGAAACTTTCTGAACTTACCTCTATTTTGAAGAGTACATACTGATTCATATGGACCGACGTTTGGAAGTCCCATGCACTCAGCTACATAAGAAGAAGTAACAACTCCTGGATCACATGCAAAAGACATAATGCCATCAATATTACGCTCTGAAACAGCCTTAAGAGTTGCCTCCTTATCAACAACACTCACATTAACGTATTCATCAGAATACTTATGAGCAATATTATCTGGGAGATAATCTGCTGTAATTGTGTATATACCTAAGGAACGAGCTGCTTCAATCACAGGAAGTGCATATTGCGAGCCACCTAGAATCATTAGTTTTTTCATATTTGAATTGATATCATTTTGCTATATAAATTACTTTATCCAACAAAACAAAAATATAATTAATCATTTGTTGACTTTTTTCTTTTCAACGTATTTTTTGAGTTCATCTTTTGTAATCAGCTTTGACTCAAACTTTTTGCCATTATTCATCACAGGAGCAGAATTAATGGTCTCGATAAATGAATCAATTTTATTGTCAGCTACATGAAATTTCTGTCCAAAGCTAGTTATTGCCATCATCAAATCTCCTTTCAAATAACGCATAATTAGATACAATGTTACTCTTTTATGACCAATCCATATTCGACATCATTTCCGCCTCATACTCGGCTTCCATCTCTGCTTTTATTTCATTTATTTGATTCAACATACCATCAATACCATCTAAGATATTATTTAGTGCTTCGAAAAAATCTCCTGTTTGAAGAAAATCGAACCATTTATTATGAGAAAAATATACCTGCATATTATTTGACATTGGATACCTAAATTTATTTGCATCGCTATCAATGCTATGAACCTGCAAACAATAATCTTCAATCACATCTATGTATTCGGGATCATCCGTCCCTAGGCTATGTTCTAAAACATATGGTTTAATCAGTTTCCACATTCCTGCTATGCTATGTTTTTTATCCAACATCGCTTTGCACTTCCCTTGAAAGTCCTCACCAATTTCCTCAAACCATATCGTCTTCAAACTTAGTTCAGCGCAATTTCTGTACAAATAACACATAGGCAAGAAGAGATGTTCCTCATAATCAAAACAACCTGAATTTCTTTTCTCTTTCATAAGCCATTTCAAATAATTTGCAGTTTCCAAATACGCTTTAGTATATGGATAAAAATCTGCTCTACGATATTTGTACCCGACTACTGATTGTGCA
The DNA here is from genome assembly GCA_045598005.1 of Saccharofermentans sp. Classification (GTDB taxonomy): domain Bacteria; phylum Bacillota; class Clostridia; order Saccharofermentanales; family Saccharofermentanaceae; genus Saccharofermentans. The sequence goes on along the minus strand of JAZLLF010000048.1, from coordinate 2,322 downwards.
TAATAATATCCACCAGTTTCTATAAATACAGGATTCAGTGTTTTCCATTCAACTGCATATTCTGGATCTTTTCTATACCACTTTCTGATGATCTCATATGCAGCCTCAAATCTATTTGCAAATTTCACCAAATCTATATTGGTTTGTTCATCAAAGATTTTCTTTATCACAAACCTTCCTTCACTTTCCCAATTTCCAGACTCCCATACAATGTGGAACGGATACCTGAAGGAATCTGATTCCCTATCTTTTTGTGACAAATCTGCAAAATAGCTTCTAATCCATTCCATTTCCTCTTTTGCTCTCGTAGAAGGATTCTTTTGCTCGACAAATGACAATATCTCCAAAAGATTATGACGTGTACTCTTTACAAACTGCTCTCGATCTTCCCTTTTCTGAACAACTTGAAAACAAATTGCTTTTAATCCAAGTTCCATACAATGTCTATATAAGAAGGCAATTGAAAAAAAATAAGTATCAAGTTTTCCTATATCTGGTCGTTCTTCACCTAAAATTAATTCTGTTATTTTATGAGCTGCTTCAAAAAAATTCTCAGCATAATTAAACAATGTTTCGGAAAGATTTGTAGGTGCTAATACCCTTACACGATATTTTGAATGCTTGTCACACGCATTTATTTTCTTCCCTTTTTCTGGACTAATAGTAGATATTAAAATACCTGGTGCTTTCATTTTTATCCCCCATCGTCAGTTTTAAAATTCTAAACTATCGACATTAAGAAGGAAATACTTCACGCCCATAATCACAAATCCCTCATCATTTCTCCAAGGTTTCTTGGTTCCATTTACAATAACAATCTTCTTGAATGAATCCGGAATATTTCTAAGCGAATTAAATTCCTGTGCCTGTTTCTCCTCTGATGACATATCATAAGCTACCTGAATGTAATATCTCTGACTACCTTGATTCACTACAAAATCAACCTCTAATTGTTTTCGAGTGGTTTTTCCTTCTCCATCCTTTCCAAATATCTCTACGATACCAACATCCACATTATATCCTCGTATAAGCAGTTCATTATAGACAATATTCTCCATAATATGTGTGGTTTCTTGTTGTCTGAAGTTCAATCTTGCATTTCTAAGTCCTATATCAGTAAAGTAATATTTCAGATTTGCACCTACATACTTTCTACCCTTAATATCATATCGGCTTGCTTTAGAAATCAGAAAGCTCTGTGCCAAATAGTCAATATGATTTGATATGGTTTTATTACTATACGTAATCCCCCTCTCGGACTTAAATGTGTTTGATATTTTTGTTGGATTAGTTGGTGCACCTATTGCAGAGGCAAGGACATCGACCAATGTATCAATTTCATCAACATTTTGAAGTTTATTACGCTCCACCACATCCTTAATATAAACATTAGCAAATATATTTTTTAAATATTCTGCTTTCTGTCGTTCCAAAGAAAATTGTGTTACTTGAGGAAGTCCACCATATATCAAATATTCATTCCATGCATCATCATAATCTCCGTCATAAGTAGCATAGAATTCTGCAAAAGACAACGGATAAATCCTAATTTCATCACCTCTGCCCCTAAATTCTGTTATAACATCACTAGATAAAAACTTCGAATTACTTCCTGTAACGTATACATCAATGTTTTTTATATGGAGCATACTATTCAATACCTCTTCAAATCGAGGCATAAATTGAACTTCATCTAAAAGAAGATAATACTTCCCCTCATCTTTTATTCTCTCTTTTATATATTGATAACATATCTTTGGATTTCTAAGTTCTTCACTTTCAATACCGTCCAAAGCAATTTCTATAATATGCTCAGTATCTATACCACTTTCTAATAAGTACTTTTTAAACAACACAAATAACAGAAATGATTTTCCACATCTTCTTATACCCGTAATTATTTTTATCATTCCATTATCTCTTCGAATCTTTAATTGTTCTAAATAGGCATCTCTCTTTATTTCCATTATTCACTCCTTGTTTTTGTGTATTACACTTTTTTAAGTAATGCAATTATACAACCAAATAATTATAAATTCAACAGTTATTACTTTTTTCATTACCATTTTTTGTGTCTATACTCAATTTTACGCACTGATTTTTATATAAATTCTGAAAATATTCCACTAACAAATCTTTGTGTTTAAAATATATCTCCAACACATAACACAAGAATTGTACATATTCTAGCGGAAGTTCCCTTTCCTAATACAGCACCATTAGCATACAGCACATTGCTTGTACCAAACGCTGTAATTTTCATACTTGCCATCCTTTATTTAAAGCATAAAAATATGTACACCTGTATTTCCAAGTATCCCT
>JAZLLF010000047.1:0-19930 GCA_045598005.1 Saccharofermentans sp. | reverse complement strand
TTTGGCTGCCCCCATTTTATTCTTATACATAGAAATACCCCTACTTTTATCTCAATACTCTCTTTGCTAAAATTTGGTCAAACAAAAGAAAAATATCCAATCTTTGTCTAATCCTTAAGGTGACTTGATATAAAAATAGGTTTAATAACTGCACCAGAATGACAAAGTTAATAATTTCAGGGCTTTTCTTGGTTGCCCCTATTATTGCTCTATCATTGATAAATCCATTATTTTCCTTCTTGTACATATAGCCACCTTAAAGTTTTCGATTAAGATACAATGCTATCCCCTTATGAGCCCCTCAACGCATAAATCCCCTAACTTTATTATTAATAAATAAGTGCTGTTTTTCAAATGAAAAAGCGTGCCAAATGTAACAATATTTTGAACATCAAAACAACATTCGTTTACAGAATATACAACCCACTTTAATTAGGTAAAGTTTTCTTGCTGTTTTTGAAATTAACGAATAAATGGTTCGTTATTCGTTTAGTAATTTTAGTTGTATTTCTACGTCACAACACAAAATAAATAGTGGATTCCCTGCGCATGTAAATCCACTATCCACAATGAATAAATAATAAATATTGAATACTCAAATATAGTTAGTTACTTGCAACTCCTGTTCCACCACTTGGGATACCATAAGTTGCACATACATCTGCCCACTCGTTAGAGTTAATAAATCCGACGATAGCATCTCTTCTTGTTGTTCCGTTATTAAGAAGGCTCCCCCAGTAGTTAAGTCCACCTTCATCAGCTTCACGGTCAAAGAATACTCTGTAGAGAATTCTTATAAACTCAGCATTAGAGATTGGCTTATTAAGGAACTCAGGGCTATAAAGGAAGCCTGCAGCGATATCAGCACCTGTTGCGCCTGAAGCAGCTGCCTGACGCCATGACTGCATTCCACCTTCGTCCGAGTGTCTGCCAAGAATGTTCTGGTAAAGTCTCTCGATGAAGTCACCTACATCTGCCTGTGGAACAGAATCCTCAATAGTTGCACCACTTCTGATACCGTACTCTCTACATACTGTTACCCATTCAGGAGTCTCGATGAAACTATTAATAATCTCAAGTCTTGATGTTCCGTCAGCGAGAAGGCTAAGCCAGTATGCCTTACCACTTGATTCAGATGGATGATCGAAGAAGATAAGATACAAAGTATCGATGAACTCTTCGTTTGTCATGCCATTAGACAAGAACTCTGGGCTGAAGAGGAAGCTTGTAGCAATATCAGCGCCTGATACGCTTCCGCTTCTTGCTGCATTAGACCAGAACATGAATCCACCCATCTCGATATCTCTACCAAGAGCGAGGTTATAAAGTCTTACAATAAACTGATCTGCACCAACCTTATTAGTTGGAACGAACATGGTCTGAACTCTGGATGCATCAATTGTCGCAATGTTGATAGAACTATCGAGAAGCGAACAATCAGAAATCTTCACATCGCACTCACCTGTAATATATTTACAGCCAGAAATAAAGTTCAAAGATCTGCAATCATCTACATAGAGTGTCAAATCTTTTATATCATCTGGAAGAATAATTCTTTGAAGTTTGAAGTTACTACCAAGAGCATTAAGTGTAAAGTTAATTGGCATATCACTTACTACTTCAAGTTCTTCCAAATTAATCCAACTCTGGATACTCAAGAAGATATTATCAGTTTGAGCGATATCACTATTTACGATCACAGTAAGTTTCTTAATTTGATTATCAAAAATCTTGAAGATTCCAGTATTACCGTAGTCGCTATTAATCTCAGTTACTGTTAATTCAATCTGAGTGATATTAGGACATATTGAGATTACTTCCCATGCAGAGCCTTCATTAATATCACTGGCATTGGCTGTCACATCTTCTGTTGTACAGTGAAGAACAGTTATAGTAGCAAGTTCTTCTTCTGTGAAATGACCGTCGTTATTAAGGTCTGCACCATTACTTATAAGAAGTGCATCGATATCATTCTGGAAAACTCTTGAGCAGACAACACATTCTGGATGATTAGGATCTATTGTCTGAGAATGGCTACCTGTTGGAACAACTGTTGGTGTTTCCGTTGGAATATCTGTTGGTACTAATTCTGAAATTCCTAAATAATATGTCGTAAAAGGAATAGCACTAGAATTAAGAGACGCATACGTAACTCCTATTGAAGTGAAATTACCAGAAACTGAAAAGCCCAATATAGAAGTTCCATTATTAGGTACAAAAGAAGCCCAGACAATAAGAGTATTTCCATTAATTTCTGTAGAGCATGAACCAGAACCCCATACATCTACACGATCAAATTTACCATCTGTCTCGAAGACCATAATCAGATCACCAGAATAAAAGGACAAATCGGGATTAGTAATGGTAATCTGACCGCTTCTATTACTGAAAAAATTAAAATTAACAGCGAACTCACTGCTAGAAACAGTAGGCTTTGGTGTTGCTGTTACTGTTGGACTAGGTACTTCTGTTAACGTTGGACTTATTGTCGCCGTTGGCGTTGGAGTATTTGGCTTTGGTGTAGGTGTAGTAACTCTTGTTGTTGGCGTAGGTGTATTTGTGTTAGTAGGCATTGGAACAGGTGTGTCTGTTGGCCCTGGTGTCGGCGTATTTGTATTAGTAGGCCTTGGTGTTGGCGTATTTGTATTTGTTGGACGTGGTGTACTTGTTGGCCTTGGTGTATTTGTGGCAGTTGGAACGGGCGTTGAAGTAGCTGTTGGTCTGCCATTTTCCCAATGAAGAGTATTTAAAATCTCAAGTTCCTGAACATCTGGATCAGCTGTTTCAACATAGAATCTTCGATAAGCAGTATCACTTGATTTTTCAGTGCATAATATTCCTACGTTTTGATTCTGCAAATAAAAGCATCCAATTATCATAGGGGAAGCGTTAGAAAAATCACAGCCACCATAAGTCACAGACTTAATTTCAGAAGAAAAGACTAGTCGCATAGACATCCAGCGAGTAATCGCAAACTCGTCAGTACAGTTATCTTCTAATAGAACCCAAAAGCACCCAGGCTCATCACATGGTTCACAGTAAGATTTTATATCTGAGCGTACACTAGAAGTTGAATCTATTCTTACAGTTTCCTGCTGACCTGTGTAAGAAAATGAATGTGAATCCACCTCAAGCCCTGCAGGAATCCAATTATCGTCTGAACGACTGTCATTTACGTAGAAATTTATAATCTGACTACTATTTTGAACAACAAAAGTGAAGTCAAAAGAACTTCGTTCGCCTTCAGTAATTTGAAGAACACAATAGTCATTTTCAGTCCAAAGATTTACACTGTGATTGAATGTGATATTGGCACTAATAACTTCGCCTACTACAGCATTTTCCACACCATATACTATTTCATAAGCGTCATAGTCATCACAGCTTTCAGTATTTTTAAGATAGCACCAATCTGTAGTTCCGACTTCATCGGCACTTACTACTTCAGAATTAATGCCTGCCCCAAACGTCAAAAGCGATGCTGCTGTAAGCATAGAAACCATGAAAACTGTTATAGCTAAGAAAAACGAAACTATCTTTCGAAGGCGCATACCATATACCTCACACATTAATATCTATTTTAAGTCTACTGTCGCCTGGTTAAAGCGTCAAAAACTACATATGAACATTTGGTAAATTTATGCCTGACAGTTACATAAGCACTAATCTTCACTTAAAACAAATACACACCACCCAAAGGTGAAGTGCAGTCATCAAATATCCAAATCTTTGATAGAAACTTTAATCTGATTGTATGCTTTATCCTGAATACCAAGTCAGAGCGCTTAAACTGCAAACCTGAATTTATGGCAAATACATATGGAATCGATAGAATATCTACCATAACAATAGAATCGTCACCATCTATATCTTTGCCTGCATATACAGATATTTAAGAATCACCTCTCGTTAACACTTTCTGCATTAGTGGTCGATTTTTGTAAATAACCTTCCACCTAGAAATTATGTCGTTTACAACGTTAATGCCACCTGGAATTTCTGTCATATGACTTAGAATATTGGCAAGCAGAATATAGTATTCGCGGCCACCTGCATAACGAGCCATTTTCTCAAGTTCGGTCGCATACTTATTTAAAATTTGGGAAGCATAGCGATCCACCAAATATTTGTCATACTTCAATACTAGTTGCAATCCATCACTTGCCATAACGCTTTCAAAAAGTAAATCAAAGAGACCATCTTCAACGTAAAATTCATTAGCAGTTGTTTTACTTTCGATCTGAGATAGGAGCTCATCGCGTACTGCAGGCCATTCTTCAGTTTTGTAAAAACTTTTAAGTTCTCTGTATACTTCGATGGAGTCGTACTCATAATTTATAAATTCAAACTTAAGTTGCCTTATATATGAAGGCATATCACCCTGTATTTTAAATATTTCCCTTTTCTTGGAGGAATAGCTCGTGAGAAGACCTCCATAATTTTTATCCAGCATTATGCTCTCGTCGATTGCGGCAAGAGCCTTCTCGTACTCGCCACGGGCAATATATGAATCAATGCAGAAATTACGCACTTTTGAATTATTCCAATATTCATGACAAAACTTATCAATTTCCTCCTGGGAATAATCATCTTCCAAAAGTAAATCGATATATTGCATTGCCCAATTGCCGACGTGGTATTCTTGGTGCCAATTGTTGTCATGTGCTGATGCTTTATCAAGTTGTGCTTTTATAAATAATCGTTTTTTATCGTTAAAATCCTGACCAAATTCAGCGAACAAAAATCCTCTAATTTGATCTTCTGCATAGTCCACAATTGTTCCATCGAAGCAGGAAACAAGTTCTTCAAATATAACTTCCTGTTCGGCATAACTTGCCATAGATAATATATCCATCCAAATACTATAAATCTCATTCATCATGGAGCCATCGTCCATATCCTGAACATTTAGATTTATGTCAGCAATCGTCTTAAAAATATAAAGAGACAATGCGAAGGCCTCCATGAATTTTCCAGAAGACATAAGTCTACCAACATCTTCATTAATGAAGTCTTCAAGATCAATATAATAATCAGCTGCGTCTCTATAATTAATATACCCACTATAACTCTTATAAGAATTTGTAATACTGTCAATCTGTTTCTTGTATTCGTCTACATCTAATTCTGAATCGCGCCTTGCCATATTCTTAAAACGCACATAGTGTTTCTCATCATTAAGCAAGATCGAAGTTAAATATTCTTTTATTGTGGAAATATCGACATTGTTAATTAGATTCTCAATCTCGCTTTTCCTTGCACGATATGATCCAGATTCAAGCGATTCATATGAATAGTCATCATCAATATAATTTGAATCATCCAAATAGTTATCATCTTCATCGTAGACAAATTTCTTCCTGGCTGCATCAAGCATTTCCGGATTAGCACTTAAGAGCAGTGCAATCATATGCTTACATATAACCATTCTGTCTGAAGCAAAAGGACAGTCACATGAAGATTTCTTTGGATGCAAGACATTAATCGTTACATTATAATCGGAGTTTCCCTGTACAATTCCCTGATAGATTCCTTCTTGAAGGCACATGTGGGAACGAACCTTGTTATGGGTATAATATTCAATACCACGTGCGATTGATTTTTTACTGGCAATATCCAACAATCCCATTTTTATCATGCCTCCTCATAACTGAAGTATACTATCATCTGAACATATCACGTGCAAAACCACGTTAACACATTAAATTCCTACTCATCAAAGCATATTCCCAGGCTTACTCATCCTACCAGTCCAGCCAAGACTTCTCGCCCAACTTCTGCTCTCATCCGAATCTTCGTAAGGACCAGCACCAAGCTCGCAGTGTATACCTCGTAAAAACTCACAGTACCCACTGACTCCACCAACATCATCAAGGACAGATAGCCCATCAGCACTAATGCACTTAGGCGCACTCTTTCGAGAAATATCAGCAAGAAGCTTAAAGAAATCATCATCTGCCTTTACACCATTAGAGAAGAATCCAATACCGTCATCAGAAGAAGTACCGTAAACATACTCATCGACAAGAGTTACTTCTACATTCCAACCATCACCATAATCGTAACTGTATTTGAGCTTATTTACGAACGGAATACTCTTACCATCAGTCTCGTTAAGGAAGACAAACATATCATCACTCATAGCACTATTAGGGGTAAACATCGAGTACATCTTTGGGATATTCTCTTCTAATCCAAGAGTATGTTTATCTGCCATCGAGTAAATTGCAGGCAGATTCTTATCGCCACTATTTAAAGTAAAAACCTCACCAAGACTTAATCTCTCAATTATCTCCCCAAGTCGATATTCAAAATCACAATTCATCTCAGCATAAGTTGCATCATCAAAATCAACACTGCGATTCTCCCTAATGCCCCTGCGCCACTCATCGAAAGAAGGACGAACATTAAGCATTCCATCTTCGTCCACAATATTAAGAAGATGCCTGCTTATCTCGCTTTGCGCTACCAGATAATGTTCCTGTTTACCAAGATAATAAGGTATACCAGAATACTTGCGTTTAAGCCAGGATTTAAATTCCTCGCCCATATAATCATCGTCCCAGTAAATATCCGCCATTCCACTCTCATCATCGTAATAAAATCTGAAATAAAGTCCACAAAGCTTACAATACTGAGAGAAGGAATTCCCTACAAGTTTATCCATATCCTCATCAGTTAGTTCGAACCTATGAAGATGGCTATTCTGCCATCCAAACAACTTCTGAATCATGTAATGAAGCTGGCGAAGACTCTGTCTTGATGGGACAAGAATCTCTCTTGTGATTCCATCAACCACCCTGCCATGCTTTCTAAGTGTCTCCATATCTCTAGCAGACGCAGAATCAAGATTGAGTGTAAGTTTTAATCTCATTACTGAGTCGTCATCTAATCTTCTAAAATTATTCATTATATATACATCCTTTCGTTAATAGCGGATCCCGATGATCAGACACTTATCGTTTAGTCAAATACCTATCCAATACAGCCAAAATGTTGCTTCGCCCAGCTTTCATATCAATTGATTTCAGTTTCCGTTCATCAATCTCATCTATCAACTTTTTATTTTTGAATAAGCCTGCTTTTTTTACCTTGTTATCGATAGGACTATTATCACCCCAGAAGACTTCTTCAACATCATGGCAAAACCAAATGTGATCATAGTTGTTCTTTTTGCAGTAATCATTGATATCTTTAAGATATCGCTTATCTTCTGGTCTAGATTCATACGAATCTGTATCCGTAATATAAATTACTTTTACTTCCGTTATTTCTGCTTCACGACAAAACTTCTTTATCTCGTTTATTTCCCTAATAGTATCCTTGTGGTTATACCTTGATTTCCCACCCATATAAATTCTTGAGAAACTAATATCATTACCAAGTTTATAAAACCTGTTAATCACTTCACTTACATATGCATTATCAGTTGCAGCTCGCTTATTTGCTTCATAACAAAAAATCAATCTTATCGCCATATTACTCTCCAAATACGCCGATAAAATCAGTTGGATCTACATTGAAAGGAAGATTCTTAATCATGCCGTTCTTATAGAAATTCTCAGGTGATGAATTACCAAAATTCTTCCATGGAATTAATTTATTATCGTTAGACAAGAACTCAATTGACATCTTGTTATTCTTAAGAACATTCATCGGATCAATGTTATGCGTAGTAAATATAAGCTGACCTTCGCTATAGTACATAAAGTACTCAATCAATTTACAGAGATACACATCATTGATATTTGAATCCATCTCATCGATAAATACAATCCCACCACGACTTGCTGCAACAAATGAGTCATAAAGTTTAATAAGTTTTTTTATACCATTACTCTCAAACTCTTCACTAATCTTGTAGTCACCATAATTCATAACGAGTTCACACTCGTAATAATCGCGATTTTCTCTGGACTCTACTTCGATTGAAATAAGATCTTTTTTGAACAATTTAATGAAACTACAAAGACCATCAACATTATCTCTATATTTCTGCATATCTTCTTTAAGAACTTTTTTCTGATTAACACCAACATGCTGAAGTAAAAGATTGAGATCAACGTCAAGTAATTCCTTAGCATCACTATTTCCAGCGAGAATATCCTTCGCTCTTATATAAAGTCTGTGTTTATCATCAGACTGAAGGAACACATGAATTTCAAGAGAAAACACCAATGTTGTAAGCACCTGAATTAAAAAAGGAATTATTGACTCATAAGTTTTATTCAAAATCAGCGACAAGACTAGCGATACAAGAGAACGTGAATTAAGGAGGTTAGTTGTTGCACTATCCAGCAATTTCTCATCCGAATGTGAAAGTTTACAATATGTCAACTTACCATCCTCTACCAAGAAAATCTGCTTATAATCATTATTATTGTAGTTACCGTTCTTCACCTCAAGAGACTCGTTTTTAATCTCATAAATATCATTTATATCTTTACCCAAGGTGAATGAATAGCGATAGACTGAAATATCTTTCTCTGATTTAGTTAAATAAGTTGCCTCTATATAAAACTTCTTTGTTTTCTTATTAATAAGTTCATCAAGAATTCTCTGATTGTTAGAATCAGACAAGTAATTACGACCTGCAATAACATTCCGAAGAATCTCTACTGCAGATACAATTGCAGTTTTACCAGCACCATTTTCACCATATATCGCTTTAACTTTATATTCAGCTGAGTCAAAGTTTTTGTCTACAACCTTCCTATAAAAATCCATAGATATAGTCTCAGTAATATTTTTGATACCTGAAATTGATAAAGATAAAAGATAACAGTTATAACCCTTCATATGTGCCCCTAAAAATATACAAAATGTATCATTTCATAAGTAATTATAAATACATTTCGCACTAAATGCTATACATTTTAGGAATTTTCCTAAAATGTTTAGGATTGGAACCTAAACTATTTTAGTTTTCAAGTTCGCAGAAAAAATAACGGATTCCCACTATCAGTAGGAATCCGTTATCTCTATTCGGAAAAATATTTAATTAGTTACTTAAACTCCAGTACCACCGCTTGGGATACCATAAGTTGCACATACATCTGCTTCACGATCAAAGAATACTCTGTAGAGTATCTGAATGAATTCAGCGTTAGAAATTGGCTTATTAAGAAACTCTGGGCTATAGAGGAAGCCTGATGCAATATCAGCACCAGTTGCGCCTGAAGCAGCTGCCTGACGCCATGACTGCATTCCACCTTCGTCTGAGTGTCTGCCAAGAATGTTCTGGTAAAGACGCTCAATAAAGTCACCTACATCTGCCTGTGGAACAGAATCCTCAATAGTTGCACCACTTCTGATTCCGTACTCTTTACATACTGATACCCATTCAGGTGTCTCAATAAAACTGTTAATTATCTCAAGTTTTGATACACCACTTGAGAGGAGTGATAGCCAGTATGCCTTACCACCTGTCTCATAGTCACTGTTAATTTCAGTTATAGTTACTTCAATCTCAGTAATATTAGGACAAATTGAGATAACATCCCATGCAGCACCGTAATTTACGTCGTATGAATTAGCTGTGCAATCTTCTGTAGTACAACGAAGAACAGTTAATGTAGCAAGTTCTTCTGCTGTAAAATGGCCATCGTTATTAAGGTCAGCACCATTTCTTGTAAGAAGAGGCACGATGTCATTTTGGAATCTGTGTGTACATACAACACAGTCAGAATGATCTGGATCAATATATGGAGAATCATCTGTTGGTCTGATTCCGAGAGTTGCGCAGTAAGACTTGAATTCTTCTGAATTACAAAGACAAGTAAGAGATATGTTTTTTAATCACAGTATTAACATCATAACCATCTCTCACTATTGATGTGTATTTCTTATCCAAAACGAAATTAATATAAATCACATTTTATGAGGCACTTTCAATGTTTTTCTCACATTTCATGAGCCACTTTTCTGTAAATTTACACATTTCATGTTAGACAGCATTTGTGTGGTGAGAATTAATTGCAGTTTTAAAGCAGTTGTATTGTGAGAAATCATTGCAGCAGCATACGTTTATGCCGCGAAAGTCACTTTACAAAGAGCGTGTTCGTAGCAGGCTTGGATGCCAGTGCAGATACCAAGCACGCCATGCGTGCGATGGCTATCGCCCGCATTCTGCCTCAAACCACGAGCACTGAGGCTCGTTAAAAGTGAACGTGGAATAATTGTATGCGTACTATTTTTCAATTTGATTACTAGCTTTTACCGCTATAGGCAAAATAATAGTCCCAGGCTTCTTACCTGAGACTACTGTATCAACCAACTTCTTTAATCGAAAAAACTATTCTATCATCAATTTCTGTACTGGTAAGTTCAAAAATATTCTCAGATAATAGCCTAAGGCCTGTAGGATTGCGTCCAATAAGCACATACTGATTTCTAGTATCGTTGCCAATATACTTTCTTAACTGATTATCAAGTAAAATATCAGCATTATCAACAACAAATAGCTTTCCTTTGGATGTCTTGAAGGAATTGCTGTAACGAATATTCTTACTACGATAATCAAAACATCTAATTCTCTTATCTTCTGTTGCCAGTTCTTCTATAAATGAAAACATAGCAGACTTACCAGTACCTGAATCACCTAAGATAAAAGTAATATTATATTTAAGTTCCAAGTCCACAATAAATGATGTGTGCTTTGTATATAAATGATCCATCACAAGTGCTTTATTTTTCATCTGACCACCACTCTAATAACTCATCATAACTACTTAACATATGCCTATTTGCATCTCCAGTAATAACAGATATGATTTCTGCTGAAATAACTGGGTATTCACAAAAGACATTACCCTCTTCTAGCTCATATATAACATCCAGTGCATTATCACCACATTCTCTAATATCAAAAACACAATCTGGATTATAAAGAATATTAAGGGCTGTCTTACAACCAGTAGAAAGCTTATCTATACTTAATTTATTACCATCAAACTTTGAAATAATAGAAAATTTATCAAGCATTGTAGTATCATCAATCGCCTGAATAATTGAACTTGCTTTTTCATCCAATTTTTCAGCCGTATTCTTGTTGAAGAAAACATCATTACCTTCTTCGTACTTAAGGCCATCTTTTTTTATTTGTTTAATACTCTTATATACAACTATCATATTAATTCACCAACAAGGCTTTCACTCAAAACAGAATTCGCAACTATTGATTTTATTTTTTCAAAAAAAGTTAATCTATAATGATCAAGTCCACATATATCATCTAACGAACGTTTGATCCATTCGCAACAATCAATCACAAAGCATTCGCCAAGATGACTTTTATCAGTCTCAAATCCGGTATTTCGCGTTATATCTCTAAGTAAAATGGCAGCCGTTTGTTCTATATTGTTTTCTATTTCAAGTTCTTGAAGTAACAGACTAACAATAGAATTATTACCATAATCTATTTTCTGACGAAAAGCTTCAATTGCAACAATTATTTCCTCTCGTTTAATTCTTAACTCATCATTTTCAGCAAATATCCAATCAATCAAATACTTAAAAGATAATAATACATACTCAAATGAAACAACTGAAAGAATTCTAACATTTGATTTATTAGCAACTATGGATTTGATTCTATTCACTTCCATGAGTACATGTGGATTATCAAAAGCAGCATCAACAACAATAATGTAATTATTTGATTCATCATCAATCTGAGAAACTGCTTTTCTCAATTGTGAAACGCCTCTTTTACTCTCAACAACAATTTTATCATCAATAGCAGCAAAGAGTCTTTCCCAAAATATATATCCAGACTTGCTATCTTCACACCAAACAACTGTACCCATCATTCACTCCATTAAATATTTGCTTGTAATTATACCAAATATCAACCTTCAAAAATACATACTGAAATATCTCATACAATTTACTTGTTCAATCGAAGGTCAACATTAGTTCAAGTGAACTAAAAAACTGTTACTGCGACAGAATGAGATGTTGGAAAAGTCATCCTCAGAAACATTCTCAGTCCGTATAACCAGTGAGGCAGAAAGTGAGGATGACTGGTGCACGGATCAACACATGAAGTTGCTTTCGAAGTGACTCCAGGCATAAAAAACAGCCCTCACCCGAAGGCGAGAGCTGCGTTTGTTTTAAATATAATTTAATTATGCATTAACGATAATTGTTGTTACCTCGATAAGAGTGTGGTTAGAATCGTAGATACGAAGTTCATATGTACCAAGCTGGAATCCACAGCCACCAAATGGTTCAATCATAATCTGTGCTGAGAGGCCGCCACTTACAAGACCGTATGGGTCCGCATGATCATTAACGCTACCAGATCCTTCCTCTGAAGCAGGAGCCTTATAATCCTCATAATCCTCATAGTACCACCATACCTCAGACTGAGCAGAATTATCTGCTACAATTTCACCATCAAGGTAAAGCTCAGCAGTGAAAGTATCAGGGCTACTAGCAAGCTCATTAAGATAATCTTCAGTAGCGTAAAAAACATTGGCATAATCTATCTGCCAGATGAAATATCTATCTGATGTCGTAATTCTGCTGATATAGTTCCAATCCTCATCGCGAAGCCGTGACCTGAAGTCATGAAGTCTCTCATTCGAAGAAGTAAAGCCATAATTTACAGTCTTAATATACTCAATAGAGCCATTCTCATAAACATCACGGAAATACTCCTGTACTTCATTCATCGAGATATCTCCATAAACATAAGCGCCTAAAGTGTCATAGAATGCGCCACTTAAATTATTTGTTAAATCGCTACTATAAACAGCTGACTGTGCACTCTGAATTAAATAAGCAACTGGATTCTGGCCAGAAAGCATATCCAAATTCCATGCACTGTTATTTATCATTGACTCCATTACAGCGGCATTATTAACGAACTCACCTTTAAGTGCCATATTTGTAAGATTAGTTGTATCACAGCAAATATCTCTCAAAAGGTTTCCAGCTGCAGCCTTATCCTTACAATACTTAGAAGCCATGGCAAATGTACCACCCCACATATATCCCTGAGGAGCAGGTACTACACCCCAGTTACCAGCTGTAGGGTTATTATTCCACTCAGAAGCTTCAAATCCAAGTGAGAATTTACCGAGCCACAATGGTCCCCAATAAGAAAGTACGGAATTATCCATTGCATGACTATTCCAAGCATCACTCCACATTATTGCATCGAAAGTAAGATTATTATCTGTAAGATACTTAGCAAGATCCATAAAATCACACTGTGTGCTACCAAGAACAGGCTGTCCGTCAGCACCAAACCAAGTTGCGCCTGAAACAGCTGATCGATACATCTCGTCCCATCCAACAACAATCTTACACTGTCCATTAGAATTATAATGAACCATATTAGCTGTAGTCTTTACTGCATCCCAGCTCCAGAAATACTGAGCAACCTGCGCTGGCTCAGAAACACCAAGAGTCTGCTGTGCAACAGTTCTATTGTAGAAAACTACAGATGGGCAGCACTGCCATGCAAGTGCCTTAAGGCTACCATTATTATCTGTGCCGTACTGGAATGTGTAGCGATACATCTGAGATACATCGTCACCTGTAATTCCAAGTTCTGCTACAGGGATAGTATTGTCAGAACAAATATAATTACGACCCCAGTCCAAATCGCATGCAAATACATCAGGAACATCTTCACCAGAAGCTAAAACCATATCAAGATAAGTCGTATATACATTTGTGTCATAAATCACACTATCAAACTCTACATCAGAATAATCATCTGCAATTGAAATAAATTCGTCATTATAACTAGCAAGAAGAAGCTTTTCAGCTGGTTCTTCTTCTCTGGCACTTGACGGACCATTCTCTGATACAGTTCCAGGAATAATTCCATAGTTACCACAGATATCTCTGAACTCAGGAGCACCAACGAAATCCCTGAAGATTGTACGATCAGGTGCACCTGCCTCAATTACCGAAATCCAGTAATTAAGTTCTTCTCTAACTGGCGCTCTTCCCATCATTGCCTCATAAAGGTCAGTAAGGAAATCTTCATCTGACTTATCTTTAGCGATGTACTCGTTTGAGAAAAGGAAGTTCTCAGCGAGAGTAGCACCAGCTGTAGCGTTAGTTGCAAGTGAATTTGACCAGTATTCCATACCTGCTCTGTCGCATTCTCTTCCAAGAATTACCCTATAACATCTGTCTGTATAGTAGTTGGCACCAACAAGCTCATGTGGATCCTTACCTACCATTGCTGAACCAGCAACTACTCCGTAGTCATTACAAATATCAAAGAACTCGTTTGAATTTGCAAATCCAACGAATACTTCGTCTCTTGACATACCATTGTTCATAAGACCTGCCCAGTAGTCCTTACCTGCTGAATCAGCCTCACGACCCATGAGTGCCATGTACATATAATCAACATAGTCCTCATTAGTCATTTCCTTATTCTGGAACTCAGGGCTTGATACGAACTCATATGCAAGTGAAATACCTGTATTTCCCTTTGCATCTACCGTACTCTTCCAGTAATTAATCTCTTCTGGAGCTGCGCTACGATTGAGGCAGACATTGTATAGTCTGCTAACGAATCCACCGAGATCTCTTGTATCAGCTTTGACGTTATTAGCGCCCAAAACCTGAACCGAAGATACAGCCATGACAGCAGTCAGGATTACCGAAATAATCTTTTTCTTCATTTTTATTCTCCCCTCTATTCATAAAAATACTTTTAGATTCTATCACGCACTTTGCTCTATCGGAATCGAATCTGAATATCTTTACAATTAGTTTACTTTATTAATAATGACAGACAGGAAGACCAGGTGTTAGTGAATCTGTTAGTGCTCGGAATTCTACTAACTGTTCTACTAACAAATGTCCATTTTGGGGCCAGATGTTAGCGAATCTGTTAGTGCACAGAATTCTACTAACTAATCTACTAACAAACGGCCGTTTTGGAGCCAAATGTTAGAGAATCTGTTAGTGCTCGGAATTCTACTAACTGTTCTACTAACAAATGTCCATTTTGGAGCCAAATGTTAGCGAATCTGTTAGTGCTCGGAATTCTACTAACTAATCTACTAACAAACGGCCCCGCCTTCGCAAGAAGACAGAGCCGCAATCAGTTTTGGTTTATTTTACTTATCCGAATCAGAGAGTAAATGTATCAACCTCAACGAGTACATGGTTAGAATCGTAAATTCTGATCTCATAAGAACCTGATCTTAAGTTCTGACCGCCAAATGGCTCCAAACCAATTTGGCAGTATGAAGAACCTGAACAAAGTTCATTTCCATATTCATCACCGAAATAATCATAAATCTGGAATTCAGACTGACCTTCAGCAGTTGCAATTACTTCACCGTTATATACAACTTCAAGAACAAACATGTCTGATGAATTTACAAATTCTTCAGCCTCACTTATTTCAATACCCCATAAGTCATTGTAGCTGATTGACCATCCAATGAATGTATGACCAGTTGTGTAGTTAAAAACTGGATATTCAAAGTAATCACCCCACAACTCTGATATAGCATAATAAATACCTGGAACATCTGAAAGCCAGTAACGGCGAGACACAACAATTCCAAGATCATTATCACTCATAAGTCTCTGGAACTCTGCAATAGCTTCATCAAGTGTCTCAAAATTACCATGAACATAATCTGCTAATACACTACTGTAAACACCTTCAGCAACACTATTATATGTATAAGGAACAGCAGTTGTATTAGCTGCCTGAATCATTACTGCTACTGGGTTCTGACCAGCGAGCATCTCGAGATTCCATGCTTCATTAGTAGCCATAGAAGTCATAACACTAATGTTATTAACGAACTCACCAGCAATTGCCATACTTGTAAGAGTATCTGTGTTACAGCACAAAGCCTTTACAATTGCACCAGCTGCTTCCTTGTCCTGGCAGTACATAGAAGCATTAATGAAGTTTCCACCCCATGCAAATGAATCAGGACAATTTACAACGCCCCAGTTACCTGCTGTTGGGTTAGCGTTCCATTCATTAGGCTCAAGCGCAAGAGAATACTTTCCAAGCCAGAGTGGACCCCAGTAAGAAAGAACAGATCCATCGCATGCTCTTTCCATCCAACCATCAGTCCACATACCATCGCCCCAAACATAATCGCCGTCTGTGAGATACTGGGCAAACATCATGAACTCCTCACGAGTTCCGTCAATACCGATGCCGGTACCAACATTCCATGTTGAACCTGTTACAAAAGATCTGTAGAACTCATCGTAACCAGAAGTAATTCTTACTGTACCCTGTGACTGCTCTCTTACCATAAATGCTGTATTTGCAACTGCCTCCCAGTCTGCAAAATATGGAGCTACGTCCTCTGGCTCTGATACGCCAAGTGTCTGCTGCGCTACATCTCTGTTATAGAAAACAACAGATGGACTAACCTGGTAAGAAACAGCCTTAAGTGTGCCATTATCTGAACCATACTGAATTGTGTAATCGAACATTGAAGCTGTATCTGCTGAAGTAATACCAAGCTCTGACATAGGGAGAGTGTAGTCAGAAGTAATATAATTTCGAGCGTAATCCATATCTGTAACGAACAAATCAGGAGCATCTTCACCTGAAGCAAATGTATAGTCGAGGTAGTCCTGATACATCTGTGAAGAAATGAATACGTAGTCAGCCTCAACGCCAGCAAACTCTCTAATAATATACTCAATCTCTTCGTTGAAACTTGCAATTGTTACATCAAAGTGTGGAAGTGGTGTAGGTGTAGGCTCATCGTCCTGTCTTGCATCCTCTGGACCATCCTCAGATACTGTACCAGGAATAATTCCATAGCTGTTACAAATCTCTGTAAACTCAGGAGCGCCAACGAAATCTCTGAAGATTGTACGATCAGGTGCACCAGCCTCAATTACTGAAATCCAGTAATCAAGTTCTGCTCTAACAGGCTCTCTTCCCATCATTGCTACATAAAGGTCAGAAAGGAAATCGTCGTCCGACTTATTCATTGAAACGTACTCATCAGAGAAAAGGAAATTCTCAACAAGTGTTGCACCTGCAGTAGCATTAGTTGCAAGTGTTGTTGACCAGTATTCCATACCGCCACGGTCACAGTCTCTTCCGAGAATTACGTTATAACATCTGTCTGTGAAATAGTTAACACCAACAAGCTCGTGTGGATCCTTACCTACCATTGCTGTACCTGCAACTACATCGTAGTCGTTACAGATATAGAAGAACTCATCTGAATTTGCAAATCCAACGAAAATCTCCTCTTTAGTAGCACCACCATCCATAAGACTAGCCCAATAAGCAACTCCATCAGGATCCTCACTAGCATCACGACCCATAAGAGCACTGTACATATAAGATACGTACTCTTCATTTGTGAGATCTTTACTTAAGAACTCCTGGCTCTGAACGAACTCATATGCAAGCGAAATACCAGTATTTCCCTTAACATCGATAGTGTTCTTCCAGTAATCAATCTCTTCAGTTGCTGCGTCACGATCAAGACAAACGTTATAAAGTCTTCTAACAAATGACCCGATATCAGCTGACTCTGCATTTACGTTCTTTGTGCCAAGAACCTGAAGCGAAGAAACAGCCATAGCAGCAGTCAAGATTACTGCAATAATCTTTCTCTTCATATTATCCCTCCTTGTAAATATTGTCTGAACTGAATTTTTGTGTTTCAACGTTTCAGTTCGTTTATCAAAATCAATTTACATTCTAACATTTGTGATGGGATTATTGAATTGTGTTTTTTTGGGGGTGGGCTTGGACGGCGAATGTTAGTGAATGTGTTAGTGCGCGAAATTCTACTAACTTTTCTGCTAACAGATGGCCGTTTTGGAAGCGAATGTTAGTGAATCTGTTAGTGCTCGAAATTCTACTAACTGTTTTGCTAACAAATGGCCGTTTTGAGACCGAATGTTAGCGAATCTGTTAGTGCGCGAAATTCTACTAACTTTTCTGCTAACAGATGGCCGTTTTGAGACCGAATGTTAGCGAATCTGTTAGTGCGCGAAATTCTACTAACTGTTTTGCTAACAAACGGCCGTTTTGAGACCGAATGTTAGTGAATGTGTTAGTGCGCGAAATTCTACTAACTATTCTACTAACAAACGGCAAATTCCAAACAAGCAAAGAGGCCATCTCACTATCGAGACGACCTCTATTGATGTGCTGACATAAAATATCAAGGAGTTAACAATAATAACTAATCTCGTTAAAAACCTGAGGCATTTTCAAATCCCCCATTAGCTGCAAATTCAATAATCAAATTAGCTGTAGATTTAATAACATCAAGATACTTGGCTTTCTTATCTTCAGAATATCCAAAAACCTCTTCAATTCTATAAGATGGCAAATAAACAGTCATATGATGAAAACAGTCCTCTGCATCAGGTGTCTCCACATATACTTTAACCTCACCGTTTGCAAGTTTTTCAGAATGAACAATTTCAGTCTCATCGGACAAAGTTAAAAACTTATAAACCATATTCATGCCTCGCTTATCTTCATCATTTGATAGTATTATACATCGATAGTTTTCTTCCAGACAAGCAAAGAGGCCATCCCACTACCGAGACGACCTCCTCGTACTAATTACAAAATCTAATTAGAGAACTGTGAAACTGTACTCACAGAAACAGAACCCACCATTAGGACCATCACTGAAACTGAGTACATAATGACCTGGGGCGAAGACCCTCGCCATCAAATGGTGCAAACTCGAAATGCGCATTGAAATGTGCATAGTGCTCTTCTTCCTTGGAGAGTGTAATGAAGTAATATTCCATTGTCCTTATTATTCTGTATTGCAGCTCAAGCAAAATCGTTATTTCACTACAAATTATTTCTACTAATTAAGTGTGAAGCCTTGTTTCAATATGCTAATCCAATCACGCTTTCCGTAAAGAAAACGAACTACAAAAATCGTATCATCTCTTAATGTATAAAATGCCAAATAGTTATTAATAACTAAGTAGCGGATGCCCCAAGCTGATAATACAGGATCATCCACAACAGGATGCACTTCTGGAATTTTTTTAAGTTCAGTGATTCTCTCGTCTACCAAATCCAGTAGGTTATCTGCAGCAGTCGGATTTTTCAAAGTAAACTCGATATAATCAGCAGCATTAACTAAATCACGCTCAGCCACTGCTGTGATTCGCAGGTTATAATTCATCTCCTTCTCCTGCTCTTAATATCATTCATTGCATCAGAAAACTCCCTGGTATTACCAGTTTCAATATCTTTAATTCCATCCTTTAAGGATTCATATATCTCAAAACGTGCAGTCAGCTTCTCATAAGTTTCAATACTCATAACAGCAAGATCACCCTTACCGTTTTTTGTAATAAACACAGGCTCAGAATAGGTATGACAAAACTGCGAAATTCCATTGTAATCATTTCTAAGTTCCGCACTCGATTTAATAGTTGGCATAAAATTACCTCCGCAAATATAACAAGATTATACAAAAATTTTGTTATACACTCAATCGAAAATTAGTAAACAGTCATCGTTTAACACTCAAACAATACAAACAAAAACTCCGACCAGGAATTTCTTCCCAATCGGAGTCTTCATTAATTAATTCTTACTTCACTTTAAGGTGTGATACCTGCTGCTCTGCAAAGATCAGCGAACTCTGGTGAAGTAGCGAAACCATTGAAGATTTCTTCTCTGCTTCCGCCGTTATAAAGTGCTGATACCCAGTAGTCAAGTTCATCACTTGATGCTTCACGTCCCATAAATGTTCTGTAAAGTCTGTTGATAAATTCAACATTGTTATGGTTACCATCAAGGAACTCTCCTGAGAAGAAGAACTCATGTGCTGCATATCTACCTGTTACAGTTCCTGATACAAGAAGATCTGTCCAGTACTCAATTCCTGCTGCCTCACCGTCTCTTCCAAGACATGTTGTATAAAGCCTTGTTGCGAAAGCAATTACAGCATCTCTCTGGCTT
>JAZLLF010000046.1:0-59995 GCA_045598005.1 Saccharofermentans sp. | reverse complement strand
AACTAAGTTTAATATTGTTAAGAGCTATGCAAATGTTTCAACTTGCATCGAAACTGAAGTTGAAACATTCATTGTGAATGCGATTTATTCTGGAAATGAATATTATTTAATGGCAAATGTTTATTCTGATGTTATATCATGTTTCGTATATCGTTTTTCTGAAAGTGGTGAATTGCTAAATAGAGTAGAGATCCCTTCAAACTGTGATATTCAAAAGCAAGTTGCGATAATTAACAATGTTTTAGTTGTGCCTTCTATTCAGGGTCATTTATTGTCTATAGATTTAAACAATGGTGAAATCATACGTAAGATTACATTTACTAATCCTGTTTGTGGTGTATGTCCTAGTTCAGATGGATATGTTGTACTTCATAGTAATGGACTTGAAAAATACTCGTTTGATGATGAATTGATATCCCAGATTTCTTGTGAGGAATGGGGGTATTACTATGGATTAATGCCATACTTCGAAACTGAAGATGCAGTTTATATTGTTACGACTCAGAATTTTGTGCCTGAATACTATGAATTGGATTTTCAAAATAATAGTGCAGAGTATAAGTTTTCGCTGGATGGATTAGTTAGTGTTATACCAGATTGTTATGGTGAGTTTTTGGTTGATAACAATTATGAGTATCAGATTGATGTTAAGAACAATGCGTTAATACCTATTTATTCATGGAATTATACTGATGTTAAACCACCAAAGAAAACTGTGTTTCAGGATGAATATTTTATATTTGACTCAGAGCATTTTTTGAATGTTTATGGATATAGTGATTATTCAATTGATTTGAATTTCTATTATTACGATGAATCTTTGGATTTATCAAATAGAATTCCTGTTGTAATAGGTGGATATGATGTAAATCGCGATTTAGCAATAAAGAACGTTGTATATCAGTTTAATACTTCTCAAAGTGAATATCGTGCAGTAATTGAAGATTATACGCAGATGTTTGCACATGGTAGTTCAGTTGAAGCCGAGTTGCAAACCGCAAATTTAATCTCTTATTTTGAAAGTGGTCACGCACCAGATATATATTATGGTAGTTTTTTTGATTACTATTATATGGGTAATAGTGGTTCGGTTTTGGATTTAAGTTCATTTATCAGTGAAAGTGGCATTCAAAATGGGATGACAACGTCTATTAGTAATCTGTTATCACAGAATGAGTGTTACTCTATTTTTCCGGGGTACCGTGTTAGTGGGTATTTTGCTTTGGATGAAACATTCCCAGATGATAGTGTTTCAATGTATGAATTAAGTGAATACGCTGTAGAAAACAATATGATGGTTATTGATAGGATGTCTTCTGTTAATATCGTTGATATGTTGTTGCGATATTCCCTTAGAAGCAGAATTAATTCACTCAATTCAGATCACGTTTATTCTCTTGAAGAGTTGGAGGATGCAATAGAGTTTGGCATTAATAACGGAGTTTCTTCGAATGATTTGAATTTGCATATTGTAAACGCACGAGAAGTAATAAGCCAAAATTGTCCAGTGTTTTTTAATATCATTTCTTCGGTTGATGATTTGGGCTATTTCAGGGAGTTCTATAACGCGGAATTTTCTTTTATAGGTTATCCTAATAATAATGGATCTACTCATGTTATAGAGCCAGTTGGTCAAGTTGCTATTAATTCAAGTAGCGAGAATATTGAACAATGCTATTCGATCATTGAGTATATGTTTTCAGAGGATACTCAATTAATGCTTGGTATGAATAGAATAATTCCTGTTAATATTAATTCTCTTGATTCGATTATTGAAATGAGTAGTAGTGTAAATGAAGAAGATATAAAAGATTTCTATGGGATTATAGATACATTGGATACTGTATTGGAAACAGATTGGGGTGTATATAACATTATTGTAGAGGAAGTTGAATCTTACTATTTATTTGGAAAATCTATTGATGAAATAGCCGTTTCTTTACAAAATCGTTTGGATTTATATGTTCAGGAGAATTATGGGTAATCATAAAAGGAAGTTTATATTATTGTTCGTTCTTTGTTTCAGTTCTTTTGTTGCCTGTAGTAATTCAAGTCAACAGAATGACATTTATGCTGATTTTTCTCCTATAGAAATATCAACTAGTAATACGTGTGAGAGTTCAGAAACAACGGTTGAACCTGATTTTCATGAATGTTCAGTATCTATATCTGATGATGGTAGATATCAATTAGAATACGATGGAATATCTTTTAATGCTAATGTTGTAGGGCCCGATGCAGATGAAGTAGCAGTATACTCTGTTGTAACTGCTAATTATGATGATGAGCATGGAAGAATTGTAGACTATTACGATGTTAACAATTATGAGGGTGTGACATTTAATTGGAATTCTTTGACGTTCTCAAACTACTACGCATTCCCTGATGATAATACTGTGGATATAAATCGAGAATTCATTGAGTCTTTGTCTGTTATAGAAGAATTGCCAGATAATGTGATTCTCGCAGAAGAAATGTTTGAAGATTATGTCCCTAATGTTAGTGTTGCACCGTATGCCTTATCGTATTATTACAGGAACGATACTATCTATGGTAATTATTCGTGTTCAAACATGTCTAATGAACCTTTTATATTTGATTCTGATTTTAATGAAGTTATATTTAGAGATTCGATTAATGGATTGCCAATTGGTGTTGCATATGAAAGTTATCGTTCTGTTTTTAATATTTGCTATATGTTATCGGATGAGCTTATAGCAGGTTCGATTGTTAACAATAACAATGGATACACTGTATACGATGGAGAATCTGTAATTACAATGATTGATTGTGAAGTTGTTGATTGTGTTCAGTGTAGTGCTGCTTATCCGTTATTCGATATTAGCGATAGTATTATAAATTCAATACCAGTTTTTCTGAACCTTCAGCAGAGATTTAATGTTACAACTATGGATGTCTATTTTATCGAACTGATATATGTTGAATTTAGGAATAACATAAGCATCTTTCCGGATGAATCAGATGAGTATTATTTAATTCCAGTTTGGGCGATGTATTTTCAGGGTGGTACATATTCAGAGAGACCATGCAGGGGTGCTGTATATGTTGATGCAATTAATGGCGTTGCTTATTAGTTGCTTATTATTTATAAAAATGAGGTGACGTAACATATGAAAAATACATTGAAATTATTGGTTATATTAGTTGTTGTTTTACTTTGTCCAACTTTTGTATTTGCTGCAAGTGGTAGTTATACGAGTTCTATGAGTCCTTATGAAGCACATGAAATAGGGTACGTTGCAAATGTTTCTTCAGGTACACATCCATATAAGATGCGAGTAAATTCTGTTTCGTATTCTGGATACGCTCGAAATACTTTTCCGTCAGGTTCTAATATTCAATTTACTTATACTGGTGGAACAACAGTTTATGTGAGAAGAAGTTTTACATCGTGTACTGGTGTTGATAGTTCTTTTGGTTTAAATTCTCCAAAGGATATTAAAGTAGGTCTTTATAATAATTCATCCATAAATTGCAATTCGGTTTCAGCTGATTGGAATTTTGCTTAAGAAAATGAAATTTGCGATTATTCAGCTCTCTTGTAAATGCACTTAAAGCTATCACGTGTTTATAAAATGTGATTACTTGAATGAGTGATAATAGTTTACTGCCTTGATAAATAGTTAGCAGCATCACTATTATAGATGATGCTGCTATTTTTGTGGTTGATGGTTCTGATTATGTTAAGAAATGTCTTTTGGTGAATTACTGAAAGTAAATGCTGGATTATAAAAGTCAGAAAAATCAATCATTCAAATCGTTTACTTTTTATTCACTCAATTGCACCTCTAATGAAATTATAATTAGAGTTGATTATATGCCCCTGGAGGTGCCTTATGTTAAACGACAAGAATTTTGTATTAGATGATTATCAGCGTAAGTCTGTATTTGCAAGTTTTTTGCCGGGTATTGCTGGAAAGTACGGTATTCCTATCTGGTCTTTCTACTGTAACAGAGGCCAGGGAATTACCTCATTTGGAACAATGAATAAGGATAATTCCATTATGGAATTTTATCCTGCTCAGACAGCCTATCAGCTTGTAAAGACTCATGGCTTCAGAACTTTCCTTAAGATTAACGGGGAATATAAAGAGGCATTTACTTCCGAGAGTAATAAAACTTCAATGGAGATTGCTCTTAATTCACTGACACTTAAAGAGGATGCACCTGAGTATTCAATTGAAGTTAAGTATATTATACTTCCTAACGAGAGCGTTGGTGCACTTCTACGTAAGGTTACTATCGTAAGTAAAATTGAGGGCAAGGCAACTTTTGAAGTTCTTGATGGTATGCCAGCAGTTGTGCCTTATGGCGTTTCTCTTTCTGATCTTAAGGATATGGGTCAGACTGTTAAGGCATGGATGCAGGTTGAAGACCACGAGAAGTGCCTTCCATATTATCGTGTAAGAGCAAGTATTGTAGACAGCATCTCAGTTCAGAAGATAGAGAAGGGTAACTTCGCTGTTGCTTTCTCTGAGTCTAATGAACTTCTTCCAATTATCGTTGATCCTGATGTTGTATTTGAGTATGACAACTCGCTCATTACTGCAGTTGGATTTAGAGATGCCAAAGATGTATTTTCTAAGCCACAGGCTGTAGCAAATAATGTTCCTTGCGCTTTCTTTGGAAGAAAGAAGGAACTTAACGTAAGAGAGTCAGTTACCCTCTTCGAAAGTTACGGCCTTGCTTCAGATAAGGCAGTGCTTAAGGAGATTACAGATAAGATTAAGTTCGAAGGCGCATCTCCATATTTCGAGCGTAAGTTCCGTGAAGCAACAAAGCTTACAGATGATATTACTTCGCACATTAAGACATCTACTGGAAATAAAGTTTTCGACGCGTATTCGGAGGCAACGTTCCTCGATAACTGCTTAAGAGGCGGCTATCCTATTACACTTGGCGACAAGGTTTACTACATGTATTCTCGAAAGCATGGTGACATCGAGCGCGACTACAACTACTTCAGCATGGCGCCAGAGTATTTTTCTCAGGGTAATGCCAACTACAGAGACATCTGCCAGAACAGAAGAAGTGATGTATTGTTCGCGCCATTTACAGGCGACATGAATGCCAAGATGTTCATGAGTTTGATTCAGACTGATGGCTTCAATCCACTTCACATTAGTGAGGCGAGATTTAAGGTGTCAGAGAAGGACGCATCAAGATATAACGACGAGATTAAGGCAGTTATCACAAGACCATTTACACCAGGTGAACTTGCAAAGGTAATCGATGACGAGAAGACAATCGATGTGATTATGACATTGTCAAAATCTGAGATTAACAGCGAATTTGGTGAAGGCTACTGGACAGATCACTGGGAGTATAACCTCGATCTTATCGAGTCATATTTAAGAGTATATCCAGACCTTAAGGCAAAGCTTCTTTATAAAGAAAAAGAATGCACTTACTTCGATACAAAGGTATTTGTTAACGGAAGACGTAAGCGCTATGTTGAGACACCTAAGGGACTTCGTCAGTACACTCCAATTAAGGAACTTCCTGAGAAGAAGAACCTTGGAAAACTTATGGTTAATTCCAAGGGTGAAGTTCACGTAACAACAATTGCTGAGAAACTCCTGCTCCTTTGTGTCATCAAGTTTATGACTCTTGACCCTTATGGTCTTGGTGTAGAGATGGAAGGTGGAAGACCTGGCTGGTATGACGCGCTTAACGGACTTCCAGGACTTTTTGGTTCATCAATGTGTGAGTCGATGGAACTTTGTAGATACCTGGAGTTCATGATCGATAGTTTGAATAACGATATTGAGGATGAGATGATTACGCTTTCGAAGGAGATAATCGGGCTCTTCGAGCAGATTTCTGCTTTGAAACTTACAAAGTTTGAAGTGATGAAGACATGGAATCAGCTTAACGATATTAAAGAGAAGTATCGTGAAGAGACAGTGATGGGCTTAAGCGGTGACTTTGAAGAGATTAATAGAGAGAGACTTGCTGCAATTCTTACGAGCATGCACTTTATTGTTAAGTCAGGAATTAAGAAGGCGAGAACATTCTGTGATGGAAAGATGCCATCTTATTTTGCTTTCGATGCTGTTTCTTATGAAGTAAGAGATGACGGCATTGAGGTTACAAAGTTTGAGCCTGTTGTTATCCCTCAGTTCCTCGAAAGTTACGTGCATAACTTCCGCTTCTATCACTCAGAAGAAAAGAAGAAGTCACTTTATAACGAAGTCAAGGTGAGCGCTTTGTACGATAAAGTTCTTAAGATGTATAAGGTTAATGTTCCACTTACTGATGCATCGTTTGAACTTGGTAGAACGAAGGCGTTTACTCCTGGATGGCTTGAGAACGAATCTATCTGGATTCACATGGAATATAAGTACCTTCTCGAACTTTTGAAGAACAAACTTTATAAGGAATTCATGGAAGACTTTAAGACTTGTCTTATTCCATTCCTCGATAGCGATACATACGGAAGAAGTACTTTGGAGAATAGTTCCTTTATTGCTTCTTCAGCAAATCCAAATCCAAGATTTATTGGTAAAGGATTTGTATCACGTTTAAGTGGTTCAACTGCTGAGTTTATCGACATGTGGCAGATTATGATGTTTGGCGAGAATATTTTCACACTCGATAATGGTGAACTCGTATTTGAGCCAAAGCCACTTATTCCTGATTATCTTATCGGCGAGGATAAGGAAATAAAGGCAACACTTCTTGGTAAAACAGTGGTTACTTACAAATTATTGTCAGATAAGTGTCATATTCCTGGTGAATATTTGTGTCAGAATATTGTTATCGAGTATGACGACGGAACGAAGGCTGAATCCTACGATGGTAAGCTTACTGGCGTCAATGCCCGTAAGATCAGGGAAGGAAAAGCAGCGAGAATAATCGTTTCGTTAAGGTAATGGCTTATATCAGGAAGTTTGTTGGAATCTTATTATCTTTATCCATTGTCCTTACAATGGGCATGAATGTTTTTGGCGATAATGAGATCGACGCTTCCACATTTGTAGATACACTTTTTCTTGAGATGGCAGGCGAGCTTCCACCTTCAGAACGCACTGATGTTTTGAAGGAGAGGCTCGCTTCTGGTGTTATTACGGGAGTCGATGCGGCTCATCAGATTTTCTTTTCGACGGAAGTTTTGCTTGCTACCGATAACGGGTACGATTTTGTAAAGCACGTAATTGCTGCTGCACACGTTCTGCCAGGAGGTCCTGATGTAATTAAACTTCAGCTCACTTCCGAAATGAATCCGGAATTCAATCGCAACAAGGCGTTCAAGTGGTATATAAACACGCCTTCATTTTTAAACTTGTGCGCAAGATGCAACGTAACTCCAGGTGAGTACGACGACGGCCGCGTAATCTATTACGACAGACCAATGATCGCGCTTACTTTTGACGATGGCCCGGGAGAAAGAACAGACGAACTTTTATCCTGCCTCGAAAGGTACGGCCAGGCAGTAACATTCTTTGTCGTTGGAACAAATGCGCGTAATTACGTGGATACAATTAGACGCGCCGATTTTATCGGATGCGAAGTTGGAAGCCACACCTGGAATCACCCGAATTTAACTACTTTGTCTGCGTCTGAACTCCGCAACCAGGTAGTTGATACAGATAAAGTTATTTACGAGGCAACTGGTCACCATATGACAGTTATGAGACCTCCTTACGGTGCTTTTAACGATTTGGTAAGAAGCATAGCTGGCGTGCCACTCGTTCTTTGGAATATTGATAGTGAAGACTGGAGAACTCACGATAAAGAGAGCATCAAGAGCGAGATTATTGGTGTAGTTTACGATGGTGATATCGTGTTGCTTCATGACATTCATACTGCTACTATTGATGCGGCGCTCGAAATCATCCCCGAGCTTGTTGCTGAAGGCTATCAGCTTGTTACCATGAGCGAGATTGCTTCTCACAGAGGTGGCATGGTTCCAGGTGGCGCTTACTACAGATTCAGACCACTCTAAGTTAGGAATATCAGATGGATTTTATTAAGGCAGATTCAAAGCAGTTTAAGGCAAACCTTCATTCACATTCAGTTCTTTCGGATGGCAAACTTACGCCAGAAGAACTTGTAAAGATTTATAAAGATCAAGGATATTCTATTCTTGCTATTACTGATCACGAATATCCTTGTACACATAATGAATTTACTACTGGTGATTTTCTTATGCTTACAGGATACGAAGCATATATAAGACCATCCAAACTTTGTGTCTTCGATAAACTTAAGCCTGAGATTCATATTAACTTAATTGCGAAGGATAGAAATAACGCAGGCTTTGTTGCTTATGACCCTTTCTACAGTAAATACATGCCAGCTGATAAGCAGCTTAAGGCTCTAAAGTATGGCCACATCGGTTCACGTAAATTTACAAGAAGATACATCCAGAAGTTTATTGATGTTGCAAATAAGAATGGTTACCTTGTAAGTCTTAATCACCCATGCTGGTCAATGCAGTCGTATAAGGATGTTTTAAGACTTAAGAATTTCTGGAGCATGGAGATTTTTAATACTGGTTCCATGCTTACAAGTGACTATGCTGAGAATATGCCTCTTTACGATAACTTTATGCGTGAAGGCATATTTATGTACTGCCACGGAAGTGACGATAACCATAACAAAAAGCCTTTGGAAGATCCAATGTCTGATTCGTTTAAGGCATGGACTTATGTGATAACTGAAAAACTAGATTACGAATCTGTAATTAAGGCTTTGGAGGACGGTAACTTCTACGCTTCAACTGGCCCTAAGATTAATGAACTTAGAATTAACGGCAAAGAGGCTATACTTAAATCTACAGAAGCTAAGAGAATTACAATGCACATTTCTCCTAAGTCATCGAAGATTGTTTACGATAAAGATGGCGGCGTTGTAACTGAAGCCAAGTTCAAAATTCCTGATGGCATAAAGTACGTTTATTTCTCAGTAACAGACAAAGATGGTGTAGGTAAGGCCTATACTCACGCATTTTCCGTGTGATTCGTGAAAAAAGATTTCTTTTGCTTCTTCTAAATTGATTGAAAAAGACAGCAATTGACGTATAATTCATCACAGTTAACTTTCATTATTCTGGAAGATATTAATGGGGGGAATTATGTCAAAGAATAAAAAGAATAAGGGTAAGACAACAAAAAGTGAAAGTAACGCTTTTAAGTCTTTGATGACAAAGATTTTTATCGATGGCTTGTCAGGTATGGCAACAGGCCTTTTCTGTACACTTATCATCGGTACAATTATCACAACAATCGGTGGATATATTCCAGGTGTTGTAGGTTTCTATCTTAAGTTCATTGGAACTTTCGCAAAGATTTTGATGGGTGCCGGAATTGGACTTGGCGTTGCAGTTAAGTTTAAGGAAAAGCCACTTGTTACAATCTCTGCTGCTGTATGCGGTATGATTGGTGCACAGGCAGCTTCTTATGCAGCATTTAGCGCAGAAGGCGCAGCAATTGCTGCTATGGGACCAGGTGAACCAGTTGGCGCCTTCGTAGCAACTATCGTTGGAATCTATGTAGGACGTCTTGTTTCAGGTAAGACTCCAGTAGATATCATCGTAACTCCACTTTGCACAATTATTCCTGGTGGCGTAGTTGGTGTATTCTTCGGACCATATGTATCAGCATTCATGAGCTGGCTTGGCAGCATGGTTAACTGGGGAACAGAGCAGGCTCCACTTCTTATGGGTATTATCGTAAGTGTTCTTATGGGAATTTTCCTTACACTTCCAATCTCTTCTGCTGCAATCGGTATTGCACTTGGTCTTAACGGAATCACAGCAGGTGCAGCTACAATCGGATGCTGCTGTAACATGATTGGTTTTGCAGTAATCTCTTACCGTGAGAACAAGATGAACGGACTTCTTGCTCAGGGTCTTGGTACTTCAATGCTTCAGATGCCAAACATTATCAGAAATCCAAGAATCTGGATTCCTTCAATCGTTTCTTCTGCAATCCTTGGACCAATCTCAACAATGGTTCTTCACATGACAAGTAACGCTGTTGGTTCAGGTATGGGAACAGCAGGTCTTGTTGGCCCTATCTCAACATTCACAACAATGATCGAGACAACACCAGCATGGATGGTTCTCGTTGAGATCCTTGTTATGTACTTTATCCTTCCAGCTGCTATTTCTCTTGGCGTTTCAGAAGCAATGAGAAAACTTGGCTGGATCAAGTCAGGCGACATGAAACTTGATGTCTGATTGTTTTAATTAAACGTAAAAACTACACGCCTCTGAACTAAATTCGTTTGTAACTTAGGTTCCGAGGCGTTTTTTGTTTGTTTTTTTGTTGGCGGATTAGTGGTGTTAGCGGATGTGTTAGTAGATTGCGTCGTACTAACGATTCTACTAACATTGACCTCCAAAACGGCTGTATGTTAGCCAATCCGTTAGCAGCCCTTAGCCGCACTAACAACTTTGCTAACACACAAACCACCAATCAAACAATCTGAAGAATATTGATCAAGAAGAGCCATGCGAGGCCATAGTAAGTAACTACAGCAACGAGGTCGTTTACGGTAGTAATGAGTGGTCCTGAGGCAACAGCTGGGTCAACCTTGATCTTATGGAAGAACATAGGGATCAAAGTTCCAACAACACTTGAGATAATCATTGCCACAAGAAGTGACACACCTACGCATCCTGAAATAATAAAACTATCGAGTACTCCGTTTCCTTTAAAGAAGTGGATATAAAGTCCGATAAAAACAAAAGCCATAATTCCAAGGAAAAGTCCATTTGAGAAGCCTACACGCATCTCCTTAAATACAAGACCAATCTTCTGCTTGGTTGTAAGCTGCTCGTCCATCAAAACTCTGATAGTAACAGCGAGGGACTGTGTTCCAACGTTACCTGCCATATCAAGAATCAAAGACTGGAAGCAGATTACGATAGGAAGAATTGCTACAACAGTTTCAAAAACTCCAACGACAGTTGATACAGCCATACCGAGGAAAAGAAGTGTGATAAGCCATGGAAGACGCTTCTTCATACTCTCAAGAGTAGTCTCCTTAAGATCTTCCTCAGAAGTAAGACCGGCGAACTTAGCGTAGTCGTCACCGAGCTCATCATCTACGACTTCTACGATATCCTGCGCTGTGATAATTCCGACAATCTCGCCACTTTCCGAAAGCACTGGGATAGAGTCTTCGGCGTAGTCCTTGATTCTCTCGATACATTCGCTTATCTGCTCGTGATCGTGAACATAAGGGTAGGATGTCTGAATAATATCTTCGAGTGCATCGTTTCGTCTTGCGATAATTAAATCCTTAAGATCGATGGCTCCGTAGAACTTGTCACTATCGTCAACGACGTAAATAGTAGAGATGTTGTCGTTGTCGCCAGCCTGCTCTACAAGGGAATGCATCGCATCACGAATCGAAATGTTATTCCTGATAACTATGTAGTTCGTTGTAATCGCACTACCAATCTCATCTTCGTCATAGGATCTGATGAGTTTGATATCACGACTGGACTCGTCGTCCATGAGTTCAACGAGTTTCTCCTGAACTTCTTCGTCCATTTCTTCGAGGACGTCAGCAGCATCGTCAGAGTCCATGTGGGAGATGACTTCAGCAGCGTTCTCAAGAGAAATTTCAGCAAGATATTCCTCAGGATCTTCGATGTATGCAAAGATTTCAGATACTTTCTCAGCACCAAGCAAAGGGTAGAGCTTAAGTCTTTCTTCCTTTGTGAGCTGCTCGATAGCACCTGCTATATCGTTGTCGTGATAATCGTCGAGTTTTTCTAATAATTCTTCGTTCGAAAGATTGCTTCTTAAAATTAAGAGCAGTTCTTCAACATAGTTTGGTTCTTTTAAGATTTCCTTATCCATTTAATAACCTCCAGTTTTCTGAAAAGCGCGCGTGAAAATAAACGCAACTTTGTATTAGTTGTTGCTTTCAGTCACGGAAAGTATGGGAATTGAAGTTCAATGAAATAAATGGAAACTCTGGAATTAAAGTGCACTATTCATGTCAGACACACTTACAGAATTATCATTTATGTCATTGTAATTGATACTTCGACCCGTACTGTCTGAACTGTCCATGAATTTGCACCTCCTGTTTAACAAAATACCGTTCTAGTTTAGTTCTAATTCTTTGACGGGTCAAGGCTAAAAAACTTCAATGAACTTCTTAATTGTGATATGCTTAATGAGTTATGGAAATTATCAAAAGCAAAGACAATCCAAAGGTAAAAAGACTTGCGCTTCTTCACGACAGGAAGAAGGCTTCAAAGGAAGGCGTTGTATTCATTGAAGGTACAAGGCTTTGTGAGGATGCCATTATTTCGGGCGTCGTTCCTTCAATGATTGCCTGTACAGAAATGAGATACGAGGGAGTAGCTGCACTTCTTAAAAAGCACGATATTAATTGTGAGATTAATGTTTTTTCTGATGAATGCTTTGTTAAGATTTGTTCTACCGTAAATCCTCAGGGCGTAGCGATGATTGTTGATAGTCCAAAGAATCCTGAGACACTTCCATATAGAGGTGATGGCAAAGACATCTATGTCGTACTTGAGAAACTTCAGGATCCTGGAAACCTTGGTACTATCATAAGACTTGCAGATGCTTTTGATTTCACTGCTGTCATAATGACAAAGGGAACATGTGATCCATATAACGAGAAGGTATTAAGATCTTCAATGGGATCTATCTGGCATATACCACTTATTACATACGATAACTCGGAAGAGATTATTTCTGCACTTAAGGAGAAGGGCGTATCCTTAATCGCGACTGAACTTCACGGCGATTTACTTAATGAAGTGAAGATTAAACTTCCAGCGGCATATTTTGTTGGCAATGAAGGTAATGGCCTTCTTGAGAGCACTATTAGCAGTTGTGACACAAGAGTTAAGATTCCGATGCCAGGTAAGGCAGAGTCTTTAAATGCAGCTTCAGCAGCATCCATTATGGGTTACGTTCTTGCATCAAAGCGCTGATTCCTATCGCGAAAGGTATATCTTTTGCAAGTTGCCTGGAATACATCCGTCATTTTTACTGAATTTAGAATTTTAAAGGTTCTGTTTTGTTGCTTTTTGTGAATTTTTGCTTCTGCATACTTTCAGAAAATTGACAAAAGTTATTGCCGACTTTATTATCTTAATACTGTGAAAAATGTGATTTAGTATATTTATTTATATAGAGGGGGGTATCCTCATGATTGAAGATAATGAGAAGAATAAGATGATTTACGAATTTGCTCATGTTGCAAAGGAGCATAGCAAAATCGAGACTAATCTCTATACAAAGTATAACGTAAAAAGAGGTCTTCGTAATAACGATGGTACTGGTGTACTTGTTGGTCTTACTGAAGTAGGTGAGGTAATGAGTTACATCGTGGATGATGCTGAGCGTGTACCTGTTGAAGGTAAGCTCTTCTTCCAGGGTTATGAGATTTCTGATCTTGTTAAGGGAATCAAGGATGATCACTTCGGTTTTGAGGAGATTGCTTTCCTTCTTCTTACAGGAAGTCTTCCAACAGATGAGGAACTTAAGGCTTTTAGAGAACTTCTTGCAGCTTCAAGACCACTTCCATTTGGTTTTACTGAGGATATGATTCTTAAGGCACCAAGCCCAGATGTAATGAATAAGCTTGCAAGATCTGTACTTGCTCTTTATTCATATGATGAGAATCCAGATTCACTTGATATCGATAACGTAATGAGACAGTGTATCGAGCTTATCGCAAGATTCCCAGTTCTTATTGCTTATGGTTATATGGCAAGAAGACACTATGTAGAGCGTAAGAGCCTTTATCTTCGTGATCCAAAGCCAGAGTATAGTGCAGCTGAAAACTTCCTTTATCTCATTCGTCCAGATGGAAAGTTTACTCAGCTTGAGGCAAAGGTTCTTGATATTGCACTTTGTATCCATGCTGAGCACGGTGGTGGTAATAACTCATCTTTCGTTACACATGCTGTAACTTCAACTGGTACAGATACATATTCTGCAATCGCTGCAGCTGTTGGTTCTTTGAAGGGTCCTCAGCACGGTGGTGCCAGCAATAAGGCTTTCGCTATGATGACAGACCTTCGTGAGAACGTTTCTGACTGGAATAGTGATGCTGAAGTTAAGGCTTACCTTACAAAGATTCTTAAGAAGGAAGCTTTTGATAAGTCTGGTCTTATCTATGGTATCGGACATGCTGTTTATACACTTTCTGATCCAAGAACAAAGCTTCTTAAGACTTATGCAGAAGAGCTTGCTAAGGAGAAGGGTCTTTCTGATGTATATAACCTTTATACAAAGGTTGAAGAGCTTGCACCAGAAGTATTCCACGAAGTTAAGAAGATCGATAAGATTGTCTGTGCTAACGTTGACTACTATGCAGGTCTTGTTTACTCAATGCTTGACATTCCACCAGTTCTTTTCACACCAATCTTTGCATGTGCAAGAATCGCTGGATGGAGTGCTCACAGAATTGAGGAACTCGTTGCAGGTGGAAGAATCATGCGTCCTGCATTTAAGTGCGTAAACAAGCGTAAGGCTTACGTACCAATGGAGGAGAGAGATAACATCATTGATGTTTGATAAGAATTGAGACTAAGTTTACGAAGAGTTGCTACTGAATGTTGTAGCAACTCTTTTTGTTTTTAATCGAATCTTAAGAATTCTATTCGCTTGATGTAAAGGTTTTCTTAATAAGATATAACCATTAATTGAGAAAAAGGGTTATGTTTTATGAGGAAAATCTGTTGCCTGTTAATTGCATCTGTTTTGCTTTTTCTTTCGATTTGTAGTTGCAATTCACCTATAGTAGAAGAAAGTGCGCCACTTCCCGAAATAATATCGAATCGTGTTGATAATCGCTTTGGATATAAATCTTCGCGTGTTTCCATAAAAGAAGATGGATATCAATGCTTTGTTGAGAAAGTTTTACTTGATAATGATAGATTGTATATTCCTGTTTATAAGGTATCGCTTGATGGTTTTAATGGTGATAAATCTAGTGTTAATTGTGTAAATGAAGAGGGTGAAGTAATCTACACAATTGATTTTGATGAGCCTTTATTTCCAAGTTTTATATGTAATGAGAAGTTTGTTTACTTGTCTGATTGTAGCGAAGTAGTATTTCTCAATAAAGAAACAGGGGAAATAGATCATGTAAATAGAATTGATGGCAATGATATTGCAATTGGTGCTTTTTCCTATGGTGACAACTATCTGGTTGCTTATGAAGGTAAAGTTGAATTGTATGATGAATATGGGCAAAAACTTGGAAGTATTAGAGACTCGTTACTAACGAATTTTTCATACGATTATCCAACAATCAATCTTGATAACGAATGGTATGTGCTTGTTGAAGGTGTCGGTTCGCCATTATATTTGAAACTGAATTTTGATAATTCATCAATCGCTGAAACTATTGATATTTCTTCAATGGATATATCAGTGTTTGATTGCTATGGTGGGTACTATTATACAAGTAGTGAACAGTATCGTCTGAATTTGGAAGATTCTTCTATCGTTAAAACAGCAGATTTTAATGCTATTAACAGAATCCCTGTTTTGGGTTCTGGTTATTCTAATTTCTTTTCTATCGATGATACGCATTTCTCGGAGATTATTAGTTATGACAACGGTAGTATAGACATTGCACTTTATACATATGACAGTACTATAGATTATTCATCTTTAAGTGAAATCGTGTTGGGTGGATATAATCTTTCTTATGATTACAATGTTCAACTTGCTGTATATAATTTCAATGTTTCTCAAAATCAGTACAGGATAGTTGTACAGGATTATTCCCAAATGTTTCCGCTAGATCTCGATACCCCAGAAGAACGAGTACAACAGCGAATGAGCTTGCTTGAATACTTTTTGACGGGTAATGCTCCTGATATTTATTGTGGAAGTGAATTTGATTATGAATATATGGGCAGAAATTACATGGTTGAGAATTTGCTTGAATATATGTCTGATGATACGTTTAATCTTGATGATATGATTCCGTCGATTAGTAATGTTCTTGCATCTGGTAACTGCTGCTATAGTTTGTTCAATAGTTTTACGTTTTATGGTTATTGGTGTGATGCTGGTTTTGAAGAAAATCTTCAAGGTTATAGAAGTCTTCAAAATCTTTCAAATGATATGCAAACAATTGGAAATATTTATTCTTATCAGATTGCAGATTATATCCTGGCTTCAGATATTAGTAGTCTATATGATGAAACTTCACATGAAATGATTATTTCCCGCGATGAATTAATAGATGTAATTCAGTATTCGATTGATAATGGTATGTCTTATAATTCGCCTATGAATCAGATGCATTTTCCTGACTTTACGGATATTACAAATGGTGATTCAGTTCTGGCATTTTCAGGTGTGTCTTCAATTTCTGATTTTATTATGTTTGAACAGCAGTATGGTACAAGTTTTTCTTACTATGGATATCCAACGATTGATTCTTCTGTGAAAAATATAATTCCTATGACTCAGGTTGCAATATCATCGACATCGAATGATAAATCTGCTTGCTGGGATTTTATTACGATACTACTTTCGGAAGAAGTTCAAAGTGCAATGCTTGGAAATGGAGTTTTTCCTGTTAGTAAGTCAGTTTTTGATGATGTTTTAAATTACTGTTCCGACTCCACAATTCTGACGAATAATGAATATATAAATGACTATGTAAATAGGATATGCACTGATGGTACAGTTGATTCTTGGATTATTGATGATTTAAGAAACAATGTCGATTCTATTGAAAGTGTCAGAGTGAATGATGAGACTATATTTATGATAATCATGGATGAAATTATTACGTATGACACGATGAATAAGACTGTTGAAGAAATCGCAGATTCTTTAATGGTTCGATTAGAAGTGTATTTTGATGAGCAGTATAGCTGATGGTTAATTTGCGACAATTCATCCTTCGCTATTTATTAGTTTTTCTTCGCCTTCAAATTACTTCTTCCTTCAATTATCTGCGAAGCGATAATTGCGGCAAACATGATTATGCATCCAATTGATTCTCTGATTGTAGGTATTTCTCTAATAAGAAGCGCAGCGGCAATTACTGCAAATACTGATTCAAGGCACATAATAATCGATGCGATTGTTGGGTTGGTGTCCTTTTGTCCCAGAATCTGAAGTGTGTAGGCAACACCACAGCTCATAACTCCTGAATAAAGAAGTGGGAGAGAGGCACTCATTATTGAAGGTACCTTAGGTGTCTCGAAGATAAACATGCAGATAATTGAGATTACTCCTGCTACAAAAAACTGTGTGCATGAGAGTTTAATTCCGTCATGCTGAGGTGAATATTTATCGATTACCATAATGTGGAAAGAGAAAAATACTGCGCAGCAAAGTGCGAGCAGATCACCTTTATTCAAAGTAAAATCAGTTCCTTCTGGAATACAAAGGAAGTAAAGTCCTACAATTGAAACAAGTACACAGCAAAGAATAAGCGGATGCACTTTTTTCTTCATGCAAAGTGAGATGATAGGCACGAAGAAAATATACATCGCAGTAATAAATGCGATTTTTCCTGCAGTTGAATAGTAGAAAGCAAACTGCTGAAGGTTACTTGCAAAAAAGAACACAAGGCCCATAATTGTGCCGTGAATAAGAGTCATCTTATCGAATTTAAATCCCTTATCCTTGATAATGCAGATAGGAAGAAGAACAAGAGATCCCATCAGGGTTCTGATTCCGTTATAAGTAAAAGCCTCGACGCTTTCCATTCCAACGCTTTGCGCCACGAAAGAAAAACCCCACACGAGTGCAGTAATAAATAAAAGTATATACCCCTTAAGATTTCTGTTCATAATAGCCTCTTTTCGAGATTTTGCGAAACGTATTATAGCATGACTCGTGTTATAATTAGCACAGCTATGTCTAGTTTTAAATTATTAAGAGGTTTTTATGCGTAAAACAAAGATTATTTGTACTATTGGTCCTGCAAGTGATAACGAAGAGATACTTACAAAGATGTTTGAAGCAGGAATGAATGTCGCAAGACTTAACTTTTCTCACGGAACTCATGAGGAGCACAAGGAGAAGATTGAACTTGTTAAGAAGGTAAGAGAGAAGATGAATCTTCCTATTGCCATTATGCTTGATACAAAGGGTCCTGAGTATAGAATTAAGACTTTCAAGAATCATAAGGTAGAACTTAAGGATGGCGATAAGTTCATTCTTACTACAGAAGATATCGAAGGTGATGAGACAAAGGTTTCAGTAAATTATGATAAGCTTCCTGAGCAGCTTTCAGTCGGTGACAAGGTTCTTGTAAATAACGGACTTGTTATTCTTAAGGTTGAAGAGATTAAGGATAAGGATGTTATCTGTAATATCGAAGTTGGTGGAGTTCTTTCTGACAGAAAGAGCATGAACTTCCCTAACAAGGTAATGGTTGGTGAGTACTTAAGTAGTAAGGATAAGGAAGACCTTCTTTTTGGTATTGAGAATGGTGTGGATTTTGTTGCTGCATCTTTTGTATCAACAAAGAAGGATATGGAAGAGATTAGAACTTTCCTTGATTCTAACGGAGGCTCTGATATCGAAGTAATTGCAAAGATTGAGAACAGAGCTGGTGTAGATAACATTGAAGAGATTTGCGAACTTGCAAGTGGAATCATGATT
The DNA here is from genome assembly GCA_045598005.1 of Saccharofermentans sp. GTDB lineage: Bacteria > Bacillota > Clostridia > Saccharofermentanales > Saccharofermentanaceae > Saccharofermentans. The sequence continues at coordinate 41,381 of JAZLLF010000046.1, read as the reverse complement.
GCAAGAGGTGATCTTGGTGTAGAGATTCCATTTATTGAAGTTCCATCAGTTCAGAAGAAACTCATTAAGAAGTGCAGACTTCTTGGAAGAAGAGTTATTACTGCAACTGAGATGCTTGAGTCAATGATCACAAATCCACGTCCTACAAGAGCTGAGATTTCAGATGTAGCAAATGCAGTTTACGATGAGTCATCAGCGATTATGCTTTCGGGAGAGTCCGCTGCAGGTAAGTATCCTGTTGAAGCTGTAAGAACAATGGCTCAGGTTGCTGAGTATACAGAGAAGCAGATTGACTATGCTTCAAGATTTCATAAGCAGGACTTTAAGATTAGAAATAATCTTGATGCCGTATCTCATGCTACATGTGCGATGGCAGTTGACGTGAAGGCAAAGTGTATTGTTGTTAATTCCATGAGCGGAACTACAGCAAGAATGGTAAGCCGTTTCCGCTGCCCAATCGATATTATCGGTATGACTACTTCAGAGAAGAGCTGGCGTAAACTTAATCTTTCGTGGGGTGTAACTCCAATTCTTAATGAGGAGTTTACTTCAGTTGAGGTAATGTTCTATCACGGACTTCAGGTTGCAAAGCAGGAGCTTAATCTTGCTAAGGGTGACAACGTAGTTCTTACAGGTGGATTAATTACAGGTAAGAACGGAAATACAAATACAATTAAGGTAGAGACAGTTTAATTCATGAAGCATAAAGAAGTAGTTGTTCCTCATTCAGTACTTATGTCTGTTGAAAGCCCTGGACGGTATGTCGGAGGCGAGAAGAATCAGATTATCAAAGAGGATGTTATTAACGAACTTAATACTAAGGGTGAATGCAGTGCCGTAAGAACTGCGTTCTGTTTTCCTGATGTATATGAGATTGGTATGAGTAACCTTGCTCTCCAGATTCTTTATAAAGTTCTTAATTCTGAAGACTATACAAGCTGCGAGCGTGTTTTCGCGCCTTGGATGGATATGGATAAGATTATGAGAGAGAAGGATATTCCTCTTTATTCTCTCGAGACAAGATCTCCATTATATGAGTTCGACGTAATTGCTTTTACTCTTGGATATGAGATGGCATTTACTAATGTTCTTCTGATGTTAGATCTTGGTAAAGTGCCATTTCTTACAAAGGACAGAAATAATGAAGATCCAATCGTAATGTGCGGTGGTCCCGTTGCATATAACATCGAGCCACTTTCTGATGTGTTCGATGTTGTGCTCATGGGTGAAGGTGAGGAACTTAACCTTGAAGTAACTAAGGTAATTAAGGAATATAAGGATTCTGGCAAGAAGAATCGCCTTGAAGTTCTTGAGAAACTTTCTAAGATTGAGGGCGTTTATGTTCCATCTTTCTATGAGCCAATTTATGATGAGAACGGTAAGTATCAGGGCCTTAAGAAGATTAATGACAATGCTCCTGACATGATTTTGAAGCGTATCGTTAAGGAATTAGACAGTATTGAGTATCCTGTTAATCCAGTTGTTCCAAATAACAGCATCGTTCATGACAGAGCCTATCTTGAGCTTTTCAGAGGATGCATAAGAGGCTGCAGATTCTGTCAGGCTGGTTATATCAACAGGCCAGTAAGAGAGAAGTCTTCTGAGACTTTATGTAAGCAGGGAATCTCTGTAATTAAAAATACTGGTTACGATGAACTTGGAATGCTCTCACTTTCTACAAGTGATTATAGGGGGCTTGCAGAATTAACTGACGGTCTTCTTGCTGCTTACGAAGGAAAGCACACAAGTTTGTCACTTCCTTCTTTAAGAATTGATAACTTTGCGCTCGACCTTATGGAGAAGGTATCTCAGACACGTAAGTCTGGTCTTACTTTCGCGCCTGAAGCAGGAACGCAGAGACTTCGTGACGTAATTAATAAGGGTATTAACGAAGAAGATATTTTATCCGCTCTTAAACTTGCTTTCCAGGGAGGATGGAGCACAGTAAAACTTTACTTCATGCTTGGACTTCCAACAGAAACTATGGAAGACGTTGAAGGTATCGCACTTCTTGCAAAGCATATTGAAGACACTTATTACGACACATATCGTGAGATGGGAATTAAGCCAAGACGCCCTGAGATTACGGTATCAACTTCCATGTTTATACCTAAGCCTTTTACTGCATTCCAGTGGGAAAAGCAAAATACGCTGGAAGAATTTCTCGAAAAGCAGGCGTACTTAAGAAGCCTTCTTAAAAAATCCAAGAACGTAAGATATATCTGGCACGATGTTGAATCATCCTGCTGGGAAGGTATTCTTGCAAGAGGTGACAGACGTCTTAATGATGTCATTATTGAAGGCTATAAGTCAGGATGCTTCTACGATGCATGGGATGAATATTTTAACCATGAGAAGTGGATGGAAATTCTTAATAAGCATGGCCTTAGCTGGGAGATGTATGCACGTGGCTATGAGTTTGGCGACGTTCTTCCATGGGATCATATAAGTATTGGAGTTACACGTAAATTCTTAGCTCTTGAAAGAGAAAGAGCATATAAGGAAGAAGTTACACCTAACTGCAGAGAGAAGTGTGCTGGATGCGGCGCAGCATGTTTTAAGACAGGAGTTTGTTATGAAACAAAATGATCGTTCTTATGAAATGACAAGACAGCAGCATCAGACTCAGTATGTCTGTAGATGTAGATTCAGCCGTAAGGGCGCAGTATCTTATATCGGTCACTTAGACCTCATGAAGACAATCGAGAGAGCAATTAGAAGAGCAGATCTTCCAATTCTTTATTCTCAGGGTTATAACCCACGTCCAATGATGGTATTTGCTTTGCCTCTTGGCGTTGGAATTAATACAACAGGTGATTACTTCGATGCAGCAATGTCTGTTCCAGTTGAAGCAGAGGAGTTTGTCGCAAAGGTAACACCTGAACTTCCAGATGGAATTGAGATTTTATCCTGCGTTTCAATCGATGAACCAAAGAGAAGTCTCATGAGCGTTGTTACTGTTGCTGAATATACTTTGGAAGCACCAGGTATCACCGAGCCTCTTCTTAAGATGTTTAAGTATGACACTATTGAAGTAGAGAAGAAGTCAAAGGGCAAGATTGTAAATACTGACATAAGACCTCTTCTTATAAAGCCTATGACAGATTCAACCCCTGATAAGGCGCACGTTATGGTTTATGCAGGCTCAAGCAAGAACTTAAGACCTGATATTCTTCTTAAGAGTATCTGCAAGTACGAAGGCTATCCAGAAGAACTTGCAGCAGACTGCATCGTTACAAGAACTGAACTTTATGGTGGTGAATATCCTTCTATTGAGGGAATTGAAGGTTTAGTGTAAAATATTTTTTCGAAATGCGAACCAGGAGCAGTTATGCGTAAAGAAGAAGTTGAGATGGCGGAACGCCTCGTAAGAATCTTTGAGAATGTAATTCTTTCAGAAGAACAGTCACTTCAGAAGGGTTATTTTAAAGACCTCTCAATTGCTGAGATGCATACTCTTGATGCTATCGGTCCATATGATGCAAGAACTATGACTGAGACAGCATCACTTCTTGGTATCACTGTCGGAACATTAACAGTTTCAATTGAACGTCTTGTAAAGAAGGGTTATGTAGTTAGAAATCGTGATGTTAACGACAGAAGAATTGTAAGAATTAGTCTTACAAAGAATGGTAAACTAGCCTGCAGAATGCATGGGAAATTCCATAGAATTCTTGCAAGACATATCCTGGAGCCATATAACGATCAGGAGCAGGAAATCCTTTTTGGTATGGTTGATGAGATTGATAAGTACTTGCAGGAGCAGGTTGGAAGATATAACGGAACAGATTCAGTAAGAAAGACAGCAAAAGAAGTTGCTGACAATGTAAGAAGGAGAGAAGACAATGTCTGATAACGCGGATCCCCGAGAACGTATGAACGAAGAAGATATCATCAGAAAGAAGGATATGATTTTTGAAGATATCTTGAAGTTAGTGGTAAATGAGCTCAATATCTCACCAACAGATGTAACATCTGATTTAAGAATCGTAGAAGACTTAATGCTCGATTCAATGCAGATTTATGAGCTTGTTATTGATCTCGAGGAGGACTATGACATTAGACTGCCAGATGATCTTTTGGATTCAGCAAAGACAGTCGGAGATGTTGTTGATCTTGTATATACTCTCTCATTAGAGCCAAAGGAATAATTTATGCGCTATATCCTCATTATTAACAGTCGTTCAAACCCAAAGGCATTGGCTGAACTTGAGGATGCAATAAATTATCTCCAGCGTGAGAAATCTGAACTTCGTGACAGAATTGAGATTCGCTATACAGAGTATGGCGGTCACGCTTCAGAGATGGCAGTTGAAATCAGTGAACAGTTTGGAGACAGAGTTGTAATTGGTGCTTGTGGTGGTGACGGAACTATCCATGAGATTATTAATGCGCTCGCATTTAGAAAGACTCCTGTAGTTCCAATTCCATTTGGTACAGGTAATGACTTTGTTAAGTCAGTAATTCCAAAGTGGCGCAAGTGGAGCCTTCTGTCTTTGCTTTTAAATCTCGATAACATGAAGTTCAAAGATATAGATCTTATCAAACTCGACAGTTTTGATGTTATGGGTTCACATATTCCTAACTGGTCTGGTTATGTTAATAATGTTGCTTCAATCGGCCTTGATACAGAGGTTCAGGCAAGAGCAAAGGCAATCGTTCTTGGCAAAGAATCAATGTGGAACAGAAAGACTGCTTACATAAGATCTGCGTTGGGTCTTATTTTCGGGAAGCGTGCGCATGACTTTAAGTATAAACTCGAACTTGAGGATGGAAGCACATACGAGAGCGAATCTGACAAGCACACTTTAATCAGCCTTTGTAACGCGAAATACTATGGCGATGGTTTCTGCCCAGCTCCAGATGCAAACATTATGGACGGCGTATGTAACGTATGCGCAATCGAAGACGTAAGTTTACTAAGAGCACTTTACCTTTTGGCGCTCTATAGATTTGGTCGTCACGTAGGTCACGACGGCATTCACTATTTTAAGGCTACAAGCGGTGTTATTACTTCATCTTCGCCTTCTTTCCAGCTTATTGGAAACTACGATGGCGAGGATTTCTTCGGCCACAGAATCAGATTCGAAGTTCATCCAAAGGCACTTAAAATGGGATTTTTCCCTGAAGATGGTTTTAAAACAGTAAACTAATCGACGTTTTGTTAATAGGCTATTAATACTTTTTCCTTGGAATGCATATATAATTTAAATATATGGGGGCGTTTTATGGTAGAAGTTGTAATTTATAGTCTTACGCTATTATTATCACTTTGTTTTGTTACCTTCTATTTTATGAGAAGGCGTGTTGTGTCGTTCAGAAGCACAGTTTTCCTTTGCCTTGTAATCAACATCGCAGCAACTGCTCTTGTTGCAATGATTAGTAACCAGATTGAAGTTACCACGGTTGCAACGGGCGCCTTATATGTGGTTCAGTATGCAACGCAGATGCTGTATTTCCTTTTCCATGGAATGCTCGCGCCACTTTACTGGCTTTACATATTGGCTGTAAATCGTTCCGTTCTCGAAAGAACCAGGTTAGAGTTCTCGCTTCTTTCAATCCCAATGATAGTTGCAGAGATTCTTGTACTTTTAACTCCATTTACAGGATTCATCTTTACTTACGACGCGAACGCAAACTTTGTTCGAGGAAAACTCGAGATCGTATTTTATATCGTTGCAGCGTTTTATCTTGTACTAAGTATCCGTGAAATGATTGTCTGCAGAGAAACTGTAAGCCGTAAGCACATATTCTTATTGTGGTATTTCTTCAGTTTCATTATTGCTGGTGTTGTAATTCAGGCATTGGTACCAGAGATGACAATTGAACTCTTCTTCGAAGTAATTGCACTTCTTGGTTTTATGTTCTCAATTGAAGGTGAGGATGGACTTATTGATTCAAGTTCAAGAGCTTATAACAGAAGAGCATTTGTTGCTGAGAATAAGAAACTGATTGAGATGAAGCACAAGTATTCTGTTATTACTATCAGTATCCTTAACTTTAAACTCTATAAGAGACTTCTTGGATATCAGGCTTTGAGTGAAGTTATTTCCAATATTGTTGAGTATCTGAATACTGTTGCAAAGCGTGCAGGTATCTATCGTATATCTCCAAGTAATATTGCAGTTGTCTGCACTAATTATTCAGAAGAGAATCTTGAGAAACTCATTTCTGAAATAGAGAATAAGTTCAATGAAGAATTCGATTATTTGGGAACGAAACTTGACTTTAACGTTAATATTGCATGCGTTAATGTTCCTGATGACTTTAAGGATTCAGAGACAATTCTTCACGTAGCTGAAGATACAATTGCTCCAGATACAGTTGGTGTAAGAGTGTTCAGAAACGAAGATTTTAATCACGTAATCAGATATTCTGCTATTGAGCAGGCTTTGAAGGAAGCAATTACAAAGAACAGATTCATGGTTCATTTCCAGCCTGTATGGTCAGTTGAAAGAAGCAGAATCACTTCAGCTGAAGCACTTGTAAGACTTACTGATCCACGACTTGGATTTATTCCACCAGATGAATTTATCCCTATCGCTGAGAAGTGTGCTCTCATTTCTGATATCGGATTTATTGTTCTTGAGAAGGTTTGCCAGGTTATTGCATCACCTCAGGTACAGAAGATGGGACTCGACTATATCGCTGTTAACTTAAGTATTCACCAGATGAGTGCTGAGAACTTTGTTGATCGCGTAAAAGAGATAATGGATAAATACGGAGTAACTTCAAAGCAGATAGTCTTCGAGATTACAGAGACTGCTTCTAACGGATTAATCCAGTCCAGAATCTCCAAGGTTCAGGAACTCATGGACGCAGGTTTTGAATTTTCACTCGATGATTACGGAACAGGTTATTCGAATCTCTCATTCGTTACAAACCTCGACTTCCTTAATATCAAATCTGACAAGGCTCTCCTTTGGGACTCAAAGAAGAACAAGAATTCGAAGATTATCCTTGAAGACAGTATCAGAATGATTCGTAAACTTGACTGCAATGTAATCCAGGAGGGAGTAGAGACAAAAGAACAGTACGATTTCGTTGTTTCTTCCGGTGCTAACTACATTCAGGGTTATTACTTCAGCAGACCGCTTCCAATCGATGAGTTTATCGAATACGTTGAATCGAAGAATAGTTGATTGATTAGTTGAAAGGCCTCCGCCTGGTGCGGGGGCCTTGGTTTTTGTGTTGTGTTAGTGAATCTGTTAGTGGAATTCGCGCCACTAACCAATCTGCTAACATTCGGCCCCAGATTGGCGATTTGTTAGTAAATCCGTTAGTAGATTTTGTGACACTAACCAATCTGCTAACATTCGGCCCCAAATCAGCGATTTGTTAGAGAATCTGTTAGTGGAATTTACGCCACTAACCAATCTGCTAACATTCGGCCTCATATCAGCGATTTGTTAGTAAATCCGTTAGTAGATTTTGTGCCACTAACCAATCTGCTAACATTCGGCCACAGATTGGCGATTTGTTAGTAAATCCGTTAGTAGATTTTGCGCTACTAACCAATCTGCTAACATTCGGCCCTAAATCAGCGATTTGTTAGAGAATCTGTTAGTAGATTTTGCGCCACTAACCAATCTACTAACATTCGGCCCCAAATCAGCGATTTGTTAGTAAATCCGTTAGTAGATTTCGCGTCACTAACTATTCTACTAACATACGCACTTATCTTCCGCATCTCCAAAAACCAGCCAACAAAAAAACTGCCTCAGAACACCCAATATTCTGAGACAGTCTTAAATCTTTTAAATTGTTCAGTTATCCGAGTTCAGGATCGAAGTGGAGTCTTTCCTGTTCCTTCATCCACTCAACAAGAGCAGCTGTCATCTTGTGAGCGTCATTGTCGTAGTCTGCGCCATGAAGTGGTTCACCAACGTAGATTCTAAGCTTCTTTCTCTTAAGGAATCCCTTATATGGATGTGGCCACTTCTGTGTTCTTGGCCAAATCTGATAAGCACCTGAAATGTAAACTGGTACAAGTGGTGTGTTTGACTTGATGGCAATATATGCTGCGCCATCCTTCATCTCTTCAAGTTTACCTGTATGTGTTCTTGTTCCTTCAGGGAATACAAAGCAGATGTTACCGTTCTCAACTTCCTTCTTTGCCTTGATAAGGCCTCTTACAGGATTTCCGAATCTGTCTACTGGAATTCCACGTCCAACTCTTACAATAAGACGTCCCAAAGGACCATAATCTGTCTCGAGGTCAGATGCTACGAGAGCACACATGTGCTTAAAATGTCCTCTTGGAAGGAACTTGTCGATAAGTACACCATCAGCGAAACACTGGTGATTGGAAGCAACTACGTAAGGGTTGCTCTTAGGGAAGTTCTCTCTTCCAATACATTTAAAGTTTGTTGTTATATCTGTAAGAAGAAGGAAAGCGATCTTTGCAAGATTTCCCGAAATACCTCTCTTGGTAGGATAAATCTTATCAAGATGGGCAGGATCTTTCTTGTCTACCTTCTTCTTTGTCTCATTCTCACTCATTTGCTTCTCTCCATAACAATTACATAATGTAATGCTACTAGTATATCAAAAAAAACAATAATACAAGTTTCTTGTTGATAAATATTGTAAATTTTCACTTGTTTTTTGCGCTTCAAAAAAATACTTTGATTTTCAAAGTTTTTTCTTCAATGTAGTAGACTAAAAAAGAATGGAATGCTATTATTTTCACGTTAATGTCATTTTTTAATCTTTGGGGGTAGTATGCGTACCATTACAGGTAATCCTATATACGAGGCAACAAGATTTGCCAATATTCGTGATTTGATTCTCGATACTTGCGAGAAGCACGCTGAGCTTGACGCTTTTATTTTCAGAAGAAATCCAAAGCTTTCTGAAGTTCATAAGACTTATTACGAGTTTGGTGAAGATATTTTAAGCCTTTCAGCTTATATTGCTGAGAGTAAGTACAAGGGTGATAAGCTTTCTGTAGTAGGTGAGAACTGCTACGAGTGGTTCGTATCTTATTTTTCTATCCTCGGTACTGACAGCGTAGGTGTTCCTCTTGACAGAATGCTTCCGGAAGATGAGGTAGTTGCTCTTCTTAGAAGATCAGAGAGTAAGATTCTTTTCTATCACCATAAGCACCATGACATGATGGTTTCTATTGCAAACAAGATTAAGAATAAGGAAATTGACATTTGCGTTGAGAAGTTTATCTGTATGTTCCCAGACTTCCTCTGCGAGAAGGGAATCTTCCCAGAAGATGATGACATGTTCCTTAAGTTTGAGGATGTAATTTCAGAAGGAAAGAAGATTAGAGACGCTAAGGGTTCTGACTTTATTAAGGAAATCAAGATTGATACTGAAGATCCAAGAATCATTCTCTTTACATCTGGTACAACTTCAATGAGTAAGGGTGTTCTTCTTACACATACAAATATCTGTACAGATGTATATGCTATTACAACAACTCTTTATGTAAAGGCTGGAGATCGTGCATTCTCTATTTTGCCTTTGCACCACACTTTCGAAAATACATGCGACATGTTTATTTTGAGTACAGGTGCAACATTGTGCCTTTCTGATGGACTTCGTTATGTTACTAAGAATCTTCAGGAGTGGAAGCCTGACGTAAGCATTTCGGTTCCACTTCTTTATGAGAATATCCATTCAAAAATCGAAGATGGTATTAAGGAATCAGGTAAGGAAAAGCTTATTAAGTTCATGATTCCTATTACTAATTTCCTTGCAAAGATTGGTATCGATATCCGTCGTGCAGTTTATAAGGAAGTTCTCGATAAGCTTGGTGGAAACCTCAGAATGGTTATTATCGGTGGTGCAGGAATCGATAAGAGATATGTAGATTCTTTCTGTAATTTCGGTATTGATTTCTTCCAGGGTTACGGTCTTACAGAGTCAGCTCCTGTTATCTCAGTTAATACAGTTGAGTGTAATGTTCACGGAAGTGTTGGTCGTCCAATGACAGGTATTACTGCTGCGATTGATACAGAGGATGAGCGTCCAGGTGCTGTAGGTGAGATTATTACAAAGTCTGACTGCGTTATGAAGGGTTACTACCGTAACGAAGAGGCTACACGTGAAGCTATCGATGAGAATGGTTGGCTCCATACTGGTGATATGGGATTCATTGATAAGAAGGGTACAATCCACATTACAGGACGTGTTAAGTCAATGATCGTTCTTACAAGTGGTAAGAAGGCATTCCCAGAGGAGATTGAGTCACTCATTACTGAAATTAAGGGTGTAAACGAAGCATTCGTATGGGGTAACAAGAGTGACCGTGAGCAGATTGATATCTGTGCTAAGCTTTTGATTGATAGAGAGAAGCTTCAGGAAGTTCTTGGAACTGAGGGTGCTCCATCTGATGACGAGATTACTGCATACCTTAATGATTCTATGCTCGAAGTTAACCACAAGATGCCACACTATAAGTATGTTAAGTATTTCGTATTCTCTGAGAAGGATATGATTAAGACAACTACACTTAAGATTAAGCGTCCTTTGGAGCAGGCTGCTATTGAAGACGTACTTGCTGCTAAGAAGTCAAGCATGAAGGCTGTTAACGGTACAAATATCGATAAGATGTCCGTATAATTGTACAGTTTGCGTTTGAACTAAGATAAGCGCAGAAAATTTGTTTACTAAGGGTTTCTTCATCCGTTATACTCTAGAAAATGTTTTTTGGAGTATAGCGGATGATTTGTATTTATAAGACTAATTCACTCAGATGTTCATCTGATTTTATTGTTAAATCAACTCTTGAATCCAAGTTTGATGGACAGACTGTTTTTATCGCACCAGAGTCTTCAAAGGCTGCTATTGAGCGACTTGTTATTAATTATTCGAAGACTTTTGAAGGTAGTAATGAAGATCCAGACGTTCTTAATATAAAGTCATCATTTGTTAATGGTGATGTTTTAAGTTTTATGCGTCTTGCAACACGTATCAGCGATATGTGTGGTTTATCTGTTTCTTCATGTGGGGATTCACTTGTTTTAAGAACTGCTATTTATCGAATTCTTGCTTCGCACCATAGTGAATTTGAGACATTTGGCAAGTTTGTTGGTAAGTTCGAATATATCGATGGACTTATTGAACTTCTTGGTGACTTTACACGTTATGGAATTACAGAAGACAGTATTGCTTCAGCTTACGAGAATGCATTAAGTGAGGATAGTGAATCCATTTACTGTAAAAAGATTCATGACTTTAAACTCTTATCTGATTATATTTCAGAACTGAATCTTGATTACGATATGAATCTTCTTTCAAATTCAATTTCTGAAGTAAATAAACTTCTTGAGCGTCTTATTGATAACAGGGATTTACTTAATACGAGAAGATATAGAGAATTCAGTAAATTTGTAAAGTCCAGATTTTCTGTTATCGGTTTTGGTGCCATAAGACTTCTTACTCCTCAGGAGCTTAAACTGGTTTCTAACCTTAATCGTCTTGGTGCGACATTTAACTTCTATCCAATTTCATCTGATGGACTTGAGAAGGATGCCGATCCATCTGTTTATGTTAATGGTGATGAGTTCATAAGATTACTTGAATCTTCATGTTCTGATGTTGTTGTAAGTGGTTTTGATATCTCTTCTGATATGGACTTAGGTCTTAAAGCTGCTTCAAGGAATTATGCTCTTAAGAAGCAGATTCCTTCAGACGATTTGGTTAAGACAGATAAGATTAAGCACGTATCTATCCATAATCTTGATGACAGAATCGGATATATATCTAACGAGATAATAAGACTTACAAGATATGAAGGATATAGATACAAGGATATTAGAATCGTTTGTGTCGACGAGGGAATTATAGAGAGACTTAGAAGCGTTATGACTCGTTATGGTCTTGCATCTTTTGTTGACCGTAAGATTCTTGTAAGTAATACACCAGTATTCAGATTCATTGTTCTTTTGCTCGAACTTCCAATTCGTTATTTCCTTCTTGATGATGTTTTGTGTCTTTTAAGAACTGGAATACCTGGAATTACAAGTGAAGATGTAGATGCTTTTGAGAATTACTGCGTTAAGAATAATATTACTGACGGAAGAAGAATGTTTGATCAGGATTTCTTCACAAGTTCTGGGAAGCACCCTTCAAGACTTTACAGAGCCAATGAAGAGGTGATGGAAGCTGAGTATCTTTGGGAGAATGTCGTTAAGCGTGTTCTTATGCCAATCCATGATGTTTCCATGTCTATTTACAATGAGAAGACTTTGTCTTCCAAGGCAGATAAACTTGCAAATTACGTAGATACTTTTGCGTCTGATATTGAAGCTCTTATTAAGGAACTTAAGGATCGTCAGGATATTGACAGAGCCTCTGCTTTAATCCGTGGCTATAAGGAAGTAATGAGTCTTCTTGTTAATTTCACACTTCCAATGAATGATGTTGAGATTAAGCAGGAGCATTTCCTGTCTCTTATTAAGATTGATATGCGTAACAAGAGCCAGGGAACTATTCCACTTATGGTTGATTCGGTTGATATTGTTACTACTGAGCAGGCTTGCTTTACACCATGTAAAGTAATGTTTGTTATTGGTGCAACAAACGAGAACTTCCCATACAAGAGAATGGTAGACGGTCTTATGAATTCGAATGAATTAAGTAAATTTGCTGTTCATTCTAAGGTTGATCTTCCAGATAAGGCTCAGGCACGAACTAGAACAGAGTTTATTACTTCTGCTCTTATGTTTAATTCAGTAAGCGAATTAGTTTATTTTGTTAACGAGTACGGTAAGGCAGAGAGTAATGTATATAACTTCTTCTCAAGATATTCATCTGAAGCACTTCTTGAGAATTGTTTTGTTGATCGTATGTATGGTAATGAAGTTATTAGACGTCACGACTTTATGGAAGCAGCCATTTCTCCTGAAGTGATTTCATCACTTATTGGCGACAGTAAGAGAATAAGTGTTTCTTCTCTTGAGAAGTATAACAGCTGCCACATGAAGTACATGATTCAGGATGTTCTTGGCATCGTGGAAAGAGATGATGGAAGAGAAGTAAAGGCAAACAGTATGGGTAGTATTATTCACCATATGTTTGAGAAGTATCTATCAGAACTTTATAGCAGGAACATGACAATTGCTGACTATAAAAGTCTTTCTGAATCCTTGGTTAATGACGAAGCTGAACTTGAAAGAATCGCTGTTAAATACTTTGATGATTACTGCAATTCTTCTGAACTTATGAGTGAGAAGACTGAGCAGTTCAGAATCTATCCAGGTATTAAGGCAAGAAGATTCTTTAAGTGTTCTTTGCCTGCTATTCTTGATGACATTGTTGAAACTGGTTATGTGCCAACCAAGTTTGAACTTAATATCGATAAGGAAGGTAACGGGCTTAAGGTTAACGTTGATGGTATTGATTTTAAGTTTATAGGTTACATCGATCGAATCGATACAAATGAAGAATCAGGAAAACTCAGAGTTATTGATTATAAGACTGGAGACAAGGGGATAAAACTTAAAAAAAACCTTGCCGGAGTTCAGATTCAGCTTTTTGGATATGCCAACTCCATTTCAGATTTGGGTGAAGTAGCAGAGGTTGGATATTTCCCAATTGGTCTTAAGGCTGAGAAGGGAACAGATTTGAAGCTGGAACCTAACTTTGCTTCTTTAAGTAGTGAAGAATTTAAGACAGTTTGTGATTATGTTGATTTCACAATTAAGAAGTCCTGTAAGGATATTGTAGGCGGTAAGGCTGATGCTATTGTAAATTCTCAGCCTTCAGGCAGCAGAATTGAATGTGAATTCTGTCCTTTCGCATCTTCCTGTGGAAACAATAAACGTAATCCTGTGAAGAAGGTTTTGTCTGAGATTGAAGTGGAATCTACTGACAAAGAGTCAAAACCAGAGATTGATGAAATGCGTAGAAGAATGGAGTAAAGATTATGGCAATGGAACTTTCAGGTGCTCAGAAATTAATAGTTGATGCTCCTATAGAAAATATACTTGTATCTGCTGCTGCAGGTTCAGGTAAGACAACTGTATTAGTTGAAAGAATCGTATCTAAGATTATTGCTGGGGATTTTGATATCGATAATATCCTGGTAATGACTTTTACTCGTGAAGCAGCAAATAATATGCGCTTAAAAATTGAGAGTAAAATCAGAGAGAAAATTGCTGCTTTGAAGAATGAAGGAAATAATGGAGAGATTATTTCAAGACTCTATAGACAGCTTGATTTGCTTCCAAATAGTTATATTCAGACAATTGATGCTTTCTGCAGCAGAGTAATTAAGGAGAAGGGATATGTTTGCGCTGATTCCGAGGAGAGCGAGCTTATCGATTCAGGCTCTTTTATCCTTGATGGTAATGAACTTAAAGTGCTTCTTTCAAATGCCATTAGTGTTTCTCTTGCTGAGATGTATGATGAATATAAGGAGGATAATGCATCTTTTCTTGCTCTTACTAATATGTACGGTAACGGCAGAACAGATGATAGTCTTGCTGAGTCTTTGTCTGATACATATTTGAAGTTACGAAGTCTTCCTCTATATCTTGATCGTTGTGATGCTCTTGTAAAGCAGCGTGAAGAGAATGACGCTAACGGTATTCTTAATGGTTTTTCAGATATTCTGGAACTGATAATTGCTGCTTATAAAAGAATCGATGATAAGACTCTTTCCAGGCTTCGTGAGATTACAAAGGGTATTACTTTTCTTAAAAATAAGAACGATGACAGACAGAAAGCATTCTATTCGCTTTTTGATGTAGTTGAGAAATATGTGAATCACGTAATTTCCACATATGAGAATTCAGAGAATCCTTTTGATACTGTTGAAGCAATAAGAGATGAGAGTTATTTATGTGAGTTTACAAAGGATATTCTTAATCCGGTTCCAGATCCTGCTAAGAATACTAATCCAGAACTCATGGCTGATTTTTCTTTTGAATTTGGAAAGATTGCTGCTCTTATTGAGTTTATAAAACCTCTGATTGAGTTGAAGTCCATGCCAAGTGGTTCAAAGCGCGATATTGCGCCATTCCAGATTGATTTAAGTTATCAGTCTATCTTTTATTGCGATTATGATGAGCTTTTGAAAAAGCAGATTAGTCGTACTTCCTTTATTCGCGAATACGTTGAGATTATTAAGCGTATTGATAAGAATTTTATGCTTATTAAGTCCAGAGTTAAGGGTGCAGATTTTGCTGACCAGACTCACCTTGCAAATAAGATTCTTTCGTTCGAAGAGGCTGGGAGCTATTATGCTTCCAAGTTTATTGAGATTTATGTTGATGAGTATCAGGACAATAGTGAAATCCAGGATGCCATTATTGATTTGTTTGATTCTCCTAATGGAAATATATTCCGTGTAGGTGACGTTAAGCAGAGTATTTATAAATTCAGATATGCTGAACCTAAGCTCTTTGTTGATCATATGGCGACATTTGGCGAGGTAAAGACAGAGGAAGATTTTATCAGAAAGGCTGATAGCAAAGGTCTTCTTTTCCTTCTTAACAGTAACTATAGAAGTGATGAGAGTGTCATTAATTTTATTAATCAGCTCTTCTTCCAGATTATGACCAAAGATGGTGCAGAGATTGAGTACGATGAGAAGCAGCAGCTTAACTATCCTGATACAAAGGAGAAGAAGGACGAGATTCTCCCAAGAGTTCTTCTTGTAAATAAGGAGAACTCAAAAAAGAACAAGGAAGCAATGCTTTATGGTGTTCTTAAAGAGGTAAACCGCTTAAGAGAGAATGCTGTTGATTATGGTGAGATTTGTATTCTCACCCGTAAAAGATCTCAGGCTGATTTGATTTCAAAGTATCTTAATGATAATGGTCATAAGGCAGTTTATGCTGACGAGCTGGCTGTGTTTGAGGATACTGATATTCATGCTATCTGTAATGTAATTATGTCTGTTGGTAATAGTTACAGAGATGAGTATTTGTTTGGTGTTCTTATTAGCCCATATAGATTCTCGAATTTTACATTTAATGAGATTGCCATAATTGTTGCTTTTGCAAATCGCTTTAATTCTGGAATGAAGAGTCAGTATCTTATTGAGAAGGTAAGATGTTTTGCTGATAACTGTAAAGATGAATCAAGTGATCTTGTGATGAGAGTCAAGAGGTTTATTGAAGAGTTTGACAGTTTAAGAAATGATCAGATTATTACTGATATTGGTGAACTTATAGACAGAATCTATAAGGAGAGTGGTATCGGTGCTACTTTGGGTGAGAACTCAGTTAAGCTTAATATGTTCAAAGACTGGCTTTGCAGTAATTTCTTAAGATATGGAAGTGATATTGCTGGTGTTTCACATGAGCTTGAATCTATGAAGATAAAGCTTGGTGGAGGTACATCGGTTTCTACAAAGAGTTCTTCAGAGAATAATGCAATCAGATGTATGACATACCACTCAAGTAAAGGACTTGAGTTTAAGGCTGTTATTGTCACTGAGCTTAATGCCAAGACTAAGGCTGATGCTGCTTCACAGATTGTATTTGATTCAAGAGACGGTTTTGTTTCTGATGATTACGATGATGAGGCTATAAGAATTGATACTTCATTTGAGAAGATGAGATATAAGAATAATCAGATTCTTTCTGAAAATGCTGAGGCATTAAGACTTCTTTATGTTGCGCTCACAAGAGCAAAAGAGTACTTGTCAGTTGTTATTCCAACTTGTCTTAGTAGTACTTCTGCTACGACAATGTATAAACTTGTTCTTGCATCTGGTGATAAGCCATTTGGCAAGAGTCACTGGCTTAATGGCAGTAATTCAATCGAGTATGCTTTCTTATGTGGATTATTGAAACTTAAGGGTGCCGAGGAATTAGCTGGATTATTAAAGGAGAATTCTGATCCAGTTAGTGATAGGTATATTGAGTTTACAGGTGAGACCAACACCTTTGAATTAGAGATAGATGAGAATTTTTCATCTATGATATTCGATGAACTTTCAGATGCATCAGAAGAAGCAGATGAAACAAATGATTCTGATGAGGATGTTGTTGTACCTAAGGCAGAAGAAGTAGTTAATGAGATTTCATTGTGCGCTGAAGGATACGACGAGGATGGATATCCTCAATTTGCGAAGTATCCTTATGAGGAAGAAGCAGCGATGCCTTTTAAGGTTTCTGTTTCTGGTATCGAAAGTGGTCTTTCAAGGGATACTATGCCAATAAATCTTACAGTTAACAGACTTTCTTACTATAAGGACAGACTTAATGGCGAGGTGGGAGAGACACCATCTGAACTTGGTACCTTTGTTCATAAGATGATGAGATTCATTGATCTTTCAAGAATAGCAGATGATAAGGATAACTATGATTCTGAGATTGACGAACTTATTAATTCTAAGATTATTACTACTAATGAACGAGAGAAGGCTCTTAGATATAAATCAGCCATTACTGATTTTGCTGTCAGCGATATTGGCAGAAGATTAATTGATGCTGACTTAAATGGTCTTGCAAACTATGAGAAGCCAATTGTATTTGCTGTACCTTGTGGTGAAGAAAACGATTCAATATTAGTACAGGGAATTATTGACTTGCTGTTTGAAGAGAACGGTGAATATGTTCTTGTTGACTATAAGACTGACAGATTCCCTGAAGCTTTTGATTCAGAAATGATTTCAAAGGAAGCTCTTAAGAGACATAAAGCGCAGGTTAAATATTATAGGAATGCAGTTGAAGCATCAGGAATGAAGGTTAAAGAGAGTTATCTTTATCTTGTGAATTACGGTCAGCTTGTTTGTGTTTAAGGCGTCTTTCCTTGAAGAAGGATTTCATGATGGAAGAACATTCTTCTTCCAAAATGCCACCTTCTGATTCTACAAAGTGGTTATGACCGTTAGAAACATCAAAGATATTGTTGCATGAGCAGACTGCACCGCTTTTTGGTTCAAATGCGCCAAAGTAGACTTTTTTGATTCTGGACTGGACCATTGCACCAGCACACATGGTGCATGGTTCAAGTGTTACATACATCTCGCAGTCATCAAGATGCCAGTTCTTTAACTTCTTAGATGCTTTATTGATTGCAACAATTTCAGCATGCAAAAGAGCGTTGGCCTTTGTCTCTTTAAGATTATGTCCACGGGCAATAATTTTGCCATCAGATACAATAACGCATCCGATAGGACATTCTTCAAGAGTATAAGCTTTCTGGGCTTCTTTTATGGCGGCTTTCATGAAGCGCTCTTTGTCGTTAGCTGATTTTTTCATGGAATGAATTATAACATAGTTGACGTAGAAAAGAACGGATGATACTATGTACTTTGTCTTTTAATGCGTTATTGCGCCTTTTTGGCCAAAATGCCTAGAGATTTAGTGATTTTTATGTATAAAAGGTGGTTGTTTAATGGCTACAATTCAGGGTATGTGCAAGAACTGTGGTGCACTTATTATATTCGATGACAGAGACGATAAATGCGAATGCGTATTTTGTAATTGTGTTTTTCCTTCAAGCGAAGCAATTGATGTAATGAATAATCGTGAGAATTATACTTTCGCGAACGAGAAGTTTGAGAAGTCTAATGATGGTAAGCACTATCACCAGACAAGAGTATTTTCTGACGAAGGTCTTGAGAAGGCAATTAAGAGAGAAGAACTTGCCAAGGCTCAGAAGAGCAACGGTACAGTAGAGAAGAATGAGTTCGAGATTTCTCCTAACGATGTTAAGGCTCCTGCAAAGTTTGTATGGGGTATGATTATTGGCTTAAGTGCTTTGGTAATTGCAATTATTCTTATTGCTTATCCTATGTGTAATTCACGTAAGGCTTTGACTGAAAAGATTACAAACAACATCAATCAGGTATTTGATGGCGTAATGGACGTTAATACTGAGATTGATTACGGTAAAACAAATGGCTATATCGTTTATGGCCAGACATGTCAGAATATCAAGTTCGTCACTGACGATACTGTTAATGATACAAATGCAGCATTGGTCTACACTAATTATTGCGCCGTAAGAAGCGAAGCTCTCGGCAGAAGTGAATCATTGGACAAAGATGTAGAGATGCTCATTTATGCAGACAACGGTATTTTTGAAGTTTCATACAATGGCAGTGAAGTTCTTGTTTCCGAGAAATAATAAGGATGGTGCAAAATGGCTGGTTTTGAAGACGCATTAACAAAACTTAAGAAACTTGCTGGTAAGAAGAGCAATGTAATCGACGAGTCTGATTTCGAGAATATTGCTGAAGACTGTGGTGTATCCCCGGAAGAAATGGAAAAGCTCTCAGTTGAGCTTTCTGCTGCTGGTATTAAGGTTGAGGCACCTGAGAATGATGAGGATACATTCAGTATCACTCTTTCTCCTAGTGAGGAAGTTGCAGTTGATGACTCAGTTAGAATGTATCTTAAGGAGATTGGTAAGATTAATCTTCTTAAAGCTGATGAAGAGAGAGAACTTGCAAGACGTATGCAGGATGGCGATCAGGATGCAAAGGATTTGCTCGTTGAGTCTAACCTCCGTCTCGTAGTTTCTATTGCTAAGAAGTACATGAACCGTGGTCTTTCACTTCTTGACCTTATTCAGGAAGGAAACATTGGTCTTATCAAGGCTGTTGATAAGTTTGATTATTCTAAGGGATTTAAGTTCAGTACTTATGCAACATGGTGGATCAGACAGGCCATTACAAGAGCTATTGCTGATCAGGCTAGAACAATTCGTATTCCAGTTCATATGGTAGAGACAATTAACAAGCTTACACGTGTTCAGCGTGCGCTCGTTCAGGATCTTGGACGTGAACCAACAATTGATGAGCTCGCTGAGAAGATGGGTATGTCTGCAGAGAAGATTTCTGAGATTCAGAGAATTTCTCAGGACCCAGTTTCTATCGATAAGCCAGTAGGTGAGGAAGAGGACAGCCATCTCGTTGATTTTATTTCAAGTGATGAGTACGTTTCACCTGATGAGGAAGTATCAAGAGAGCTTCTTAAGGAAGATCTTATTAACGTTCTCGATCTTCTTACAGAAAGAGAAGCTAAGGTTATCCGTTTGAGATTTGGTCTTGATGATGACAAGCAGCGTACACTTGAAGAGGTTGGTAAGAGCCTTGGAGTTACACGTGAGCGTATTCGTCAGATTGAGGCTAAGGCAATCAGAAAACTTGGCAGATCAAGTTACGCTAAGAGACTTGAAGGTTACGCTGATTGATGGATTTCGGCGACAGCATATTTTCATTTCATAAAAGATATACAATGGACAACGCTTTGGATTTTTCAAAGCGTTCGTCTTTTATGCAGGAAATAATGCTGGAAAAGGTTTATCCAACAAGAATTATTCTTCCAATGAAGCAGCACTATGGCGATCCATGCGTTCCAACTGTTGAAGTAGGTGAGCATGTTTTGATTGGTCAGTGTGTTGGTATGCCAGCACCTGGGTCCTTTGCAAGTCCGGTACATAGTGGCATCTCGGGGAATGTAACTGATATTAAGGATATTTCGCTTCCTAACGGAACAACATGCAAAGCTGTATATATCAAAAGTGACAGCAAGAGAACTTATCACCCATCTGTGCATCCAAGAACAGATGTAAATATCAGTGGTTCTGCTGTTATGGGTATCGTCAGTGATGCCGGAATTGTTGGTATGGGTGGCGAAGGTATTCCTTCTATTGCAAAGATAATCAGAGCGAAGAAATATGGTGTCTCTGAACTTCTGATTAACTGTCTTCAGAGTGAGCCTAATGCTTCATGTGACTTTTTAAGAATTTCTGAGTCTTCTGAGTATATTGTTATGGGTGCTGTTGCTTTGGCTGGTGCCATGAATATCAGAAAGATTACTTTTCTTATTTCTGAAAAGCATAAGAATGAACTTGAGATTCTTAATAACGCAATGCGACTTACGACTCACAGATATTCAGGTTATTCTTTTAACGTGAAGGTTTTTGAGGAGCGTTATCCTCAGGGTTATTATCGCCTTATTGCGAGAGCCCTTTACGGCAAGGATATTTCGGAGAATGAATCGCTTGAAGAATCCTGTGGTGCAGTGCTTTTTAACTGTTCAACGATTTATGCTGTATGGGAAGCGATTGCAGACAGTATTCCTCTTGTTTCAAGAATTATAACTGTAACTGATGAGAATGGTCATTCTCATAATGTTCATGCGCCGATTGGAACACCTGTTTCTGAAATTTTGAATACTATTAATGGTGTTTCGAAGACGAATAAGAGGATTGTATGGGGTAATGCGTTTACTGGTATTACGCTTCTTGATCCTGATAATACACCGATTATTAAGACTACTTCTGGAATCTCAGTTTATGAGAGGAGAGAGACTATTAAGTCTTCCTGTATCCATTGTGGTAAGTGCGCACATAACTGCCCAATGAATTTAAATCCGGGACTTCTTTATAATCTTATTTCGAAGAGTAAAAATGATCTTGCTGAGCAGTATGATGCAGCAAAATGCTTTTCTTGCGGAATCTGTTCTTATATCTGCCCATCTGGATTGAATCTTACTCAGACTGTAGCTTCTTTTGCATATAGTCTTAAGGATATTCCTACAGGAGTTACTACAAATACAGAGAAGATTGATATCGGTTCAGTATCGCTTCTTGAGACATATGAGCGTGCTTCTGATGAAGATTATGCTAATTCAGACGATGAGTTCGTTCTGCCTTTCGAAGGAGGTAAGAAGGTATGAGGCCTGGAAAGTTTGCACCTTTTATTCATACTAAGATTACAACTCCTTATATTGGTCTCGAGTACCTTGTTGCGCTTATGCCATGTATTGTGTATGCGATTATTTCTTATGGTGTAAGAGCGCTTGTAATTATTGCGTTTTCAGCAGTTTTATCGATGTTTCTTGATTATCTTGTAGTAAGAATCAAAAAGCAGACAAAGGATAATAATCACTATTTTGATTTCTCTTCCGTATCACTCGGAATAGTTTTTGCGCTCCTTTTGCCTCCAGATTCTTCACTTATTATCGCTTCTTTGGGCATTTTATTTGCCGTTCTTGTTGTAAAACACCTCTTTGGCGGTACGGGAAGTCATATCTTTAACGCATCTGTAGCGGGAAGACTTTTTGTAGAAGCAGTATATCCTTCGCAGCTTGATACTTTTGCTGCACCTGGCACAAAGCTTTTGGAGTTTAAAAGCCTGCTTTTTAATTCCAACACTTCCGAAAGCATAATCCAGGTTGGTTCTGATATTAATGATTATTCTTTTGTTGAGCTTCTTGCAGGAAGATATCCTTCATTTATCGGAACAGGCTGCTCGCTTCTTATTATTATTGGTTTTTTGTATCTATTTAAGTCAAAGACAATTCGTCTTGCTACTGCTTTCTCATTTATTCCTGCTGCATTTGTAGCACTTCTTATTGCGTATAAAGCTCAGGGTGTTTTGTTTGTATGTTCTGACATGCTTGTATCTGGTGCTTTGTTTGTTGCATTTTTCCTTCTTACAGATTTGACAAATATAGCAAATTCATTCAGAGCTTCAGTAGTAATTGGTATTATTTCAGGTGTGGTATTTGGAGTTTCCAGATTTATGTTCTCTCCAATTATTGCAATATGTGTTTCATGCCTTGCTTCAAATCTTTTAAGTTTTGTTGCAGACTATATGAAGTACGGCTGTGTTTATACAGAAAGTGAGGGTAATAATGGATAGACATATTATTCGTAAGATTTCTGTTGAAGCAGTTGCAATTATTCTTATTAGTGCTCTTGTGCTGTTTTTCTTTAATTTCATTTCTTCTGATGAGAGTAATGAGAGAATTCAGCAGAACTATTCAGAACTTTTTAATGACGTTTTGGAAGCTGACTATTATGTTGAGTTAAGCCTTGATAATCTGTCAGCTTATGAAGGCCTTCAGGGTGTTTACGAAGGTTTTGAGAACGATGGTTCACCAATCGGGTTTATTACTGATGTGCTTGTTGTAACTCCTAATGAAACAGAACTTCATCTTCTGACTGGTATTACTTACGATGGTGCTGAACTTACAGGAATTTCAAGAATTCATGATGAAGCAAGACCAGCGTCTGTTTCTGACGATGAGATTGCGCTTATTGCGTCACAGATAATGGGCTGTCAGATTCCTGTTTATGTTAACCATCAGAATGATAATACTGACATCGATTCTGGTTCAGCAAGAATTACAGGTCTTAATGACGGAATATTTTATGCTCAGACATTAACTCCTGATAACAATGGATATATCGATTTTGTTGAAATCGAAGTTTATCACGGCAGCATTATAAGAGTTCAGTGGGATGCATTTAATATCGAAAGAACACTTAAGAACAGAATCGCAGCTTCTCTTTCGGGTGCATTTGTAGTTTCGGGTGAGAGCTGGGCAACACAGTCTTATAATCTCTGCCACGCACTTATTGACTGTCAGTATCCATCAAGCCTTGCAATGAAATCTGATGGTACTACTTCAATTGTTGAAGGTGTTACAATCGAGATTACTACATTTGTTGACCTTGCTTATGAATGTATCAATAATTCAATTTATAACTTCACCGAAGAAGAGTATAAGGAAGGTCTTGTATCGATTATTTCGGATATTTTCAATTCTGATCCTGAGACTCTTGGCGTATATAACGATAATGGTGACGTTGTATTCTCGTTTAAGGATTATCCAAATGCCTTTGCTGTATTCGATGAAGAAGGTAACATCACTGGATACACTAATGTTCTTGGAAAGATTCGTAACGTAGACGTAGGATTTGAGGAAAATACAATTCTTAATCCTGTAGTTACTGGCGCTCCTTCTTCAGAGAATGACGTAAATGGTGCTGAAGACGGTGTCAACATTGGTAACAATAATGCTGGTGACAGTATCGATGGTATTCCTATTTCGGAAGTTCGAACATATATTGATGGTATTCCAGGTTCTTTTGCAAGAACACGTTATGTTGTAACTGCCGTAAATATTTCGTACAGATTCCTCAAGGATTATCTTAACTGGATGGCATAAGGAGATAAGATGCAGATTAGTAGAAGAAGTAAGAGACTGCCTTTCGAGCAGCCAGCAATAAAGAAGGAGGTCGCAAGACCTAGCGATACTCCTTTCAAGCAGCTTCGTAAGTGGAATTTAACACTTAGAGGTACTGTTTTGCTTGCCTGCGTTATTTTTTCTACTCTGCTTTTGCTTAGCATAAATTCTGGCTTCTCGCTGTCACTTCTATATATTCCGGTTATTATTCTTATCTGGAGAGGGACATTTGCTCACTTTGAAGCTCCGTTTCTTATGCCGCTAAATGTAGTTTTAAATACGCTTCTTTTGTGTCCGTTCCTTTTTATTCCACTTGTTGGAATTACGGAAGCTGAGTTTGTGGCTTTCCTTCCACTTGTTATAGGAATGACTGCGCTGTCTTCGATTGTAGAAGAGGGAAGAGTGTATTTTTACAAAGCAGACTTTGGCCCTGAAGTGCTTCTTCCGATGCTTACAGGATTTGTGTTGTCTCTGTTGTCTTTCTTTGTATCTTCGTTCCTTTTCGAAAGGCAGATGTTATCAGTTCAGCTTGTAATCGTGGCGCTTCTTGTCGTAGCTGGATCTGCATTATTAAGTAAGATTTATTCAAAGCCAATAATTCTTTCATCTCAGAGTGATTTCCTGCCAGATGCATTTTATATAAATGATCATGTGACTGTACTTATCGCATTTGTTTTAATGTTTGCATTAACTATTGTGTATAAGTTCCTGATGGTTCATTTTGGCAAGGATGTTATGTTCTTTGTGATTCCAATTCTTGGTTCGCTTGTTGCCATGAGCGTGATTTATATTGCAAGATCAGTTAATGGTTTTTATATGATGATCCAGATTATTATTGGTGCTGTGATTATGCTTCAAAAGCCTTCAGTATTTGGCCTTGTTGCTGCGGTGATTGCGGCTCTGCTATTTACATTGGTACTTCTTTCATACAGGGGTCATAAGCTTTTGAATGATAAGAGTATTTATCTTGAAGGTCTTCCAATTCTTCTGGTTCTGTTTTCAATAGTGCTTCTGATTCCGGATATGATGTTTTTTATTAATTAAAAGAGGAACTGCGAATGCAGTTCCTCTTTGGTGTTCGCGAGCGGATTCGAACCGCTGGCCTACCGCTTAGGAGGCGGTTGCTCTATCCTGCTGAGCTACGCAAACAAGAACGCCAATGATTATATCATATTTTGAGAGAATTAATATATTGGTGAAGGCATTAATTGATATAGTGTCTGGACTAATTGAATTCAAAAAAGAACAAAAAGAGAACAAAAGATAAACTGTGCCAATAATGGGACACGCACTGTGATAGCATACTGTCAATAAAACATTTGGAGGTTGATAGTATGAATAATGATGATGTATATTTCGCAATGCTTTATAGTGGAGACTGGTCTGGAGATGAGTTTAACGAGGCGCTGATTTCTTATTTGAAGCTGGAGACTGGTTACTGTGAGTCAGATGTAATTAAGTACGTCGATGCTGTAAGAGAGTATGAGATCTGCGAACTTCAGTGGATTTGTTCTGAGAGAGCTTTTGACAGCGATTTTGAGAATATGGAGATCAGAACTTTTATTGAAGAGAAGACAGAGCTTTCAATGCTTCAGATTCTTCTTTTGATAAATGCAGAGGAGAAGTTCCATACCAGGATAGCTTCAGCATATGAAGCTGTAACAATGGCATTAGCAGCATAATCAATAAGAGGAGCTATATGGCTCCTCTTGGGTTAGTTATTATTGAATTTCTTGATTGCTTCGAATGTCTCGTCGCTTATTACATGTTCTATTCTGCAGGCATCTTCTGTTGCAGTTTCATCAGATACGCCAATCTTTTTAAGAAGAGTACTGAGTACGATGTGACGCTCGTAGATTTTTGTTGCGATTGATTTGCCAGAAGCTGTTAATGTAAGGTGACCGTTCTCATCGACGTTTATATACTCGTTTGTCTTGAGAATTCCAACTGCTCTGCTTACACTTGGCTTTGAATAACCAAGGTGATTTGCCACGTCAAGGGAACGAACAGGTTTTCCTTCCATGGACAGAACATAAATTGTTTCAAGATACATTTCACCGGATTCCTGAAGAACCATGATTAACACCTCATCACATTTTTGATTATTTTATCACAGTTGAGCGTTATTTGAAATTTATGCAATGATTGGTTGTCAGTTTGTACAATTAGTTAGCAGGCGCTAACTAATTGATTTGTAGGAAAAATCGAATTTGACTGAAGCCAGTTGTCTTGTGCTAACTGATAGTGTATTCTCGAATAGAAGTAAAAAGCAGGAAGGTGAATAAGATGATTAACTGGGTTATATCTAATATAGTAAATGTTGCATTGGTTATAATTATTGCCTTCATTCTGTTCCTTGTAATCAGAAAGATGATTTTGGATAAGAAGAAGGGCAAGAGTCCTTGCGGATGCGATTGCGGCTGTTGTTTTTCAAAAGATGTGTGTCACAAATAATTACAGCATAAGCCCCCATAATGAGACGGTTCGCATTTTTTCAAATGCGGACCGTTTTCGATTGAATCTAAAGATATTATGTTATAATTATTCTGATTATTTATAGTTTGGAGGTTACGGAACTGTGTCTGTAAATCCGTATGCTGTTTATGGCGTAAGTGATGAAGTTGCTGCTCTTGCTTTGAAGGCAGATGAGGAGTGTGCTTCTGTTTATAAAAGAATTGATGAGGTTAGATCTTATAATCAGCTTCGTGTTTTGGAAGCATTTCGTAAGAATAAGTTTTCTGATACACATTTTGGAAGTACAACTGGTTATGGTTACGATGACTTAGGAAGAGAGAAGATAGAGGAGATTTTCGCTGAGATTTTTGGCGCTGAAGCTGCTTATGTTCGTATGCAGATTAGTTCAGGTACTCAGGCTATTTCTTCAATGCTTTATGGTCTTCTTCGTCCTGGTGATGAGCTTTTGTCTGCTACAGGAAGACCATATGATACATTAGCTTCTACTATTGGTCTTACAGAAGAGACATATGATGGTTCTCTTATTAATTTTGGAATTACATACGATGAGGTTGAACTTAATGAGGATGGAACTCCTGATATTGATGCACTCGTTTCCAAGATTAATGATAAGACTAAGGTTGTATTTATTCAGAAATCTCGTGGTTATACATCAAGAAGAGCTTTAAGACATGAAGATCTTAAGCTTATTATTGATACTGTTCATGGCATTAGAAGTGACATCATTGTAGCTGTTGATAACTGCTATGGTGAGTTTACTGAGAAGCAGGAGCCATGCAGCTTTGGCGCTGATATCTGTGCTGGTTCTCTTATCAAGAATCCTGGTGGCGGAATCTGTCCAACAGGTGGTTATATTGCTGGAAGAAGTGATCTCGTTGAGAAGGTAGCACAAAGAATTACTGCTCCTGGTCTTGGAAGTCACGTTGGTCCAACACTTGGATATAACAGAACAATCGCACAGGGTATTTTTATGGCACCACATGTTGTTTCTGAGTGCCTTAAGGGTGCTGTTTTCGCTGCAAAGATGTTCGAGCTTTCTGGTATTAAGACAAGCCCATCAGCAGATGAGATTCGTGGTGATATTGTTCAGACAATTATATTTGAAGATCCAGAGAAGCTTGTTGATTTCTGTGGAAGAATCCAGCAGTGTTCTCCGGTTGATTCTTTTGTAACACCAGTACCTTGGGATATGCCTGGTTATGAAGATCAGGTAGTAATGGCAGCAGGAACATTTACTCAGGGAGCTACAACTGAGCTTTCCTGTGACGGACCTGTTAAGGCTCCTTATATTGCTTATATGCAGGGTGGCCTTGTAAGTGAGCAGGCAAGACTTGCAGTAATGCTTGCGTTATCTTAATTTTGTGAGGAAGTAAAATGTCAGATTCTGAAAATAAGCAGTGGTTTGAACGTGAGGATAATGGTTCTAAGAAGAATCAGAAGAAGCCTTCTGGTAAAAAGCCACAGATGAAGGGTAATAACAGACCTTCAAATTCTGCCAGAAATGGTGGTCATA
Organism: Saccharofermentans sp.; assembly: GCA_045598005.1. Taxonomy (GTDB): domain Bacteria; phylum Bacillota; class Clostridia; order Saccharofermentanales; family Saccharofermentanaceae; genus Saccharofermentans. The sequence goes on along the minus strand of JAZLLF010000046.1, from coordinate 13,490 downwards.
ATGTTCAGGCTCGTTCAAATGGAAAGCCTGATAACAGACCTTCTCAGGCTCAAAGACCTAACCCTAATAAAAATGCTAATTCTGTTCAGAATAAGCCTTTGGACAGAAGAAATAATGGGGAAGCAGTTAATAAACCAGCTGCTCCTAAGAATAACAAGCCAGCTGATGTAAAGACTTCTAAGGCAGCTGCTGAGATTAAGAAGGGTAAGAAGAATAAGCGTAAGTTTAAGCTTAAGGCACCTAAGAAGCAGCAGGTTGAAGTAAAAGAGACTACTAAGAAGTCACCTGAAACTGCTGCAGCTGCCACAAAGGTAAATACAGGCTTTGATAAGGCGAAGGCTAATAAAGAACGTAAGTCACGTGGCCGTAAGTGGGTTTTGAATAAGTCTTTGGTTGCTATTGGTTTCTCGCTTCTTCTTATTCTTGTACTCGTATTTGTTGTACATCATTTGTTTGATTATATTGCTGCAAAGCCAGAACTTACATTTATTTCAAATGGTTCTGTAGAACATACAATCGGTGCACGTGCTCTTATTGTTCGTGATGAGGTGCTTGTTGGAACTGATACAACTGGAGATCTTGTAACTCAGGCAACAGAGGGTTCACGTGTTTATAAAAATCAGAGAATCGGAATGGTTGTACCTGAGAATATGCAGACTGTTGTAGACAGCCTTAGAAATACACAGTCACAGATTTCTGAGGTACAGCAGGAACTTATTCAGACAGGACTTGCTGAAGGTGCAGACAGAATCTATGAGGATTTTAATGCTGGACTTAATCCGATTATTGACATGGTAAGACTTGATGCAATGGATGGTAAGATTAGCGGTATGTCTTCTTACGCTTCTTCTATTGCAGTACTTCTTAACCAGAGAGAGACAACTCTTGCTGAACTTGATTTCGATGATGAGAGACTTCGTGTTTTAAGAAGTGATGAGGCTGCTTACGAGAATCAGTTGTCACGTAATGCTTCAACAATCAGAGCAACAAGCCCAGGTGTAGTTTCCTTCAGACTTGACGGACTTGAAGGTGAACTTAACTTTAATGTTCTTCTTGAGGCTGATATTGGTACTCTCTTTAGTTATGTTAATAACTCGGTTGGTGTAATACCTGCGGATCTGTCAGTTGAAAGTGGTGACAGTGTTGCAAGAATTGCAAGTAATGAGAGACAGTACATAGCGTGCTTCCTTGATGAACGAACCGCCACGGTTGATTCGTTTGCCGTAGGCACGAAGCATACGATTAATATTGGTTCTGAAGGTATCAGTATTGGTAAGTGCGTCGTTGAGCGAGTAGAGCCCTCAAGCCATGGACTTTATGTAGTATTTAGTACAACTCGTTATGTTGAGGATCTGCTTGATTTAAGAACTGTTGATATCGAAGTTGTAATTAACGAGACAGAAGGATTAAGAGTACCTATTTCGAGTCTTGTTAATGCTGATTACGACAGAAATATTGCAAGCATCTATGTAAATAATCAGGGTTTCTGCGATGAGGTTGGAGTAATCATTGAGGACTACGATCGTGAGTTTGCAATCATTTGTCCTATTGGAGATGGTAGTGTTCCAAATCTTCATACGGTAATTATTACGAATCCGTCATCGATAAAACCAGGTGATAAGGTTGATAACTAGTATGGAATACGATTTTAACGAAGAACTCTCCAGTCAGTTTAAGGAGAGAATAGCAGCAGTAAATGAGAGCATTTCAGATGCCTGCAAGGCATCTGGAAGAAGCCTTCAGGATGTGACACTTATTGGTGTATCCAAGGTGTTCCCGGTAGAGTGTGCTGAAGCTGCTTTTTGTAACGGTATTGAGAATCTTGGAGAGAATAAGGTTCAGGAGTTAGTTCCTAAGTTTGAAAGATTTCAGGAATTAGGTCTTAATGCAAAGTGGCATCTTATTGGAACATTGCAGAAGAATAAGGTTAAGTACATTATTGGTAAAACTCATCTTGTTCACTCTGTTAATACAATTGATCTTGCTGAAGAGATTTCCAAGAGATCTGTAAATAATTCTATCGTTACAGATATATTGATACAGGCGAATGTATCAGGGGAAGAGAGTAAGCATGGTTTTCTTAACGATGAGATTGAAAGTGCTGTTATGACAATCGACAGCCTTCCTGGAGTTCGTGTAAGAGGACTTATGACTATGGCTCCAATTCAGACCTACAAAGGTGAAGCAGCCAAAGTGTTTGAAGATACAAGAGTTCTCTTTGACAGACTTAAAGCGAATATTTCAGACAAGGATTCATTCGATACATTATCAATGGGAATGAGTCAGGATTACAAATATGCCATCGCTGAAGGTGCTACACATATAAGAATCGGAACAGCTATTTTTGGTGATCGAAGTAAGCTTTTGGGCTTATAATAATCTATGTAATATTATCGATACGGACTGTAACTTTGTAACATAGATAACTGTAAATGTTACAAAGATATGTCCGTATTTCGTTTTTCTTACAACCCGCCCAATTCTATAGTTTTGCCTCAAGTTTTTTTGTACAATCTGAACATGTGAATAAACCACGCGGTTATGTGGACTATAAAAATCATTTTCAGGAGGATTCAAATTATGGGAAAATTTGGTGATTTCGTTAAGAAGCTTTATGACGTTGAGGAAGTTTACGACGAGGAGCAGGGCTACGAGGAAGAGTACAACGATTACAGCGAGTACGAAGAGGATTTCCAGCCACAGCAGTCATACACAGAGTATGAGGATGTTCCTTTCGTAGAGCCACAGGCAACATATCAGCAGCCTGTTGCAGCAGTTACACCTGTTGCTCCACGTTCAGCAGCTACAGTAGTAATGCTTACACCATATGACATCAGAACAAGCCAGATTGTTTGTGATCATATTCGTGAGGGACACATCGTTATCTGTAACCTTACACCTAATGCTGTTAACCAGCGTGTAGTTGACTACATCTCAGGTTGCGTTTACGCTCTTGATGGTAAGGTTGAGCCAACACCAGTTAAGACAACATTCGTATGCACACCTAAGAACGTTGATCTTATCGTTGATTCAGTTGCTGGTGAAGAGAACAGCGCTAAGGTATCAGCTCTCTAATATTAAAAACTATAGCTTTTTTGATATTTATTGCATCCCGGTTTTTACCGGGATGTTTTTATTTTAATTAACGGGATGGTCTGATATAATCTTTTTAACTTTTTTAAGGTTAGGTGTGGTAAATGAGAAACGCTGATAGAGAGTATATTTTTAACAGTATTTCAAGTCTTTGTGATGTACTTAATAAGTCAACTGAAATTCTTTGTGAGATTATTGATGCTAACGATTGTGAGAGTATCGTAAAGCGTATCGCTTCTTACGAGGATGAAGCAGATAACATTTTCCATGATTTTAGATATTATTATGGTAGTAACAATCTTACTGAAGATGTTGATGCCGTTCGATTGTTAAATGTTGCAATTGCTGTTGAAAGCCTTACAGACGATGTAGATGATCTTGCAAGAGATTTCTATAGATATAACGTAACTGAGTTCCGCGAGAGCGCAGTTTCAATGATTATCAATATTGATCGTGCAGCGACTCAGCTCATGAAGATTGTTGTTTTACTTCGTAAGGGTGGTAAGACACAAAGTGCCTTCAAGGATGTTATTGAGCTTGATCACTTTAAGGTAGAAGCTTCAAGACTATACGATATTAATATGAACAGACTCTTTTCAGAAGATAATGATCCATTAGATGTTATCAGATGGAATGCAATTTTAAATTCTATTCGTAAGGTATATGAATCTTTCGAATCAGCTGCAGAAGCTTGTGGTAAATACATTTACGGTTGGGAATAAGATAATTCTTTATATGTATATAAATGCTGTCAGGGAACTGGCAGCATTTTTTTATTCTCAAATAATGCAAAAGATGTGTTGACACATTCATATGAATTGATTATCATATGAATCATAAAACATATGAATAAACGTTCATATGAATATGGAGGATAGATATGGCTTGTAACCACAACCACAGTCACGATCATTCAGAACTTCTTAATAAAGTTAAGTATGAACTTCCAACTGATGAGGTTTTGTGTGATCTTGGAGATCTTTATAAGATCTTCGGCGATACAACAAGAATAAAGATTATGTTTTCTTTGTTCGAGGAAGAGATGTGTGTATGTGCTATTGCAGAACTTATTGGAATGACACAGTCTGCAGTTTCACATCAGCTTAAGATTTTGAAGGATGCAAATCTTGTAGGAAACAGAAGAGAGGGCAAGACAATTTACTATTTCCTTTCTGATGATCATGTAAGAAGCATCATTGCACAGGGTTTTGAGCATGTTCTTGAGAACCACGAGCATGATCACGAGCACAAATAATTAGTTTATTAATTTTGGAGGTATATACATATGAGAAAGGTTTATGAGTTAGAGGATCTTGATTGCGCAAACTGCGCTCGTAAGATGCAGGAAGCTATTGAGAAGATTGATGGTGTTAACAGTTGTTCTGTTAACTTCCTTTCACAGAAGATGACACTTGATGCAGATGACGATAAGTTCGACGCAATACTTAAGGAAGCAGTTAAGGCTATTAAGAAGGTTGAACCAGACTGCACAGTAGTTCTTTAATAAATAACATGCGGAGGTAATAAACTTCCGCATAAGTTTTGAGTGGGGTTAAAAAGAGGGTTTTAATATGAAGAAGTATAAACTTACAAAGAAACAGAAGAAGATGCGCAGCAGAGTAATTATTTCTGTTTTGGCTTTGATTATTGCATGGCTTGTTACAGATGTTTTGTTCCCAGGAATGCCATGGTGGGGGAGTTTCCTTATTTTTCTTGTTCCTTATGTAATTGTTGGATACGACGTATTAAAGACTGCTTTTGTTAACCTTATTCATGGTCAGGTTTTTGACGAGAAGTTCCTTATGATGGTTGCTACAGTTGGTGCTTTCGCAACGGGAGAATTCCCTGAAGCAACTTTTGTAATGCTTTTCTACCAGGTTGGAGAATTGTTCCAGAGTATCGCTGTTGGAAGAAGCAGAAAGTCTATCTCAAGTCTTATGGACATTAGACCTGACTATGCAAATGTTGTAAGAGATGGAGAAGAAAGTACAGTATCTCCAGATGAAGTTAGCCTTGGCGAGATTATTGTTATTAAGCCAGGTGAGAAGATTCCACTTGATGGCGAGATCATTGAGGGAAATACTTCCGTAAATACAGCTGCACTTACAGGTGAGAGCCTGCCTTCAGATAAGACTGTTGGAGATAAGGTAATTAGTGGTACTTTGAACCTTTCTGGCGTTATTAAGGTTAGAACAGAAAGCGAATTCTCACAGAGTACTGTTGCGAAGATTCTTGAGCTTGTTGAGAATTCTTCCGAGAAGAAGGCGAAGGCAGAAAACTTTATTACTAAGTTCTCAAGATATTACACACCAATCGTCGTAATTAGTGCCGTTCTTCTTGCTGTAATTCCCCCTGTAATTCTTGGAATTTCTTCAGGTGCTATCTGGAAAGAGTGGGTAATGAGAGCGCTCTCGTTCCTCGTTGTATCCTGCCCATGCGCACTTGTAGTTTCAGTTCCACTTTCATTCTTTGGTGGTATCGGTGGCGCATCACGTGAAGGAATCCTTATTAAGGGCGCAAACTACATGGAAGTGCTCTCAAAGATTGACACAGTAGTATTCGATAAGACAGGAACTCTTACAAAGGGCGTGTTTGCAGTAGAGGCTGTGCATGTAAATGAGGTTTCCGAAAGCGAGCTCATGAGAATTGCAGCAACTGCTGAAAGTTACTCAACTCACCCAGTAGCTGAATCAATTGTCAGAGCCTACAATAAGCCAATTAACAAGGAAATCGTAAGTACTGTTGAAGAGATTGCAGGTAAGGGTATTAAGGCTGTAATTAACGGTCGCGTTTACTATGTAGGTAATGGAAAACTTATGGATATGGTTGGATCTGACTGGAAGGACTGCCATTTGTCAGGAACTATTATCCATGTTTCACAGGATAAGGAATACCTTGGTCATATTATTATTAATGACGAGGTTAAGCCTGATTCAAAGCTTGCTATAAGTAACCTCAAGAAACTTGGCGTAAAGAAGACTGTTATGCTTACTGGTGATAAAAGAAGTGTTGCAGATAAGGTAGGAAATGAACTCGGTCTTGATGAGATCCATTCTGAACTTCTTCCTGCAAATAAGGTCGAAAGAGTTGAGGCTCTTCTTGATAGTGGCGCTAAGCTTGCTTTCGTAGGTGATGGTATTAACGATGCTCCAGTACTTACAAGAGCTGATATTGGTTTTGCTATGGGTGCACTTGGAAGTGATGCTGCTATTGAATCAGCTGATGTAGTACTTATGGACGATAAGCCTTCAAAGATTGCAACAGCAATTAAGATCTCAAGAAGAACAATGACTATTGTCTGGGAGAATATTATTTTCGCGCTTGCTATTAAGGTTATTATTCTTGGACTTTGTGCCCTTGGAATTGCAAATATGTGGTTTGCTGTATTTGGAGATGTAGGAGTACTTATTCTTGCAATTCTTAATGCCATGCGTGCAATGATGAAAATTGAGAAGAATTAATCAACAAAAACATTGTACTTTCCTTAGTTGTGTTACAATTAATTGAATATGATTTTGGAGGGTAAAATGGAACAGCCAAATCAGGATATTTATAATAAGTTTAATGATTTAATTAAAAGACTTCCAGCAGATGAGAGACAGAAGCTTTATGACCGTCTTAAGGTGATGTCTCCTGAAGAGCGTAATCAGGCTGTAGTTAAGCTTGTTGAGCATTTTTATCCATCAGTAAAGAAGGCTGGTGCAGCTCCAGTTAAGGCACCAGCACCTGCTAATTCTCCTGCACCTAATATGAGACAGGCTCAGGCACCTAAGCCACAGTCAGTTAAACCACAGGTGGTTAATCCAGAGCCAGCAAGAGCTCCTAAGGAAGAAGTAGTATTTGGAAATAATGATGTTTCTAATATGAATATCACAAGCAGTAGCATTACAGCAGAAGACTTCGAGACTCCTTCAAAGAAGAATGAGACTAATACTAAGCCAAAAAAGCGCCTTAAGAAGAACGTAAAGAAAGCAATGATTGCTTCGATTATTACATTTGTTGCCATTATTGTTATTGGTGTTTTGGGTCTGGAAGCTTATTGGCATAAAGATCAGGTTAAGGCATGGTTTAATCCTTCAGAAACTACAGAAGAGACAGCAGTATCTTCCGAGGTTCCTGCATCTGAAGAAGTTGCAACTTCTGAGACTGTATTAGAAACTTCAATGGAAACAGAAGCAGTTCCAACTGAAGTTCCTGGACCTACAAATGTACCAGTTCTTCCTGGTGCACCTGATTTGACAGGACTTGTCATTGTATTAGACCCTGGTCATCAGGAAGTAGCAGATGATTCTGCTGAACTTTGTGCTCCATGGCTTTCTATTTCGAAGCCTAGATGTACTGCTGGTGCAACAGGATCTGTTACAGGTGTTCCTGAGTATGAACTTACACTTCAGTATTGTCTTATTATGCAGAACTATCTCCAGCAGTGTGGCGCTACAGTTTACCTCACACGTGAGACAAATGACGTAAATATGTCTAATCAGGAGAGAGCTAATTTTGCTGTAATGCACGAAGCAGATGTATTTATCCGAGTTCACTGTGATTCTTCTGAGGACAGCGGATATACAGGCGTTCGTGTTTACGTTCCAGATACAGGAGATCTTTCAGCTTCTGATGTTGAATGGGGTAATGTCCTTGGAACTTTGGTAGCTGATGCTGAAGGTCTCGAGTTTGATAGCGCAGTTCCAACATATTTATATACAGGACTTAATTATGCAAATACTCTTCCTGCATTCCAGATTAGCCTAGGCTTTTTAACAAACAGCGAGAATGAAGCTGTTTTGCTTGATCCAGATAACGAAATCAGAGTTGCAGAAGTAATAGCAGAGTTTTGTTCCAACTTTTTGTGATAGAATATAAGAACTGAATTTTAGGGAGGTAATGTAATGGCATTTGGTAGTTTTAATGAGCCAAAGAGCACAGGTCTTGATAATGAATATACAGTTGATTACAAGAAGCTTCTTGAGAGAATCGATGTTCTTGAGACAACTAATCATGCAATGTGGCTTATGCTTAAGTCTAAGGGATTCACTGATGAGGAGTTTGACGTAGCAATGTGTAATGCTGTTGATGCTCGTAGACAGAACGTTCCTGTAACTGGTCTTAGATGCCCTAATTGTGGAAAGTCAGCCCAGCTTTCTTCACAGTATAAGATCAAGTGTATTTATTGTGGTTCTGAGGCAATTATTCATCCTTATGAGGTATATGAGATCATTAAGGCACAGGCAGAAGCAGAGGCTCAGGCAGCTCTAGAAGCTGCGGCTCTTGCAAATCAGCCTTATGATGTAACTAAGGATTTGAGATTTGATGAGTTCAACTGATTTTTAATTGATTGAAACTTTGAGCGGGCAAGGCTTTCTTGCCCGTTTTTCTTTGCGAAAAGGGTAGCTTCTAAGGTTTACATTTACCTTAAAACACTTTACAATTATTAACTGATATTATTTATAAAAGGAGTATCAATATGAATCTTTCACCACTTCAGACAGCTAGATATGAGTATCAGCCTAAGCTTCCAGGCATGCTCAGAAATGGTATTGCAGAAATCTGCGTTAAGGAAGGCGCTGCTACAGCTTCTGTAGCTGATCAGGAGAAGATCGCTGCACTTTTCCCTAATACATATGGTAAGCCAGAGGTTATCTTCGAGAAGGGTGCTAACACATCAGCTTCAAAGAAGCAGGTTGTTGGTGTTATCCTTTCTGGTGGACAGGCTCCAGGTGGACACAACGTTATTTCAGGTCTTTATGACGCTCTTAAGGCAACAAACCCAGAGAACCAGCTTCTTGGTTTCAAGGGTGGTCCAGATGGACTTCTTAAGAACGATTATGTAGTATTCGATGATCCATTCATCGATTCTTACAGAAACACAGGTGGTTTTGATATCATCGGTTCTGGTAGAACAAAGCTCGAGACAGAAGAGCAGTTCAACATCGTTGCAGAGAATGCAAAGAAGAATGGTCTTACAGCAGTTGTTATCATCGGTGGTGACGACTCAAATACAAACGCTGCTACACTTGCTGAGTACATGGCAGCTAAGAACACAGGTATCCAGGTAATTGGTTGTCCTAAGACAATCGATGGTGACCTTAAGAACGAGGACATCGAGGCTTCATTCGGTTTCGATACAGCTACAAAGACATACTCAGAGCTTATCGGTAACATCGAGCGTGATGCTAACTCAGCTAAGAAGTACTGGCACTTCGTTAAGGTAATGGGACGTTCTGCTTCACACGTAGCACTTGAGTGTGCTCTTGAGACACAGCCAAACATCTGCCTTATCGGTGAGGAAGTTGCTGCTAAGAAGATGTCACTTGCTGATATCACAAATTACATCGCTGATTCAGTTGAGAAGAGATCAAACAACGGAGATAACTTCGGTGTTGCTATTATCCCAGAGGGTATCGTAGAGTTCGTACCTGAGTTCTCAGCTCTTATCGCAGAGATCAACGAGCTTCTCGCTGGTGAGGCTACAGAGAAGTTCAATGCTCTTCCAAACTGGCAGGCTAAGTATGACTTCATCAAGGCTGGTCTTACAGATTCTGCTTTCGCAGTATTTGATATTCTCCCAGTAGGAATTCAGCAGCAGCTCTTCCTCGAGAGAGATCCACACGGTAACGTACAGGTATCACTCATCGAGTCAGAGAAGCTCTTCTCAGAGATGGTTAAGAATGAGCTTTCTAAGAGAAAGGCAGCTGGTACATATAAGGGTAAGTTTGGTGCTCAGCATCACTTCTTCGGTTACGAGGGACGTTGCGCATTCCCATCAAACTTCGATGCAGACTACTGCTATTCACTTGGTTACAATGCATTCATGCTCATTCAGTATGGTTTCACAGGTTACCTTTCAAAGGTATCTAACATTTCTAAGCCAGCTGAGGAGTGGGTTGCAGGTGGTATGCCTATCACAAAGATGATGAACATGGAGCGTCGTAACGGTGCTGATAAGCCAGTTATCCGTAAGGCTCTTGTTGAGCTTGATGGTAAGCCATTCCAGTACTTCGCAGCTAACCGTGAGAAGTGGGCAGTTGAGACATGCTTCACATTCCCAGGTGCTATCCAGTACTATGGTCCATCTTCTGTTTGTGATATCACAACAAGAACACTTGCTCTTGAGAAGGGTGAGTAATTCTTAAGAAGAATTAACTTGTTAACTAAGGTCGGAGTCTTCAAGATTCCGACCTTTTTTTATCCCTTATTTGACTATAAATAATGCTGATGTTATTATTGTCCTACGCTTTTATCACTAGCTGTGTTGATATATGGGGGTGTACTGGTTTCGACGGGGTCGTTGATAGCAGGGAAGCGGGTGGAGGATTCTCGTTGGCCTCCTTAAAAAACGGGAAATGCAAGTAATTGCAAACAACACACAGCTCGTAGCTGCTTGATTTAGCTACCGTCTCGTTTCCTAATCTGAGGGGAAACAAGAGACGTCGCACTCAGACCTTACCTGTCGGTAGGTAAAACAGGACCACTTCAAGGGGAAAGCTTTGACTTCTTGTCGTATCTATGAAGCTACTGGATCGTATGCCTGTTAGCCGGCTTTATGTGAAGGGAATTCTTGTAGACTAACTGCACCCGGAGATGCCTTGAGGGATATGGTTTCGGACAGGAGTTCGATTCTCCTCACCTCCACCAAAAAGTAAAGCCTCGTATTGCTACGAGGCTTTTTGATTTCGCTAAGTCATTTAAAAATAAATACTAATGGATATATTTGGGATATATTTTATCGCTATTATTGCTGGCATAAGGAGGTAATCAGATGTCTTATAAATACTTGATTGTTGAAGATTCAAAGAAGATTCGTGAAGGAATAGTAGAGTATTTTGGCAACCATAGCGATGGACTTATTACGATTGATCAGGCAGCTGATGGCGATGAAGGTAAAAGATTGATATCAGAAAATACGTATGACCTTGTAATCATCGATATCATGCTTCCAGGTGTATCTGGTTTTGATCTTTGTAAAATGGTTCGAAGAAATGGTAATACCCCAGTGTTTTTTCTGACTTCATTAGGAAGTGAAGAAAGTATCCTTAAAGGTTATGAGTTAGGTGCTGATGACTATATCGTCAAGCCATTTAATGTTAAGGAATTATATGCCAAGGCAGAGGCGATGGTAAAAAGATATAAGGGTAATGTGGATATTCAAATCCTTAAAAGAGATGATATCGAACTTAATACTTACGCTATGACTGTAATGGTTTCAGGTAAAGAAATTGACCTTATGCCAAAAGAGTATTTCCTTCTTAAGATTCTTATGGAGAATCCCAATAGAATCTTCAGCCGTTCTCAGCTCCTGGATCTGGTTTGGGAGTATGACTTTGATGGAACTGACAGAGTAGTCGACAATCATGTGAAGAAGTTACGTAAAAGTCTTGGTCACGCTGGCAAAAAAATAGTGACAGTTTACGGTAGTGGCTACAAATTGGTGTGAGGATATTATGAATATAAAGAGAATTTTAAATAAGAGGGCTGTAATCAAAAAGCCTCGTTTGATTGAGAAGATATTATCTTCTTTGATTGTTGTTTTGATGGTTTCAACTTTAGCGATTTTAATTGCTATGCCAAGTATTCAGGAATATATTTCTGCGTCTTACTGGGATGGTGTTAGGGATATAAGTGATTATTTATGGAAAATCAAACAGTATGCAGAAGACGGCATTACTGATGAAGAGATGGAACAGATTAGACTTGGAGCTAATCGACAGGCTATGTATGGTAGACCGGTTATTGTTAAGATTAATGGAGAAGAAGTAGTTAATCTTACTAATAAGTATGCATTTGTTGTATTTGACGAGGAATATAACGGTAGTCTTGTTGCAAATGACTGGTACCCTGAAGCAAGTGATGCTTTCGAAGAAATATGGGATTACGAAGCAAAGAGCGTGGATTTTTACTTCAATGGATATGCTCCTGTAATTAAATCAGCTTACTATAATCCAGTAACTAAGGAACTTATGCTCGATGAAGTGGATTTATATCATTTCTACTCTACTAGTTTTACTGAAACTCAAAAGGTTATTAAGAGTTATAAACTCTTAGCACCTGAAGCGATTATTCCTGAAGGGTTTTTGGAAGTTCATGATATATATACACTTAACATTATTGGCGATATTAAAAGTCCGATGAGTGATTATTATGAGGGTGATGATTTAACAATTGAAATTATTTATGAGAATCAGCTTCTAGCGAACTCTATTACCTATCGAACAACATGTGTTATTGTTGCATTTGCTCTTGCTATTATTGTAGTTACACTTATTTCAGGTGTTATTAGTTACTATAAGAGTAAATCAATTTATTCTGCCTTTGAGTACCGCCGTAAGACTACAAACGCTATGGCACATGATCTTAAGACTCCTCTTGCTATTGTATCTTTATCTGTTGCAAATCTTAAGGATTCCATTAATGGAGATGGATCAAGAATTAAGTATCACGCAGATGAGATTGATGACAGCGTCACTTACATTAATTCTCTCATCAATAACATTTTGGAATTCTCCAAGAGTGAAGATGATAACTATAAGATTTCAAAGACTGTCATTGATGTTAAAGCAGAAATCGAGAAGTACATTAGCGAGATTACAAGTGTTATTACATCTTCTAACCTCAAGATTAATGTTAAAGGTGAGATGTCAGTTACTACTGACGCGAAGCTTTGGAATCAGGCAATTAATAATCTAATTGATAATGCTTTAAAATATGCTGCTCCTGATAGTGCTATTGAAATCCTTCTTGATAAGAATAGAATCTCAATATCTAATATTGTCGTAACTGACATAAAGGATGTAGATGAACTAACTGAACCGTTCGTTAAGGGCAGTAACAGCCGAGGTGAGAACTCAGGCTCTGGATTAGGACTCTCAATTGCTGATAATAATCTTAAGAGATTGGGCTATAAGCTTAGTGTTAACTACAAGGATAAAGTGTTTGAGGTAGTAGTGAAGTAAGCGCTAAATAACATAGTGCCTATTCCCATTGTAAATCAACTGGTAAACTTACTTCTTAAACTGTTTCTGAATTTCTGGTGCCCATGGCATAAAATCATCAAGCAACTCAGGATGGTTACGTCAGTCAAAATCAGGCATATAAGTGAAGATATACTAAATGTATTTGCCTACATTATGAGTTCGCTAATCTTTTGTAACGCGGCTGGAATTAATCCATAATTAATCTTGTAATTTATTAACTGAGTGGATCCTTCAGGCAATGTCATTAAGTTAAGGTGACAACCAAGAGCTCCACACATCTGAAAAGATGTGTGGGTCTTTTTTTGTTTTTCTCAAATTTGTATTGACAGTTCAAATGAAATGTGTGGCCTCTTTAGTTCCTTATATGAAAGAACTAAAGAGGCCCTTGGAATTAAGGAAACTTGATTTCAAGGAGGCACAACATGAAAC
>JAZLLF010000045.1:0-28600 GCA_045598005.1 Saccharofermentans sp. | reverse complement strand
TTTCTCGGGTTCTTAATGAATCCCATTCCTTTTTTACCATAAAAAGGATTAACAGCCTTTTTAACTTTTCTCTTTAATTTTCCTGTTGTCCTAGCCTTAATCGACTTCTTAATAGAAGGTTTTCTAAAGCCAACTTTTATTCCTGTCTTTCTTCTTCTCGCTGACATAACAACCTCCTTAGTTATTCACATAAGTAGTATTGGGATATATTTTAAAATACTGGTATGTCTAATAATGGGACACTTTAACAGAAAAATAGAAATATAAAGATATATATCCCTTCCCCAATACTATTTTATCATCCATTTTTGATTTCTTAGTATTTCGTTTGTAAATAAGATAAGAACATTCCTTACACCAATTTCATACACCACAACAAAAAATAAGCCTCCCGAAGGAGGCTTACTAGCGAGTTTTGTTTGAATAACATTGGTTTTAGTGGTGTACGATTGGTGTATTGGTGTAAGTTTTAACTCTTCGTAACCCCTTAAAACCCTTGATTTTATTGACTTTTCTTACTGCTGGCTCTTAAGTGTAGGGAAGAGGAGTACATCGCGGATCGCAGCGCTATCTGTAAGAAGCATTACGAGTCTGTCGATACCATATCCGATACCACCTGTAGGTGGCATACCAATCTCAAGAGCGTTAAGGAAGTCTTCATCTGTGTGGTTAGCTTCCTCATCGCCAGCTTCGAAAGCTGCATCCTGAGCTGCGAATCTTTCTCTCTGATCGATTGGATCATTGAGCTCAGAATAAGCGTTACACATCTCCCATGTATTGATGAAGAGCTCGAATCTTTCTACCTTCTCAGGATCAGATGGCTTCTTCTTTGTAAGAGGTGAGATAGAGAGTGGGTGATCCATAATAAATGTTGGCTGGATCAAGTTCTTCTCACAGAACTCCTCGAAGAAGAGGTTGATGATGTCACCCTTTGTGTGTCTGTCCTCAAACTCTACGTGATGTTCCTTAGCAAGAGCCTTTGCTTCTTCGTCAGTAGCTACTGTATCAAAGTCGATACCTGTGTACTTCTTGATACAGTCGTTCATTGTAAGACGCTCGAATGGCTTACCAAAATCAAGCTCAATCTCGCCATACTTAAACTTAGTAGTACCAAGAACCTTCTCAGCGAGGTATCTAAACATTGACTCTGTAAGTTCCATCATGCCCTCATAGTCTGTATAAGCCTGATAGAGCTCCATAAGTGTAAACTCAGGGTTATGACGTGTATCAACACCCTCGTTACGATATACTCGTCCAATCTCGAATACTCTCTCAAGACCACCTACGATAAGTCTCTTAAGATAAAGCTCGAGGGAAATTCTAAGCTTTACATCCTCATCGAGGGAATTGTAGTGAGTCTCGAATGGTCTTGCTGCAGCACCACCAGCGTTAGATACGAGAGTTGGTGTTTCAACCTCCATAAAGTCACGGCCAGCAAGGAAGTTTCTGATCTCCTTAAGAATAAGTGAACGCTTTACGAATGTATCCTTAACTTCAGGATTCATAATGAGGTCAACATAACGCTGTCTATATCTCATCTCTGTATCTGTAAGCCCGTGGAACTTCTCAGGGAGTGGCTGCATAGATTTTGTAAGAAGTGTAATCTCATCAGCGTGAATTGATACTTCACCAGTCATTGTTCTGAAGAGGAATCCCTTAACGCCGTAGATATCACCGATATCAGACTTCTTAAAGTCAGCGTATGGTTCTTCGCCAATTACATCTCTTGCTACATATACCTGAATGTTGCCCTTGAGGTCACGAAGACTCATGAATGAAGCCTTACCCATTACTCTTTTAAACATCATACGACCTGCAACAGATACGTAGATTGGCTGAGCGTCCATAATATCACGTCTCTCGTTATAGTCTGCCTTCTTAAGTTCACGAGCCTGCTGCTCATCAAGTCCATCAAGAAGTGGAGCAGGGCGGTTACCAATAAGCTTCTCTTCGTGAGCAGTGTAAAGTTCCTTACAAACATCAGTGTGATGTGTCTGATCAAACTTTGTAATCTCAAAAGGATTCTTTCCGGCAGCCTTTAAATTCTCAAACTTTTCAAGTCTAATTTCTTTCTCACTAGCCATATTTTATCTCCATTATTCGTATAGTTAATAAAGTGCTTTTATACAGAAAAAAGGCGCGAATATTATTATCGCGCCAGTTTTAACAAGATCAGCAAGTAAAATTACTTACCAATCTTGATGATCTTATATTTGAAGATTCCTACTGGAGTAGTTACATCTACAACCTGACCCTTCTTCTTACCAAGGATAGCAACACCAACAGGTGACTCGATAGAAAGCTTGTTAGAGAAGATATCTTCCTCGTTAGGGTTTACTAAGCTATAAACTGTTTCTTCCTTAGTTGACTCGTCGCGAAGTGTGAATGTAGCACCAAGAGAAATCTTTGTCTTTGAGATTTCCTCATCTGAAAGAACTACAGCGTTCTTAAGGATTGCCTCAATCTCCTTGATACGTGCTTCGTTGACAGCCTGAGCGTCCTTAGCTTCATCATACTCGGAGTTCTCTGAAAGGTCACCCTGTGCACGAGCCTCAGCAAGTCTCTGTGTGATTTCAGCTGTTATGGTAGTTTTTCTCTCAGCGAGCTCATCCTGTAACTTCTGAAAACCTTCTTGGGTAAAAATATTCTTATTCTCGTCAGCCATTGTTATTACCTCTTATAAAAAATGTACATTGCTTATTTTATCGGTTCTTCGCAAAACAAGCAAATTTTATTTATTAATACTTAAATTATCTTGCAGTTCTGTCGTTTTCCTTCTGGATTACGTCGTGAGCACCACCCTCGATAATAGAAGTAGAAGAAACTACTACGAGGCGAGCCTTCTGCTGGAATTCTTCGATTGAAGAAGAACCGCATGAGCACATTGTAGCCTTAACCTTAGCAAGGGAAGTATTAACACCCTCTGTGATAGGACCAGCATATGGTACATAAGAATCAACACCTTCCTCGAAAGCCATCTTACCCTTACCATTACCGTTCTCTTCGTATCTTGTCCATGAACGAGCTCTGTTAGAACCCTCACCCCAGTACTCCTTAACGTATGAACCGTTAACGATGAGCTTTCTTGTAGGTGACTCATCAAATCTTGCGAAATATCTACCAAGCATCATGAAGTCAGCACCCATAGCAAGAGCCAAAGCCATGTGATAGTCATGAACGATACCACCGTCAGAACAAAGTGGGATATACTCACCAGTCTTCTCGAACCACTCATCTCTTGCAGCTGCAACCTGCTGAACTGCAGAAGCCTGTCCCATACCGATACCTTTCTGCTCACGTGTGATACAGATGGATCCGCCACCAACACCGATCTTAATAAAGTCAGCGCCACATTCAGCAAGGAACTTAAAGCCTTCGCCGTCTACTACGTTACCAGCACCTACGATTGAGTCTGGGTAGTTAGACTTGATCCACTTAAGAGCTCGCTCCTGCCATACTGAGAATCCGTCAGAAGAGTCGAGACAGAGAACATCTGCGCCAGCCTCGAGGAGAGCTGGTACACGCTCCATATAATCGTGTGTATTGATACCAGCACCAACGATGAGCTTCTTATCAGCGTCCAAAAGCTCAAGTGGGTTAGCCTTGTGATACTCATAGTCCTTACGGAATACGAATCCTACAAGCTTGCCATCGCTTGTAACGATAGGGAGCTGGTTAATCTTGTTGTCCCAGATAATGTCGTTAGCTTCCTTAAGTGTTGTTCCTTCTGGAGCAGTAACAAGCTTCTCGATAGGTGTCATGAACTCAGATACCTTTGTATCGAGTGACATACGGCTTACACGATAGTCTCTTGTTGTTACGATACCAACGAGCTTACCATCTGCTGTACCATCGTCAGTAACAGCTGCTGTGCCGTGACCCTTAGCTTCCTTAAGAGCAATGATGTCAGCAAGTGTAGAATCAGGGGCTACATTTGAATCAGATGCTACGATTCCAGCTTTGTATTTCTTAACCTTACGAATCATCTCGCACTGGTCTTCGATTGTCTGTGACTGGAAAATGAAGGAGAGACCACCACATCTAGCAAGTGCGATTGCCATACCGTCATCAGAAACAGCCTGCATTACAGCAGATACCATAGGGATGTTAATCTTAAGTTTCGATTCTTCCTTACCCTTCTTAAACTTACAGATAGGTGCTGAAAGATCTACCTGATCTGGTGTGTTTTTTTCAGTTGTAAGGTTTGGAACTAACAAGTACTCACTGAAAGTACGTGATTCCTGCTCGAAAATCATAGCCATAAAGAGCCCCCTTTATTTATAAATAATATATTTTGAAATTTGTCTAACATAATAGCATAAATAATGGTTAATCTGCTACATAAAAAATGACGCTTTTGGCGTCATTTTTCGTAAAGTTTGTAGTCAGTTTGTGGTGTTGCTCAATTATGAGTTTTTGCTTGCGCCAGAAGTCTTTTTCAAAATGAAGTAAAGAACAACCATTACAACTAATACAACAGCAAGATCTGCAGCAAGGAAGCCACCGTTATAAACCATTGAGTAAACCCATGGATTCATTCCTTCAGGTGCATATTCAGCGTAGAAGATTACACCGGAAAGTACTGAACAGAACCAGCGTGCAGCATAAGCAACAACAGTAAAAATAACTGCCTTGATGATTGATGCTCTTGCGAATCTGTTAAGTGGGTTCTTGATTGCAATACGCTTGTCAGCCTTAAGTGCTGCAAATCCGATAAAACCTAAGCAAGTGTATCCCAATGTGTAGTCGAGAAGTACCTGGAAAGGTGTTACAAGATAGCCACCAATAAGCTGGAGAAGGCTGAAGATAAATGAAGCAGCAAATCCCCAAAGTGGACCAAATGCCATTGCAAAAACTGCTAATGGTAATGTTGATGCTGGAGTAACTGAACCACCCATTGGCATCTCAAAAATCTTAAGATTTGAGAGTACAAAACTTAGGGCGATACAAACACCACCTGTTACAATAGTTAGAATTTTTTCCTTGTTGGATGACTTAGACATATAATTTCCTCCCTTCGTCGGCATTATCCGTACAGGTTCATCGGGTCGATGCTTAATACATCCTCTCAGCCGGTATACCAGCTCCCCGTAAATTCTGTTGTCAAATATACTACATCTTACCCTGGCTTACAAGGCGGAAAACGCACTCTTCAACAAATTTTCTTACTTCTTTCTCATAAGTTGAAGGGGCATCGTTATAACACATGATGTGCTTACTGTGATCCACCATAACAAGTCTTTTTGGAACTCGTATATTGTCGTAAATATGTCTTGCACCTTCAGGGGATGCAACCTGATCGTCGCCAGCTGCAAAGATAATTGTAGGGACCTTAATTCTTCCTGCGTTTACTGAAGCATCGCATGCTCTAATGTGAAATCCGAGATTCTTGTGAACGATTTTATCAACAGTTCTTAATGGGAACTTCATGTCAAAATTGTAGCGGCGTTTTCCTGCGTCAAGAAGTACATCTTCGAGACTGTCGTAAGGGCAGTCAGCAATGATACCTGCAACATTCTCTGAAAATTCTGGCTGAGAAGCAGCAAGAAGAGATGCTACTGCACCCATGCTTCTTCCAACGATGAATATTTTTACATCGTTTCCAACCTGCATCTTAAGAAAGTCAATCCACTTTGTCACATCTACGCTCTCGTATACACCATATGTGC
Organism: Saccharofermentans sp.; assembly: GCA_045598005.1. GTDB lineage: Bacteria > Bacillota > Clostridia > Saccharofermentanales > Saccharofermentanaceae > Saccharofermentans. The sequence goes on along the minus strand of JAZLLF010000045.1, from coordinate 22,931 downwards.
AGTATTTTCCACCACTCATACCATGAGCACGTTCGTGAGCAATAAGAACATGACACTCAATCTGTCTCATCATGAGGCGAGCGTAAGCTGCCATTTCTGTAGGATGCTCGTTATATCCATGCATCAAAAGAACTGCAAACTTTGTGCTTCTGTCATGAGAAGGGCGGAAGTAGCCTGAAAGTTTTGTCTTATCAAATGAATCAATTCGTACATTAATATACTCATTACGATTTGTATAAAACCAGTTGCGTCCACGTCCGTAGATTGTGCTCTGATCAATCTTTGAAGGGGAGCGGTCAACCTTAGGCATAGGAGCAGGTCTTCTAAATGCAGTAACAAAGAGCTTTTTTGTAAATCTTAAATAAGCAAGATAAGCGAGAGCTCCTACAAGAAGAACCAAGATTACAATAAGAATTATGTTTATTGTTAAAGCATTTATAGCAAGATTAAATAACATATCTTTTCCGTTCTAATTATTCCACAACGATACTATCAATAGTATCAAGACCACTGCTTAACAGTCTGCAACCGTCATCTGTTACAAGTACATCATCTTCGATTCTAAAGCCAGCATGCCACTCAGGAATGTAAACTCCAGGTTCAATTGCAAGAACATTTCCCGATACAAAAGGGAGTTCTCTTATACTTATATCATGCACGTCAAGTCCAAGGTGATGACCTGTATTATGCCAGTAATACTTACGAACATCTTCCTCCGTAAAGCCTTCGTCAAGAAGTCCCCATTTCTGAAGATATTCACCACACTTAAGTCTTATTATTCTGTTAAGATCCGTAAAATTAATGCCAGGCTTAATCTCTTCCCAGCAAAGCTTACGAAGTTCAACAATTAATTCATGAAGCTTAAATCTGTAATCTTCCTCAGAAGTTTTCCCTCCAAAGAAGAATACTCTCGAAATATCAGCGCAATAGCCATTAACTCTTGCTCCAACATCAATCTGAAGTTGACCTCCAATTTTGCCAATCTCGCCATCTTCATTCTCAGGCTCACTGTGGTGGAGATAAAAAGCATTATCATTAAGCGCTGTAATAGTAGCGAAAGCAGGGATGAGGCAGCCTCTCTTACTCATGGCATATTCAAGCGCTGTATAAAGTTCGATTTCAGTAACACCAGGTCTTATGTGTTCCTTCATCTCTTCGATTGCTGCTTCAGTAATCTTTGCTGCTTCAGTGATAGCCTCAATCTCTCCAGGCTTTTTTACCATTCGCATCTTTGTTAACGCTTCACCGATATCAGATGTATTCTTATAAGTCTTCTCGAACTTCTTTGCCTGCTTAGTAATTGAAGTTCCATCGAATCCTAAAGTGTATTCGCCATTAACAATTGAGTAAGTCTTCTCGTCAAATTCGTCCAGATTAAAAATGCAGTCTGACGGAATACCAGAAATCTCACTTACAGTTTCAAAATCAGGTCTTTTACCATGCCATCTTTCAACCATTGGATCTTTACCTTCAACAAAGAGCATGATGTTAAGAGCGCCATCCGTCTTATAAAGCACAAGACGGCCTTCAGCAAGTGTCATGCCAGTGAGGTAGTAGTAATTACGGTCAACATGAAATCTATAGTCATTATCCTGACTCATAGGGCGGTTTGAACCCGCATAAATAAAAACCGCTATATCATCCGACAAGCGGTTCATGAATTCGATTCGATTGTTAATAAAGAAATCAGAAGCTATTCTCATTGAACACGGCCTCCGCTCGAACGGACATTGTATTCGTCGAACGAAATCGTGTTATTAATATAGCTGAGTGTAGCACCAGGGGCACGTCTGATGAGGCCAGGGTTACCAATAACGATGGAACCATCTGGTACATCGAAGTTAACATATGCTCCAGGAGCAATTAAGACATTATTACCAATATTAATATTACCAACAATAACAGCGTTGGCACCAATCCATACGAAGTTACCAATATGTGGAGCACCCTTCCTCTTACCACGGAACTGTGTACCAATAACTACACCAGTAGAAACGTTAACGTTATAGCCGATAGTAGCCTTAGGGTGAATAATTACACGACCAAAATGGGCAAGATAAAAACCCTTACCAATCTCAGTATCATATGGAATCTGGAAATGATATTTTCTCGACAAACGATCAAGCCACCAGTTAAATACGTTGAATTTCAAAGTATAAAGATGCTTCTTAAGTCCATCATAAAGAGCAATCTGGTCGTGATAATATCTTGTACGACGCATTGTGCTAATATAGTGAAATTCAGGGCTTGTTCTAAGTTCCTGGAGATATGTAGTGAAAATCTTATCAGTTCTACGCGCATTACCCGTATATCTGAACAAATCTGCGTAAACGATGTCTTTCAACTGGTCGTTCATAATATCCCCCTAAAACTTAACTATAAAAATTCTATCGCTTTTAATTAAATATCTCAATATCTGTGAACGGCTTTTTTTAATATAATTTGATTAATTGAATGTTCGTGCCATAATATTGGAAAGATTATTTTCATTGAAAACTTTGTAAGGAAAATCACTATGGAACTTATTAATTCAGAAAAAACAATACGTGATAACTATAAGAAATTAACGAAGATGCTTATAGATAAGGGGCTTTCAATTACAACAATGGAGAGTTGTACTGCAGGGCAGATAGCATCATTAATTACTGATGCTGAAGGGTCTTCTGCTGTAATTAAAGGCGCTTTTGTTACATATTCTAATGAGATTAAAATTCAGTGTGGTGTTCCATCAGAAGTGATTAATAAGTATTCTGTATATTCTCTTGAAACAGCTGAGGCCATGGCTTTGGCTGCAAAAAATAATATTCCATCTGATATTTCAATTGGAGTTACTGGCACAATGGGAAATATTGATCCGCTTAATGAGGAATTTTCAGAAGAGGGAATAGTGTACTACGCAATTTCTTTTAAGGATAATGTCTACAAATATAAAGCCTCAATTCCATGTCAGGAATCAAGGCTTATGTATAAACTTGTTGTATCAGAACTCATATATGAGAGATTAATGACCCTTCTTAACGAGTTCTCTTAATGACTCAATCTTCTCTCTGTCGATATCTCCAGTGGAGATGCTCTTGCTTACCCAGAACTTAAGGTGCTCAATAGTAGATGCCATCTTCGAAAGGTTATGCTCGAGTTCAACAAATCTTCTAAGCTCGCTCTCATCAATCTCACTATCAACAGTAATATCGATAAGTTCATTCTTCTCTTCGTTGAGTTTATTAATAAGGGAAATCATCTCAAGAACGATTTCAGGAAGGGATTTTTCAGTTACTTCAGGAACGTACTTCGCTCCAATCTCACATTCGTGAGTACAGTAATAGTTACAAAGTTCAGGTCTCTTATATACTTCAGACATTCTTAAAACCTCTTCTGGATAAGGCTTAATTCCTGACTTCTCATTCTCAATTTTCTCGAGACGGCTTGCAGAAATATACTGAAGTTTCTCAGATGCCTCAGCACGTGTATACTCAAGATCCTCTCTATAAATCTGATAAATATTCTTATCTTCCTTAATTGATTTCTTTCCCATAAAAAATACCCCTGACTAAGATATATAAATAAGTACTTAATTATTATAAAGTAAAAACAATAAAATTAAACATAAAAATTCATGCCGCTAATATATGTGATTTTGGGTTTGAATGATCATTTCAAAAAAATGAAAAACTTTTTTAAAAAAGTTGTTGACATTCAGTAGGGGCAATAATATAATAACTCTCGCGTAAGAGATACGCCGCCTTAGCTCAGTTGGTAGAGCAGCTGATTTGTAATCAGCAGGTCGTGGGTTCGAGTCCCACAAGCGGCTCCACAAACCAGGAATTCGTTCCTGGTTTTTTTGTGCGTTTTTTCTTTCCTAAGATTAATTTTCCACCTGTTATGTTGTATTATCTTTTTAGTAATTCGATTTGAGGAGAGAGTCTATGAATTCAGAAGAGACACGCGAATTTTTCAAAAATGACAGATATGCAGCCTTTACAGGAATTGAAATTCTTGAAGTTTCTGAAGGTTATGCAAAGACAAAGATTACAGTAGAAGATAAGCATCTTAACGGTAATAACGTAGTAATGGGCGGATGCATCTATACACTTGCAGATTTTACATTTAGCGTTGCTGCAAATTGTGGTGATCTTCCATCAGTAACATTAAGTTCTGATATCGTATATAACAGTGCTGCAACAGGTAAATTCCTCTATGCTGAAACAGAGAAGGTAAAAGATGGCAGAACTGTTTGTAATTATATTGTACGAGTTACAGATGAGAAGGAGAGAGTTATAGCTACAGCTACATTCGTTGGCTTTAGACCTCAGAAGTAAGGAGATAAATTTATGAAAACTCTTATTGTTGTTGATATGCAGAATGATTTTATTGATGCTGCATTAGGTTCACCTGAAGCTCAGGCAATCGTACCTGTTGTAAAGGCAAAGATTGATGAGTATATCGCTAACGGTGATGAAGTAATTTTTACAAGAGATACACACCAGTCTAATTATATGGAGACTAATGAAGGTAAGTATCTTCCAGTGCCACACTGTATCGAGGGTACTGATGGCTGGCAGATCAGGGATGGCTTATACGTAGAAGGCTGTAAGATTATTAATAAGCCTACTTTCGGCTATCTTGGCTGGAGTGAGTTTTCTTTTGAAGAGATTGAGCTTATTGGTCTTTGCACAGATATCTGTGTTGCATCCAATGCTTTAATTTTGAAGGCTCAGTTTCCTGAGATTAAGGTTTCAGTTGATGCAGCGTGCTGTGCTGGTGTATCTGTTGAAACTCATGAAGCTTCACTCAAGACAATGAAATGTTGTCAGGTCGAAGTAACAAATTTTAATTGATAGACATTTATCAATATTTTTGAGCATTATAAAAGGGATATCGTGTGATATCCCTTTATTAGTTTAAGTAAAGATTCGTCTGATTGCGATGATGCTTTGTCTGTCGATACTTCCGTAGCATGTACCCCATGCAGCGCCTCGTGCGTCTACGCACTGTCCGCCTCCGATATAGATACCTACGTGGTGACAGTAACTTCCGTTACGTGTCCAACAAACGATGTCTCCTGGCTGTACGTTCTCTCTTGATACAGGAACGCCTACGCTACAAAGTGATACAGAGTAGTGAGGAAGTGAAACTCCAAGCTGTGCGTAACAGTAAACAACAAGACCTGAACAGTCAACTGCTGTGCTGGAAGATGCACCCCATACATAAGGAGTTCCTACCATTGATACAGCAATGTTAGCGATTGTCTGACCATTGTTACCAGTGTTTACCCAGGTCTGGCCATATACGTTGCTGTAGCTGTTTCCGCCACCACCGCCGCCGCTGTTGCCACCGCCGCCGTTTCCGCCGCCGCCACCGTTTCCGCCACCACCTTGTGGTCTTGGTGGGATTGGTGTTGGGGTAGGAGTAGGAGGTATCTGGTTTGTATATGAGATATATACATAACCTTCAAGTCCGTCATCAGTTTCAACTGCGAACCACTTATCAGAAATTCCTGTGCAGTGCAGATGCTGATCGTTAACAAGAGTTGCGACTACTTCTGCTTCTGTAGAAGGCTGAGCTCTGAGTGTAAGACTATCAGCGTCAACCCATACATCTCTCGAAATTGCTACCCAGACCATCTCGTATGAGAGTGTGTCTGTAAGGACATATCCTTCTGCGCCATCCTGCGTTCTAATCTTTGACCAGCTATCTCCGATTCCGATTCGTGTAACTCCTACACCATATGCGAGGGACTGTAATGTCCTTGAATCCATATCAGGCTCTTCTTTAAGTATTGAGTCTGGAGCCTTTATGTAGTAAGTCGTCTCATCAGGAGCGAAATATAGTGGATCAAGAAGTTCTATTTTCAATCCGGCTTCGTCGTACTGCTGGTATACAACGTAAGGTGAGATGTCGCTATATTTTGATGTTGTTTCCTCTTCGGTGTAACCATCCAAATATGTTGACTGAATAGTTCCTCCGCTCATGATGTATTCGTCAGCTTCGAGATCGTTGTAATTCATCTCGTCTGTGAACATATCCTCGATTTCAGGGAATGTCGCAGCATAAGCCCGCCTTACAATAAGTGAAGGATCTGTACCTGTTCGAAGTCCAATTGGCAGACACACAATAGGGGCTGCCACAGAACAAGTTACCAGGATTGATAATATTGATCTGTAAGTTTTTTTGTTATTAATCATAAAATCACCTATAACAATATTAGCACCTGAAGTATACATATTAACTTCATATATATAACGTTCATGTTACAATTCTATTCATTTTAAGGACGATTTATTTGTTAAAAATGTGGCAGTATCAAAAAAATGCTCCCTCAAATACATGCGGGAGCATCCATATTATTTAATTATATAACCTTTAATTACTTAGCAACGATGTTGCAGATTCTTCCAGGAACGTAGATGAACTTAACGATGTTTCTTCCGTTAAGTGCCTTCTCAAAGTTCTCGTTAGACTTAACAAGTTCTTCTACTGTTGCCTGATCAGCATCCTTAGGTGCTTCAATCTTGAACTGAACCTTACCATTCATCTGAACTGGAATCTCGATTGTATCCTTCTCAAGAGCGGCTGGATCAAACTCTGGCCACTTCTGATTGAAGATTGAGTACTCGTTTCCGAGCTGATCACACCAGATGTCCTCTGTCATGTGAGGAGCGAAAGGTGAGAGGATTAAGAGAAGCTGCTCAACAACATAGCGAAGGAATGTTGGGTTAACATTACCTGTCTGCTGATACTTACCAATCGCATTGATAAGCTCCATCATACGAGCGATAGATGTGTTGAACTGGAATCTCTCGATGTCCTGTGTAGCACTCTTGATTGTGTAGTTAAGAACGTAGTTAAGATCCTTATCATCCTTTGAAAGTGTAAGTCCCTTAATATCTCCAGATGGAATCTTTGCTGCTTCCTCAGCGAGTTTTTCAACACGACGTGTGAACTTAACGATAGCCTGAAGTCCCTTATCGTCCCATGGACCACCCTCTGTATAAGCAAAACCGAATGCAAGGTATGTTCTGAATACGTCTGAACCATACTTTGATACGTAGTCATCAGGTGCAACTGTGTTACCCTTTGACTTACTCATTCTGTTTCCATCAGGTCCAAGAATAATTCCCTGGTGAACAAGGCTTGTGAATGGCTCGTCGAAATCAAGAAGCCCCATATCTCTCATTGCCTTACAAATGAAACGTGAGTAGAGGAGGTGCATAGCAGCGTGCTCTGGACCACCAACATACTTATCAACTGGACAGATCTTGTTGATCTTCTCTTTGTTGAAAATCTCGTTCTCATTCTTATTCTCTGGATAACGAAGCTCGTACCAAGATGAGTCAACGAAAGTATCCATTGTATCTGGATCACGCTTTGCATTACCGCCGCATGAAGGACATGTGCAGTTCATAAAGCTCTCGCACTTTGCAAGTGGGCTCTCTCCATCAGGTGTGAATTCAACATCGTAAGGGAGAAGTACTGGGAGATCCTTCTCAGGAACAGGTACAACGCCACACTTCTCACAGTGAATCATTGGGATTGGTGTACCCCAGTAACGCTGTCTTGAAATGAGCCAGTCACGGAGACGGTAGTTAACCTTCTTTTCACCCATGCCCATTGTATTGAGCTTACCAACGATAGCATCGATTGCTGCGTGCATCTCAAGGCCATCGAACTCGCCTGAGTTAACAAGAACACCCTTCTTCTCGCAGTATGGAAGTTCATCCTCAACACCAGCTTCTGACTGAACAACGCGGATGATATCAAGACCGTACTTCTTAGCGAAGTCAAAGTCACGATCATCGTGTGAAGGTACAGCCATTACTACACCAGTACCGTAAGCAGCGATTACGTAATCAGCAGCCCAGATAGGTACCTTACGGCCGTTAAGTGGGTGGATAGCATATGCTCCAGTAAATACACCAGTCTTCTCACGTGTTGTTGACATACGGTCAATATCTGTAACCTTAGATGTTTTTACACGATACTCTTCAACAGCGTCCTTACAGTCGTCAGCAGTAAGCTTTGCGCAAAGTTCTGACTCTGGTGCAACTACAACGTATGTTACACCCATGAATGTATCAGCACGAGTTGTAAATACTTCGAGCTTAAGTGGATCGCCGTTCTCATCCTTCAAAATCTCGCCGTTCTTCTCAACAGTAAATGCTACCTGTGAACCTTCAGAACGACCAATCCAGTTTGTCTGAATCTTCTTTGTCTTCTCTGGCCAGTCAAGCTGTGGGAGACAGTCGAGAAGCTCCTGAGCATAAGCAGTAATCTTAAAGAACCACTGTGTCATGTTCTTGTGAACTACTTCAGAACCACAACGCTCACACTCACCATCGATAACCTGCTCGTTAGCAAGTACTGTCATACACTTAGGACACCAGTTAACTGGTGCGTTCTTTCTATAGGCAAGCCCCTTCTCATAAAGCTTTGTGAAAAGCCACTGGTTCCACTTGTAGTACTCAGGCATGCATGTAGCAAGTTCGTAATCCCAATCGAAAGTAGCACCCATCTCACGGAGCTGCTTTTCCATTGTAGCGATATTCTTAAGTGTAGAATCCTGTGGGTGAATACCAGTCTTAATCGCATAGTTCTCAGCAGGAAGACCAAATGCATCAAAACCCATTGGGTGGAATACATTAAATCCCTGCATTCTCTTCATACGTGACCATGAGTCAGTAAGAGAATAGTTGTACCAGTGTCCAAGGTGAAGATTTGCACCTGATGGGTAAGAGAACATCTCGAGGCAGTAAAGCTTCTTTCCGTCCTTGTTAGGATCGTACTTGTAAAGGCCTGTCTCTTCCCATTTCTTTTGCCATTTACGATCAATATCAACTGAATAAGACATGATTAAATTCCTCTCTTATTTATTAAATACATATTAAACAGCAGATATTGTAACATAGTTTTCTTTCGCTAAAAATAGTAATAAGCAAATAATTATGTGCGAAAAGTAAAATATTGTAACTTTATTGAAACCCAATGCCACATTCTTGCCGATTGATTTTAGACCTCGTTACTGTATAATTAAAATGCATTTTTGTGAATTTACAGCACTTTGTGCTTTCTATATATTTGAGGTATTAACATGGGTTTAGGAATGGAAATTGGTATCGATCTTGGTACCAGCAGTGTATTGATTTATGTTCGCGGCAAGGGAGTAGTTCTTAAGGAACCTTCAGTTGTTGCAGTTAATAATAAGACAGGTAAGGTTCTCGCAGTAGGTGAGAGTGCAAGCCTTATGCTTGGTAGAACACCTGGTGTAGTAGAAGCAATCAGACCACTTCGTGAGGGTGTTATTTCAGACTTTAGAGCAACAGAAGTAATGCTTAAGTCTTTTATTGGACGTGTATGTAACGGTCTTCGTGCTACATACTTTAAGCCAACTATCGTAGTTTGTGTACCATCAGTAATTACACCTGTAGAGCAGCAGGCTGTTGAGAATGCATGCCGTCATGCAGGTGCCAAGGATGTATTCCTTATTCGTGAGCCAATCGCAGCTGCTATTGGTGCTGGTATTGATATTTCAAAGGCATGTGGTTCCATGGTAGTAGATATCGGTGGTGGTACTACTGATATTTCTGTTATCTCACTTTGTGAGCCTGTAGTAGATGCATCTTTGAAGGTTGCTGGTGACAAGTTTGATGAGGCTATCATTAAGCACGTTAAGCGTAAGCATAATATCCTTATCGGTGAGAAGACTGCTGAGACTTTGAAGATTCAGATTGGTTGTGCATATCCTAGAGATGAAGAGCTTACACTTGATGTTCGTGGACGTAACCTTATTACAGGTCTTCCATCAACAGTTACAGTTTCTTCAACTGAGATGCTCGAAGCTCTTGAGGAGCCAGTATCAGCTATCTTTGAAGCAGTACACGTAGTACTTGAGAAGACACCACCTGAGCTTATGGCTGATATCTCCCAAAGAGGTATTGTTATGACTGGTGGAGGAGCTCTCCTTTATGGTCTTGACCGTATGCTTGCAACAAAGATTGGTATTGATGTTTATATCGCTCAGGATCCAATTTCTTGCGTAGCAATTGGTACTGGTAAGGCACTCGATATGATGGATAAGTTCGCTGCTTTGGGTGATCAGTAATATCAGATATCGATTAGTGTATATATTTATGACTGTCTATATGATGACCAGCTTCAAAAAGGCTGGTCATTTTTCTTTGTAAAAAACTCTGTAAGCCCTGAAAAATATACGTTGACGAGTTTTATTGTTGATGATAATATCACGGTGTAACTGCAAAGAGCAGTTTTTGATTACTTATTTCCTATTTTAGTTTATTAGTATTCATTTTATCCAATTGACAATGAGGTATTTATGTCAGAAATCGAACAAATGCTTTCCAAGCCTAAGGGCGATGTAGAAGCAATTGCTGTTCAGTTTGGTGTCTTTACTCAGGAAGAAGCAGCTTCAAAGAGTAAAGAAGAGATTGTATCAGCACTTTCAGGTGTTCCAGTTGAAGAGTTGACAGGTAAGAAGAACTCCAAGACAACAAAGTCTACAAAAACTTCCAAGACTTCTTCAAAGAAGGCAGTAAAGGAAGATGCAGCTGTTTCTGAAGAGAAGCCAGCTAAGGCAAAGTCATCCAAGACATCAGGAACAGCCAAGAAGACAACAAAGTCTGTTTCAAAGAAGACTTCTGAGAAAGCTCCTGTTGTTGAAGAGAAGGCAGAAGAAAAGCCTTCTGAGACAGTTGCTCCTGAAACACCAGTTTCAGAAAATGAAGTTAAAACACCTGCTAAGAAGGCTCCAGCAAAGAAGACTACATCAAAGAAGACTCGTAAGACTTCCAATAAGGAAGTAGAAGCAGAGCCAGAAGCTGCTGCTACTGAAGCACCTGCTTTAGAGAATGCTCCAGAGACTTCAGCAGAAGAAGTGAAGGAAGATACACCTGTAGCAAAGAAGAAGCCTTCAAAGAAGAAAAAGCCAGCAAAGACAGAAGAAACTCCAGTTAATGCTTCTTCTGAGACTGCTGAAGTTGTGGTTGCAGAGGAGAAGACAGATGAAGTCCCTTCAGAGGATAAGCCTAAGCAGACAAAGAAGCCTGCTTCAAAGAAGAAGGCACCAAAGAAGACTATAAAAACTGAATCTGAAGATAAAGCTGAAGAGGTAGCAGCTTCATCATCTGAAGAAAATAAAGATGCTGAAAAGACTCAGGCAGCTCCTGAATCTGAGACAAAGATTAAGGGACGTAAGAGAAGAATCTCATTTGGTCCTGAGCAGGAGATCAAGCAGGTTGAGATTACTGATGAGCCAGCTGCAACTGAAGAGGCAGCTCCTGAGGTTCCACCACAGCCAGTTATTCCTGAGATTCAGTATATTGAAGTAGAAGGTATCCTTTCAATTACTGGTGAGAGTAAGAATGATTTCTGTGGATTCGTTCATAGAAATAATTATCTCCCTGGTGAAGAGGATGCTTATGTTCCAGGTCAGATAATCAGAAGACTCGGCTTAAGACGTGGCGATAAGATCAAGGGACTTGCTGTCCCTGCAAGAGGTAAGGATAAGTATTCACCTCTTAAGAGAGTTCTTGCTGTTAATGACAGAGAGATTCCTGAGGATTCTGATTTCGAAGAGATAAAGAGACGTAAGAGATTTGAACATCTTACTGCAATTTACCCTGATGAGAGACTTACACTTGAGACAGGTGCTGAAGATCTTTCATGCCGAATCATTGATTTGTTCTCTCCTATTGGTAAGGGACAGAGAGGTATGATTGTATCTCCTCCTAAGGCAGGTAAGACAATCCTTCTCCAGAAGGTTGCAAACGCTATTACTGCTAATAATCCTAACTGTAAGGTAATTGTTCTTCTTATCGATGAGCGTCCTGAGGAAGTTACTGATATGCAGCGTTCCATTAAGGGTGAAGTTGTATATTCTACATTTGATAAGAGACCTGAGAATCACGTAAGAGTTACTGAGCTCGTTCTCGAGAGAGCAATGAGACTTGTTGAGCTTGGTGAGGATGTTGTAATTCTTCTTGACTCAATGACAAGACTTGCACGTGCGTATAACCTTACTATCAATCCAACAGGACGAACACTTTCTGGTGGACTTGATCCAGGATCACTTTATGGACCAAACAGATTCTTTGGTGCTGCTCGTAACATTGAAGATGGTGGAAGCCTTACAATTATTGCAACAGCTCTTATTGAGACTGGTTCAAGAATGGATGAAGTTATCTTCGAGGAGTTTAAGGGTACTGGTAACATGGAAGTTGTTCTTGACCGTAAACTTGCTGACAGAAGAGTTTATCCTGCAATTGCAGTTGATAAGTCAGGTACAAGAAGAGAGGATCTCCTTCTTACACCAGAAGAACTTGAATCTGTATGGCTTACACGTAAGGCTATTGCTGAAGTTGATACAATTGCTGCAACAGAAGCAGTTATCAACTACATGAAGAGAACTAACAGCAATTCGTCTTTTGTGTTATCTGCGAAGAAATCATTTGCAGTAGATTCATGATTGACAAGGGATAAGAAGTAAGATATTATCTCATAGTTACTATAAATCCGGTATAGCATACGTATTAATAGTACGCGCTATATCTTTGATACGAGGTGAATTATTATGAAGACAGACATCCATCCAAAGACAAATTTGGTTACAGTTAAGTGCGCTTGCGGTGCTACTTTCGAGACAATCACAACTAAGGAAGATCTCCGTGTTGATATCTGCTCAAAGTGCCATCCTTTCTACACAGGTAAGCAGAAGCTCGTAGACGCTGGCGGACGTGTTGATAAGTTCAACAAGAGAATGGGCAGAGCTTAATTCTTATAAAATTGGATTTTATTCACGGCGGTATCTCAGTAGAGGTACCGCTTTTTCTTTGCAATTTTGTTACTTGCCATCTTTTTCACGTAGAGTTTCGTGCCAAAAAGAAATAGTTATTATATAATCTACACAGTATGTTTATTTGAATGGAGTTAATATGTCCGAGAATATTGATAATGTTGAGAACAATGAGCTCGAAGTAACAAAGAGTGATAGTGTTTCCAAGAATGATAAGGATTGCAGTTCCTGTAAGCCAGTACGTAAGACTACAATTGGTGGCCAGGCACTTATTGAAGGCATTATGATGGTAGGCCCTGAGAGAACTGCCATTGCTGTTCGTAAGGGTGATGGAACTATTTATATTGAAGAGATTAAGCAGAGTGAGAAGGTTTCTTATTTTGAGAAGGTGCCATTTATCAGAGGATGCATTAGATTCTGGAAGATGCTTGTAACAGGAACTGGTGCTCTTATGAAGTCAGCTGATATCTCTGAAGAAGGTGCACCAGTTGAGAAGGATGCTGATGGTAATGAGAAGAAGCCATCTGCTATTGATGAGTATATGAACAAGCATTCTGATGCAATGACAGTTGTTTCAGCTATTCTTGGTATTTTGATCAGTATCGGAATTTTTATCCTTCTTCCAAGACTTGTTGTTGATGTTGCTTCTGGATTTATGAGTAAGGAACTTGTAAGCACAAAGTGGATGTCCCTTATCTTTAATATCGTTGAAGGAATTCTTAGAATGATATTCTTCTTTATCTATCTCAGACTCTCTTCAAAGATTGAAGGTATTGATCGTGTATGGAAGTATCATGGTGCTGAGCATAAGACAATTGCATGTTATGAGGCTGGTCAGCCACTGACAGTAGAGAACATCAAGAAGTTTACACGTTTCCACCCAAGATGTGGTACAGCATTTATGTTTATCGTTCTTGCTATTTCAATTCTTGTTTATACAGTAGTTGGTGTATTTATTGGCGATAACAATATGCTTATCAATCTCCTTGTAAGACTTATCTTTATTCCAATTATCTGTGGTATCTCATTTGAGATTTTGAGATTTGTTGGAAAGCATGATGATAATGGTTTCTGTAAGTTCTTAAGTAAGCCTGGTCTCTGGCTTCAGAAGTTTACTACAAGTGAGCCAGATGATAAGATTATTGAGGTTGCAATTGCAGCAATGCAGGCAGTAATTCCTGAGAATAAAGAGGATGACACTTGGTAATTAATTCGAATTCTTTAGATATAGAGAAATACATTGATATGTTAATAGATGCGGGCATTGATAAATACGATGCCCGCATTGAAGTTATGGATTTTTTTGATGCTGATAAAAGCCGTATCGATGAGTTTGTCAGAAGAAGAATAAGTGGTGAACCAGCAGCTTATATTATTGGGAAGAAGCCTTTCTATAAGAGTGAGTTTTATGTTGGAAAGGGTGTTTTAATTCCAAGAAGTGACACTGAAATTCTTGTGGAAGCTGCACTTAAGTATCTGCATGTACTTGATTTCCCAATGGGTGATGTTTTGAAGGTTCCTGATAGTAATATTATCCAGGATGGTACTACTATAAAATTCGCTGATTTTTGTACTGGTTCAGGATGTATTGGAATCTCTATTCAGAAGGAATTGTCAGACAAGGGGATGGATTCGGAAGGTACGCTGATTGATATTTCGGAGGATGCTCTTATATGTAGCAGGAAGAATTCATCTATGGTAAATAATATCGATGTTATGAAGATGGATGTTCTTAATAAGGATGAGGTGCTTCAGAGTTTTTCTTCGAACTCACTTGATCTGATAGTTTCAAATCCACCTTATATCGATGCATGCGATATGCAAAAACTTGACAGTGTGGTCAAGGATTATGAGCCAGAGCTTGCGCTTTTCGGAGGAGAAGATGGACTTTTGTTTTATAACGTAATTGTTGATGAAGCGTATAATCTTCTTAAAGAGGGTGGCGCATTAATGGTAGAACATGGATATAATCAGGCTGAGGCCATTTCTGCTATGTTTATGGAAAAGGGATTTAGAAATATAGTTACTCTTAAAGATTACGGAATGAACGACAGAGTAACGATTGGTGTTAAGTAATGGGAGATTAATTATGCCTTCAAAGTTTTTTCTTTATAAATATGAGGTAGGGGATATCATTGTAACAAGGAAGAAGCATCCCTGCGGTGGTAATAAATGGGAATTAATGAGAGTTGGTGCTGACTGTAAACTTACATGCATGACATGTGGCCGCAAGATGGAAACAGACAGACCAACACTTGAAAAAATGACACTTGATGTCATTCGCGAAAGCGATAATTCTTCGGAGGAAACAAATGGATAATTTACAAAGAATTGCACTCCTTATTGATGCTGATAATACTCAGATTGGTAAACTCGAAGCAGTAATTCGAGAAATATCAACACATGGACGAATTGTAGTAAAGAAAGCATTCGGAAACTGGCGTAAGGATTCTCTTAAGAACTGGGAAGAAGAGATTAAGAGACTTGCCATTAATGCCAATCAGCAGTTCGATTATGTTTCGGGAAAGAATGTTAGCGATATCGCTCTTGTAATCGACGCTATGGACATGCTCTATAAGGATCTTTACGATGCATTTGTAATTGTCTCAAGTGACAGTGATTATACTCCTCTTGCAATCAGAATCCACGAGTCTGGTGTATTTGTAATTGGTGTAGGCGAGAAGAAAACTCCAGTACCATTCCGTAACGCATGTGATGAATTTATTTTCCTTGAAAACCTTGGTGAAGATTCGCAGGATGTTGAAGAAAACAAGAAGAAAAGACTTGCATCAAAGAAGAGTTCACGTAATAAGAAGGCCAAGAGTAAGGCTGATAAAATTAAGCCTGATAGTAAGGCTGATTTGCTTAATCCAGAGAAGGTTGAGGACGAAGCAGTTGAGAGTATTAACGAACTTCACAGCCTTCTTAGAATTGCATATGACAGATATGTTGATGATGACGGCTTTGTAAATGTAGCTTCAGCTGGCACATATATTAAGCGTGCCATGCCTGATTTTGATACAAGAACTTATGGCTATTCAAAACTTCCACAGCTCGTTGAGGATTTCCCTGAAAAATACGAAGTTAAGCGCAAATCAGGTAAGGGTACAACTACTATTATCGTCTATAGATGTATTGACTGATTTACATTATCTCGAGTGACTGGGAAACACAGATTATTCTGCCATCGATATCTTCAAATACGAACTGTCTGTTTGTGCTGCTGTTAACACTTGAAGCAGCTTCTGGAAGTTTTTCAATAATAGTTACACCAGAGGACTCAAGTTCGTTTTGAAGAAGGAATGGTTCTGAAGCATATATATACATATCATATTTAATTCCGGCAATTTTTGATACCGGCTCAGAAAGGCTTCCTTCAACCACAACGATTACAATATTATCTCTTGTAAGTCTTATATGGGGCATTGATTCATCTTCAAGATGTGATGCCTTGAATCCGAGTTTATCTTCATAAAAGAGCGCAGTCTTAAGGGGATCTTTTGAGATGAAAACTGCAGCTGATGCATTCATAAGGTGAAGTGCGTTGTCGCCTTCAGTTTCTTCTGTACTTGCTTCAACCTCGTTTGTCTTGGCGTCATATTTAAAGCCAAGGATTGGCATAAGGAAAGCTTTCTCATATGTATCAAGAGTCTCGAGAGCCTTGCTTCTTTCCATTATTTCTTCTGTTGTAAGTGAAGAAGGAACATTAGAAAGCATCTCCAGCTTCTCACAGTAATCAGCAAAGTTTACGAAACGCATGTAAAGAGGAATAAGCTCGTCACATGCCTTCGGAAGTTTGGTATTTCCATGTAAAAACTGCATTCCATACTCGACTGCGTCCATTGGAAGATTTCCAAAAAGCTTGTTAAGAAATGACATTTCCTCGAAAGCGTTATCAGCACAATTGTTATTTTTGAGTGTCTCTTCAAACATATCGAAAACAACATTCATATCATGTAGTGGATAATTCTTAATAAGCATACCAAACCCCTTAAAATTTTTGTCTATTATAACATTAAATCTCACTTGAATAATTTAAAAGTTTGAATATGATTAATCTGTAATTCTTTCTAATGAAATATGGAGTATTAAAAATGGCTGCTTTAAAGAAGACAAATGCGATGAGAATGCTTGATTCAGCAAAGATTCCATATACTGCTCTTGAGTATGAGTATGACGAGAATGATCTCGATGGACATCATGCAGCCGAGGGCCTTGGTATTCCTTATGAAGAGTGTTTTAAAACACTTGTTGGAAGAGGAGACAGTGGCACTTATCTTGTGTTCTGTTTGTCAGTTGATGATGAGCTTAACCTTAAAAAGTGTGCTGCACTTGCAAAAGAAAAAAGAGTTGAACTTGTTCATGTTAAGGAACTTCTTCCTCTCACAGGATACATTCGTGGAGGATGTTCTCCTATCGGAATGAAGAAGAAGTTCAAAACATATATAGACGAGATGATTCTTCTTGTTGATGAAGTATCGGTAAGCGGTGGTCAGCGTGGTTTGCAGCTAAGACTTAAGGCTTCCGATTTAATCGATTATACAGAAGCTACAGTTGGTTCAATTACAATGTGAGAAAGTTGGTAAGATAAAGTGGAGAAGATTGAAGTATTAAAGGCACTGGCAATAATTATTATTGTTGCAAAGCTATTTGGCCTTGGTGCAAGAAGAATTAAGGCTCCTCAGGTTGCCGGAGAAATCGTTGCAGGTCTTTTGATTGGACCATCAGTTTTAAACCTTGTTGGTTATTCTGATTTCCTTGGTCAGATGGCTGAAATTGGTGTAATCCTTCTTATGTTTACAGCTGGCCTTGAGACACGTATTTCGGAACTTAAAAAGACAGGTGTCAAGGCATTCCTTATTGCATGTGCTGGTGTATTTGTTCCTCTCGTTTGTGGTACGCTTCTTTACTTTGCGTTCTATGGTGTTTCTCCATGGGGTAGCGATGAGTTCTTTAAAGCAGTGTTTATCGGAATGATTCTTACAGCTACATCAGTAAGTATCACAGTTCAGGCTCTCCGTGAGATGGGTAAGCTTTCCGAGACTGTAGGTACTACAATTATGAGTGCTGCAATTATCGATGATGTTATTGGTATTCTTGTACTTACTATCGTAATCGGCTCAAAGGATCCTACTTCAAATTTTGGAATGACACTCCTTAAGACAGGTCTTTTCTTTGTAGTAGCAATTAGCGTAGGTTACGTCATCTATTATCTTTTCAAGAAGTACGATAAAAGACATCCACACACAAGAAGAATTCCAATCATCGGTCTTGCTCTCTGCTTTGTACTTTCTTATGTAGCTGAGAAGTATTTCGGTGTTGCTGATATTACAGGTGCATTTATCTCTGGTGTAATCTTAAGTTCCCTTAAGGATTCTGATTACATCTCACGAAAGATGGATATCAATTCTTACATGATTTTTGGACCAGTATTCTTTGCAAGTATCGGACTTCAGACTGATATTACATCTGTAAATCTGAATATCATTATTTTTGCTATCTGCTTTGTTATCGTAGGAATGGCTTCAAAGATAATTGGTTGCGGACTTGTTGCCAGAGCATGCGGATTTAAGAAGAAGGATCCATTTAAAATTGGTGTTGGTATGATGACACGAGGAGAGGTTGCTCTCATCGTTGCTCAAAGAGGCCTTACGGTAGGTATGCTTGATGGTGCTTACTTTACAGCTGTAATTCTTCTTATCATTGTAAGTTCAATTGTTACACCACTTGTTTTGAAGGCTTTGTACAGCGAGAAAACACCGGAAGAAGCACCTGCTTCAAAGTGATTTAGTTAAAACTTAATAAGATTTCTTTCAAATATCCCGTTATTCTTTCATCGAATAATGGGATATTTATATTATAATTGTTTGGTGAGGTGATTTAAAAAATGAGTAATATTGAGATTAAGAGCCTTAAAAATGGCGCAAAGATATATTTTATTGGTATTGGCGGAATTTCAATGAGCGGTCTTGCTCTTCTTGCTTCAGGTTATGGTTTTGAAGTAGGTGGTTCTGACATGAATCCTTCAGAGAGAACAGAGATGTTAGCTTCAAAGGGTATTAAGATTTATAACTCTCAGGTTGCTGAGAATATCGCTGAGTTTAATCCTGATTATATTGTTAAGACTGCAGCTATTCTTCCTAAGAATCCTGAGGTAGCAGAAGCTATTAACAGAGACATTCAGATTTTTGACCGTTCAGAATTCCTTGGTCTTATTACAGAGAGTTACGAGCGTGTTATTAATATTTCTGGTACACACGGTAAGACAACAACAACTTCCATGACTTCACTTATGCTTATCGAAGCCATGAAGGATCCAACAGTTCACCTTGGTGCTGATTTTGATGCATTTAATGGTACTGTAAGACTCGGTGGCAATAAGGAACTTCTCGTTTCTGAGGCATGTGAGTTTAAGCAGTCTTTCCTTAACTTCAGATCAACAACAGCTGCTATTACAAATATCGATCACGATCACGTTGACTGTTATCCTACAATTGAAGATGTTATTGATGTATTTGCAAGATTTCTCGATAAGTGTGACGACAATGGTTATGTAGTCGTAACTGGTACTGACACAAAGATTCAGAAGTCCCTCGAGATTGCTGCTTCAAGACATGAGGAGCAGGGAAGAAAGATGCCAACTGTTGTAACTTGTTCTTCAGATGGCAGCAAAGCTGATTTCATGGCTATGAATATTGAATATATCGAAGGTCATCCTGCTTTCGATATCGTTTATAAGGGTGAGCTTTTGGGAAGAGCTTCATTAAGAATTCCTGGAAAGCATAATATTGATAATTCACTTATTGCTTCAGCATGCGCTTATCTTAATGGTGCTGATGGTGATTCTATCATCAAGGCACTTAACGAATTTGGTGGTGCTGACGGCAGATATACAATCAAGGGAAAGTATAAGGAGTGTGAGGTTGTTGTTGATTATGCGCATCATCCAACTGCTGCGCGTGTAACAATCGATGCTGCGATGCATATGCCTCATAATGAGATCCTTGTTGTATTTCAGCCACTTACATTTAACAGAACTAAACTCCTTTTTGAAGATTATGTAACTTCACTTCTTCCTTGCAAGAAGATTCTTTTTGCTGAGATTTTCTCAGACAGAGAGATTAATACAGGTGAGATTTCTTCGAAGGATATTTCTGATGAGATTAATAAGCGTGGCGGTGACGCTGAATTCTTCGCTGATAAGGCTGATCTTAGAAAGAGAATTGATGAGCTTATTAATCCAGGTGACATTATTCTCATCTTAGGACCTGAAGATATTCGTCATATGGGTGATGAACTCTGTCCACAGGAGTAATAGTCATTTGATGAGAAGTAGTAATCAGACAGGAAGAACAAAGACTTCTTCAAAATCTCAGGGTATCCCGAATTTACTGACATTAATTGGTGCTGCAATAATGGTTGTGGCACTGATTATTATGTGTATTTTCAGTGCATCAGCTTATGCAGGTAATGATGATTCTAATCCTGTTGTAGTTTTTTATAACTACGAAGGTGATTTTCCTAAGACTTCTATGTCCAATTCTCTTCACGGTGCAGGATTTAATTACATTCTTGAGGATTCTTCAATTGATTTTGATGATGATAACAGATATGTAATTGCCGCTACTGGTCATGATGCCATTACTGTAATTAATGAGTATAAAGAGGTTCCAGAAGTTCTTGGCTTTGTTCTGATTAATCCATTAATCTCAGAAGGTCAGTCACTTGATGGAATATCAAGTAGCTATCCTTCAAAGGATATCGCTATTTTTTCTGGAAGCGATAATGCATCTTCGGTTTCAGATATTTGCGATTCAAGAATAATCTATGAGAGACTTTCTGGTGATGATACAGTTTATGGAGTTGCTATTAAACGTGGCGGACTTTTTTCATCTGACTGTTATATAAATAATAATCAGAATAGATATCTTTCACTTTCTGCATTCAGATATGATGACGGAAAGAGCATGCTATATTCACCACTTTTTCAAAATGAATTAGCTGGATATCTTGGAGTAACATATCAAAGTGAGACTTCTGGAAATATTAGTTTTCCAAGAATTAATTCATGGTTTTTAATGATGGCAGTTTCAGTGTTTGCCTTTATTTTTGGCGGAGCACTTTATCTTGCTACTCTTCCTATTGTTTCAGATAAGAAAAAGAGCAAGTATTCAAAGGCTACTTTGATTGTATCTGGTGTGTTTTCTGCTGTTATTTCGATAATGCTTATTGTTTTATCTTTTATTCCAGATATAACAGGTTTGGTATCTCTCTTTATTAAAGTAATGCCATTACTTATGATGTTTGTATTGGTTCTTGTAGGTTTGAAGAATCTGTTTGGTATAAGTAGTAAGACTTTTAATTCCAAGAGTAAACTTTTAAGACCACTTTTTATTTCAGGTTCATTAGTTTTGTTTACTACACTGGTATTATTTGCATTTGGTGATTTAACATGCGGATATAATTTTCCAATAGTTGCAATTGCTGCTATTTGTCTTGTTGCTGATTCACTTATGGAACTTGCACTTTCTGTTATGGATCGTAATTCTGTTTCAAAGGGCGAGGGACATAACCTTTATTTTGGAAATCCTTTGTTCCTTTGCATGTTGCTTCTTCCTTCAGTTGCTGCACTTCTGACTGGATTAGTTTTTGGCATTGGAGTTTATAAGACTTTTGGGCTTGGATGTATTCTTTTAAGTGTTATTCCATACCTTGGAGTATCAGTTCTTAGAAGACATAGTGACAACCTGTTTATCGAGTCTTTGCTGCATGGAATTCTATATATGGTAGTTTTCCTTGCAATAGCCTGATTTTATTGCGTTTTTCGCAAAATTTTGTTTGACACCCACAGGACATAATGTTATTATCTTTCGGTGACCGCATGTGCCGGGCTATTAAATGTGCGCTTTTTTGTAAGAGAGACGCACTGCCTAGAGTGAAGCAGCGAGACTGGAAGAACAGGAGGAACACGACATGTACGCAGTAATTAAGACAGGCGGAAAGCAGTACAAGGTAGCTATCGGAGACGAGATTTTCGTTGAGAAGCTCGAGGGTGATGCAGGCGCTACAGTTACTTTCGAGGACGTACTTGCAGTTGCAGATGACAACGGCATCAAGGCTGGAGCTGATTTGAAGGCTACAGTAACAGGTGAGATTGTTAAGCAGGGCAAGAACAAGAAGGTTTCTGTTATTAAGTACAAGGCTAAGAAGGGCTACCGTAGACACGCTGGCCACAGACAGCCATACACACGTGTACGTATCACAGCAATCGCGTGATTACAGTAAAAGTTGTTAGAGATAACACACGAAGAATCACTGGTGTGTTCATGAGTGGCCATGCAGGCTATGCAGAAGCAGGTAGTGATATTATTTGTGCAGGAGCTTCAACTCTTTTTTATACACTGGCTAATTCGCTGGAACGTATTTGTGGGTTGAATGCAGAGGATATCTCAGCAGTACACGAGGATCCTAATGATGGTGAGGTTAAGGCCGAGATAATCGTACCTTATAACCGATTACCAGATTTGGAATCAGAGAAGCGAGCTGTAGTTGTTACGGAGACAATCCTTACAGGATTTATGACTTTGGCAATGACAGCGAACGAGAACGAAGACCATATCAAGTACATTGATATAGTCGAAGACATTTGAGACATCACGGAGGTGTAAGCTATGCTTAATATGAATTTACAGCTCTTTGCTCATAAGAAAGGTATGGGATCCACTAAGAATGGTCGTGATTCCGAAGCTAAGAGACTTGGAGCTAAGAAGGGCGATGGACAGCTTGTTATCGCAGGCAACATTCTTGTAAGACAGCGCGGCACAAAGATCCACCCAGGTAAGAACGTTGGTATTGGATCAGACGACACACTTTATACAAAGATTGATGGTGTTGTTAAGTACGAGCGCGTAGGCAGCAGCAAGAAGCAGGTTAGCGTTTATCCTGTAGAGGCTTAATAGTTGCCAACAGTTTAACTTGATTGAACTTGAGCCTGTCGGTTTACCGGCAGGCTTATTTTTTCTTATATCAGCATAAGTGCTGATAAAATCGAAGCGGAAAGTATAGGTGTAAAAATAATATGTTTATTGATCACTCTAAGATTTATGTAAAAGCAGGTGATGGCGGCCCA
>JAZLLF010000044.1:0-54514 GCA_045598005.1 Saccharofermentans sp. | reverse complement strand
GATGAACTACTATCTCCCACTTAAGGGTATGGCTTCAATGCACTGTTCAGCTAACTGCGATATGGACGGTAAGCACACAGCTATTTTCTTCGGTCTTTCTGGTACAGGTAAGACAACACTTTCAACAGATCCTAAGAGACGTCTCATCGGTGACGACGAGCACGGTTGGGATGACAACGGTGTATTCAACTTCGAGGGTGGATGCTACGCTAAGGTTATCGGTCTTTCTAAGGAGAACGAGCCTGATATCTACAACGCAATCAAGAGAGATGCTCTTCTTGAGAACGTAACAGTAGCTGCTGACGGAACAATCGATTTCGCTGATAAGTCAGTAACAGAGAACACACGTGTTTCTTACCCAATCAACCACATCAACAACATCGCTGCTGAGGTTAACGGTGTATCTGCAGGTCCTGCAGCTGACAACGTAATCTTCCTTTCAGCTGATGCTTTCGGCGTATTGCCACCAGTTTCTATCCTTACACCAGAGCAGACACAGTATTACTTCCTCTCTGGCTTCACAGCTAAGCTTGCTGGTACAGAGCGTGGTATCACAGAGCCAACTCCTACATTCTCAGCTTGCTTCGGTCAGGCTTTCCTTGAGCTTCACCCAACAAAGTACGCTCAGGAGCTCGTTAAGAAGATGGAAGCTAACAATGCTAAGGCATTCCTCGTAAACACAGGTTGGAACGGTACAGGTAAGAGAATTTCTATCCCTGATACACGTGGAATCATCGATGCTATCCTTGACGGTTCTATCCTCAAGGCTGAGACAAAGAAGATCCCTATGTTTGATTTCGAGGTTCCTACTTCACTTCCAAACGTAAACCCAGCTATCCTCGATCCAAGAGATACATATGCTGACGCTTCAGAGTGGGAAGTTAAGGCTAAGGATCTTGCTGCAAGATTCCAGAAGAACTTCGCTAAGTACACAACAAACGATGCTGGTAAGGCTCTTGTTGCTGCTGGTCCACAGCTCTAATAACTAATTATTGATTTAGTTTTCAATAGCTCGATACTTCGGTATCGAGCTATTTTTTTGTTCATATGATTTTCATTGACGCAAATATATTTTATTATTATCATTGTTTTAATAACTGTTAGGGGTATTCCTGAGATTTAAAGGAGGGAAGTCATATGAAGATGACTTATGGCGTAAACGACAAGCCTGCTTTCGGCAAGGTTCTTGTCTTTGCATTGCAACAGTTGCTTGCAATTCTTGCTGCAACTATCGCTGTTCCAGCTATTGTTGGAAATGGAATGTCAACATCAGCTGCTTTGTTTGGTGCTGGTATTGGTACGATCGTTTATCTTTTATTTACTAAGTTTAAGAGCCCTGTTTTCCTTGGTTCTTCTTTTGCTTTCATTGGTTCAATGTTTGCTGCTTTTGGTGGTGCTGTATCAATGGAACTTGGATTTCTTGGCCTTATCCTTGGAGCAGTATTTGCAGGTCTTGTATATGTAGTTCTTGCAATTGTTGTTAAGGTTTGTGGTGTTAACTGGGTTAACAAGTTAATGCCAGCAGTTGTTATCGGACCAACTGTTGCTATCATTGGACTTTCTCTTGCAGGAAATGCTGTTGGCGATTTGACTACTGGAAAAGTATTAAATGCTGAGGGTGCTCCTGTTGCAAATCCTTATGTATGCCTTATCTGTGGTCTTGTTACTCTTTTTGTAACTATGATTTGTTCAGTATATGGCAAGAAGATGATTAAGCTTATTCCATTTATTATGGGTATTGTTTCTGGTTACGCACTTGCTGCAATATTTACAGTAATTGGTATCTCTACTGGTAATACTGCTCTTCAGATTATTGATTTCTCTGCTTTCTCAAATATGCAGTGGATTCCAGATTTTACTTTCATTACTGCATTTAAGGGTGTTGGTGATCTTACAGCTGGTTATGTTGGTACTATTGCAGTTGCTTATGTTCCAGTAGCTTTTGTAGTATTTGCTGAGCATATTGCTGATCACAAGAATCTTTCTTCTATTATCGAGACAGATCTTCTCGAAGAGCCTGGTCTTCACAGAACTCTTCTTGGAGATGGTATTGGTTCATTGGTAGGTTCATTCTTCGGTGGTTGTCCTAATACAACTTATGGTGAGTCAGTTGGATGTGTTGCTATCTCTGGTAACGCTTCAATCGTTACTATTCTTACAACAGCAATTATGGCAATTGTTGCTTCTTTCGTAGCTCCATTTGTTACTTTCCTTGCTACTATTCCTAACTGTGTGATGGGTGGTGTCTGTGTAGCACTTTATGGATTCATCGCTGTTTCAGGTCTTAAGATGGTTCAGAAGGTTGATCTTGATGATAACCGTAACCTCTTTACAGTATCTGTAATTCTTATCTGTGGTATTGGTGGCCTTACAATGCACTTTGGTTCTATTGAGATTACTGAGGTTGCTTGCGCTCTTATCCTTGGTATTATCACAAGTAAGATTCTTGGCGCAAAGTCAGAGAAGTAATTCTTAACTATTGTTAGTTTGAAGGTGCCTTCGGTTAATGAAGGCATCTTTTTTTGCCCGTAATTTTGTATAATAGATTTGTTATTTATTTAGATTTAAGGTGAATTCATGGGACAGAAGTTTGTATTTATCAGTTATAACGTCGGACATGATGGTGAATATGCTGAGAAACTGCGTCAGGCATTTGAAAGTAATGGCTACAGTTATTGGATGGCTCCTGGAAGTATAGCTCCAGGTGCTTCGTATCCGGAACAGATTGTTGGTGCCCTTTCAAATCCAGATTGTGACGTGTTTTTGTTACTTGTAAGTTCAGGAAGTAATATGAGCGAGAATTGCAAAAATGAGTTAAGTCTTGCTTTTGATTTCCATAAAAGAATTGTTCCAGTTTTGCTTGAAGATATTAAGTTTAATGATCTCTTTCAGTATTACCTCAAACGTAGTCAGTGGGTTACAGCTAATAACGGCATTTCTTTCGAAAGTGTATTCTCAGAGATTACTGGCATGCTTGATTCTTATCGTAATAATGCTGGTGTTCCAACCCCTGAAACACACTCTATTATAAACACAAAGTCTGTTATTAATAACGAATCAAATGTTAGACGTATGAATCGTCATTCTTCTGTCGTTCAGGGTTATGAATCATCCCAAATGGCTGATATTCTTGCTTCTGGAAAGCCAGGTGAGAGCGAAGGCGTAACTGTTTGTGGTTACGATGATCTGTATGACAGAGGACTTGATATTGAGGCTTATGAACGTGTTCTTGCTCAGAAAATCGCTCGTGACGATGATGCAATTGATGAATCAATGCGTCTTATTGATTCGCAGCCGATGAATTGGAAACTTCTTCTTACAACTGAAGGAAAGATTGCAGGTTACTGGATATTTATTGCACTTGAAGAAGAATTCTATGAAGAAGTTATGACTGGTTCAGTTCACGAATCTGAAATTAGTCTTGAAGATGCTGAGTTTCTTGATTTACCAGGCAGGTATAAGGGGTACATTTTACTTTCGGGAACTGTGCCTAAGTTAAGACTTCCTAATATTGTTCAGCTTCTATATGGAAGCCTTATTGAACATATTGAGTTTCTTGCCGAAAGCGGAATCTTCTTTGATGAAATTGGTAGTATGGTAAGTTCAACTCCTGGAATTAGTGGTATGAAGAGCCTTGGTCTTAAAGAGGTAGCAGAATACCTGTACGGTGGAAAGATGTTTCAGATACAGGGGAAAGACTTGAAGAAGAGCCGCTTTTTCAAGCGTTATGAGAAGTTAATCAGTTTATATGAGGAAGAGTTTGCTGATGAATAATACTGTATTTAAGTGTGCTGAATTAAGTGATATTGATTCACTTACAAATCTTAGAATTTCTTACTTTAGAAATGATGCTTATGAGAATTTTACAGATGATGAGGCTAATCTTTTGTCTACTGAAGTTAAGGCTTATTTTGAGAAACATCTTAATAATGACTGCTATTGTTTTATCTGTTATGAAGAAGATATTCCAAAAAGCAGCGTAATAATGCTTGTTTATGAAAAGCCAGCCAACAGAGGCTGCCCCAATGGTAAATTTGCAGAAATTATAGGCGTATATACAGAAAATTCATCTCGTAAAAAGGGTTATGCATCAACTCTTATGCAAATGGCTATCGAAAAGGGTAAGGAACTTAATCTTTCATATATTGATCTTGGCGCAAGCGAAATGGGTTCAGGTCTTTACAGAAAACTTGGCTTTATTAACTACGACAATCCTTATACTGAAATGCAGTATAAGCTTAAATGAGTGCTCTACTTTTAGTAGGTTGTTAGTTAGAAGTCTCATTTGTAGTATGTAGTCAGTTCAGGAGGTAAAAAACTATGGATAACTACATTACTGGAAATACAATTAAGAGATTACGCGAGAAGAAACAACTGACACAAAGTGAACTTGCTTCACTTTTAAATGTAAGCGATAAGACTGTGTCCAAATGGGAAACAGGAAGAGGACTTCCTGATATCTCACTTATAGAAGATCTTGCTTCTGTACTAGGTGTTTCAGTGATTGAATTAATGTCAGGAAACGAGGTTCTTAATCTTAATAAGTCTTCCAATCTTTTAAAAACAAAATTTTATGTCTGTCCAATATGTGGAAATATAATTTCTTCAGTTGGGGATGCTGTTATAAGCTGTTGCGGAATTACTCTGCCGCCTTTGGAACCAGTCAGTTACAGATATAGAACTACTGCCCCAGAATCTATTGAAGATGTTAATGAGAAATCACATTTTATTAGCATTGAAAAGGTTGAAGATCAGTTGTTTGTGTCACTCAATCATGAGATGACAAAAAAGCATTCTATTTCATTTATTGCAGCTGTTTTAGATAACTCTGTTCAGATATTTAAGCAGTATCCGGAATGGAATCCGGAAGTTCGAATTGAACCTAGATTTGCTCGTCATATTTATGTCTATTGCAATAAGGATGGATTGTTTAAATTTGTTCTCTGACTTTAGCTTTGTAACTTGATTTATTCACTTTATAGGCATAGACTTTATGTAGTTAATCTTTAAGCAACTCGGCGAGGTTGTAAGATTTCAAAGTACATAATGTTTCTATATATATTTTGATTATAATTGCCGGGTTAGTTTATTCTAATTCGGCATTTTTGTTGCCGATAATAGTATTGAAAGGAGCTTTAGTATGGAAGGTACATCAGTTGTTCTCATGGATGAAGCTGCTGTTAACAGAGCGATTATTCGTATTTCTCATGAGATTATTGAAAAGAATGCTGGTCTTGAGAATATTGCAATTATTGGTATTCAGAGACGTGGCGTTTCTATGGCAAAGAAGATTAGAGACTGTCTCGAAGAGATTGAGGGGGTTAAAGTTCCCCTTGGTATCCTTGATATCACATTTTACAGAGATGACCTTTCAACATTAAGTGCTCACCCTGTTGTTAATGGAACACATATTCCATTTGATGTTAATAATACAAAGATTATTCTTGTTGATGATGTTCTTTTTACTGGAAGAACAATTCGTTCTGCAATCGATGATATTTTTGATATGGGAAGACCAGCTTGCATTCAGCTTGCTATTCTTATTGACCGTGGTCACAGACAGCTTCCATTCAGAGCTGATTACGTTGGTAAGAATGTTCCTACATCAATTCATGAGTCAATCGAAGTTGCTTTCGATGACGTAGATAACAAAACAGATGTAATTATTAAAAAGGAGGCTGAATAATGGCACTTAAAAATAAAGACCTTCTTGGCATGAAGCAGCTTACACCTGATGAGATTATGGAAATCTTAGATACTGCCAAGACAATGAAGATGGTTATTTCTTCTGGTAATAAGAAGACAAGCCATTTACAGGGAAAAGCTGTAATCACACTTTTCTATGAGAATAGTACAAGAACAAGAACCTCTTTCGAGATGGCTTCAAAATATATGGGTTCTTCAAGTGCTAACATTTCATCAAGCGGTTCATCTGTAGCTAAGGGTGAGTCACTCCTTGATACTGTTAGAACAC
Source organism: Saccharofermentans sp. (assembly GCA_045598005.1). Taxonomy (GTDB): domain Bacteria; phylum Bacillota; class Clostridia; order Saccharofermentanales; family Saccharofermentanaceae; genus Saccharofermentans. The sequence goes on along the minus strand of JAZLLF010000044.1, from coordinate 48,540 downwards.
TTGATGCAATGGGTACAGATATTATTATCATGAGACATAACCAGTCTGGTGCTCCACATTCAATTGCAAACAAGATTAATGCTTCTGTAGTTAATGCTGGTGACGGTATGAATGAGCACCCAACTCAGGCACTTCTCGATATGCTCACAATGTATGAGAGATTCGATACATTTGAGGGCAAGAAGATTGCCATCTGTGGCGACTGCTACCACAGCCGTGTAGTAAGATCTAACGCTATTGGACTTGCTAAGCTTGGTGCACAGGTAAGCGTTTATGGTCCAAGAACAATGATGCCAGTTGGTATTGAGCAGATGGGCGTAAGAGTAGCTGATAACGTAGCAGACTGCGTTAAGGATGCTGATGCTGTTATGGGTCTTAGAGTTCAGCTTGAGAGACAGAACAGTGCACTTTTCCCATCAGTTGCTGAGTATTCAAAGTTCTATGCAATTACTCCTGAAATTTTGCAGCTTGCAAAGCCTGATGCTTTCCTTATGCATCCAGGTCCATGTAACCATGGTGTTGAGCTTCCAACAGCTGTTTATGACTGTGATCAGTCAGTTATCAACGAGCAGGTTACAAATGGTGTAGCAGTTCGTATGGCTGTACTTTACTTACTTATGGCAAGGAGGAACAATCTGTGAAAACTTTAATTAAGAATTGTAAGGTTTTTAATTCTGATAAGACAGAACTTTATATCGATGGTGAGAAGTTCGCAGCTCCATTTGCTGAGAATGAGGCTGATGAAGTAATCGATCTTGGTGGAAAGATGGTATTTCCTGGACTTGTTGATATGCACGTTCATTTAAGAGAGCCAGGTTACGAGTATAGAGAAACAATTGCTACTGGTTGTGCTGCGGCTGCAAGAGGTGGTTTTACAGCAGTTTGTTCTATGCCTAATACTTTCCCAGTTTGTGATAATGCTGCTGTTGTAAGCGGTATTTTGAAGAAGGCAGAAGGAGCTAAGTGCCGTGTATATCCAATCGGTGCTGCTAATAAGGGTCTTGGTACAAAGGAGATTGCTGAGATTGGTCTTATGAAGGAAGCAGGTATTGTAGCTGTTTCTAACGATGGTAAGCCTATTGCTAACGCAGGAATTATGCGTAAGGTTCTCGAGTATGCGTCAGATTTTGATATGCCAGTTCTTAATCACTGTGAGGATGATTTCCTTTCAGAGGGTGCAATGAACGAAGGTCCAGTATCAACTTCTATCGGTATCAGAGGTATTCCTACAGCTGCTGAAGACATTATGATTTCCCGTGACCTTATTCTTGCAGAGTATCTTGATGTTCCAGTTCATATCTGCCATGTTTCAACTAAGGGTGGAGTAAGAATGATCAGAGATGCAAAGGCTCGTGGCGTAAAGGTTACAGCTGAGACATGCCCTCATTACTTTACTCTTACTGATGATGCTTGTGAGAATTATGATACTAACTTTAAGATGCATCCGCCTCTTAGAACTGAAGAGCATAAGCAGGCAATTATTGAAGGTCTTAAGGATGGAACAATTGACTGTATCGTAACAGACCATGCTCCACATCATCAGGATGAGAAGGAACTTGAATTCTCACTTGCTAATAACGGTATTGTTGGACTTGAGAGTTCTTTTGCTTTAGGTTATACATATCTTGTTAAGACAGGTATAATTTCTATTGAAAGACTTATCGATCTTATGTGCTATAACCCTTCAAAGATTTTGAAGCTTGGCAGAGGTGGAATGAATGTTGGTGATGATGCTGATATAACAGTATTTGATCTTGATAATGAGTTTACTTTCGATAAGAACAAGATGCTTTCAAAGAGCAGAAACACACCATTTGATGGCTGGAAGCTTTATGGTGAAACTGTACTTACAATCATGGGAGGTAAGAAGACATATGAAAAACTTTGCTGATTTATTGACTAACCGTATTAAGGAATTGGATAACCCAACTGTAATGGGTCTTGATCCAAAGCTTGAGTACATTCCTAATGAGATTGTTGCCAAGTGGGTTATGGAATATCCTGATGACAATGACAGATCAACAGCAGAGGCTATTTATGAGTTTAACGTAGGCCTTATTAATGCAGTATGTGATATCGTTCCTGCTATTAAGCCACAGTTTGCTTACTATGAGATGTATGGTATCAAGGGTATTGAGGTCCTTCTTAGAACTATCGATTATGCGCAGTCAAAGGGCATGCTTGTAATCGCTGATGCAAAGCGTAACGATATTGGTTCAACAGCTACAGCTTATGCTGAGGCTATTATTGGTAAGACACTTATGACTCATGGTGTTGAAGAGATTAAGTTCGGTGCTGATGCTGTTACTGTAAATGGCTATCTTGGTATCGATGGTGTTAAGCCTTTTATCGATGTTTGTAAGAGAGATGGAAGAGGTATTTTTACACTCGTAAGAACTTCAAATCCATCAGCTGGTGATCTTCAGGACTTAAAGCTTGAGGATGGAAGAACTGTATATCAGCTTATGGCAGATAAGGTACAGGAGTGGGGTTCAGATCTTATTGGTGAGAATGGTTTCTCAAGCGTTGGTGCCGTAGTTGGTGCTACTGTTCCAGAGCAGGCTGTTGAAGCTCGTAAGAGAATGCCAAATGCTCTTATTCTTGTTCCAGGTTACGGCGCTCAGGGTGCTGGTCCTGATGCTGCTGTTGCTTCATTTACAGAGGAAGGAACAGGTTCTATTGTTAACGCATCAAGAAGCCTTATGTGTGCTTGGAAGAAGGCTGAGAATCTTAAGCCAACAAAGTTTGTTGAGGCTACAAGACGTGAAGCAATCGATATGAAGATGCTTCTCAATGCTGCTCTTAAGGATAGAAAGTTTGTATGATGCAGGAATATAAAGCAACTGTAGTTGCAAAAAAGATGCTTAATAGCGACACGGCATTTATTCATATTAATTGTCCTGAGATTGCTGAGATAGCAATTCCTGGTCAGTTTGTGAATGTTTCATGTTCTCGCTTTCTTAAAAGACCATTTGGTATCGCTTCAGTAAATCTTGATAAGGGTACTTTTTCTATCGGTGTAAAAGTTGTTGGAAAGGGTACAACTGAGATTTCTGCTTTCGAGAAGGGACAGGAAATTACTGTTCTTGGTCCTTTGGGAAATGGTTTTAACTTCACAAATAGTGACAAGTATATTCTTGTTAGTGGCGGTACAGGTGTATTTCCAATCAATTTTGCTCATGAGATGCTCGATGAGTGTGGTATTGACCATGTTGTAGTTCAGGGCTTTAGAGATGCAAGCCAGATTGTAATGAATCGTAAGGATTATATTCTTACAACTGACGTTGGTGATGCTGGTATCAAGGGAAATTGCTGTGACGGACTTAATACTCTTTCGAAGGAAGATTTGGAAGACGCTGAGGTTATGTGCGTTGGTCCACTTCCAATGATGAAGGCTGTTGGTAAGTGGGCGCAGGATCATGGACTTAAGTGCCATGTTTCTATGGAGCAGCGTATGGCTTGTGGTATTGGTATTTGTCTTGTTTGCGTTTGTAAGCTTAAGGCAGAGGAGAATGGCGAAGAGTTTAAGCATGTAAGATGCTGTAAAGATGGTCCTGTTTTCCCATATGAGGAGGTTATCTGGTGAGTACTTTATTTAGTGATGATATTAATGTAAAAGTTGGATCAGTTAATCTTAAGAGCCCGCTTATTCTTGCTTCAGGAACTTGTAACTTTGGTCATGAGCTTTCTGAGTATTACGATTTATCAATCCTTGGTGGTCTTTCTTCTAAGGGACTTACAATTAAGCCAAGACAGGGTAATGAAGGCGTTCGTGTAGCTGACACTGCTGCTGGTATGCTTAACTGTGTTGGACTTCAAAACCCTGGTGTTGATTATTTCCTTGAGCACGATCTTGATTATATGAATAATCTTGGTTGTGGAAGAATTATCAATGTAGCTGGTCACTCCTTTGATGACTATATTGCGATGGTTGAAAAGCTTGATCCACATAAGGACATGATTGATGCATTGGAAGTAAATCTTTCATGTCCTAATGTTAAGGCTGGTTGTATGTCAATTGGTGCTGATCCACAGCAGGTTAAGGAGATTGTTTCAATTCTTCGTGGATTAACTGATCTTCCACTTTGGATTAAGTTAACTCCTAACGTTACTGACATTAAGAGTATTGCTCTTGCTGCTCAGGAAGGTGGAGCTGATGCAGTAGTAATGATTAATACACTTCTTGGTATGGTTATTAACATTAAGACAAGAAGACCAGTACTTAATAACAATACTGGTGGATACTCTGGTCCTGCTGTAAAGCCTGTTGCTATTAGAATGGTAGCTGAATGCAGTCAGGTTCTTGATATCCCAATCATTGGATGCGGTGGTATCATGAATTACGAGGATGTTCTTGAGTTTATGATTGCTGGTGCATCTGCAGTAGAAATCGGTACAGGTTCTCTTGTTCATCCAACTTGTCCAGTTGATATTACTTCAGATCTTATTAACTGGTGTAAGGAAAATAATACAAAGCTTTCTGATGTTACAGGTACATTGAAGCTTTGGGAAAATTTTAAGTGAGGTATTTAAAATGAGTTCAGTATCAAGTGATTTGTTTAAGACAAATGCCGTTAGAGTAGCTCCAGAGGAGACACCTTTCTGGTATACATCAGGAAAGATTGGTCCTTTCTATATCAATACTCACTTCCTTGCAAAGGATGAGGATGAAGCCAACAGAATGCTTAAGTTTATCGAAGCAGCTACTTCAGAGGATAAGCTTTCAGCTCCTGAGAAGATTTTTAACGAGTTTATGAATCTTTATAACACAAATGAGATTTTTAAGAATGTTACTGACAAGCTTGTTGAAGCAGCTTCAAAGTATGAGTTCGACGTAATCTCTGGTGGCGAGAGAAGAGATTTCTTCTTCTCAATGGTTCCAGCTCATCTTCTTGGTAAGCCACATCTTACAGTATTTAAGGATTTGTCATCTGTTTATACTGATTCTGATTTTAAGAATCCTACAACATCTTCAAAGGAGATGATGGCAGGTAAGAAGGTTCTTCATATTGCTGACCTTATTACTGAGGCTTCTTCATATGAGAGAGCCTGGGTACCTGTAATCAGAGATTTGGGTGCTGAGATAACTGATACAATCGCTGTTGTAGATCGTCATCAGAATGGACGTGCTGTTCTTACAGGTCTTGGCGTTAACATGGAGACACTTACAGGTATTAATAAGGATCTTTTTGACGAAGCACTCTCATCTGGATATATCAACGAGCAGCAGCATGCACTCGTTATGAAGTTCTTAGCTTCTCCTGATGATTACATGGCAGATTTCTTTAAGAGCCATCCAACATTTATTGATGAGCAGATTGCTCTTGGTGGAAAGGCAAAGGAGAGAGCTGAGCTTTGTAAGAGCAAAGGTTTCTGTTAAGAGCCAATTTTCTGTTTTAATTTAGCTATATATATTGAGGCTGGTTCATAACCGGCCTCATTTTTTGTTTGCAATTAAAGTCAATTTTTGTTTATATTTATTTATGAAATGTGATAGGAGATAGATATGAAAAACATTCCTTTATATGAAGTAACGCACGTTGAGAATCTTCGTGATGTTATTAAGAATCGTGTTAAGAATTTCCCTGAAAACCCAGTATTTCTTCATAAAGAAAAGAAGGGTGGAGAGTATGTTCCTGTTTCAACAGAGAAGTATGATCACGATATTGACTGCCTTGGAACATGTCTTATGACAAAGGTTAAGAAGGGTGCGCGTGTTGCTATTCTTGCTGAAACAAGATATGAATGGTATGTTTCATATCTTGCTACAACAAATGGTGTTGGTTGCGTTGTACCAATCGATAAGGAACTTCATCCAGATGAGATTTTAAACTGTCTTGAGAGAGCCGAGATTGAAGTTCTTATTTTCTCAAAGACAAAGCTTGATGCTGTTGATGCCATTTATGGTAAAGTTCCAACAATTGAGCATTACGTTTGCATGGATAGTTCAAAAGATGATCGCTTTGAAAGTTTGGCTGATTACCTTTCTGAAGGTGAAAAACTTCTCGAAAGTGGTGACAGAACTTTCCTTGATACACCAATTGACCCTAATGAGATGACAATTCTTCTTTTTACTTCTGGTACTACTTCAAAGTCTAAGGCTGTTATGCTTTGCCAGAGAAACATCTGTAAAAATCTTGAAGCAATGTTTTCAATGCTTTATATCGATAAGAATGATGTATTCTTCTCAGTTCTTCCACTTCATCACACATATGAGTGTACATGTGGATTCTTGGGACAGATTTATAGAGGTACTACAGTAGCAATTTGTGAGGGTCTCAAGTATCTTAAGACAAACATTAAGGAAGCTCAGCCTACGGCAGTACTTATGGTTCCTGTAATGCTTGAGATGTTCTATAAGACAATTATGAAGAACTTAAATGCAGATCCTAAGAAAGCAAAGAAACTTAAGACAGGTATTAAACTTTCGAACTTCCTTTTGAAGTTTAAAATTGATGTGAGAAGAAAACTCTTTAAAGAGCTTCACGATGTATTTGGTGGCAGAATGAGTCTTATTATCTTAGGTGGCGCTCCTGTAAATCCAGAGATGCTTAAGTTTTTTCAGGATATAGGATTTATCTGTCTTCAGGGCTATGGTCTTACTGAGTGTGCACCAATTCTTGCTCTTAACCGTGATGTAGATTTTAATGACAAAGCTGCTGGTCTTCCTTTGCCTGGTGTTGATGTCAAAATTATTGATGCAGATGAGAATGGTGTAGGTGAGTTTATCGCTAAGGGGGATAATGTATTCCTTGGATACTATAACGATCCTGAGAATACTGCAGCTGCATTAGACAACGATGGATACTATCATACTGGTGACTTAGGTTATATTGATAAGGATGGTTTCTGTATTATTACAGGACGAAAGAAGAACGTAATCATTGCCAAGAACGGTAAGAATGTATTCCCAGAAGAGATTGAGTATTTACTTTCACTTTCACCATTTGTAGCTGAAAGCGTAGTTTCAGGCGTTCATGATGAGACTAAGGACGATATTGTTATCGTTGCTACTATTTATCCTGATATGGATGAAGTTAAGAAGGAGCTTGGTGAGAATCCATCAGATGAAGATATTCAGAAGCTACTTGAGTCTGTATCTTCAAAAGTAAATGAGAAGCTTGAAATCTTTAAGAAGATTAAGAAGACAATTTACCAGGATCATGAGTTTGAGAAGAATACTTCTAAGAAGATTAAGAGATATTAAGGGGTTTTAATTTCAATGACAATTTACGAGAATTATAATCAGCAGGTTGATGCTTTTTATAGTCATAAAATTGACCGAATTTCGTGTGCATCAGAATATGAAAACTTTGCTCATATAACTCATAGAAACAGACTCGATAAGTATGGGCTTTGGATTCATTTGGTTACTAAGGACAGATCTGATCACGATATTGAGTTTCATATGGGAGACGGAAAGTATTCTATTTCTTCAAAAGTTGTAAATATCAATGAAGTTAGAACTATTGTTGCGACAAAAGAGAACAAGGGTATTTTTAGAAGATCCGGTGATAAGATGCGTAGTATTTGCTGTACTGATCTTATTAATAAAGACTTTACTGAGGATACTCTGATAAACTGTCCAAACTGTGGCTCACCTGAGCTTATTAGTACAATTAGAAATGGATGTCCTTTCTGTGGCACATCGTTTGAAATGACTGATTTGTTCCCATCAATCACTAATAGTTACGATAAGCCAGATATGTATGTATCTACAAAAGATGCTGGTGGAAACCCTGTTGGCAGATATGCTAAAGCTTATGGTCGTCTTTTTACATTGTTTTCTGAAGCTGGTAAAGATATGAAAATGCTTCAGATTGTTGGTAACTCCCAGAAGGAATATCAGGAGTTTATGAAGCAGTATAGAGATGATTTCTCTTATAAGCAGTTTGGATCAGAAGCAATTAGTCAGATTACAATTCTTTTGTATTCAGAAAATCCTTCTTCTTTGCCATTTGTAACTTTAACAAACGAGACACCTTTGTTGCCTCAGTTAGTTGACTTTAAGTTTGAGGGATTTGGTATCTATAACAAGCAGTATTCTGTGGATAAGGACATGATTGCAAGTGTTAAAGTTGTTCTGTTTGCTGAAGGTTTTTATGCTGTTGATGGAGAGATTAAGTCACGCGCTGATCAGTATGTAGTAACTCTTCAGAAAGATATTGGTAAACCAGTTGATTATGGTTTCTCTTTTTCAAAAATTAACTGTGATAGCTGTGGCGCAGCATTTAATGCTTTGAAAGATTCTAATTGTCCATATTGTAAAACGAAGTATCAGCTTAAAAAGGATGCCTGGAATATTGTTTCTTTTGAAAGATTATAAGTAATAATTCAGTATTAACTAATTTATTGATGATTATCCCGCAGAAATGCGAGATAATTATTTTGTATAAATTTTGATTGGAGTTAAATATGTTAAGCGAAAGCAATGCTTATAGAATTCTTGAAGCTGCAATGAGTGGCGCAGCTGACTTTGCTGATATCTTCATTGAAGAAAACAAGACAAATTCTGTTGGGCTTTTAAATGGAAAAGTAAACAGAGCATCTTCATCCATTACTTCAGGTGTTGGTATCAGACTTATGAGTGGCACTAATGTTGTTTATGTGCATTCAAATGATTCAGATACAGAAGTTCTCATTAAACTCGCTAAAGAGGCCTCAGAAGCTCTTGGAAGCGGAAATAGTGGACGTATTAAGGAATTAGAGGCGAAGTGCCATTCTACGCCTTCTATTATTGATTTAGACCCATTCAAGGTTAATAAATCTGATATTGTAGACTTTTTAAAGAAGTCTTCTGATTATGCTTTTTCTTATGATTCAAAGATTACTCAGACTTTGTCTTCATATAATTATGGAACAAGAAATATCCATATCATTAATTCAGATGGACTTAACAGAAGTGAAGAGCAGTCTCGTTCAAGACTTTCAGTTGAAGTAATTGCTTCCGAAGGTAACGAGAAGCAGACAGGAAGAGTTGCTCCTGGAACAATGAGAGGTTTTGAATTCATTAATGAATATCCAATTATGGATAAAACTAAGGAGTGCTGTGATACTGCTTTAAGAATGCTTTCAGCTGGATATGCACCATCAGGAAGAATGCCTGTAATTCTTGGAAATGGTTTTGGTGGTGTAATTTTCCATGAGGCATGTGGACATTCTCTTGAATCAACTTCTGTTGGTATCAAATCTTCATGTTTTACAGATATGATTGGCAAGAATATTGCATCTCCTGTTGTTACTGCCTGCGATTTTGCAAGGATTAAGGGCGAATGGGGTTCTTACATGATCGATGATGAAGGTCATGAATCTTCTGATTTGGTTCTTATTGAGAATGGAGTTCTTAAGAACTATCTCGTGGATAAACTTGGCGGCAGAAGAATGGGTGTTGAATCAACTGGATGTGGACGTCGTGAGAGTTATGCTTATGCTCCTACATCAAGAATGAGTAACACTTATATTGCAGCTGGCAGTGAGACTCCTGAAGATATTATTGCTGATACTGAATATGGACTTTACTGTTCCAAGCTTGGTGGAGGCTCCGTTGATACTTCTACAGGAGAATTTAATTTCGCTTCAAGTGAAGCATATATAGTTCGTAATGGTAAGATTTGCGAGCCTGTTCGTGGCGCTACACTTATTGGTAAGGGCGCTGAAGTTCTTATGAACATTGACAGAGTTGCAAATGACCTTGAGCTTTCAGCTGGTATGTGTGGTTCTATTTCGGGAAGTATCCCTGTTACTGTAGGTCAGCCTACAATCAGACTGTCATCTATTCTTGTTGGTGGAAGAGAGTAAGGAGGAAGTTACCATGGATATCAAAATAGCTGAAAATTTTATGAGCAATATCATTTCAAAGGCACCTTCTTATGGATTTTCTGATTGTCAGGTTCGATACGATGAAGAGGAGTCTATGACTGTTCAGATTCTCATGGGTGAAGTTTCTTCTTATGAGAGATCTTCAAACGTTGGAGTTACATTTAAGGGTAAGAAAGATGGTCAGATGGCAACAGCTTCTACATCTGAATTTTCAGATGAGGCTTTAGTTTTCCTTCTCGAAAATGCTGCATCAAACTGTTCTATTCTCGATGATGAAGATGAGGATTTTATTTACTGTGATCCTGATAATAAAGAACTTCATTTTTCTCAGAAGACTGAAGCTTATTCTAAGAATACCTATTCAAAATTTGCTGAACTCGGATTACAACTTGAGAAGGATATTTTTGCCATTGATGAGGCAATAAAGTCTGTTGATTATCTTCAGTTAAATTCATCTTCAACAAGAACGATGATTCTTAATTCTTTGGGACTTAATCTTTCTACTGATGAAGATAACTGTTCACTATTTGCTGAGGTCAGAGCAGTAAAAGATGGCGTTACTAAGACTGGTGGCAATTTCTGGTACGGTAATGATATTGATAAGTTTGATAAGGAAAAGTTCCTTTCTAAACTTAAGAAGGATGTACTAGGAAAATTCGGTGCTTCTGCAGTTCCATCGAATAAGTACAACATTATTCTTTCTAATGAGGCTTTTATTTCCTTGTTTTCTTCTTTCGCTTCGAATTTTAATGCTTATTCCATGCAGAAAGGAATTTCTCTTTTGAATGGCAAAGCGGGAACAAAGATTGCTTCTGACTCATTAACAATTAAAGAGATTCCTATGTACGAGAAGGCTTTATCGAAGGCTCCATTTGATACTGAGGGTGTTTTGACTACTGAAAAGAACCTTCTTAATAACGGTGTATTTGAGGCTTCTCTTTACAATTTGAAGTCAGCAAACAAGGATAATGTTAAGTCCACAGGAAATGGTTTTTCAGGTGGTACGAGACTTACTAATCTTGTTGTTGTTCCTGGAGAACTTGATTTCGAAGGTCTTTGTAAGAAACTTAATAATGGTCTTTATATTACAGAACTTAATGGTCTTCACGCTGGTGTAAATGCTATTAGCGGTGATTTCTCATTATTCTGTGGAGGTTATCTTATTGAGAATGGTGAGATTGTAAGATCAGTTGAGCAGATTACTATTTCGGATAATTTCTATGACTTACTTAAGAAGATTTCTGATGTTGGAAATGATGTATATTCATATCCAATGGGTGTAGGGGAGTATTTCTTCCCATCAATCATAATAAAAGACGTTGCTATTGCTGGCGACACTGAAGAATAATTTTAGGAGGATATTTCTATGCAGGAAGTTTATGAGTTTTTGAAGGATTGTGGTACATATTATCTTGCAACAGTTGAAGGAAATCAGCCACGTGTAAGACCATTTGGTACTATCGATTTGTTTGAAGATAAGCTTTATATTCAGACAGGTAAAGTTAAGGATGTTTCTAAGCAGATTCAGGCTAATTCAAATGTTGAAATCTGTGCTTTTAAGGATGGCACATGGCTTCGAATCGCATGTAAGTTAGTACGTGACGAGAATATCGCTGCAAAGGTTCACATGCTTGATTCTTATCCAAATCTTAAGTCTATGTATGATCCAAATGATGAGAATACTGAAGTACTTTATATGAAGGATGCTGTTGCAACATTTTCTTCATTTACAGGTGCACCAAAGGTTATTAATTTCTAATAAATTTTGGTACAATGGTCCAAGTACGATTTTTGAAAGGAAACATTTTCAATGAATAATATTGATACTAAGTGCGTTCACGCTGGATATACTCCTAAGAATGGTGAGCCAAGACAGATTCCAATTTATCAGAGCACAACTTTTAAGTATGATTCTTCTGATGATATGGGTGCATTGTTTGATCTTGAGGCTTCAGGTTATTTCTATTCAAGACTTCAGAATCCTACAAATGATATGGTAGCTGCTCAGATTACAGAGCTTGAAGGTGGTGTTGCAGGTATGCTTACATCTTCAGGTCAGGCTGCTAACTTCTTTGCAGTATTTAATATTTGTGAGGCTGGTGATCATTTTATTTCTTCATCTTCAATCTATGGTGGTACATTTAATCTCTTCGGTGTAACAATGAAGAAGATGGGTATCGAGTGTACTTTCGTAGATCCAGAGGCTTCTTACGAAGAGATTTGCGCAGCTATTAAGCCAAATACAAAGTGTATCTTTGGTGAGACTATTTCAAACCCAGTTTGTGCTGTTCTTGATTTTGAGAAGTTCGCAAAGGTTGCTCATGATAATGGAATTCCACTTATTGTTGATAATACATTTGCAACACCAATTAACTGCCGTCCAATTGAGCATGGCGTTGATATCGTAACTCATTCAACTACTAAGTATATGGATGGCCATGCATCTTGTATTGGTGGTGCTATTATCGATTCTGGAAACTTTGATTGGATGAAGTATGCTGATAAGTTCCCAGGACTTACAACACCAGACGATTCATATCACGGAATTACATATGCAACAAAGTTTGGTAAGGGTGCTTATATTACTAAGGCAACTGTACAGATGATGAGAGATTTAGGTTCAATCCAGGCACCTCAGAATGCTTACTATTTGCATCTTGGTCTCGAGTCTCTTTCAGTACGTATGGAAAAGCACTGTTCTAACGCTTTGAAGCTTGCTCAGTATCTTGAGTCTGATGAGCGTGTTGCCTGGGTAAATTATCCGGGTCTTGAGTCTAATAGCTCACATGACAGAGCTATGAAGTATATGCCAAATGGTACTTGTGGTGTAATGTGCTTTGGTATTAAGGGTGACAGAGATACAACTGTTAAGTTTATGGATAGCCTTAAGCTCATTTCTATCGTTACACACGTAGCTGATGCTAAATCATGTGTACTTCACCCAGCAAGTCATACACATCGTCAGCTTTCTGAGGAGCAGCTTATTGAGGCTGGTGTAAAGCCAGATCTTATCAGATTCTCTGTTGGTATTGAGAATCCTGATGATCTTATTGCTGATATCAAGCAGGCTCTTGATGCAAGTATTGGTTAATCAAATCGTTAATAATATGTTTACCTGAGGCCGTAGTAATACGGCCTCTTTTTTTATAAGATATTTCCATGAAAATTGCTGTAATTACTGATATCCACGGAAATATTGATGCGTTAAACAAAGCCCTGGAATTAATAGATACTTTAGATGTTGATAGGATTATTTGTCTTGGTGATATCATTGGTAAAGGTACTGATGATATATCGTGTTTAAATGCAATTATTAATCGTGGTATAGAGACTGTTTCTGGTAATTGGGAAGCTTATATAAATCGTGGTATTGAGAATTTCATGATGGATATTAAGGATTTTGACAGTCTTTCAGTAACAAAAGATTCCTTAACTTCAGATCAGTTAAACTGGATTCAGAACCTCCCTTTTGAATTAGTAGTGGAGACCTCGGGGAAGAGGATTCTATTCATGCATTACATAATTAAGGATTTGAATGATTCATATCCATATTATTCGCTTAAAACGCTCGAAAATGGCGATTTTCAGCGTTTGATTAAAGATTATGACTACGATTACATGTTCTTCGGCCACAGGCATTATGAGCGATATATAGATAACGCAGTGATTGTTCCGTCGCTTGGACTTGAAAAACATCAGTTTATGATTATTAGTATTAATGATAATTCAATTAATACAGAGATTTTTAATGTGTAATAGAAAATATTTTGATAATCAAAGTATTTATTTGATTTAAAGTTAATTATAAAATAGGTACATTAATCCTAGCTGAATTAATAGTTCTAAAACAACAAACGAACAATCAATTCCATGATCAATAACTATAAGCATTTTCAAAATCATTACATAGAAAAATTATGAGTTAGTTCGAATCATTTAATGAGATTTAAAATACAATCATATAATTTCAGGAAAAACATTAACTGAATAATTCACAGACAATAATGCGTCACAGGAACTAACAGAAACATTTTGAACGTATGAATCTATGATAAAAAAATTCTGGTGAGTTAGAAATGAATGAATCAGATAATCAGTTGGTGAAATATAAAGAAAAGAAACGAATTAGAATAAAAATACGAAATAAACGAATTATAAGAAATTATGTAATTCGGAATTAACAGAAAATCATAATAATGTCCCAAAACCCGCAAACACAGTGATTTCAGGCCTTAGCAACTAATCGTTTTATCATAAACTATATCTTCTTAATTCACCAAAATTGTAATTATACCGAATTAGCCGTATTTGAAATTGTGCAGAACGAGTTGTATATTTCAAAAACTTACGGATTTTAAAAGACCCTCTTCTGAGGGTCTTCTTCTAAAGTGTCTTGTTCAAATATATCATTTTGATTGAAAATGCTATTCGTATTATCAGTAGTACAACTACGATTCCAATCATATCAATACAAACATCAATGATTGATCCAGATCGTCCGATTACAAATAACTGATGATACTCATCAAGAATTGCAAACAATGATGAAATCCAAAGACTTGATAAAATACACATTTCATTTTCAGATTTGATTGAAACCATCAAATATTCAGTTGGACCTTCGTTTTTGATAATTCGGCTTGAAAAGCTAATAGCTATAAATGAAATCAGAGTCAATAGAGCGAACTCTGTAACATGCGCCATGTTTCTTAATAGTACTTCATCTAGAAATGTAAGATTCAGTTTGGTGTGTAAAAATATCAATAATTCTTGGCTTCTGAATGAAGATTCATCACCTGTTTCAGCTGAAAAATTGAAGATTTCAAGCATCCAAACAACAGTTATAATCCATGATATGATTGCACAGATTAAATTAGAGATAGAAACTCTCTTATCTTCTACTGGAGTATTAAATGATGTTGAATACTTGTTCTGCATAATTATCTGTTCTTAATCTTCATTGCTCTGTCGATGTCACGCTTTGCCTGCTTCTCAGCAAGAACATCGCGCTTATCGTAGTTCTTCTTACCTCTGGCAAGACCTATTTCAAACTTTACTTTACCATCTTTGAAATAGCACTTGGTTGGAACAATAGTCAAACCATCCTGCTTTGTGATTGAATAAAGTCTGATAATCTCCCTCTTGTGCATCAAAAGCTTACGAGATCTCATTGGATCTAGATTAAATCTGTTTCCCATCTCGTAAGGACTTATATGCACACCAATAAGATATATCTCACCGTCTTTTACAGTGACATAACTATCTTTTAAATTGCATTTGCCTGCTCGTAAGCTCTTTACTTCTGTTCCTGATAAAGCAACACCACACTCATACTTCTCTTCAATAAAGTAATCGTGAAAAGCCTTACGATTCTCAGCAATAACCTTAATTCCTTTTACAATTGCCATATATTACCTGTTTATTTATCTAATTTAAGTGAAGGAACTGCATTTAAATCAAGTGAATGTCTTGTTCCTCTCATATACTCATAATAACCTGCTGAGGCTATCATAGCACCATTATCGGTACAAAGTCCAAGTTTTGGATAATATACAGATACTTTATTCTTTTTGCAAGCTTCCTCGAAAACATTACGCAGGAACGAATTGGCGCTAACGCCTCCGGCAAGACATAATTTACGTATTCCTGTCTGCTCTACTGCTTTCATTGTATTTCGACAAAGATAATTTGCAAGATGATTCTGATATGAAGCAGCGAAATCCTTTAAATCAATATCTTCATTCTTCTGATTTGCAATATTCAGAAAATTTAACGCTGAAGTCTTAATTCCACTGAAAGAAAAGTCCAATGTGTCGTTCATATGAGGCATTGAGAAAGAATATCTGTTAAAGTCTCCTCCCTGACCTGCCTTATCCATCTTAGGCCCACCAGGATAGCCAAGACCTACTACTCTTGCAATCTTATCAATTGCTTCTCCTGCTGCGTCATCTCTTGTTCTACCAATAATCTCAAGTGAAGTATAGTCCTTAACATGTACTATCTGAGTATTACCTCCACTTACGCAAAGACAGAGAAATGGTGGCTCAAGATCAGGAAAACAAAGATAATTGGCACAGATGTGGCCAGCAAGATGGTTAACACCTACTAATGGTATACCAGTAGTTGCACTAAGACCTTTCGCTGCAGAAAGGCCTACAAGAAGCGCTCCTACAAGGCCCGGACCGTATGTAACGGCGATAGCATCAATGTCATCAAGTGTAACTGAAGCTTTCGAAAGAGCATCGTAAATGCAAGGATAAACTGCATCAACATGCATTCTTGAAGCAATTTCAGGTACAACACCTCCAAACTGCTCGTGAAAGTCAGCCTGAGAAGCAATTACGTTACTTAATATCTCTCTGCCATTCTTTACAACTGAACATGCAGTCTCATCGCAGGAAGATTCAATTCCAAGAATTAAAACATCTTTTTTATCAGCCATAAGTTACCTTCTTATATGAAGAATGATTGTAAGAAACTCATTACAGTATCGATATATAAATCTTTATTAATTCTGTAGCTCTCAAGATATCCAGCACCCGGAATCATTAAAGATGACGTGATACTTGAATTAAGTCTGTTACGCTCATTAATAATTTGTTGTATTTTATCAGACCCGACAAAAATATCATGACCTCCATAAATAATACAAACAGGAATTGGAAGTCGTGAAATCTGAGCCGCAAGATTCATTGAAGATGATACGCCAGATGATACACGAATAGCGTAAGGTACAAAATTCTGTGTGATATTTCCAAGGAACTGACTCTGCACTACAAGTGGCTTTATATAATCATCGGAGTTCTTTGCAGGAGAATCAAATATCATTCCCTTTACATAAGATCTGTTAAATCCAAGTGATGTAATATCATCTGAATACTGAGCAAGTTCTGCATCAGTAAGGTTTTCAGCTGGAAGCTGGTCATATGCCATAAGACAAGCTGTTGTACCAGAACCAATTCCAAACAAAATAACATCAGTTGTTACTGAAATCATTCTAACCTGCGCAATAGCTCCAAGTACGTCCTGCCATTCAAGATAACCATAACCTGTTATATCTCCGCCAGAGTCACCTGAATTACGCAAATCAAAGAGAAATACATTGTAATTAGCATCAAGCATACGCTCAATCATATCAATCATATTTACGCCAAATGGAAGTCGGTTTGAACCTGAATCATGAACGAATATAACTGTAGTTATTGGTCTGTCCACCTTAAAAAACCAACCTGACAAACTAGTCTGCTTATCAAATGATTCAAAACTACAGGTTGAATATGATGGAAGAATGTTTGAAGGCACATTAGAAACCTGATTACTCTCAATATTCATAAGATTATTGGAACTTATAATAGTGAGAACAATAACAAATACGAGAGCGATAGCAATGATACTTAAAACAAGGGTTCCTCTTAAGATTAACCCATTTCCCCTGTTCTTTGTATGCTTTTCAAAATTTACTCCAGTTAAACCTTTACTCATAACATGTTTTTCTTGCGAAGCACATAAATACTTACAACACTACAGATAATACATGATGCCAAAAGACCAAGAAATGGCCAAGGCTGAGCGGCAAATGTTTCATCCCATGGCATTGGACAGTTCTGTCCAAAGAAACTACCAATAAGATCAGGAATTGTAAGTGCAATTGTTGCAGCTGCCAAGACCTTCATTATGTCATTCATATTATTGTTAATGATTGACGCATAAGCATCTGTAGTACTTGAAACGATGTTGGCATAAATATCGGCCATCTCATGAGCCTGCTTATACTCGATTACAGCATCTTCAAGAAGGTCTTCATCTTCGTCATAAAGCTTAACAGTTCTACCACGCATAAGCTTCTCAAGCACGGCTTCATTTGACTTAAGTGATGAAGTAAAGTAAACAAGTGATTTACTTAAAGCAAGGAGTTTATAAAGCTCATTACTACTAATATCCTTGGCAAGGTTCTTCTCTGCACCATCGAGTGTCTTATCGATAAAACGGAGAAGTCTCAAGTATTCTCTTGCTACAGCATGAAGAATCTGAATAGTAAATCTTGTTCTGAAGGCGATTAATAAGTCTTTAACACGATTCTCGTAAAAACGCTCAAGAATCTGAGTCTGTCTTAAAGATACAGTAATGATATTCTTATCAGCCAAAATAATTCCAAGTGGGGCTGTATCATATTTGATGATATCGTTTTCCCTTCTTGTATATGGAATATCGACGATTACAAGGACAATATCTGTATCGTCATCAAAGTCGATACGTGGTCTCTCCTCTTCATCAAGAGGATATCTTAAGAATTCCTGTGGAATTCCAAGTTCATTCTGTACTCTTGCAATTTCTGCCTCTGTAGGAGAATAAAGATTAACCCAGCAGTTTGGGACAATCTTATCGATTTCCTCTACCTGATAAACAGCTTTGGAGGTCTTCTGCTTTTTTTCAACTGATTCGTAAATCTCAAGCATAATAGACCTCCAACAATAATTTTTAGCATTTAATTATACCATTTTTAGATAGTAATTTCTATAAATCAGTTAATTCCTGAATGACCGAATCCGCCACCTCTGTCTTCTCCAATATCAGCTACAGAATCAACAATTTTTAAATCAGCATAAGATACTCTTGTGAATACCATCTGAGCGACACGGTCACCCTCATGAATGATATAAGTACCATTCTTATTCCCTTTATCATTAAGAGTAAATGGATTCTCGTCAGATGCATCTTCCCTTGTTGAAGCATTATAAAGAATTACATTAACTTCATTTCTGTAGCCGCAGTCAATTGTTCCTGGAGAATTTGGAACTCTTAATGGTGTTTTAAGTGAGATTCCACTTCTAGGTCTGATTTGAACTTCATAACCATAAGGGATTGCCATTTTAAGACCAACTGGAATAAGAGCGCTCTCACCTGGATGAATAATTACATCAGCACAGCTATATAAATCCATTCCAGCATCGCCATCATTGGCATACTTTGGAAGAATTGCATTTGGACGGCAAAGCTCAATAATAAGTTCTTCGTGGTACTCTTTCATAATTATTCTCCTTTAATTAATCTCTGTATAGCACATGATTACATCAAGACCATTAGATGCATATTCAGATGCTTCTTCATAGTCATAAGAAACTTTTGCTGGACCATAAATCACTGATGAATGATCAAATGGTCTTGTTATGATTCTTAACTCTTTGTCTTCGTTCTCCTGATTGAGAACAAAAGTATCATTATTAAAGCATTCGTGACACTTTTCCTTGTTATTTCCGATAGGACAGAAATCTGACTGCATCCAAGGAATGAGACCACCGCAATGAAGAAGAACACAACCATTATCAATTGAATTAAGAGCGCTTGTTGCCTCATCAATTGACATCTCATATGAAACATAAGAACCGTCATGCTCGCTTAATGATTTCTTCAATGATTCTCTGTTATAAAGGTTTGCTCCAGCAGAAATAAAGTGCTTAACTCCAAGTTCTTCATAAAGAGTTGAAGAACTTAAGTTATCAGAATCAATTACTGCATATAGCTTGTCACCAAGAGCTTCTTTAAGGTCAAATAGACAGTCCTTAAATCTTAAACATGTATTGTCATGAACAAGATCAGGAAATACTACAGCAAGCTTAATATCGTCTGAAGAAATGAACTCGATAATTCTCTTTCGGAAATTCTTTACAAGCAAATCGTAAGCAGAAAAAGCATAGATATCAGCGTCTCTTCTGAGGTCACCCTTAATGTTTTTGAAGGATGGGAAATAATAAAGAGTTGAGATATTGCCACGCTCAAAATCGCCTAATTCGTTATCATCATCGAAGTCGCCAAACATATCAAACATACTGTTAACGTTATGTGATGAAGCATAATCAATCTCAGCAATAAGATTATCAATTAAAGTTCTTCTCAAATCATTAATAATACTTACAGGGCACTTAACAGGCGCATTAGAAACAAAGTAAACATCATTCACAGAAAATGGTGTATCACCTGTCTTGCGAAGCTGAGATTCAATTCTCTCGTTCTCGAGTGGCTTTCCTTCAAAGTTAGTATCGTAATCAATCTCTGCCTCAGCAAAAACTTCAGCAAAAATACCTTCTGGAATTCTGGCATTAATCTTAAGGATTCCGCTTTCGGAACCATCGAAAGAAATATTGATTGAAGTCTTACGCTTTGTTGGTCTGGAACCGATGAAATCGTGGCTCATAAGATATACAGGAATATTCTTGTTAAGCTTTGAAATCATGTCAGGATGAAGTCCCTTAACAGTAATTGAACCTGGAGCCTCATGTACCTTACCTACAGGGAAAGAACAGATTTCCTTATTACGATCTCTGATTGAAAGGTAATCGCCCTTAACAGGCAGTGGTGAACTTCCATTGAAGTTAATTACAATAGTTCCCTTCTTATGGTCAGTATTCATTATATGACCAATTTTAAGACCAAACTTACCAACATATTCACCTGAAAGTAAGTTAGATACCTGCTTTCCTCCAAGAGACTGTGTTGTAAAGCTTCCACCTCTGTTGAAGTTTACAAGAAGGCTGTCGCTAATACTCTTAATAAGTGCAGAATCAAGAGTTCCTTCATAATATGCATCAATTAATACTCTGTACGCATGTACAGCAGAAGCAACATAATTCTCATCTCTCATACGACCCTCAATTTTAAGTGAGGATACACCTGAAGAAATAAGCTCAGATAAATATGGAATAATACTTCTGTCCTTTGGCGAAAGCAAATGGCCCTCTTTAATAACAAACCCACCATTCTTTGCTTCATCATCAAGCGAAAGCTTATATTCCTGTCTGCATGGCTGAGCACAAAGACCACGGTTTCCGCTTCTTGTACCACTCTTATTCATTGAGCTGAAAAGACAGAGACCTGAATAGCAGACACAGACAGCTCCATGAGCAAAAACTTCAGTCTCAATATCTGATCTTGCAGCAATCTTAGTTTTTGAGGAAATCTCACTAAGTGTAAGTTCTCTTGGAAGAACTACTCTTGTAAAACCTAATTCTTTAAGTTTGGAATAATCTTCTCCTGAATATACATTCATTTGAGTACTTGCATGAAGCGGAATCTCAGGATACTTGTCATGAATTACAGTAGCAAGTCCAATATCCTGAACGAGAATTCCATCAACTCCAGAATTATAAGCATCTGCTGCAAGTTCACAGGCCTCAGATAACTCATCATCATTAATAATAGTATTAAGTGTGAGATATACTTTTGTGCTTCTTCTGTGAGCGTAAGTACATCCTTCTCTTAAATCTTCCAAAGTAAAATTGTCAGCATTGATTCTGGCGTTATAAAGATTTACGCCACAGTAAACAGCGTCAGCGCCATTATCAACTGCGATTTTCAAAATGTTTAAAGATCCGGCTGGAGCGAGTAATTCAACTTTCTTCATATTATTCTTCGTCATCTTTCTTGGAAATCTCATCAGCTAAAATTTCCATTGGAGTAGGATCATTGGTTTTCTTCTTGCTCTCTTCATGAGAAAGCCTTGACTGCAAGTACATCAACTCAGTTTTCATATTGCTGTTCTCATCCTGTAAAGTGATAATTCTCTCACAGGCATCAAGAAGTGCAAGTGTTGTAACTTTTGAATTAGTAAGGCCAGGATTATTGTCCTTTGATTCTGAAAGGATTTTATTAACAAGAGCTGCAATACGTCTGATTCTTGATTCACTCATATCTTCATTTGCACCAAGAAGATAATTATGACCTGCAATTTCAACAGAGACACGATTTGAAAGAATGTCATTTGGAATTTCGCGCTTAGCATTACGTGATTCAATCTTCTCTTCAAGTGTAGGAACAGACTTTGGCTCAGTAATGTCCTTTGACATACTACTGTTTCCCTTGTAACGCTGCTCATAAGTAGTCATCAAAGGCTGGTCTTTGTATCCACCCTTAGTTTTACGCACAGGAGTATCTGAGTATTTACTGAACATGCTTTGTGTACTGTTTTTCTTCATATTAACCTTCTTGTTGAATAATTAATTTTGTAAATCTTTAAATAGCTTTGAAAATATCTCAGGAGTGATTTTCTCTGCTCTGATATCTTCAGGCAAACCATACTTCGAAAGTAATGGCTTAAGTTCAGGTACTGAATTAGTAATCTTCTTACGTCTGTTGTTAAAACATTTTACCAAAAACGCTGAGAATCCATTACCTGGAATACCGTTTACACGGTTAAGTGTAATTACGCAGGATAATGTATGAGGCTGTGGGACAAAAGAATTTCGTGGAACATTAAATTCTTTATTAATTGTTCCATAGCACTGACACATTACAGCTAATGGACCATACTGCTTGCTGCCAACTGGAGCATCAATACGTCTTAAAGCTTCTTCCTCAATCATAAATGTCATTCTTTTACAATTTGTAAGATCATCAAGAAGCTTGGTGATAATTGGTGTCATCACGTAATAAGGAATATTACTGATAGCATAAGAATACTTGTCAGCATCGTATTCCTTAAGTTTTGTATAGTCTTCTGTAATCACATTAATTTCAGGAAGATCTTCTGAAATGTACTGAGCAAGACGCTTATCGATTTCAACACAGGTAACGATGGCACCCATATCAAATAATGGTCTTGTAAGAGCTCCAATGCCAGGACCAATCTCGAGAATCTTATCACCCTCACTAATGTTAGAAGCAGAAATTATTGAAGAAATTATTTCTTCATCACACAGAAAATTCTGCCCGAACTTTAATTCAGGCAGAATTCCGTGATCATTAATGTAATTATTAACCTCTTCCCTTGTCATAAAACACTCAAAATGTATTAGAGGAAGTAAGCAATACCAGACTCGAAAATCTTCTGGTCCTTATTACCAGGAATATTCTTACAAAGATCTGGATCATAACGCTCGCTGTGACCCATCTTACCAAGAACACGACCGTCTGGTGAAAGGATACCCTCGATAGCGCAAACAGAACCGTTAGGGTTAAAGTCTGTGCCAGAAGCAGCATTTCCAAGATCATCTACGTATGTTGTAGCAATCTGGCCGTTAGCAATAAGCTTCTTAAGAAGGTCATTATTACATACGAACTTACCTTCACCATGTGAAATAGGAATCTGGTAAACCTCACCTGGCTTTACACCTGTAAGCCATGGGCTGTTATTTGACATGATTCTTGTAGCAACATAGCCATTCTGGTGACGACCAATGTTGTTATATGTAAGTGTAGGATCTTCTGATGAAAGCTCCTTAATATCACCGTAAGGTACAAGACCAAGCTTAATCAAAGACTGGAAACCGTTACAGATACCGAGCATAAGTCCATCACGCTTAAAGAGGAGATCTCTTACAGCCTCAGTAACATACTGGTTACGGAATGCTGCAGCGAAGAACTTACCAGAACCTTCTGGTTCGTCACCTGCTGAGAATCCACCTGGAAGCATGATGATGTTTGACTCACCAATCTTCTTGGAAAGTGTTTGGAGAGACTCAGTAATATCCTGCTGATTTCTGTTTCTGATTACGAAAATCTCAGAATCACCACCAGCTCTGTTGAATGCTCTTGCAGAATCGATTTCACAGTTTGTACCAGGCATTACAGGGATAATTACCTTTGGCTTAATTCCCTTAAGAACACCAGGAGCAGCCTTGAAAGTCTTATCTGTTGTAAATGGCTGAATATTGTTATTAAGCTTAGCTGACTCAGCAAATGTTGGGAAAATTGGCTCAAGCTTACCTTCAAATCTCAATGCAGCAATACCACACTCGCATGTTGTCTCGCCGTAGAAGAAATTATTGAAGTTATTTGTGTGACCCAAATACTTACCGCCAACCATCTCAACCTTGTCAACAGCATTACCATCATTACTGATAGCAACAATGATTGTACCAAGGCTTCTTGAGAAGAGCTCCTTCTCTGGAATCTCATCATTAAAGTTAAATCCGAGTGAGTTACCAAAACACATCTGAGCAACTCTTGCAGCGATACCTGAAGATCTTACAACAGCAGCATTCTTAAGCTGACCTCTTGACTGGAGTTCCTTAACAGCCTTAACAACTCTTAAGAAATGATCCTTCTTGTAGTATCCCTTGCCATTACGAGCAACCTTAATGTAGTAAAGCTTCTGGTTAGCGCCAGTAAGTGTAGCTGTGATGAGTTTATCAGTTGTTGTCATACCAACAGCAAATGAAACGAGTGTTGGTGGTACATGAATCTCATTAAATGTACCTGACATAGAGTCCTTACCACCGATTGAAGCAGTACCA
Organism: Saccharofermentans sp.; assembly: GCA_045598005.1. Classification (GTDB taxonomy): domain Bacteria; phylum Bacillota; class Clostridia; order Saccharofermentanales; family Saccharofermentanaceae; genus Saccharofermentans. The sequence goes on along the minus strand of JAZLLF010000044.1, from coordinate 24,493 downwards.
AAATCAAGCTGAGCCTGATATGCACCAAGGAGAGCCTGAAGCGGCTTACCCCAAGCCTGCTTTGAAGACATTCTTTCGAAATACTCCTGGAAAGTAAGTCTTGCAGAAAGTGGATCAACACCCATAGCAAGAAGCTTGAGGAGTGATTCTACTACAGCGTGATAAGAACCAGCATATGGATTCCACTCTGTGAAATATGGATCGAAACCATAAGTCATTACTGAGCAGTCCTTTGTATATCCCTTATCAAGAGGAATCTTAGCAGCCATACCTTCCTCTGGTGATGTCTGATATGTACCACCATAAGGCATGATAACTGATGCAGCACCAATTGTAGAGTCGAATCTCTGTGAAAGACCCTTACGTGAGCATCCCTCAAGAGTATTAAGAGTCTCAGTTAAAGACTTCTTGAAGTCATGTGGAGTATATGTAGGAAGAACAGAATCAAGATACAATGTATCGAGATTTGGAGCTTCTACTTCAACTTCAGCAAACTGCTTAGCGCCATTTGTATCAATGAAAGAACGTGGAAGATCAACGATAGTCATACCATTCCAGTCCATTCTCATATATGGCTCTTCTGTAACTTCAGCAACAACTACTGCCTCAAGGTTCTCTGTTGCAGCATGCTCCATGAACTTATCAAGATCAGCAGGATGAACAACTACAGCCATTCTTTCCTGCGACTCTGAAATTGCAATCTCAGTACCATCGAGACCCTCGTACTTCTTAGGAACCTTATCAAGGTTGATTCTAAGACCATCAGCAAGCTCACCAATAGCAACAGAAACACCACCAGCACCGAAGTCATTACATCTGATAATGAGCTTAGTTACGTCTGGATTTCTGAAAAGTCTCTGAAGCTTTCTTTCAGTAGGAGGATTACCCTTCTGAACCTCAGCACCACAAGTAAGTACTGACTTCTCATCGTGAGCCTTTGAAGAACCAGTAGCACCACCGATACCATCACGGCCTGTTCTACCACCAAGGAGAACAATAATGTCACCAGCCTGTGGTCTCTCACGAACGATATTCTCAGCAGGAGCAGCACCAACAACAGCACCAATCTCCATTCTCTTAGCTACATAACCAGGGTGATAAACTTCATCTACCTGACCTGTAGCAAGACCAATCTGATTACCATATGAGCTGTAACCAGCAGCTGCAGTTCTAACGATCTTCTTCTGTGAAAGCTTACCCTTAAGTGTAAGTGATACAGGAACAGTTGGATCACCAGCACCAGTTACACGCATAGCCTGGTAAACATAAGATCTACCTGAAAGTGGATCTCTGATAGCACCACCAAGACAAGTAGCAGCACCACCAAATGGTTCAATCTCAGTTGGGTGGTTGTGAGTCTCATTCTTAAACATGAAGATATAATCCTTATCTTCACCATCAACCTGAATCTTAATCTTGATTGAGCATGCATTAATCTCTTCAGATTCATCGAGATCTGCAAGCTTGCCATCCTTCTTAAGCTTCTTCATTGCAAGTGTAGCAATGTCCATAAGGCAGATATGCTTCTGTGAAATTCTCTCACCGTAAAGTGTCTCACGGTTAGAAAGATAATCAGCATAAGTATTCTTAATATCAGCTGTAAGCTCATCGTCACCGTCAAATTTAATATCTGTAAGTTCTGTTAAGAAAGTTGTATGACGGCAGTGGTCTGACCAGTATGTATCAAGGACACGAATTTCAGTGATTGTTGGATTTCTCTTCTCACCCTTAAAGAATTCCTGTGTGAAGATAAGATCTGCATCACTCATAGCAAGACCCATAGAATTTCTAAGAGCCTTAACTTCATCTTCTGACATATCGATAAATCCATCGATAGTAGCAACTTCAGTTGGAATGTCAAACGTATCTTCCAAAGTCTCTGGCTTTACATCTGAAGCCTTACGGCACTCAACTGGGTTAATAAGATAACCTTCAATCTTAGCCTTCTCCTCATCAGTTAAAGAACCATAGAAAGCAATTACCTTAGCAGTCTTTACAATAGGACGATCCTTCTGTGTAAGGAACTGAACACACTGTGCAGCAGAATCTGCTCTCTGATCATACTGACCAGGAAGTGCTTCAATACTAAGAACATAACAAGCATCGCTTAAATCAACTGTCTCGTCATAAACATCATCAACAGGTGGCTCAGAGAAAACTACATTCTTTGCCTCAGCATATTCTTCATCATTGATGCCAGAAACATCATAACGATTGATTACACGAACACTTTCAAGTGTCTTGATATCAAGATCGCTGCTTACATCGTGAAGGATACCCTTAGCCTCTACAGCAAATGCTGCCTTCTTCTCTGAAAGAACTCTACGTACTAACATAACAGAACCTCATTAAAACAAAATAAAACTGCCAACCGATTGGCCGGCAGTTTGTATTATACCATTAAATAGCAGATATTTATCAAAGCTCTTCAGCACTTTTTGCGAGAATCTCTGAGTTATATGCAAGAAATCTTTGTAATCCTTCACTATCAAGTGAGCCATGAGCAAGTTTTGCCTGATCAAAGATGTGCTGAGCAAGTCTATTGCACTTCTCTTTCTGTGTGCCCATTGAGTTAAGAGCAGAAAGCTTTGAGATAATTGGACTGTCAGTATTAATTACAAGATCCATTGTAATTGGGAACATTGAATCAAGATCACCAAATGGATTCTCGTCGTTGCTCTCACCTCTCATTGCATTCATACGCTCAAACTGCTTGCGCATCTCCTGCATACGTCTGTTCTCTTCAGTTTCTCTGATAAATGCTGGCATTGTATCAGCACCCATTGCCTTCGCGAAAACGCTAAGCTTATCGTTATTAAGAGCACTTCTAAAGAAATCCTGAAGCTTGTTCTTTGTCTCTTCGTCGCTGTCTTCACCAGTGATTTCAGAGTCAACTCTCTTGAACTTAATCTCAGAATACTTGTATTCGAGGAAAGAAATGAAGTTATTGTCAATCTCTTCATCAAGAATAACAACTTCATATCCAGCCTTCTTACTCATCTCGATATAAGCTGTCTGTGCAACAGAATCTGTTGTATATCTAACCTGCTTCTTTTCAGCTGTTAACTCTTCAATTGTCTTGAAGTTTCCGTCAACTGTCTTAAAGAGGCAGATATCCTTAGTCTTATCGAAGAACTTCTCTTCCTTCATCATGCCGTACTTAACAAATACGCTTATGTCACCCCAGTAAGATTCAAATGAAGCTCTGTCAGTCTTATAAAGTGAATTAAGCTTATCTGAAACCTTCTTGATGATATGAGCAGAAAGCTTCTTAACATATTCATCCTGCTGCAGCGCTGATCTACTAACGTTAAGTGGAAGATCTGAGCAGTCAAGGCAACCCTGAAGAAGGAAAAGGAAATCAGGAATAATCTCTTCAATGTTATCTGCAACGAAAACCTGATGGTTATATACCTTAATTCTTCCTTCAAGAGACTGATAAACGTTATCTGTCTTTGGGAAATAAAGGATACCCTGAAGTGTAAATGGATAATCCATGTTCAGATGGATCCAAAATAGAGGATCTCTTCCATCGTTAAATACGCTGTGATAGAAAGACTTATACTCGTCATCAGTGCAGTCAGAAGGCTTCTTAATCCAGAGAGGTTCCTTGTTGTTGATTGGAGCATATGCGATATCCTGCTTCTCATATGTCTCACCCTTCTCCTGAGCTTCCTTAAGCTTCTTCTCTTCTGATTCATCATGGAGTCTGTCAGCCTTTGAATCGATAAAGTAAAGATCTGAAGGAATGAATGCACAATACTTACGAAGTGTCATTCTAAGAGTAGCTGTATCAAAAATCTTAGTAGCTTCTTCAGAAAGCTTCAATGTGATAGTAGTACCACGTGTTGTTCTTGTACCTTCAGAGATTTCATATTCCATTCCATCCTCTGACTTCCAGCAAACAGCCTCTGAACCATCTACAAAACTCAAAGTATCAATTGTTACTTCGTCAGCAACCATAAATGCAGAATAGAATCCAAGACCAAAGTGTCCAATGATTCCAGACTTATCTGTAGACTGTTCCTGATACTTTGTAACAAAATCAAGAGCACCTGAGAAAGCAATCTGGTTAATGTACTTATCCACTTCTTCAGGTGTCATACCGATACCGTTATCAACAAAAGCAAGTGTCTTTGCATCATCATCGTAAACAACGTCAATTCGGTAGTCCTCAGCTGACTCAGCTGCCTTGCCAAGCTCTGCTAATCTCTTATGCTTTGAAATAGCATCAGCACAGTTAGATACAAGCTCACGAATGAAAATATCCTGATCTGAGTAGAGCCACTGTCTGATAATTGGGAAAATATTTTCAGTAGTTACTGAAACCTTACCGCTTTTAATATCCATGTTATCATCTCCAAATAATAAATTTGACCTTAAGAATTATAGTCTTAAGGTCAATAAATGTCAAAAATAGTCAAAGCAAAATTGAGGAATTAGATTCCGTGTTTAGCTTTCGCCTTTTTAATATATTCTGAAGTAGTTGCAAGGTAAGCTTCAGAAATTTTTACAAGTAATGGATTACTTGCTGAATTAAATTCAACTCCATCAATATGAGCTATTGGAAGAATGTCAAAAGGTGTACTTGAAACAAATACAGCAACATCGTCTCTATCCTTAATCTCATTGAGAGTAAATGTACCAATTACAAGTTCTCCACCTGCTTTTGTAAGCGAAGACAATACACGATTACGTGTAATTCCAAGAAGAATCTTCTCATCAGGAGCAGAGTAAACTTTATTTCCTACAATAACAAAGAGATTAGACTTACTTCCCTCATAAAGCTTGTTGTTGCTGTCAGTAAGAAGAACTTCATAAGGATGTCCGTACTCGTTACATGAAGCGAAAACGTCAGCTACAGCTGTCTTATAGTCACCTCTGAATACCTTGATGTTAGGGTCAACTCGTTCCCAGTTGAGAATTAAAGAATTTACACCATTTTTAAAGCACTCTTCTTCTGGAATAAATGCTTCGCAGATATGAATAAGAAGATGTGATTTTGTAAGAACAATACGAAGATTACCATTCACAAATTCAGAAGCAACTTCACGTAAAAAAGAATACGAAATATCTTCGATTGAATCAAAATCAAAATCAAAGTTCTCAATTCCCTGAACAGATTTCTTAAGGCGTGCAAGATGATCTTCAAAGAACAATAAAACGTTATCCTTGATTCTTACTGTCTCATAATATGTAACTTCGTCTGTAGGAACTTTTAATGATTCCGCTTCAATGGAATTCGAATCAATATATGAACCATCGAAATAAAACTTACTTCCCAAAGGACTTTCAAGTAATGGATAAGCCATATGAATAATCTCCTAATTTAATTGCCTAAAGATTTTAATACGTATTATCAAAATTAACAAATCAAAGTTGACTATATTGAAGTCGAAGTATATGATGTTTCATATTTATGCAGAAAATTGCATAAATATACAAAGTTCAATCAGGAGGTGCTAAATGAATTATCGCGTTATGACTATTGAAGATTACGATGAAATTTACAAGATGTGGATGTCCTGTAAAGGCATGGGTTTTAATGATGTGGACGATTCAAGAGAAGGAATTGAAAAATATCTAATTAGAAATCCTAATACTTCTTTTGTTGCTGAATGTGATACAGATTGTGGTAAAATTATCACTGGTGCAATTATGTGTGGTCATGATGGCAGACGTGGAATTATTCAGCACACCTGTGTTCATCCTGATTTTCGCCATATGCATGTTGGTGAGAATCTTGTAAGTCACGCTTTAGATGCGCTTCGAGCAGAGAAAATCAGCAAAGTATTACTTGTTGCCTTTAAGCATAATGATGTTGCAAATGTTTTCTGGGAGAAACAGGGTTTTACTTTACGAGAAGATCTGAATTACAGAAATCTCTGTCTTGTTGATTTGGTAAGAATTGATACATAAGGAGAAAATTATGGCTAAGAAAATGTGGGCAGGCCGCTTTGAGAAGGCTACTGATAAGGCAGTAAATGACTATAACTCTTCCCTTCCTTTTGATTGCAGAATGTATTCACAGGATATTGAAGGTTCTATCGCACATTCACAGATGCTTTCTAAGCAGGGTATTATTTCACAGAAGGACGCAGATGATATCAAGGCTGGACTTCTTTCAATTAAGGAAGATATCGAATCAGGAAAACTAACTTTCGATTCTGATGCAGAAGATATTCATATGTTTATCGAGGAAGAACTTACTAACAGAATTGGTGATGCTGGTAAGAGACTTCATACTGGTAGATCTAGAAATGATCAGGTAGCTCTTGATCAGAGACTTTATGCTGTAGATGAGGCTTTGGAGATTTCTGAACTTCTCGAAGAATTAAGAGATACTCTTATCGATATGGCAAAGAAGCATACTTCTACTTATATGCCAGGTTATACTCACCTTCAGCGTGCACAGCCAATCACATATGCTCATTATCTTTCAGCTTATATTGAGATGTTTGGACGCGATATCGAGCGTCTTAATCAGGCAATTGAGAGAACTAATCTCTCTCCTCTTGGTTCTGGCGCTCTTGCTGGAACAACATATCCTCTCGATAGAGAATTTGTTGCAGACCAGCTTGGAATGAAGGCTGTTACTATGAATTCACTTGATGGTGTTTCAGATCGTGACTGGGCAATCGAGTTTGCTTCTTGCATGTCTATTCTTATGATGCACTTAAGCAGACTTTCTGAAGAGATTATTCTTTATGCTTCTCAGGAATTTAAGTTCTATGAGCTTGATGATGCTTATTCAACAGGTTCATCAATGATGCCACAGAAGAAGAATCCTGACGTTGCAGAGCTTACACGTGGTAAGACTGGTCGTGTTTATGGTGATCTCATGACACTTCTTGTTGTTATGAAGGGACTTCCACTTGCTTATAACAAGGATATGCAGGAAGTTCAGGAAGCACTTTTTGATGTTGTAGATACAATCAAGGGCGCTCTCGTTCCATTTACTGGCATGATGAAGACTATGACAATTCGTGCTGACAATATGGAAGCAGCTGCTCTCGGTGGATTTACAAATGCTACAGACCTTGCAGACTATCTTGTACGTAAGGGTATTCCATTCAGAAGCACACATGAGATTTCAGGTAAGCTTGTTCACTACTCTATCGAGAACAACAAGTCACTTAACGATTTAACACTTGATGAGTTCCGCCAGTTCTCTGATCTTATCGATGAAGATGTTTATGATGCAATTTCACTTAAGACTTGTGTTTCAGGAAGAACAGTAATTGGTGGTCCTGCTGAGGATACAGTTAAGAATTATCTTAATAATCTTTAATCTAAAGTTTTGAAACAAAATTTAAGGAGAATACAGTTATGTATTCTCCTTTTAAATTGCTTAAATTAATTGTTACAGATTAAAGAATTGTCTTAACAAGTTCAGCATCGTAAGTAACAGAAGAAATCTTCTCTACTTCGATTCTATAGAGGCAGTTTGCTGCAACATGCTCAGCTGCCTGCTCTAGGTCACGAATACCACTTGTTGACTTATATGTGTTGATAATCTCATCAAGGCCATCTTCAGTAATAACACACTCGTCGTCGTTGAGACCAATCTTACGAAGAACCTTAGGCATAACAAACTGTGTGAAAATAGCCTTCTTCTCATCAAAACTATAGTCAGGAAGCTCTATTACAGCAAAACGAGACATAAGTGGAGCACTGATCTGTGACTTATCATTAGCTGTAGCAATAGGATATACGCCACTAGTTGGAATATTGCACTCAATATAGTTATCAGTAAATCCAAGATTATCAAGAAGTGTCAAAAGCACATCTGCAGGGTTACCATTACCCTTACCTGCTGAAGCCTTATCAAGCTCATTAATAATGAATACAAGATTTGAACTTTCAGCCTTCTCAAAAGTCTCCATAATGATTCCAGGCTTTGCATTAGAATATACACGTGAACTACCTGTAAGCTGCTCTGGATCATTAATAGAACTCATTTCAAGTGTAGTCCATGGCATCTTCAAAATCTTAGCAACAGCGTAAGCAAGTTGAGACTTACCAGTACCTGCAGGACCAATAAGAAGAAGTCCATACGCAGGAAGTGTATGAGTTCTGTTAATCTGAATAATAGTCTCGATAATTCTCTGCTTTACCTTCTCCATGCCGTAGAGTTCTTCATCAAGAATTCTTCTTGCTTCAACTGGATCAATTGCCTCGAAATAGTCATTCTTCCAGTGAATACTGAACATAATCGAAAGAGCACGAAGCGCGTGTCTTCTCTCTTCTGGAGTAACTTCAGAAGATTTTGCAATTGCGAGGTTACGCTTAGCCCACATACGAATATTCTCAGGAAGTGTATTACCAGCACATGTAAGAAAATCAGCGATACTCTGAACGCTTGTAAGCTTCATGTTATCAGAGTCTTCAATGTCATCAATATCCTTCTCTGTGTCAGATGGTGATTCACTTTGGAAGAGTCTTTTAAGCATAAACTGAAGGAAACCATTCTCACCTGCAAGCTTTGCACCACGAACAGCAATACCAGTTTCCATAATCTTATAAATCCAGTACTCACCATCTTTTGCAACACCAGAAAGTCTTACCATAACATGGCTGTCACCAAGCCACTTAATAAGACTTACAAAACGTGAATCGATTCTAAGAATATCTTCGCTTATATTCTCACCTGTCTCTGAATCAAGAGTAAAAGCAGTTCCCTTAGTAGGACTTGTAAACATTCCGCATGAGTGATGCTTAAGTTTCCCCGTTCTATTACTAATTACAATGATAGGATTGTCCTTATCAGCAAATTTTCTGTCTGAATCAAAAGTTGTATAAGTAACTGTAACCTGTACCTGCTCATCAGGCTTACTATTGAAATCAAAAACTGGCATAACTGAACCTCTTATATAAGGACAAATAGTCCATTTATCCATACGATAATAACATATTTGCGTAATTTTTGCGTTATTATTTGCTTTGAATTGAAGTCGTAAACTTATGAATTTTTATGCATTCTAATGAATCAAAATACATCCTTTATTCTTGAAAATATTAATGCTTTGAGTTATTCTAATTGCTGTCTATATATTAATAAATATGTAAGTTTAACTTTTAAAGGAGACGAATATATGGAAAAGGTTATTTTGGCTTATTCTGGCGGACTTGATACAACTGCTGTAATTCCATGGCTTAAGGAAACTTACGGCTACGAAGTAATTTGCTGCTGTATCGACTGTGGACAGGGCGAAGAATTGGATGGACTTGAGGAGCGCGCTCAGCTTTCAGGTGCTTCTAAGCTTTATATCGAGGATGTAGTTGATGATTTCGCTGAGAACTACATTATGCCTTCTGTACAGGCTGGTGCTGTTTATGAGCACAAGTATTTGATGGGTACAGCTATGGCTCGTCCAGTAATCACAGCAAAGCTTGTTGAGATTGCTCGTAAGGAGAATGCTGTTGCTATTTGTCACGGTGCTACTGGTAAGGGTAACGATCAGATTCGTTTTGAGCTTGGTATCAGAGCTCTTGCTCCAGACATCAAGGTTATCGCTCCATGGCGTGACGACAGATGGCAGATGGATTCACGTCAGGCTGAGATCGACTACTGTAAGGCTCATGGAATTGATCTTCCATTCAGCACAGACCAGTCATATAGCCGTGACAGAAACCTCTGGCACATCAGCCACGAAGGTCTCGAGCTTGAGGATCCTTCAAAGGCTCCTAACTATGATCACATGCTCGTATTGGGTGTTACACCTGAAAGAGCACCAGAGGAAGGCGAAGAACTCACAATCAATTTCGAGAAGGGTGTTCCTACTGCTCTTAATGGCGAGAAGATGAAGGTTGCTGATATCATCAAGAAGCTCAATGCTATTGGTGGTAAGCATGGTATTGGTATCGTTGATATCGTTGAGAACCGTGTTGTTGGTATGAAGAGCCGTGGTGTTTATGAGACACCTGGTGGAACAATCCTTATGGAGGCTCATCAGCAGCTTGAGGAGCTCGTTCTTGATCGTGATACAATCGCTCTTAAGAAGGATCTCGGAAACAAGATGGCTGGTATTGTTTATGAGGGTAAGTGGTTCACACCTATTCGTGAGGCTATCACAGCTTTCACAACAGTTACACAGCAGTATGTTACAGGTGAAGTTAAGCTTCGTCTTTACAAGGGTAACATCATTAAGAATGGTACAACTTCACCATTCTCACTCTACAGTGAGTCTCTTGCTTCTTTCACAACTGGTGATATGTATGACCACCACGATGCTGAGGGATTCATTAACCTCTGGGGTCTCCCACTCAAGGTTCGTGCTATGAAGATGAACGAGCTTAAGAACGAGAATAAGAAGTAATTCTAACTTACGTAACTTAAAGAAGCCGGACGATTATTCGCCCGGCTTTTTAGTTGCATAAAAATAAGCCGGCGATTTCACGCCGGCTTACTTATAAATAATCAATTATCGATTATGGATTAATTCCACATTCGTTACAGATATTGATCCATTCTGGAGAAGTAACGAAACCTGCAAATGCTTCTTCATAAGTAGCACCATTCTCGATTGCTTCTACCCAGTATGCGATACCTGCCTCTTCTCCCTCTCTATCCATAAATGTGAGATAGAGACGATTAATGAATTCCTCTTCACTTACATTCTGATCAGCGAATTCATCAGAGAAGAAATACTCATGAGCAACTTCAGAACCAGTAACATTACCGCTCAAGAGAACAGTTGTCCAATAAGCAAGACCTTCTGGATCATAATCACGTCCAAGACCAGTAACGTAGATTCTCTTTACAAAATCTAATACAGGCTCAAAAGATACGCCAGAATCCATTCCATAGCTCTGACAGAGTAATACGAACTCTGGTGAGTTGATGAATCCATTAATGATATCATTCTTATCTGCACCATTCTCGAGACAGTCAGCCCAGTAATTTACTTCTTCATCACCAGGAACACGATCAAAGATTGTGTTAAACATTGTATTTACAAACTCTTCATTTGTAAGTTCTCTTGAAAGGAATTCATCAGAACCTAAGAAAGTTCTAACGAGATCTGCACCAGTTACACCTTCGTTCTCAACCTGACCTACCCAGTATTCAAGACCAGCTTCGTCTGGTGTTCTTTCGAAAGCTGTTGTGTAAAGTCTTGAGATAAATCCGCTGATGTCACTTACTGGTGTAGGTGTTACAGTTGGATCTGCTGGTGTTTCTGATGGAGTTGGTGTAGGCTCTCCATCATGTGTATTGATATATGTAATGTTATCGTAGTAAACATTACCAGAGTAATCTGAATCTTCGTTATGAAGAGCAAGAATGATATTTCTGATTACAGTTCCCTCAGAATGTGGGTAACCAGCATCATAACCCTGATTATTAAGTGGAACAAGAACTGTATAGTGGATAAGATTTGTTCCAGGAACAGGCTCACCAGCTGAGAAATCAATATCATATGATCCTGATGTATACCAGAAATCATCACCAGCTGGAATTGAGTTAACTGTAAGTGCCATTGCACCAGTTGTAGCATGATCAGCTTCAAGATAAAGATCCATTGTGAATGCATTAAAGCCTACACACTGTTCATATGTAAGACCAAGACCCTGCTGACTTGAAAGTCTTACGCCATCTTCCCATTCATTTGCACCTGGTACACATACGATTGGGAATACCATTGCGTGATTACCATCAGTAATCTCTGTTGTTGTGATATCAAGATAGTTAATCTGTGACTTGTCATCTGGCTTCCAGCTCTGTCTGCCACCTACTTCAAAGTCAAATGGCATACCCTGATACTCGCCTGGGTTATCAGGAATCATTGGAGCCCTGCTAATATCACCATTATAAAGTGATGAGAAACCAATATCGTCAATGTACAAGTCATCGTGCTGACCAAACATCAAAGTAATATGACCAAGAGTATCACCTTCTGGAGCTCCGATAAGCTTATTATCAACATTTGTCTTATAAAGACCTGTTGCCTCGTCTAAAGTCCAGTCAGCTTCAGTAATATTAATCTCGCCCTGCTGATTCCACCATCCTGTTGCATCAGTCTGGATAATAGGCTGAATGCTGAATGCCTGTGGCTCAGCTGAATAGAGTGAGAAAATCATACCTGTGTAGATTGAATATACAGTACCAAGATCAGCAAACTGAATTCTAGGTCCACCCCAAACTCCTGTATCATCAGCAGGAATCAAAAGTGCATTATTGCCAGCAGCGATCTCTGTTTTTTCAACTGTTACTCCTGGATATGGCTGATCCTTATCATTGATAGCCTTACCTGAGTTTACATTAAGAGTATCAAAGTCGATTACAATCTCCTGTGAACCAATCATAGGAACTTCGTCGCCTCTGATCATAGCTCTTACAAAGTTACCAGTGATTGAAAGTTCAGTCTCTGGATCCCATGAGCCCTGTGGATGATGTGAAGCAGTTGACTGCATAGCAGCAGAAATCTCATCCTTAATTGCAAGTGACCAAGAACACCAGCTGATATTATTCTCTTCCATGAAATTAATCCATGCAATTGAATAATCAATATAAGGTCCGCCATCACCTGAAGACTCTGAAGTACCCCACTCAGTACAGAATACAGCAAGACCATTCTCCATAGCATCAGTTATCTTGTCCTTAAGCCATGTGCTGTCACCTGTATCATGTGTACCAGAATAGAAGTGGAATGTATATGCAATCTGAGCTGATTCACCATCTTCAACGGCAGGATCAACAACAGGATTTCCAATAGGAGCATTAACAAACTGGCTCCAGTTGTCTGTACCACATATTACAATATTTGGAGTCTCATCAGCATCATATTCACGAATTGCATCTACAACACTCTGATGATATGGAAGAAGAACATCGCTCCAAACTTCAGCTGCATTTGATTCACCGCCATTACCGTTTGGCTCATTTGCAGTCTCGAAAAGGACATTACCCTGATCACCATACTTATCAGAAAGATAAGCAAAGAAAAGCTGTGGACCAGTATACTCAGGATGCTCAGCCTTAATTGAAGCATACTGTGGAAGATCTATTCCTGCTTCAAGACAGTAAGCAGAACCAGGATTCTTTGTATCACCATTCAAAATATGCCAGTCAACAAGAACGTACATACCACGCTCAGTAGCTAATTCAATACCAGTTTCAACTCTCTCGAGAAGTGCAGCAGGATGGTCATGGTATCCACCCTCACTAACATACATGGCAAGTCTGATGATGTCACACTCCCAGTCATTTGCAAGTACATCGAAAGCGTCATCATTGAGAACCCAGTAGCCCTGGTCCCACTGAAGACCGAATGTACTCATACCTTTAAGTTGAACCGGTGTACCATCTTCAGTACAAATCTGCTCCTTACCGTCTACTGTCTTAATCTGAATATCACCATACTTATCATATGGTGTCTCAGCTGTAGCGGCGAGGACAGGATTTGAACCGAGCACTGATGGAATCATAGAAACAGTAAGTGCACCGGATACAAGAACAGATGTAATTCTTTTTAAAAGATTTCTATTCATTATTTGCCTCCCATAAATTTACTTGGTTTCTACGTTTTACAAAAACTCTAAATCTTCATATATCAAAACTTTGTCGTTTTTTATAAATCGATTTCTGTTAAATTTCGAATTTATAAAGAATATAATTTTTAAGGCGATAGAATTATAATTTTTGACATCTAAATATAATTGATATTCCGAAAATGCTTATATATCAAAGAAAAACGACCCCGAAGGGTCGTTTGGAATTTATAAAATATAAGGCGATAAAATTGTAAAAATTATCAATTTTCCATAAGCCAAATCTTACATGAATATGGTGGAAGTTCTGATCCACCGCCAAAATCATGGTCAGTATCAGTAATAAGTTCTCTTGCTCTTCCGCATCCAGCATCAAAATGTGCCCAATAAGAATTAGAATCCATATTGATTGCAATCATAATTCTCTGGCCATCAATGCGTCTTTCAAAAATGCACTGCTTATTATTAAGTACAACATTACGAATACCACCATAATTTAAAGCTGGATACTCTCTTTTAATTATTGAAAGCTTTGCAATGTGATCAGTAAGCTCATTCCATATTGGGTTTTCGAAGCATGCTCTTAGTGCTGGGTCACCTTCTTCTTTTCTAGCTTTTGCTCCCCACTCTGAACCATAGTAAACACATGGAATACCAGGCATTGTGTAAACAAGCGTATAAATGAGAGGAATCTTATTAGGATCATTAACAATGGAAGCAAGTCTAGTTACATCGTGATTATCAGCGAAAGAAAGGAGGTGTGCTCCCCTACATACTGTCCAGTCTTCAGGTCCAAATAGTCTCATAATGGAGTGCATAATCTCAAACATGTTATCTGAATTGAATGCTGAATATAGTCCCTTATAGCACTGATAGTTTGTGAGAGAATGCAGATGCATCTCATTAAGCATACGCCCATATTCGCCATGTAAAACCTCACCAAGAAGGAAGAACTCAGGTTTCTTCCAGTCGCAGTGTTCACGAAGACGTCTTAAGAACTCTTTGTCAAGACAGTAAGCAACATCAAGTCTTAATCCATCAATATCAAACTCATCAACCCATCTAGTTACATTCTCAAGAATATGATTAATAACATCAGGATGACGGAGATTAAGCTTTATGAGGTCATAGTTACCTTCCCAGCCTTCATACCAGAATCCGTCATTATAGTTTGAATTACCATCAAAAGAGATATTAAACCAGTCTTTATACTGTGAATCCCATCTCTTCTCCTGAACGTCTTTAAATGCCCAGAAGCCGCGTCCAACATGATTAAATACACCATCGAGAACTACCTTAATTCCATTCTTATGAAGTTCGTCTACAACCTTCTTGAAATCAGCATTGGTTCCAAGTCTTGTATCAATCTTTGAATAGTCTCTTGTATTATAGCCATGAGTATCAGATTCAAATACTGGTGAAAAATAAATTGCGTTTATATTAAGTTTTACAAGATGTGGAATCCAATCCAATACCTTAAGAATTCTGCTTTCTGGAACTCCATCGTTCTCAAAAGGAGCACCACAGAATCCTAAAGGATAGATTTGATAAAAAGAAGCTTCTTCATACCACATTATAATTTCCTCCAAAAAAACAAATAACGAAGTGCAAAATCGCACTCCGTTATTTTATCAAACCATCTTCATATATAATTTGAAACCGGTCATTGTTTACATGGTTTTAACAAAGCAGGTAAACGTTAACCAAGAATTGATAAAAAGTTGATTTTATTAGTAATACACCAAAGTTTCACAGTTTTAAATAAAACATCGTATTCCATAAATGAATTCTTAGGTGAATTCGTTTTTGTTCCGAAATTATACTTAAATGTATCACCACTTATTGTTGTAATAAGCATATCTCTTGAAAGAATGCTGTAATCAGGTGGAACCATGGAAATATTCTGAATTTCAGAAGATCTTAAAGTCTTATCTCCAATTACAAAAAAATCATTGTTGAAAACTAAAGTATCAGGAATTGATTTTACTTTGATGTAATTCTTGATTGCTTTATAACATTCAGTAAAGAACAGATAAACAGCAAATATTAATCCAACAATACCAACAACAAGCGAATAACTATTCTTTAAGAAGATATTGATAATTAAAGAAACAATACCAACGGCAGCAGAGAGAATCGTAACGGATGAAGCTTTAATTAATGATGATTTTCTACCGTTGATAATTGGTTCAGTAGTAATTGAGAATTTTCTTTCAGTATTAAAATAATCTTCTGTAACCTGCTCATCGTGATTAGACACGAATTCTTTTTTACTTAAGTAACTAACAAGTTCTGAAAACTTCTCACTCTTCAAAGCATTACAGTTATAATCCTTAGTACCTCTTCCATTTTGGTTAATCTTAATCTCTCTGGTTGAACCAGTATAGATACCATTAGTATAGTTTTTAACAACATTAGAACCTGCAAATTCAGAAAACTTATATGTCTCAACCTTCTTGCCAGTTCTAATCTCGAAATGATCATCAAAAATATACATATAGTGTTCTTTGATAAGAATAGAAGTAATTATTGCAACAATAATTCCAATAGTTCCAGTTATTGCAATATAGAAGAAAGGTCTAGTATCAAAATCTGAAGCAATCTTAGTTATAGGATAACTAAGCAAAACAAAAGCAAGGAATCCAATACCAGGTCCCCATATTTTCCTTCTTGAAATTTTAAACTCTTTACCACCCATAAATTTCTCCAATAAAAACAGGCAGTAATAATACTGCCTGCTAGTAATAACAAATAATAATTAGTTTCTCATGCTGTGAATTGGAGCAGGAATTCTACCACCACGATGGATAAATTCTGCACATGAAGCCTTGTTAACTGGCATGATTGGCGCCATTCCAAGAAGACCACCAAACTCAACTTCATCACCAACACCCTTTCCAGGAACTGGAATAAGTCTTACAGCTGTTGTCTTGTTATTAAATGTACCAAGAGCCATTTCATCAGCGATGATACCTGAAATTGTCTCAGCTGTTGTATCACCAGGAACAGCGATCATATCAAGACCAACTGAGCATACGCATGTCATAGCCTCAAGCTTCTCAAGCTTAAGTCCGCCAGACTTAGCTGCAGCAATCATTCCTTCATCCTCAGATACAGGGATAAATGCACCAGAAAGACCACCAACGAAAGACGAAGCCATTGTTCCACCCTTTTTTACTGCATCGTTAAGCATAGCAAGAGCAGCTGTTGTACCCCATGTACCACACTCTTCAAGACCAAACTCTTCGAGAAGTCTTGCTACTGAATCACCAACAGCAGGAGTTGGAGCAAGTGAAAGGTCAATAATACCAAATGGAACTCCAAGTCTTTCAGATGCTTCACGAGCAACAAGCTCACCTACTCGTGTAATCTTAAATGCAGCATTCTTAATAGTCTCAGCAACTATGCCCAAATCCTGACCCTTAACCTTCTCAAGAGCGTGCTTTACAACACCTGGACCTGAGATACCTACGTTAATAACACACTCAGGCTCACCTACACCCAAGAAAGCACCAGCCATAAATGGGTTATCTTCAGGAGCATTAGCGAAAACAACAAGCTTTGCACATCCAAGAGCATCTCTGTCCTTTGTAAGTTCAGCTGTCTTCTTAATAATTACACCCATATCACGAACAGCATCCATATTGATACCTGTTCTTGTAGATGCAAGATTTACAGAAGAACAAACAAAATCAGTTGTAGCAAGTGCTTCTGGGATAGAATTAATGAGATTCAAATCTGAATTAGTGTAACCCTTGTGAACCATTGCTGAGAAACCACCAACAAAGTTAACACCACAAGTCTTAGCTGCTGAATCCAATGCCTTTGCAAATGGTGTATAGTCCTTTGCACCGCAGGCTGCAGCAACAATAGAAATAGGAGTTACAGAAATTCTCTTATGAATAATAGGAACGCCGTACTTCTTTGAAATCTGATCACCAACCTCAACGAGGTTACCTGCATAACGACAAATCTTATCGTAAATCTTCTGGCATGACTCTTCTACTGTAGAAGCAGCACAATCCATAAGAGAAATACCCATTGTAATTGTTCTAATATCAAGATGCTGTTCATCAAACATCTTCATTGTTTCAAGAATTTCGAAATTATTAATCATCTGAAAAAACTCCTAAGAATTAGATTCTATGCATTCTGTTAAAAAGCTCAGTATGCTGAATTGTAATTTTTACACCAAGCTCATCACCGAGTGCAGAAAGCTTTTCCTTAATATCAGAATTCTCAATCTCAAGACCCTGAAGGTCAACAATCATAATCATAGTAAAAATATCCTGAAGAATTGTCTGTGAAATATCATTGATATTGATATTATTCTCCATCAAAAGCTTGGAAACTCCAGCAATGATACCAACACGGTCCTTACCAATTACTGAAATAACTGCAGTATTCTTGTTCTCTGCCATATATATTCTCCTTAAAAATTATAATTTTCAAAACTAAACTATTTTAACATATCTTGAGCAATACGATTAGCACATTTTATACCATCTATTGCACTGCTCATTATGCCTCCTGCATAACCTGCACCTTCACCAGATAAATATAAACCAGTTGTGTTTACGCTTTCGTAAGTATCCTTGTTGCGAAGTATTCTTACAGGAGAAGAACTTCTTGCTTCAACTGCAGTTAATACCGCATCCGGACTGTCAAATCCCTTTATTTTGCGTCCCATAAGCTTAATTCCATCAATTAAAGTATCAGTAACAAATTGAGGTAACACTTCCCTCAAATCTGCTTCTTTGTAGCCAGGGGTATATGTAGGAATTACTGATGATACAGAAGTAGCGCTACCACATAGTGAACCATAAGTTGAAACTGGAGCAGAATAATTACTTCCGCCAGCAATAAAAGCCTGAGATTCAAGCTTTTCCTGGAAAATAATTCCATCAAGAACGCCATCACCGTAATCACTACTACTAACCGGTACAAGTAAAGCAGCATTGGAATTACGGCCATCACGAGCTCTGTAACTCATACCGTTTGTGCAGATAGAATTCTCTTCTGAAGCAGCAGCAATAACCTCACCGCCAGGACACATGCAGAAAGTATATAGTTTTCTACGGGTACATGCATCAACAGCAAGTTTGTAATTAGCAGCAAAAATATTCGAAAATGCTGCCGTATCAAATCCATACTGTGAAACATCGATCATTTCTCTCTTATGTTCTATACGAACACCAACAGAAAATGGCTTTGATTCCATAGTAATTCCCTTACTATAAATCATTCTTACAGTCTTTCTGCTACTATGACCAATAGCAAGAATCAAAGTATTACAGGAAATCTTTCCTTTTGTTGTCTCGATTGCTTCTACTTTGTTATTTCTAAGATAAATATCAGTTAATGAAGTATCAAAAAGAACTTCGCCACCATTGGCAATAATTTCTTCTCTTATACCCTTTACGACACTTACAAGATTATCTGTACCTACATGTGGATGCGAATCAAAAGTAATATCTTTTGGTGCACCATATTTAACCATAATGTCGCCAATAAACCCTTTAAGACCGGAAGAAACACCTGTATATAATTTACCATCAGAAAAAGTTCCTGCACCACCTTCACCAAACTGTATATTTGAATCAGGGTTAATTTCTCCTGTAGTTCTGTATAAAGAAACATCCTGACTTCTTTTATCAACAGAACTTCCTTTCTCAATTACTATAGGACGAAGACCATATCGCGAAAGAATAAGTGCTGCATACATACCAGCAGGGCCAAAACCAACTACAACAGGACGATTTTCTGTATCAATAACAGTCTTTCCAAGGTGTGGCAAAGCTTCAATAATGTTTTTGTTCTGAAGGTCCTCATACTCCTTTGATGAATATGTATCAACGCGATAGATAATCTTAACATTATCCTTATGTCTTGCATCGATAAAGCTTTTGGAAATTACACGTATTCCCTTGCTCTTTCCCTTGCACTTATTAAATACAAGAGATTCAACACTTGAGGCGTTTCCTATTTCTTCAGGTTTAAAAGAAACATCAAAAGACATAATTACTCCATTCTTTCAGAAATATTCTTTGCTGCCGCCATAGCGGATGACCATGCCCATTGTAAATTATAACCACCGCATGGACCATCAACATTCACTGTTTCACCGATAACATAAACGCCTGAAGAAAGCATACAGTTATCATCAACTGAACCAAGATTTACACCACCACTTGTAACCTGAGCATTATCAAATCCTAAAGTTCCAGAAACTGCGAATTTAAGTGATGAAATATTAGAAGCAACACTATCAACAGTGCCATTACTTCTGCTTACAATTAACTCAGACAATTCTCTTGTAAAGTAACCAGAAAGGACCTCTTTAATAGATCTTTCAGGAAATAATGCAACTTTACTATTAAGCTGTTCCAAAGCATTTTCACCTGGTAAAAGATTTGCTTTAAGACAAATATTTTTCTTTCCTTCATTGATAGAATAATAATAATATGCACTTAAATCAAAGATGCAGATTCCAGAAAGGCCATAATCTGTAAACATTAACTCACCAGATGAAGAAGCAATATCTTCATTACCAGAATAAAGTGTTACTTCAGCTTTGACTCTCGTTCCTGCCAACTTATGTGCATCTGAATCAAGCGTCTTAAACTGCACAAGTGATGGATTAACCTGAGTAAAATCTGAACGATCACAATAAGGAAGAATAAGCCTGTAAATATTACCGTCAGAACCAGTCTTTGGAGCAGCCCTGCCACCACCAGCAAATACAATGTTTCTGGATTTATAAGAAGCTGAATTAGTATTAACTTCAAACAGTTCATTAACCTTTCTGGTTGATTTGACTAATGAATTATAAGAAATTTCAACTCTGGACTTAAGATTCATTTTAAAAGCATCAACAACAGTAGAACTTTTATTTGAGAATGGATATACCAAATCATCACGATACTGAAGATGAATACCGAGATTATTCTCAAAATACTCCAAAGTCATATCAACAGGAAAAGCACTTAAAATTGTATTCAGGCGATCGTGATTATCGGTGCAGTAATCAACATACTGAATAGAAGTATTTGATAAATTACATCTGCCATTACCAGTTATGTAAAGCTTAGTTCCAATTTTCTCATTTCTTTCAAGAATCAGAATTCTTGCATTAGGATTTAAATAAAACAAATAGGAAGCACACATCAAACCAGATGCGCCGCCTCCTATTATAATTACATCAAAAATTTCATTCATAGATAATCCTATTAAGATTTACTTGAATCAAGCAGTTTCAAAACTCTTCTGAATTTACTCTCGTTAAAAGGAACACCTGAAGTATTATCAACTATAAACTGTGCAAGATCCTGAAGATCTACAACATCACCAGATTCAAGTTCTATCTCCAACTCGCAAATTAATTCTTTCTTATCACCAAATTCGATTGTACCGTAATCAAAACAAGCTTCCATCATTGAATCGCCACAACCAAACATGTACTTGATACGCTCCATGCTCATTGAACAAAGTGGAACAATATTTTCTATATCAATTCCCTCAAGAATCTCATTTAAAAGATCTGAAGGATCATCCTGATCATGTGACTTCTTCTTAAATTCGTTTATATCGAACTCATCAGATTCAGAATCAATATTCCATTCATATCTCTGATGAAGGCCATTTACAACGCCACCACCATACTTAATAGTATGTTCGTAACGTTCGCCTTCGCTAGACAAATAACGTCTTACTCTTATAGATCCACCCTTCTTAACGAAATCACGATTAGGTGTATCAAAATATGTGTTTGTAATCTTCAGTGGTTCTTTTTCTGACGTATCAAGACAATAATCTGCAAACCAATCAGCATTAATAATACTTAATAATTCATCTTTACTTTTAAACGCCAGTTTGACTTCAGTTTCCATTTAAACTCCTATTAATAATCAATTGTGTGAACACCACTTGTTGATATAACAACAAGTTTATTATTACCAATAAAACCAATTCTTAAAACATCTTCATCAACAGAAATGTCAGAGATAACATCACCGTTATGATCAAATACAAAAATTCTATCATCAATACTTAAAGCATAAAGGCTTGAAGTATGAGCAATGGCATTAACATCCGAACCAATAACTGAATCATAAATCTTCTCACCATTCGAGTTCATTACACAAATGTGATTCATCTGCTCAACACCATCAGAATAAATAAGGAACAAAACATCACTTAATGCAGTGGCATAATTTATAGCTCCGAGCTCCTCACCAACCATTACAATTTCATCATTAAAAACTGTATAAACAGCTCTTGATGAGAAAGTAAACAATTCACCCTGTACATACAAAACAGTTGAAAACATATCAGACTCAGAAATTGTATAAACAGCATAGTCAGAAGACTGCATTCCTGCATCAGTCTGATTAAGACCAAAAATACGAACATAAGGCTGAACAGCTGCACCAGATGTACTAACTGTAGTAATAGCAAAGAATGATGAATCAGCATTAAATGCTACAGCAAGAGGATAACCAGAATTATAAGATGTCCACTGAGATACAGGAGTACCAGTTGCAGAATATACTACAACCTCACCGTAAGCATTTGGAGAATCAGTAATAACAGCACAAAGCGAAGAATCAGAAATAATTGCTGACTTAATCTTATTGCTTGTTGGCTTCTCATAAACTACAGATTCTGTATCAAGGAAGACAAAACCATAACCATCCATATCGAATACTACAGCCTTGTCACCATTTACATAGCACTTAGGATTACTATACGAAACAGTCTTACTAAAAACTTCGTTGCCTGACAATGTCAAATAAGCAACACGCTCATTTGTTACCTTAAGAATTCCTTCGCCGAAAGTGTAAAGCTTCTGCGCCTCGGCATACTCACACTGGAATCCACCCTGAGCAGAAAGTCTGATAGCCTGATCAGCACCCTGAAGCGCCTTATCTTTCTTTGCAACAAAATATAAAAGGACAAGTAATCCAATAAGAACAATTATAAAAACAGTAATAATTATAGTTATCTGTTTATCTAATTTTCCTGTTTTAGAAGACATCAACCAATAACCCCCAAGTTATCCTTCTTCAGGTATATCGTAAGTACCATTGATAGCATTATCGATGGCAGTCTCACAGAGCTCATATGCAGCCCAAGCACCATATGAGAAAGTATCTGTTCCAGCATTACGGAACAATGAACGAGACAATACATAGAATGATGAATACTCACCATTTACAAATACGTAATATGAATTATCATCTCTCTGAACGAAATCAAGAGTTGTTGTCTTATAGTCCTTAGTTACATAAGTAAAAGTCATAATAGACTCAAACTCAGGATTTGCTTCAAGATCAATACCTGCAATTGGAATACATACAAGATGCTCAAAGAGAATTGCAGCATAAGATCTTCTACCCTGTGAATTAGTAATATAAGCGTTACGGCCATTAAGTGTAACTACAGCACCTGGATCACTGATTGCATTTGGAACATCAAGAACATACTCGAAAGAAGCATCTCCATAAGTACCTCTGATACTTGAAATACCAGCAGCATTATAGTTAGTAAGATAATCGCTCAAAAGCTGCATAACAGGAGTCTCAAGACCGCTAATCTGCATTGAACTCAACTGGAAATACTGATCAATACCAGTACATCTTCCATAGAAGCTACCATTAAGGTTCTGAGAAAGCTCAATTACAGTAGTCTCGCCATTACGAAGTACAAAAGTAAATGTAAATGCAGGATTATCAAGACCATATTCAGCAAGACTCTCATCTGGAATATCAACAAATCCTGCAATCTCAAGATTTACAATATCCTCAACAAGGTTCTCGAAATATGAACTTGTTTTAATCTGGAACGGATCAATACAGTAATATACTGGAGAACCAGTATCAAGCATTTCACATGTTGCTGTAAAGTGTGTTCCATCAGTAGTTCTGTCAAAAGTTACAGTTGCAATATTGTTATAAGCAATATTAAGAATCTGAGAACTCAAGAAATCAATGTATCCATAATCAGCATATACACGCTTGATAGTAATGCATGTATATACATTAGGATCACCATCAACCATAAAATAGCAATTACCACCATCATAAGTAGTATTACCAATCTTTAAAGTCTTAGTTGTTCCATCATTAAGCTCATAAGTAATGATAAATTCAGGATCATCAAGACCGTAATCACTAAGTGAACTTGGTTCAGTAATCACAGAATTTGCCATAAAGCTTGTAAGAGCTGAAATATAACCAGAAACTGTTGTTGGTGAAAGAATTGCTTCGTCGTTTGTAGGATCATCATCAACAAGAGTCCAAGTAGTAACAGAATCAGCATCTGTTGTTAATTCAAAACGAACGTCGACACCAATCTTCTTTTGAACATTAATTGCCTTTAACTGAGCTGAAGAAAGAGACAATACACTAATAGAAGTATTTTCCTCTACTACTTCCTCAGAAGGCTTTAAAGCAAACCATAAAATTGCACCAATTATTAATACAGCAAGAACAATAGCTGGTACCAAAAGATTTTTAACAGACTTCATATTTTACAAATTCTTTCTCTTTGAATAAACGATTACACCAGTAATTACAAGACCAGCTGGAACAACAATCATCAATACAACCATGAGTGTGTTTACTGAATTCTTTGTTACCTTCTCAGGAGCAAGAGAATAATCATAAATTGGCTTAGCCTCAACAATTACTGAATTGTCAGCCTTAAGAAGGCTTCTTACAACATTACGGATAAATACAACGTTTGAATCGTTATAACCATACTGAGAAATATAGTTATCGGAAGTAAAATTCATAGTACCGAATACATACATCTCAGGAGGCGTTGTCATACCACGGAATGTAGAATAATAACCAACATAGTATGTACCTTCATTTGCATATCTGTTGATTGAACCGTTAACAACTTCACTGGCTGAAGCAGAAGACGAAGTAGCAATCATTGGAGAAACTTCAATATAAGAATTCTGATTGTCAAATGATCTAATTGGACGAGCATAAGA
>JAZLLF010000043.1:0-122542 GCA_045598005.1 Saccharofermentans sp. | reverse complement strand
TCTACCAAAGCTTATGCAAGAATCTATGGAACAGCTTCTTGGCTATTACAAAGTAAGACATATCAGCTTACATTAGTATGTGATAATTTAGGCAATTTAACTTCAACTTATGCTGGTTCTTAATTGTTATAGGAGTGACAAATTTGGTGTAGTTAGCTGCCAGGCACAGGCAGGGTAATAAAAAAGCAATCCTCAGCTGGAACTTAAGGATTGCCAAATGTGCAAAATAGTATCAAATATTATGCAAGATGATTATATCATGTTGCTCTGATAAAAAGGAGATATTTTATGAAAAAGCGTCTAATTTCAATTGTAATGATAATGGCCATGCTATTTAGTCTTTGCATGACATCTTTTGCTGCTGACTATTCAGTAGGCGCTAATTCTTCTGTTTATACCAATTACAAGACATGGGGTGCACCTGGAAATAACTACAGTGTTTCATTGAATTATATTTCGCGAAATAATCAGTCGATTACTTCTATGAATAATATAGTTAAGTTTAGATTGTATACGAGAAGTGGTTCTGCTGCAGGTTCAGAAGTATCAACTTCATATGCACCAAGAAGTTTTACACCAAGTGTTTTGACAAACTATAGAAATGCATCAGGTGATTATAAGCTCCTTATTACAAACACAAATTCTTTGCCATACGTTTTTGGTGTTGATTGGAATCCTTAAATAATGGAGACACTATAATGAAGAAAATCTGTTGTTTGTTATTACAAGTTACAATTTGTTTATCTCTGATACTTTCAGGATGCAGTAATAATAATTCGTTACCAACTGAATTGGATAAAGATGATCCAGTTGAGCGTGTTGATAATCGTTTTGGATATAAGTCATCTCGAGTTTCTATTCACGAAGATGAATATAGTTGTTTTGTTGAAAGAATTTTGTATGATAACAACAGATTTTATATTCCTGTTTATAAGGTTTCAAATGATGGGTTAAGTGATGATAAATCAAGCATCTATTGTGTAGACGAAGATGGTGAAGTAGTCTACACAATAGACTTTGATGTTCCAATGTTTCCAACGTTTGTATGCAATGGAAAGTTAGCTTATTTGTCTGATAGTAACGAAGTTGTATTTCTTAATGAAGAAACGGGCGAAATTGATCATGTTAATCAGGTTAGCGATAATGGAATAGCCTTTGGTGCTTTTTCTTATGGTGAAAATTATTTAGTTGCTTATGAAGGTAAAGTTGAATTGTATAGCGAAGATGGTCAACTCCTTGGATCTGTAAGGGATTCGTCGCTAACGAATTTTTCATATGATTATCCAACAGTTGAACTTAATAATGAATGGTATGTCGTTGTTGAAGGTTATGGTGTTCCATTATATTTGAAACTGGATTTTGATAATTCATCAATCAGTGAAACTATTGATATTTCTTCAATGGATATACCAGTATTTGATTGTTATGGTGGATACTATTATACAAGTAGTGAACAGTATCGTTTGAATGTTGATTCTTTATCAATTGAAAAAACAGCCGATTTTAATGATATTAATAGAATTCCACCTTTAGGCGCTGGATATTCCAATTATTATTCTATAAATGACACTCACTTTTCTGAAATTATTCATTACGATAATGGAAATATTGATGTAGCTCTTTATACATATGATGAATCAATTGATTATTCCTCATTAACATCAATAGTCATTGGCGGATATGATTTGAATTACGATATAAGTTTGCAACTAGCCATATATAATTTCAATATATCTCAAAATCAATATAGGGTAGTTGTACAGGATTATTCTGAAATGTTTCCATTGGGGCTTGATACTCCAGAAGAACGAGTACAGCAAAGGCTGAATTTACTAGAATACTTTATGTTGGGAAATGCTCCTGATATTTATTGTGGAAGACAATTCGATTATGAATATATGGGCAGAAATTATATGATTGAGAATTTGTTAGACTATATGTCTGATGATACCATTAGTCTTGATGATATGATTCCATCAATTAGTAATATTCTCACATCTAATGACAGCTGTTATAGCTTGTTCAACAGTTTTACGTTTTATGGTTATTGGTGTGATGCTGATTTTGAAGAAAATCTACAAGGGTATGTAGCTTTGCAGAATGTTTCAAACGAAATTCAAACAATCGGTAATCTATATTCTTATCAGATTGCTGACTATATTTTAACTTCAGATATCAGTAATCTATATGATGAAGATTTACATGAGATGATCATTTCCCGTGATGAATTGATAGATGTAATTCAATATTCGATTGATAATGGATTGTCTTACTATTCGCCTATGGATCAAATTCACTTTCCTAGGTTTATGGATATTGCAAACGGAGATTCTGCTTTGGCATTTTCTGGAGTGTCTTCTATTGGCGACTATATTTCCATAGAACAGCAGTATGAAATGAGCTTTAATTACTATGGATATCCAGCAAATGATTATTCTGTAAAAACCATAGTTCCTCAGACTCAAGTTGCAATATCATCGACATCTGAAAATAAATCTATTTGTTGGGATTTTATAAGCACGTTGTTTTCCGAAGAGATTCAAAGTTCGTTAATTGCAAATGGATTAATCCCTGTTAATTCGGTGGTATTAGACAATGTTTTGAATGCATGCTCTAATCCATCTGAATATTCAAACAATCAACTCATTGATGATTATGTTGATTTAATCTGCATTGATGGTCCTGTTGATACATGGATAATTGACGATTTTAGGCATAATGTTGATTCGATTAATAATATAAGAATCGAGAACGAAACTCTTTTTATGATAATTTGGGAAGAAGTAATTACTTATGACACTATGAATAAACCCGTTGAAGAAATTGCAGATTCCTTGATTAATAGATTAGCAGTGTATTTCAGCGAGTATTATTCTTGATTGTGATAAATCATTATTACTGAAGTGTTCCAACAATCTATTGGTAAAAACTATATGTGCCTTAAATTGCCTCTAATGGCGCTTTTCTTTGATTAATTTTTCTAAATATTTTATATGAGGGAGATTTACTTATGAAACTAAAAAGATTCGAGCTATTTATTAGCTTAGTTTTGACAACCCTGTGTTTTATAAATGGTATTTCATTAAATTTGTTGGCAGATGAATTGAATGGACCTAGTTGTTATTCAGTAACATCGGGAAATGAGTTTGAAGTTACAACAAGTATTAACTCAGTTTGGAGTCAGCATGCAAATGTTCAGTTTACATTTACAAATACTGGTTCTAATGTGATTCATAATTGGTATTTTACTTTTAATATGCCATGTTCTATAGACGAGATATGGGAAGCTTCAGTTGTTGATTCAGATAGTACTGGATCTTATACAATTAAGCATAATTCGTATAATCAGGATATTCCCGTTAATGGAAGTGTTACTATTGGTATGATTCTGTCCACTAATACTGATCGTCCAGTGGAAATTATGCCAGAATGGTATTTGCTTAACACTAGAATAAATGAAGTAGCTAATTCTGATTATAGTATTACTTATAATGTTCAGTCATCTTTAGAAAATGAATTTTCTGGTAATATTTCATTAGTACCTTCGGTTGCTTTAAATGATTGGTCATTATCATTTGCTAGTAACCGAACAATTTCTTATGTTAATGCTGGTGTTCTTTCAAATGACATTAACGGAAAATATATGATTTCAAATGATGGGAATAATCAGAATATTTCAAGTGGTGCAACATATAACATAAATTATCGAGCAAATGGTTCTTCTGACGGATTTTCTTTGAGTGATATTAATCTATATACGGTTGAATTGGCATTTCCTTTGAATCAAGATTCTAACAGTAATGGTATTAGGGATTACTTGGATTTCGTAAATGGAAATAATCCAAACAATCCTGGAATTAGACCGACGAATACTACTACAGTAACTAATACTACTATTCCAACTGGTAGTGATATTGTTACTGATACACCTGTGCCTACGGAAGTAACAGAAATTGATTGGGAAACAGATTCTGGTACTGATGGTTTGCCAGATGATTTTGAGGTAATAATAGGCACAGATATTTATAATTCAGATAGCGATTCTGATGGTTTATCTGATTATATTGAAGTTGTTATTGGTTATAATCCACTTTCTAATGATACTGATAGTAATGGCTTATTAGACGGAAATGAGGATGTTGATTTAGACGGTCTTTCTAACGCTTATGAACTTCAGATTGGAACTGACATTTCAAGTTATGATACAGATGGAGATAATCTGTCTGATGGTGATGAAGTTAATATTTACGGTACTAATCCACTTAAATATGATACTGATGATGATGGAATCTCAGATTGGGAAGAAGTTTATATTGGTAAGAATCCACTTGATGATTCTGATGCTGATATAAAAATTCTTCAGACCTCGAATAGTGAAATTAATAATACTGAAGATCCTGCTATTTTGTCAGTTGATATTACTATGGCTACTGAGGGATATATTGGTTATACAGTATATGCTGAGGATTTGTATGATGTTGATGTATATTCAACTGAGGTTTTGGGAAGAGTTGGTAGTCCTATCGGTCTTATTTCTTATGTTGATTTTGAAGAAGCTACAGTTGTAATCCATTATGATGAGAATCAGTTAGGTGATACCGAGGAAGAAAACCTTGGTGTACTTTGGTATAACGAAGACACTGGATTATATGTATTACAAAACCAGGCAGTTGTTGATACTGAAAACAATACCATTACAATGCGATTAACTCATTTCAGCACTTACGTTATGATTGATAAGTTAATTTGGCGTGAGCCCCCAATAATTGATTATGAAGTTCCTTCAATCAACGAAGAAGCTAACGGAGTAGATATCATAATTGCCATTGAGAATAATGGCATGTTTACAGATGAAGAACGCGAACGTGCAATAGATGAGGCAGTAGCGATTATTAATAATGCTGGCGAGAATGACAGATTAGGCGTAATAATTTACGAAACCAATTATGGTTCATCAACACTTTATACATATAATAATAGATTGTTTTCTACTACAACTGAAAGAAATCAGCTTAAAGTATATATTAGAGCTAATATGAGAACTCTCGATTACACTAATTACGATGATGTAGATGCTTATGTGAATACAATTATTAGATGTGCAATTATAATTGATAACAATAATCCTGACGTTGGAAATGCAAGAAGAATCGTTCATATTACAAACGGTAGGGGAATGAATTACAACTATTTCTATGGTTCTGCATATGTTGAGAGAGAATCAAGTGTTCCATATTTTGCTGTTAATGTGTCTGACAATGTAGTAGGCAACGGTGATTGGTTATCTCAGAGATGTAGTTCTACAGGCGGAAATTATTATTATTCTCATAGAGTGAGTTATGATATTGTTCCACTATTGCTTAATGCTATTCATAGTAGTGTCAATCTCAATGAATACGATTCAGATTCAGATGGACTTCCTAATTATCTTGAAATTCAGGGGATGTATACAACTTATTTTAGAATTATTCATACAGATCCTTATGATGAAGATACAGATAATGATGGGCTAACTGATTATGAAGAAATAGGAGATAGAATATATAAAATTAGTAGAACCTCTGGCGATATAGAAATAAGATTGAATGGTGAAATTGTTGCGACATATTCTTATTATATCCCTGAGGTATCAGATTATCATTGCTTAAACGCATATGTTCCTACAATTGGCAATAGTAATTATGTTTATGCAATTAAATCAAATCCAGTCTTAGTTGATAGTGATAATGATGGGTTGGATGATTCTGCAGATAACTGTCCTTTGTATGTGAAGCAAGATATAGTATATATTTTTTATTCGTCCGTCGATCAAGATTATATTATATCGGAGGCGAGGAGTAGAAGAAATGATTATCACTGTAGAGCAGTATTATATCCAATTAGTAGTAGAGATGACTTTATTGCTAAATGGAATTCTATGGGAGAAGATCAGTTTGGTAATCCCAAATATAATATTTTTGAGGTGGTTACAATATTTCATGGCCAATATGATGCGATTTTTATAGGTGGCCATACGCTAATAGATACTAATGATGTTAATTCAATGGAAATTGAAAAGAAGAACATTAAAACTTTGAGACTTTCATCTTGTTATAACGGAGAGTTAGGAAAAGAAAATCTTGCTTATTCTTTTACTAATTGGGGGACCGTTGATGAGGTGTATGCTTGGAATTGTAAAAGTGTATTTGGGTTGTCTGATAATGTTTGTTATACGATTATGAAGCTTCCACTTATTGTTGATTATGATATACAATATGTATATTTAATGATTAATATTAGATTTGTTGCAGAATTTTCAGGGGAGTTTATTGATGCACTTCAATACAATTTAATTTATTATTTGCGTTATAAACGTATTGATTTTTATTTGTTTGATAATCTTCCAGAAGGTTTATTAAGGTACTATATGAATTCTAATGGTGAAGTAGTTTATGAAAATGTATCGAATATTGGTGTGTATATTGATTGTTTTGTTTGCTTTTAATTCTTCATGCGCGTCTTTGTCTGATGTAAGAAGTCTTAAAGAGGTTAAGAAGTTCGATATTCAGTTTGATGATGAAATTACACAAGTTGGCGTGCTCGATAATTATTATGAACGATATCTTTGGTGTAAAACAGGAGATAGCAAAATAACTGTTGTTGATTATGAAGGAATAGTAATTGAAGAGTTTACCTATGACAGTAAGATTTCTAATATCTATTCTAGGAATAAGTATATAGTTTTAAATTTCGAAGGAACAAATTGCGTAGAATTAATTTTTCTTAATCATGATTCTAATAATGATAATGAACTGATTACTGATCAATTGTATCTTGATTTTAGTGAAGAGATTAGGGAATTCGCATATTCTCGATTAGAAAAGGAATATACATTCTTCGCTTTGTTGAATAATGATGATTTGTATTCATTTGATTTGGATGGAAATCCGAGATTTCTTATGTCGGATGTTTTGCATATAAGTGGCGATTATGCGCTCCTAAGTGACGGTCATATTTTAAATCTACTTAAAGGTGAATCATCAGATACTGTTTTGGATATGGATAATCAGTATTTTGTGTATGGGACTTTATCTGGCATTTTACTTTTGTCAGATAATAGTGTCTATTCGTATCCGTCTTTTCCGGAAGAAATAAGAGTTGATGAATTTACTAATATTTCGTTTTACGAAAGTAGTATTTACGGTGAAGTTATAGTTTGCGATGAAGGTGTTTTATATACAGGAAGTATAGATGCTGAAACTACTGATAAGAGCGCACCATTTGTTGAAAGAACTGCACTCCAGATGCTGCCTGATGACAGTACTTATTATCCTTTGTTTAAAGGTGTTCTTTGTTATAGCGATAGTAGATTAGCGTATTATGATGTCGTTGGATTATGACCTGTTGTATATGATATTATTGATGATTAATTAGTGGTGAACATAATGAAAACTAGAGCAAAGGCAGTCTTTTTAATATTGTTTTTATTTGTGGGAAGTTTATTACTCTCTTCGTGTTTTGTGCGTCACAAA
Source organism: Saccharofermentans sp. (assembly GCA_045598005.1). GTDB lineage: Bacteria > Bacillota > Clostridia > Saccharofermentanales > Saccharofermentanaceae > Saccharofermentans. Next base: position 115,031 of record JAZLLF010000043.1, on the reverse strand, counting down.
ATTATCGAAAGACAGACCGAATACCATGAGAGTATTCAGGAAATAGAAGAACATATTCTTGCTTATCTTGGTGATTATGTAGCAATTCAGGAAGTTGACATTGACTTGGAGAATCAAAGTGTTAGTTTGAATGTTTTTTTCGTTTCTTCATATGTAAACGAGGATCAAAAGGATAAATCATATCCAGAAGTAATGGAAGAATTTCGCACTGGATTTAATGAATTTCTTAATGATAATCCTGATTATTTTCTAACTGAGAGTTTATACATTAGTGTGAATTTTTTGCGAGCTCCAGAATTTGATACCAGTTCTTTGCCATATGAAAACTATGGTGTAATAACAAATAAACTTTCCTCATCTGATTATCCAGAAGAGACACTTTGCTGTGTGAATTATGGCAGAATTCTTGAAGTATTTGATTGCTCACGCATTAGTTTTGAAGGTATTAAAGAAATAAATCTTTGCGAATACGATGATGCTGATTCAATATTAAATTTAATTGAAAAAATGCCAGATATAGAAGTTGTACATGTACGCAGTAATCTGGAACAATCTCTATCCGAACTTCAAATGGACATCGTATTTGTATAAATGTGTTTTTGTGTTCAACTTGGCTTGGGATTGAGGATTTACATGGTGTCGGGTGAGCACGTACGTGATCTTGCACTATATGAGTGAATAAAAGTCTGTAAATTAATTAAGGCTGAGTACTGAAATGTCACAGTACCCAGCCTTTGTTTATGTATTATTTGCTTATACTTCTTTATAAAGCTTGTCGAAAACCTTATTACTAATGATATAGATATCATGCTCATCGTCAGGTCTTACTGCGATATAGTCGCCAGGCTCACCTTTGTAGTAACGCTCGTCATCCCATGCTGTAAATAGTTTTACGCTGTTTGTAAGAGGACGGGCATAAATTGAAGATGTTCCAATTGATGTACAGCTCTTTGCAAAAGGGAGTACCTGCTTCTTTTCACCAGTTTTAAGATTCTTAACTACTGGCTCATAAGCGTATTCACGTGAATACTTGAAAGGCATCTGATTATAGCTCTTTTTGAGTTTCTCCTCAGTAATTGGATAGATTTCTCCTTCAACACCAATCATGATATAAGTATCTGGCTTAACGATAATATTGATATCGCCTTCCATTGTTCTGATTTCTACAGCAGTTCCTACATCAAACAATTCTGTAAGCTTAACAGTACCAAGAATCTGCTCGAGTTTCTTGTACTGCTTCATGCCAGTCATATCAAGAACTGTTTCCTTGGCATGGAGCACCTGATACTTGCTGAAATACTGGGAAAGTCTCTCGTAGATAACTTCCTTTGCTGGCTTGTCGATAAGATCTGGAACGATGGAACCACCGGCTTTTCTGATGTGACCACCGCCACCACCAATTCCATCAGCAATGAATGCTGCAAGCTCATTGGCATTTGTTCCAACAGAGCAGCTTCTTACTGAGAACTTAATCTCTCTGTCACTTACATAGTAGGCGATACAGATATCAATCTTGTCTGTTTCAAGAGTGAAGTCGCTTATAACACCAAGAATGTTAGGATCACATGGCTCTGACTGAACAATCATGAGTTTATGTTCTTCATCGTATTCACCGTTTAAGATAGCTCTTCCTGTTATCTCAAACTCTTCAAGTGAGTAGTTACAGTTTGACATGTAAGCGATAAGAGATTTGTTATATGCAAGATCATCCATCATATCGCGGTCGAGTGGGTGAGAGATTTCGGAAAGCTTACTGGTATCAGTATAAAGACCATAGTAAAGTGCTGTTGTAAGTCTTGGATCATCATCGCACTCAAGTCCTTCAGACTCAATCAGATTCCAAAGGATAGTAGAGCAGCTTCCAAGTTCTGGACGTACTACTGAAAGTGGTGGAAGTTTTGTGCAGATCTGATGATGATCGATAACAGCAATGTTCTTTGCTTCAGTTGTTGTTACGTTGCGCTGGCCGTACTGGCAGTCAACAAGAATAAGAAGTTCTGGAACTTCATTGAAATCAGGCTCGTAAGAAACATCGATTTCAAGTTTATCGATCATGATAAGAAGATTGCTCTTCTGGATTTTATGTGGACCTCTGTAAATAAAACGTGCGTTACGTCCCATTGCTTCGAGGTAAAGCTTAACAGCAAAACCAGAAGCAAGTGCATCTGCGTCAGGGTTATCGTGGCACTGAATAACTATATCGTTGAAAGGAACTAAATCTGCAAGTATCAATTTGTGTTTCCTCATTTCGTCGCTTTTTGTCGTCATAATGACGATTGTTATTATTATATATTATAATTTTTAACTTTGAAAAAGGGGGGTATAATATTAATAAGGCAGGAATTTTTATGGAAGAATACGAGAATTACATATTTGATTTATATGGAACTTTGATTGATTCTGATGGTGATGAGAAGTCAGCCAGGAATTGGAAGAAGTGGCTTAAAGTGCTTGATAAGAAGGGTATTAAGCATCCTGATTATATTGCATTTCGCAAGGAATTCTTCGATATGGATAAAGCCTTGAGAATAAATATGACGCGAGACAGGGGTTATAAATTTCCTGAGATTGATGTTATTGATATTTACCGATTCCTTTTTGAAAAGTATGGAAACGGAGTTTTAAGTGACGAAGTTTTAAATGAGCTTTCCTGGGATTTCAGGGTAGCAACTACTCATTATATTAAGCTTTACGATGGTGTTATTTCTTATCTTTCAAAACTTAGAAGCGAAGGTAAGAAAATCTATATTCTAAGTAATGCGCAGAGATCTTATACATGGCCTGAGATTAAGATGTTCAGGCTTGATGAATATACTGATGATCAGTTAATTTCAAGTGATTTTGGATGTATGAAACCTGAGAGTGATTTCTATGACGCTTTGTTTGGAAAGTATGGCTTATCCAAAGAAACTTCAGTGATGGTTGGGGACAGCATTTGGAGTGATGTGAATGGAGCAAAGAATTACGGAATTTCTTATATCCATCTGGAAGGTGAAAATAGTGCTGACAGGTTTTACCTGAATAGCATTTGAAAATGTGGAGGTAAGTATGGAACTTAAAAAAGGGAATCCAATAGCGCTTTTGCCTATTGGAGTATTTTTGATTCTTTATCTTGGTCTGGGAATTACTTTTGAGTATATTCTTGGAATTGAGATGGGCTTTTACAATATTCCGATTGTAGCCACATTCATGGTAGCGATACTTGTTGCCTGTCTTCAGAATCGTAAGACCAGCTTTGATCAGAAAGTTGAGATAATGGCTAACGGAGTTGGAGATAAGAATATTATGCTGATGATTCTTATCTTTATTGAAGCCGGTGTATTTGTTGGTGTAGTTGGAAGAAGTGCAGCTCAAAGCGTTGCGTATTTTATGCTTTCGCTTATACCAGGACAGTATGCTGTTGCTGTTTTGTTTGTTGTTGCATGTCTTGTTTCGATTGCAATGGGAACTTCTGTTGGAACAATCACACTTATCACTCCTATCGGTATAGCGCTTGCTTCGGCAGCTGGTTTTTCGATGCCACTTTGTATTGCTTCTGTCATGGGTGGAGCAATGTTTGGAGACAACCTGTCTTTCATTTCTGATACAACTATTGCTGCATGTAAAGGACAGGGCTGCGAGATGAAGGATAAGTTTAAGGAGAATTTCTTTATCGCTCTTCCAGCAGCTATTGTATCCCTTGTTGTTATCCTGATTATTTCAATTAGTCAGGGTACTTCTGAATATGAACTTCAGTCATATAACCTTATCCAGATTATCCCTTATATCATTGTTTTGATTGGTGGAATTATTGGCATTAATGTGTTTGTGGTTCTTCTTATGGGTATTGTTTCTGGTTCTTTCATTATGCTTCTTACAGGAGCAGTTGACAGCTTTACGCTTATTGGAAACATGGGTACAGGTGCTTCTGGAATGTTTGAGACTGCAATGGTTGCAATTCTTGTATCTGCTCTTTGCGCTCTCATTAAGGATTACGGAGGATTTGATGCTCTGCTTTACGGGCTTCATAAAGTGTTTAAGGGTAAAAAGGGAGGTCTTCTTGGAATTGGTGTACTTGTAATGCTTATGGATATTGCTACTGCAAATAACACAGTCGCTATCGTTATGGCAAACCCAATTGCAAAGGAAATATCAGGAAAGTACGAGATTACAGCAAAGAAAACAGCATCCATTCTTGATGCTTTCTCCTGCATAGCTCAGGGCATTATTCCATACGGTGCACAGATGCTTGTAGCACTTGCAGCAGCGAAAGAATTAGGTTACGGAGTTTCAGCAATCGAAGTGATGTCATTCCTGTTTTATCCTTATCTTTTGCTTGTAAGCTCTGTCATTTTCATTATGTTTACCAAATCACAGAAAAAATAAAGGAAGGTGAATCAAATGGATAACAAAACATTGTACAAATTAAGTTATGGCGTATTTGTAATTGGTGTTAAAGCAGGTGATAAGACTAATGCATGTGTAACAAATACATGTATTCAGGTTGCATCTAATCCAACACGTGTTGCCTGTTCTGTTTTAAACACTAACTACACCTGTGATCTTATTAAGGAAAGTGGACTTTTTACAGTTGGAATTATTGATAAGACGGTGTCTTTTGAGACTATTAAGTATTTTGGAATGCAGTCAGGACATGATGTCGATAAGATGGATGAAGTGCCAATGCCTGTTGACGATAATGGTGTTCCTTATATGGGATGGTCATGCTGCGGTATGCTTAGCTGCAAAGTTATAAGCAGCGAGGATCTTGGAAGTCATACTTTATTTATTGCTGAAGTTACTGATGCAAAGATTTTAAATGATGAGCAGCCTCTTACTTATGCTTACTATCAGAGCGATATTAAGCCAAAGCCAGAAAAGAAGCCTGACGATACACGTAAGATAATTGGCTGGAGATGTAAGATCTGTAAGTATGTATATGAAGGTGAGACACTTCCATCTGATTATGTGTGTCCTGTTTGTGGACACGGCCCGGATGATTTTGAGCCAATATATGAAGGTGAACCTTTGAAGTAATTAACGAACGTTATATAAATGTATCGATAATTGTTAATTTGTTTTTTATAAGCCTCTTTGTTTTTCAAAGAGGCTTTTTGAGTGTATAATTCTTGAGAATTATGTGATTTGTGGGTTTTATTAAAAAACTAGGAGAGTAACTTATGGAAAAGAAGCCATTTGTAACTAAGAGTCAGGTTGAGGAAATCGTAAAGACTTATCCAACACCATTCCATCTTTATGACGAGAAGGGGATTAGAGCAAACTGTGAGGCTGTTAAGGAAGCCTTTTCATGGAATAAGGGATTCAGAGAGTATTTTGCTGTAAAGGCAAATCCTAACCCATTCATTATCAATATTCTTAAAGAGTATGATATGGGATGTGACTGTTCTTCCTATACTGAACTTATGATTGCAAAGAGCCTTGGATTTGATGGAGATCATATTATGTTCTCATCTAATGAGACTCCTGCTGAAGAATATATTTATGCTAATAGTATGAATGCAATTATCAACCTTGATGATTTTACTCATGTTGATTTCCTTGAGAAAACAATCGGTAAGATTCCTGAGACTATCAGCTGCAGATTTAATCCAGGTGGAGTATTCGAACTTAGTAACGGAATTATGGATAATCCTGGTGATTCCAAGTATGGTATGACTAAGGATCAGATTATCGAAGCATATAAGATTCTTAAGAGTAAAGGTGCAAAGCACTTTGGTATTCATGCATTCCTTGCAAGTAATACAGTAACTAACGAGTATTATCCAAAGCTTAGTAAGCAGCTCTTTGAACTTATTGTTGAGATTAAAAATGAAACAGGCTGTGACTTTAAGTTCGTTAACCTCTCAGGTGGTGTAGGAATTCCTTATAAGCCAGAGCAGGAGCCAAATGATATTAGAGCAATTGGTGAGGGTGTGCGTCAGGCTTTCGAGGAAGTTCTTGTTCCAAATGGAATGGGTGATGTTGCTATTTATTCTGAGATGGGACGCTTTATGATGGGTCCTTACGGATGCCTTGTAGTTAAGGCTATTCACGAGAAGCACATTTATAAGGAGTACATCGGAGTTGACGCATGTGCCGCTAATCTTATGAGACCTGCAGTTTATGGTTCTTACCATCATCTTACAGTTCTTGGTAAGGAAGACGCTCCTCTTACTAATACTTACGATGTAGTTGGTAACCTTTGTGAGAACTGCGATAAGTTCGCTGTTGACCGTAAGCTTCCAAAGATTGATATCGGTGATTATATTGTTATTCACGACACTGGTGCTCACGGATATTCAATGGGATATAACTACAATGGTCGTTTAAGATCAGCTGAGATTCTTCTTAAGGAAGACGAAAGCACAAAGTTAATTAGAAGAGCAGAGACTCCAAAGGACTATTTTGCAACGTTTGACTGCTTTGATGAGATTTCGATTAAAGAGTAATTAATATTTCTTGAGGCCCGGTAGATTCTATCGGGCTTTTTTGCGCTCAAAAATGATATACTTTTAGACAGGGGTTAACTTAATTTGCGTTCTTTTCTATCTGAATCGGAGGTAAATATGAAAGATATAATCAATGTTGCAATTCTTGGCGCAGGAAATATTGCGCGCGCTTTGGCTACTGCCGTAAATGGTATTCCTGATAAGGCCTGCCTTTATGCTGTTGCATCACGTAATTTAAGCAAGGCACAGGAATTTGCTTCTACATGGAATGTAAAGAAAGCATATGGTTCTTACGAGGAACTTGCTTCAGACGAGAATATTGATCTCGTTTACATTGCAACACCACATTCAGAGCATTATAAGAATACAAAACTCTGCCTCGAAAGCGGACGCAACTGCCTTGTAGAGAAGGCATTCTGTGCTAATCTTTCTCAGACTAAGGAATTGATTGAACTTGCTAAGTCAAAGAACCTTCTTCTTGCTGAAGCAATGTGGACAAGATATCAGCCTTCACGTGACATCATTTGCGCTGAAATTGAGAGCGGAATCATTGGTGATGTTCATTACATGCTCGATGATTTTTCCATCGGTGCAAGAGGTGTTGAGCGACTTGAAAAGCCTGAACTTTGTGGTGGCGCTTTACTTGATCTTGGTGTTTATTCGCTTACAACTGCTCTTATGTTTATGGGAACTGATATTAAGTCAGTAAGAACTAATACTGAACTTAATGAATATGGCGTTGATCTTACTGATGAAATTACACTTGTTTATAAAGATGGAAGAATGGCTAAGTGTAAGTGCTCATTTGGTTATGAAGGTGAAGACGGAGTGTCCAATTTTGCAAAAATCGTAGGTGACAAGGGTTACATGACTTTTGGCCCTATTAATGTTCCAGATAAGCTTTATATCTATAACGTTGATGGTGACCTTATTAAGACCGTTGATCTTCCAATCCTTGTTAATGGTTATGAGTATCAGGTTCTTGAATGCCGTGATGCCATTAATGAGGGTAGACAGGAAACAAAGTCCATGCCATGGTCAGAAACAATCCGCATGATGGGATGGATGGATTCAATTCGTAATCACGTTGGAGTTAAGTATCCTTTTGAGAAGGATGAGGACAGATCTCATTCAGATATCGATGTATGGGGTGCTTTAAATGCATTTGATGATTCTGATCCATGGGACAGATCTAATACAACATCTTTCCTTGAGATTTATGATGTAGAGACTAACGAACGTACAGTTGTAGGAGAGTTCGATAAGGTTATTGAGGCTCCAAACTGGTCACATGATGGAAAGTTCCTTGTTTATAATTCAGAAGGCAAGGTATATAAGTTTGACTTAGATTCACGTTCATCTATGTTAATTGAATCAGGTGATCTTCGCACAATGAATAATGACCATGTGCTTGCATCTGATGATTCTGAGATTTCAGTAAGTGATGAGACAAAGGATGGTAAGTCCAGAATTTATACTTTCGCAATGGAAAATGGCGAACCTCATTTAATTACAGTTAAGGCACCAAGTTATTTGCATGGCTTATCTAACGATAAAACAACATACTGCTATTGTGCTGAGCGTGATGGTGAGTATGATATTTATACAATTAAGCGTGGATCAGAAGTAGAAACAAGACTTACAACTGCGCCTTGTCTTAACGATGGCCCTGAGTATGATTCTGAAGATGAGTACATTTACTTTAACAGTGTTCGTACAGGTCTTATGCAGGCATGGAGAATGAAGGCAGATGGAACAGAGCAGACTCAGCTTACATTCGATAAAGACTTAAATACATGGTTCCCACATATTTCGCCAGACAGAACTAAGATTGTTATGGTTTCTTACTATAAGGGGGACCTTATGCCAGGTGATCACGTTCCAAATAAGTACGTTGAACTTCGTACAATGAATGCTGATGGAAGTGATCTTAAGACAGTTATTAAACTCTTTGGTGGGCAGGGAACAATTAATGTAAATTCCTGGTCTCCAGACAGTAAGAAGTTTGCTTTCGTAAGTTATAGGAAAAACAATTAATAGAGAGGCATCAATATGTTAGAAGCAGGAACAAAGGCACCATCTTTTGAACTTCCAGATCAAAATGGTGTAATGCATAAACTTGAAGACTATAAGGGTAAGAAGGTAATTTTATATTTTTACGCTAAGGATAATACTTCAGGATGTACAAAGCAGGCTTGTGGTTTTTCTGAAAGATATCCACAGTTTATGGAAAAGGGTGCTGTTGTTCTTGGTGTAAGTAAAGATACAGTTGCTTCACATAAGAAGTTTGAAGAGAAGTATGGCTTGGCTTTTCCACTCCTTTCTGACGTAGATAAGAAAGTTATTGAAGCCTATGACGTTTGGAAAGAGAAGAAACTTTACGGCAAGGTATCTATGGGTGTCTTAAGAACAACTTATCTTATCGATGAAGATGGCGTGATAATCAGAAGCAACAATAAAGTTAAGGCAGCTGATGATGCTTCTAATATGCTTGGAATTCTCTAATGAAGACTAATAAGGTTTATGTTTCTTTAATACTTGTGATTACTATGGCTTTTGTCATAGTTTCCTGTAGTAGCCACAAGGAAATGAATCCAGAAGAATTTGGAAGTCTTCTTGAGAAGAAACTCGATTGTGTCCTGGATGAGGAGCCTTATACTTATTCAGTTAATGGGGATACCAGATTCTATCGAATATATGAAGACATTAACCATACACAGGTTAATGCTTCGTTTGATGATGTGATTATTTACTATTCTTACTATGAATCAGTTCCTAATGCTGTACATATCTATAACGACATTTTTGAACTGTTTGATTCTTCATTTGATAAAGAATCAGGAAACAGATTCAGTTATTTTGATGAAGAAGATTATGACTATATAATCTACGAAGGTATTAATCCTCAGGATGAACTGTATTTTTACGGTGAGATTTTCCATATAGGGCATACGATTATCTATGTGTATACTAATTCGGATTCCGATGATTCTAAGCGCGTAGTAGACAGCACAATTAGAACACTTGGAATTTATGACAAATATAGTTTGTTTTGACACATGAACGCCATATCGCTTTGTTAGTATGTCTACCATAAGGAGGAAAAATCATGAGTTACAGAGTTTTACTTGTAGAAGATTCCAAACAGATTTGTGAAGGAATCGTTGATTTTTTCAATAACAAAGCAGGTGACGAATTTGAATTTACTGTATTTAATTCTGGCGCTGAGGCAGTGTCTTATGAAGGTGAGTTTGATATCGCTCTCCTTGATATTATGCTTCCTGGAGCTTCAGGGTTCGATGTTTGTAAAAAGATTCGCACCAGAAGTGATAAGCCAATTATATTTTTAACTGCACTTGGTTCTGAAGATTCAGTTCTTAAAGGATATGACCTTGGAGCAGATGATTATATAACAAAGCCTTTTTCACTTGCTCAGCTTTTCGCCAAGGTGCAGGCGCTTCTTAAAAGAGTTGCTTCAGGCGAGAAAGAGCGAAAGGTGCTTACTACAGATGGGATAGAGCTCGATCCTGTTTCACTTAGAGTTTTTGCGCTTGGAAATGAAGTTGAACTTACTTCAAAGGAATTTTTCCTCCTTAAGGCACTTCTTGAGAATAAGGGCATGGTCTTAACTCGTGACCAGCTTCTTACTCGCGTATGGGGCTTTGATTTTGATGGTAATGACAGAGTTGTTGATACTACTATCAAAAGACTCCGTAAGTCTCTCGGAGATGCCGGCGATCAAATTAAAACTTCAATCGGCAGGGGGTATAAAATCCTATGATCAAAAATAAAACTATTCGTAAACCAAAGTTCAGTAAGACTTTACTTAAGTGTCTTTTATCAATGGCAGCAGTTGCAATTATTATCTGCGTTTTATTTACAGCTACGCTTAACTCAATCCTTAAAAATACCATTGCTTTAAGCGAGAGTATGCTTTTGGAAGATATCCATTCCGCATTCACTAATGGCTTTGACCCAGACAGTGATTATATGTGTTTGGATTCTGCTTCTTCTATAAATGTAACAGTTAATGAAGCACCAAAGAGCATTGGAAGAGATGTTGCGATTTTTGTTGATGGAAAATTATACACATATACAAATGGTGGATTTACTCATAATTTACAAATTACTGATATAGATACTGATACTGTTTTAGAAATTTCAGATGGTAGCATTATATCTATTATAAAAATTAAAGGTTCATATGAGAATTCTGAATCGCCTTTGTTTTTATATAGAGATTATGCTGATCAGTCTATAATAGAAAGTGTTTTTCCTGTATTTTCTGGCTACTTTTTTAATGGTGATTCACCAGATGTAATTCAGTGTGTTGTAACTGATGAAAATGGAGATGAAGATTCAGATCGACTTGTTATCTCAAGTTACGTTGATGATCCAGTTTCATATGATGAGAGTAAGTTTACAGAAAATCTTGGTGATGTAAGGGTATTTTACGATGCCGCTGGTAATGTTCATACATACGCTGTAAAGGCTACGCCTAATATTTACATTAAGAATATTTTCCAGAATACAAAGGGCGCTATGTTTATTATTTATGCTCTTGTTCTTGTGTTATGTCTTATTATCGGTGCGATTTTGTCAGTCATTTTTTATTACAGAAGCAAGAATATCTACGATGCTTTTACTTATCGTACAGATTTAACTAATGCACTTGCACATGATTTGAAGACTCCGCTTATGGCGATTTCATCTTATGCTGAGAACTATGGCGCTTCTTCTGATTCCTCTAAAAAGGATTATTACGTAGGTAAGATTTCTGAGAATGTTTCTTATATGGATAACCTTATCGCTGGTGCATTATCTCTTTCGAAGGCAGAAAGTTCTGAGGAGGTTATTAAGGAAGATTTTAATGTAAAGGCAGTTGTAGATGAGGTTTTGGAGCAGCTTTCTTCAAATGTTCTTGAAAAAAATCTTAAGGTTAATGTAAATAATCTTAAGGACAATAAAATTACTTCCGATAAGATTATATTCAAGTCTGCCATAGTATCCCTTCTCGAAAACAGTGTGAAGTATGCAAAGCCATCTTCGGAAATTGTTGTTTCATCTTCTGATTCTGAGATTCTTAAAATTGTTAATAGTTTTGAAGGTGAGATTGAGAATAAGGACAAACTTAAGGAAGCATTCATTCGTGGTAACAAGGCACGTGGTGAGAATGACGGCTTTGGACTTGGACTTTCAATCGCTGATAAGAAACTTGGAAGTCTTGGACTTAATCTTGATATTAGTATCGATGGAGATAAGTTCACATCTGTTGTTAAGTAATTCTTCTTTAAAGATTTAATAAGTGTCGTTTATAAGGGCTTTGTGATTATTTCACGAAGCCCTTTTCACGTGTTAAACTAGGTAAAAATAGTAAATGAGGTCTATATACATGTCAGAAATTAAACTTGGAAAATACCGTCACTTCAAAGGGATGGAATACGAAGTAATTGCTATCGCAAAACACTCTGAAACTCTGGAAGAGATGGTTGTATATAAGGCTTTGTATGGTGATGGTGATGTCTGGGTTAGACCAGCTTCAATGTGGGACGAAGTCGTAGAAAGAGACGGAAAGACTTTAAAAAGATTTACTTATCTTGACTGATTAGTTCTTTGATTGAACCTTCACTTAGATCCTCACCAATAACGATAAGAACCTGCTGACCATCAGGAATAGGTGAGATCAAAGACTCTTTTGATGTTGCATTTACTTGATACCAGGTATTATTTTCCATGAAGAATCCCTTGATTCTGAATACATCGCCATAGTTTTTATTAGTAAAAAGCGTCTCTATGTAATTTAAAACAGAAGCTTTATCCATTGGTGTATCAAGAAAATAGAGGGTAGAGTAATTTGTCTGATCTCTGTTTAGAAGTTTTACATAAGAAGACATGCGATATCCTGCATTTGAAAAAAATTCAAAATCTTCAGATGTTAACTCATCCCATGGCTTTTCAAAGATAATATCCATAAGATTCTTGCGATAAAGTTTTGCTTTTTCCTTGGCAAGTAAAATGTGCTTTTCTGTAGCGTTAATTTCTTCAGGAGTAGCAAGCTGGGTTCTGCTTAATAAAATGATTCCACTGTTTGCGACCTGAGATGCGAGATAGTAGTCTGAAATATCGGAGAGATTAGACTCGAGACGGCTATCAACAATAGCGATAACGCTTCCAATCTCATACCATTTATCAAGTGGCTCTTCGTTTAAAACGTCGAAGAATTCATCAACGTCGAATATGCCAGAAGGCTCAATAATTACACGGTCATAGCCGCTCATTGCCATAGAAATAAGTTTTGTCTTAAATCTTCTCATGTGGCAGTCCATATCACATGCTCCTGCGACCATCTCAAGTTCCAGGTTATCGCCACGCATATCTTTAAGAAGCATCATATCAACATTTACGGCACCGTAATCGTTCTCAAGGATTCCAATTCTTTTACCCTGATCAATAAAGTGCTGTGCATATTTTCTAATGAAAGTAGTCTTTCCTGAACCAAGAAAGCCAGTAATTAAATCAATTTTTATCATTTATGTGCTTCTTTCAGTTTTCTTTTTCGCCATATTCTAACACGAATGCTATAATTCGATGTAGTGGGGAATTACATAAGGAATGGTGTTTTTATGAAGACATACGAAGCAAAGATTTTTGATGCTGATAGACATGAACTGGGTGAAGGTCCTTATTATGACCCACGTTTTAATAGGTTTTCCTGGGTAGATATTGTTAACAGTAAACTTGTTGTTATTAAGGACAACAGTAAAGAAGTAATCGATCTTTTAAGTCAGACAGGCGCTGCTGTTCCACTTTCAGATTCTGAAGGCTTTTTACTTGCATCAGAAGATGGGCTTTATGTTTATGAGAACGGCTTAAAGATGCCATACCTTGATATGAAGGATGAGTTTGGTCCGCTTTTAAGATCAAATGACTGTAAGGCTGACCCAATGGGAAGATTATTCTTTGGATCATCTTTATTAGATGACGGTGAGCCTTTTGGTAAGTTCTATTCTTACGATGGTGAGAATCTTACAACAATTGAAGGTGATACAAAGATTGCCAATGGAATGGCATGGAATAAAGACAGAACAAAAATGTATTTCTGCGATTCTCCATATGGTGTTTTTGAGTACGATTACGATGCATCTACAGGTAAAGTTTCTAACAGAAAGTTAATTTTTACTTTCGAAGGTGGTACTTCGGATGGCATGTGTATCGATAGCGACGATAATCTCTGGATTGCTATCTGGGGTGGAAGCCGCGTTGAATGCAGGTCAACAAAAACAGGCGAGACTTTAGCTGTAATTAATGTTCCTGCAAAGCAGGTTACATCCTGCTGTTTTTACGGAGAGAAGATGAATCAGCTTCTTATAACAACTGCTGCTATTGGCCTTGAAGGCGAATTTGAGGGCAGAATTTTTACCTGTACAGTTGATGCTACTGGAGTAAATCCCGACTACGCAAAAATCAGACGTTAACAAATAAAAGAAGAAGCGGAATTGTAATTAAACTTAAAAGCGTAGTAAGAAGAACTGCGTTTGCTGTAGTTTTCTGCTCGCACTCGTGAAGTTCTGCCAAAGAAAGTACGACTACGCCTGTAGGAGCGCAGCTTAATATAAACATCGAAAGTTTAAACACGTTATCTACAAATGGCAGAAATACCACGCAGATGTAAGCAAACAGAGGGAATATTATTAACTTAAGAAGGCTTGCTACATATGCAAATTTTGCCCTGAATACATCTTTAAGATTCATCGAAGCAAGTCTGAAGCCTACGATGATCATGCAGATAGGAGTAGTCATTCTTCCGAGAAGATTAACCATATCTCCAATGGTTTCAGGGAACTTAATCTGAAGTACGTAAAGCGTTACTGCGACGATAAATGAAAGCGTCGTAGGATTAAAAAATGCACCCTTAAATGAGATGAATTTCTTGTCGTTACTTATAAGGAAAATTCCGATTGTAAAGCAGAGAAGATTCATTGATGCAACATAAGCCGTACTATAGCATGCAACAACGGATTCGTTAGGGAAGACTGAAGTAATGATTGGAAGTCCAAAGAATCCAACATTTCCAAGGGTTGCAGCAACAGCCATTACACGATACTTGGCAACTTCGTATTTCTTTCTTATGAAAATATAAAGAACACCAAAGAATAAAGCCTGAACAAGAAGAGATGATATAAAGAAAATCATCGTCTTTTTGAAGTTTTCAGGTGTGTAATTCATCTTCTGGAAGGAACTGATCATAAGGCATGGCGCAAGAAGGTACACAAGGATTGCTGAAAGTCCCTTTGCATGTGAAGAGTCAGCTTTCTTTGTTCTTACAAGTGAAAAGCCGCAACATATAAAGAAAAACATTATTGCGACTGTCTTAAGTACCATGAAAAATGCCATTAAAAATTCCCCCTCGTTTCAGGCGAAGTTAATATAACACATTACGAATAATAATTGTGGGTTGTTTTTTGGAACATATGGTTTAAAATCTTAATGGGAATGAGGTTCTCCCTTAGTAGAAATACTTAAACCGCTTTTTGTAGCTGATGACTTCTGCGATTTTTAACGCGCAGAAATTGTCGGCTTTTTTGTTGTCATTTCTGCAAATACTAAGAAAATGAGGATAAATATGTTATTAAGTGTCGCACTGATTTTACTTGTTGGTATGCTTCTTGGAAGTATCTGTAAAAAACTTAAACTTCCACCACTTATTGGTATGCTTTTAACCGGAATAATTCTTGGACCATATGTACTTAATCTGATTGATCCTACAGTGTCAGCGATATCAGCTGATCTAAGAAAGATTGCGCTTGTAATTATTCTATTTAGAGCGGGACTTGGTCTTGATTTAAGCGGACTTAAGAAGAATGGAAGACCAGCGTTTCTTATGTGCTTTCTTCCTGCGACATTTGAACTTTTGGGAGTTTTTTTATTAGCACCTTTATTTCTTGGCTTTACATACCTTGAAGCAGCAATTCTTGGAAGCGTTCTTGCAGCAGTTTCTCCGGCAGTTGTAGTTCCAAGAATGGTTAAATTAATGGACGAAGGCTATGGCGTTAAGGAAGGAATTCCACAGGTAATTCTTGCAGGTGCCTCCGTAGATGACGTTTACGTAATTGTGCTTTTTACAACTTTTCTTGGAATGGCAGAAGGTAAGGGCGTTTCCGTTTTAAGTTTTGTTAATATCCCTGTATCCATTATTCTTGGTGCTTTGATAGGACTTGGAGCTTCTTATCTCATGGCAAAACTTTTCGCGAAGGTACATATGCGCGACACCATTAAGGTTATGATTATCTTAAGTATTTCGCTTCTTCTTGTAGTTTTCGAAAGCATGCTAAAGACTCCAATTACGTTTGCAGCCTTAATTTCAGTCATGTTTATTGGTATTGGCCTTCAGAAGTTTAGAAGCGTTGTTTCCAAAAGACTTTCTGTTAAATTTGGAAAACTCTGGGTTTGTGCTGAAGTTTTCCTCTTTGTACTTGTAGGTGCAACAGTAAATATTGGAAGTCTTAAGAATACTGGCGTTATGGCTGTTGCTCTGATTCTTCTTGCTCTTATCTTCAGAATGCTCGGAGTATTTATCTGCCTTATTGGCGCAAAGATGAATATGAAGGAAAAACTTTTTACCATGATTTCTTATACACCAAAGGCTACTGTTCAGGCTGCAATCGGAGGAATGCCACTTGCAATGGGGCTTGTCTGTGGTGACACTGTACTTACGGTAGCAGTTCTTGCTATTGTTATTACTGCCCCTATTGGAGCTTTCTTTATTGATTTGACTTATAAGAAGTTTTTGAAACATTCTAACTAACGAAAGTATGGTAGAATAATTCAGTAAAATTTTAACGAGGTGGATTTATGAGCCGCGCAGATGATATTTTTGATCAGAACATTAGAGACATCCTTAATTCTGGATATTCAACAGAGAACGATAAGGTAAGACCTCATTGGGAGGATGGTACTCCAGCTTATACATATAAGGCTTTCGGTATTGTTAACAGATATAACCTCGCAGAGGAATTTCCTATGCTTACTCAGCGCTATCAGAACTTTAAGGGCGCTGTTGATGAACTTTTGTGGATTTGGCAGAAGAAGTCTAACAATGTAAATGATTTGAATTCACATATCTGGGATGCCTGGGCTGATGAGAATGGCTCTATCGGTAAGGCTTATGGATACCAGCTTGGTGTTAAGCACCAGTATAAAGAGGGCATGATGGATCAGGTGGACAGAGTTCTTTATGATCTTAAGAATAATCCTTCATCAAGAAGAATCATGACTAATATCTATGTTCATCAGGATCTTCATGAGATGGGTCTTTATCCATGTGCTTATTCAATGACATTTAACGTAACAGGTAATAAACTTAATGCTATTTTGAACCAGCGTTCTAACGATATGCTCGTTGCTAATGGCTGGAATGTATGCCAGTACGCAGTTCTTGTTCATCTTCTTGCAAGATGCTCAGGGCTTGAAGTAGGTGAGTTTGTTCATGTTATTGCTGACGCTCACGTTTATGACAGACACGTAGATATTGTTAAGGAACTTATCGACAGACCTAAGTTTCCAGCACCAAAGCTTGTAATCGATGAAGGTATCACTGATTTTTATCAGTTTACAGTAGATAATATCCACCTTGAAGGATACGAGTATGGACCTAAGGTTACAAAGATTCCTGTTGCTATTTAAGGAGAATAAGAATGATTGCAATTGCTGCTGTTGATGAGAATTGGGCTATTGGTAACAAGGGAGATCTTTTGATTTCTCTTCCTGAAGATCAGAAGGGTGTTTTCCGTAAGTACACAGCTGGTAATACTGTTGTATTTGGACGCAAAACTTTGAAGACTTTTAAGGATGAGAAACTCCTTCCAAAGAGAATCAATATCGTTCTTACAAGAAACCCTGAGTTTACAAAGGAAGGCGCTGTTATTCTTCATAGTGAAGAGGAACTTTCCAAGTATCAGGAAGATCATCCAGATGAGATAATTTTTCTTATTGGAGGCGCTGAAGTTTATAATTCCATGATTGGAATCTGTGATGAAGCAATCATCACATATATTCATAAGACTTTTGAGGCTGATGCATATTTTCCAAATCTTGACGATATGGAAGACTGGGAGATGTATGAGGAAGAAGACGAGATTATGTCAGAGAAGGGCGTTTCATTTAACGTAAGACATTATCGCCGTAAGTAATTTTGTTATGAACTACAAAGTAATTGACAAAGAAACATATTACCGTAAGGGTGTTTTTAAGCATTTTTCAGAAGACTGTAAGTGTTCAACTTCAATGACAGCAAGGCTTGATGTAACGAGCCTTGTTGATTTTTCCAAGAGAACAAATACAAAGTTTTATGTGAATTTTCTCTATCTTCTTACCAAGGTATTAAATTCCCGTGATGACTACAAAATGGGATATCTCTGGCAGAGTGATGAACTAATCTGCTATGACGTAATTAATCCAATTCAGTATGTTTTCCACGAAGATACTGAGACATGTACTCCTGTCTATACGACTTATTATGAAGACTATAAGAAGTTTTACGATGCTGCAATTACAGATATCGAGGAAGCAAAGAAGACAAGAGAATATGGCCTTGATTCAGTAAATCATCCAAACTGGTTTGATGCATCTTATATTTCGTGGCTTTCTTACGATTCACTTAATATTGAACTTCCAGATGGATATTTGTACTTTCTTCCAATAATTAACTGGGGAAAGTATAGAGAAGAGAATGGAAGACTTGTTATGCCAGTAAGCGTGAGACTTAATCATGCGATCGCTGATGGTTTTCTCGTAGCTAATGTATACAGGCTTCTTGAGAAGGAAATTAGTGAATTTGTAGAATGATTCAGATGACAAATTTCTTTTATTATTAATATAAATAGGTGCCATCGCTCAAAGTGGTGGCATTTTTGTGTTATAATGCAATGTGATTTACTATGACTTACTATGCTTTTGAACGGTAAGACTAAGGAGATACAAATGCATAAATACGTATTTAATGCTCGTGATATTGCTGCTTACTTTAAGTGGTTTTCAGTGCCTCAGTACCTTGAGGTATCGTATATGCAGCATATTTTTAATATAGGAAGTCCAGTACTTGCGACTCCGCTTACTAAGAACTTCGAAGATTTCAAGAAGGATGTTTATCGTGAACTCTATTATCTCTGGGCTCATGGTTTTGAAGATGAGCGTTCAGATATCTCTTATATGACATCTGAGGGAGATATGGCACTTATTTGTGATCAGGACTGCATTAATCTTGAATCTTATATGAAGCTTATTACACTTCACTTAATTTTCACGAAGAATCTTCCTTACGTAAATATAAACTTTATGGGACTTCCACTTCATCTTGGAATTCGTTCTGATTTCTCAGTATATGAAGAGAATGTTCTTAAGGCTGTTACAGGGCTTAACCTTGTTGCTACTGATAAGTTTGGTAAGCCATTTGATCTTGCTTTAGGAGTTCCAGATGAACTTTTGTCTATCTCGCTTACAAGTGAATTCAAGAAGGAGATTCTTGAGAATCACGATTTCAGAGAGACTTTGAAGTCTGAGCAGAAGGAGAAGATGACAAAGCTTCGTGAGAAATCTTTGGAGGTATTTGGAGATACTCCGGTTCCAACAAGGAGAAGAAGTTCTATTAAGCCTAAGGCTGGTAAGGCAAGAATTAAGAGCCCATCTCAGGGTGAACGTGCTAATTCCAAGAGAACAAGTACAAGTCAGCCAAAGGGCATACCGTTAGAAGAAAGGCGTCATAGTGGGGGAAATTGAAATGACGGATATTAGATACAGATTAGGTCTTGATATAGGATCTACAACAATCAAGGTTGTTCTCCTTGATAAAGATGAGATTGTGCACCAGGAGTACAGAAGACACCATTCTGATATTTCAGGCCTTCTTAATAAGCTTTTTGATGAGCTTAATGAGAAGTTCCCTGGTATCGATGTTTCTGTAACTATTACTGGTTCAGGTGGACTTTCAGTTGCTAACTGGCTTAACCTCAAGTTTATTCAGGAGGTTATGGCAGAGACTGAGGCTATTAAGAAGTATCATCCTGAGACTGATGTAATCATCGAGCTTGGTGGTGAGGATGCAAAGATTACTTATATGCATCCTGTTCTTGAGCAGAGAATGAATGGTACATGTGCTGGTGGTACAGGTGCATTTATTGATCAGATGGCATCACTTCTTCAGACTGATGCTGATGGTCTTAATAACTTTGCGAAGGACTATAGATCACTTTATACAATCGCAAGCCGTTGTGGTGTATTTGCGAAGTCAGATTTGCAGCCACTTATTAATGAGGGTGCAGCCAAGGAAGACCTTGCTGCTTCAATTTATCAGTCTGTAGTTAACCAGACTATCGCAGGTCTTGCATGTGGTCGTCCAATCAAGGGAAATATTGCTTTCCTTGGTGGTCCACTTTACTTTAATTCAGAACTTCGTCACGCTTTCGAGCGTACTTTGGAAGATAAGGCAGATTCATTCTGGATGCCAGATGAGGCACAGATTTATGTTGCTCTTGGTGCTGCTTTAAGTTCTGACGATGAGCCAGTTAATCTTAATGAGCTTCTTGAGAGATTCAAGAATAAAGAGGGATTTACTCCGGATATTATTCATATCGCTCCTTTGTTTAAGGACGAGGATGAGAAGAAGCAGTTCTATGACAGACATGCCAAGAACATGATTCCAACTTTGGATATCGCTAACGCCAAGGGTGATCTTTATCTTGGTATCGACGCTGGTTCAACTACAACAAAGGCGGTTGTAATTAACGATAGCGGTGATCTTGTTTACACATACTACGCAAGTAACAAGGGTAACCCTGTTATGAGTGCTGTAAACATTTTGAAGGATGTTTATAAGAAAATCCCTGAGAAGGCTCATATCGCTTATTCATGCGTAACTGGTTACGGTGAGAATATTATTAAGGCTGCTTTGGGTGTTGATATCGGTGAGATTGAGACAATGGCTCACTTCCAGTCAGCTAAGTTCTTCTGTCCTGATGTTGATTTCATTATCGATATTGGTGGTCAGGATATGAAGTGTATGAGAATCCGTAACGGTGTTATTGATTCAATCATGCTTAATGAAGCTTGTTCATCTGGTTGTGGTTCATTTATTCAGACTTTTGCTCAGACTTTGGGTATGGATCCACATAACTTCTCAATTGAAGCTTTGAAGGCAACAAATCCAGTTGATCTTGGTACTAGATGTACTGTATTCATGAACTCAAAGGTAAAGCAGGCTCAGAAGGAAGGAGCTTCTGTTGGAGATATTTCAGCAGGTCTTTCATATTCTGTAGTTCGTAATGCACTTTACAAGGTAATCAAGATCAGAGATACAGAGCAGCTCGGTAAGAATATTGTTGTTCAGGGTGGTACATTCCTTAATGATGCAATTTTAAGATGCTTCGAACTTGTATCTAACCGTGAAGTAATAAGACCAAATGTTGCTGGTCTTATGGGCGCATTTGGTGCCGCACTTATTGCCAAGACTAAGAAGGCTGAAAACGGTAATGCAACAACATTGCTTGGCAAAGATGAGCTTGAATCATTTGAGATGGCTACAGAGAATACTCAGTGTCCATACTGTGGAAATCACTGTCGTCTTACTATTGCAACTTTCTCAAACGGTAAGCGTTTTGTTTCTGGTAACAGATGTGAGAAGGGTGAGTCTGTTGGTCTTGATAGTGAGAGTGAGAAGAATAATATTCCTAATCTCTTCAAGTACAAGTATGAGAGAACATTCAGCTACTATAAACCTCTTTCAAAGGATGAGGCTAAGCGTGGCGAGATTGGTATGCCAAGAGTTCTTAATCAGTATGAGAATTACCCATTCTGGTTTACAACACTTACAAAGCTTGGCTTCAGAGTAATGATTTCTGCAAGATCTTCACATGCTCTTTTCGAGAAGGGAATGGAGACAATTCCTTCAGAGTCTGTATGCTATCCAGCAAAGCTTGTGCATGGACATATTGAGAATCTTATTTCTCGTGGAATTAATACAATTTTCTATCCAGATATTCCATATGAGCATTTAGAGAATCAGGGTTCTGGTAACCACTATAACTGTCCAATTGTATGTTCATATCCGGAAGTAATCAAAAATAACGTTGAAAATATCAGAGAGAAAGATATTAAGTTCTTAAATCCATTCATGCCTCTTGATGACCTTGAGACAGTTGCCAAGACTCTTGCATCAACATTTGAATATGCTGGTGTTACTTATGAAGAAGCTAAGGCTGCTGTATTAGAAGGTGCTGAGGAATATGGTAACTTTAAGGAAGATATCCGTAATAAGGGTAAGGAAATCCTTAAGGAGATGGATGAGAGAGGACTTAAGGGAATAGTTCTTGCTGGTCGTCCATATCATGTTGATCCTGAGATTAACCATGGTATTCCTGAGATGATTAATCAGCTTGGTCTTGCTGTTCTTACAGAAGACAGCGTTGCTACACCAGGTAAGCTTCAGCGTCCAATTAGAGTTGTAGATCAGTGGATGTATCACACAAGACTTTATGAAGCTGCTGCTTATGTTATTACAAAGCCAAATCTTGAGCTTGTTCAGCTTACAAGTTTTGGTTGTGGCCTTGATGCTGTTACATCAGATCAGGTACAGGAGATTTTGGAATCTTCAGGTAAGCTTTATACACTTCTTAAGATTGATGAAGTAAGTAATCTTGGTGCTGCAAGAATTCGTATGCGTTCACTTGTCGTTGCAATGGATGAGCGAGCACAGCTTATCGAGAATGGTGAACTTGAAGTTCCTGTAATCAAGGAGAATGAAGAAGCACCATATGTTCTTAAGAGAGTAGAGTTTACCAAGGAACATAAGAAGAAGCATACAATTATTGCTCCTCAGATGGCACCAATTCCATTTGATTTCCTTGAGAGTGCTTTCCATTCTGCTGGATATAGAATGCATATTTTGAAGCAGGCAACTCGTGAGGATATCGAGTGTGGTCTTAAGTTTGTAAATAACGATGCATGTTTCCCATCTATTGTTGTAGTAGGTCAGATGATTAATGCCATCCTAAGTGGTGAAGTTGATCCTGATAACTGTACTCTTGCAATTACTCAGACAGGTGGTGGATGCCGTGCTACTAACTATGTTGCATTCCTTCGTAAGGCTTTGAAGGAAGCAGGTTACCCTCAGATTCCTGTAATTGCTATTTCTGCTCAGCAGTTTGAGAAGAATGAAGGTTGGAAGTATACACCAGCATTCCTCTTTGGTGCTATTAAAGCGCTTTGTGCCGGTGATATGGTTAATACAATGCTTCTCCGTGTTCGTCCTTATGAGAAGGTTCCAGGTTCAGCTAATGCACTTTATGCATATATTAATCAGATTGGACGTAAGATGTTTAATAAGTCTGGTTATGCTGATGACCTTTCAAAGCGTTACGATGAAGTAATGCCAAATAATTACTGGGACAGAAGTCCGGAAGAGAAGAAGAAGATTCGCGACTGTCTTGCAGATATCGGAGTAGATCTTGAGAATATTCCAACAATTACAAATTATAAGAAATTCGTTTCTTTTGCTGTAGATAAGTTTAACAAGCTTCCACTTCAGGATATCCCTCGTAAGCCACGCGTTGGTATCGTAGGAGAGATTCTTGTTAAGTTCCATCCTGATGCCAATAATAACGCAGTTGATGTAATTGAGGCGGAAGGCTGTGAAGCTGTTCTTCCTGGCGTTCTCGATTTCTTCCTTTACTGTTGTTATAACCCTGTTTGGGCTTCTGAGAATCTTGGAAGATCAAAGAAGACAGCATTTATTAATAGACGTGCAATTCAGCTTCTCGAGTCTTACAGAAAGCCAATTAACAAGGCATTTAATAAGACAAGTGGTAAGTTTATGCTTTCAGAAAAGATTGAAGAACTTGCCAAGAAGTCATCTACAGTACTTAGCTGTGGTAACTTCTGTGGTGAAGGCTGGTTCCTTACAGCTGAAATGATTGAGCTTATTCAGGATGGTGTTCCAAATATCATCTGTGCTCAGCCATTTGCATGTCTTCCTAACCATGTAACTGGTAAGGGTATGATTAAGGAATTAAGAAGACAGTATCCAATGTCTAATATTATTCCTATCGACTACGATCCAGGTGCATCAGAAGCTAATCAGCTCAATAGAATTAAGCTTATGATTTCAACTGCACACGCTGTACATAAGCAGCAGTTAACGATGGAGAATAATAATGAGCAGTAAAAGAATCTTACTTGTTGACGGAAATTCAATTATGAATCGTGCTTTCTTTGCAGTTTTTGGACGAGCTCCAATGACTGCACCTGATGGCACACCAACAGGAGCACTTAACGGATTTTTTAATACTCTTTTAAGTGTTAAGGATGAATATAAGCCAACAAATATTTGTGTTCTTTTTGATTTGAAGTCACCAACATTCAGACATAAGCTTTCAGCAGATTATAAGGCTCAGCGTAAGGGGATGCTTCCTGAACTTGCTGTTCAGATGCCTATTGTTAAGGAACTTCTTGATTTGATGGGTATCTCTAGAATGGAACTCGAAGGCTATGAGGCTGATGACCTTATTGGTACATTGTCTCGTCTTGGTGAAGAGAATGGTGATGAAGTATTTATCTTAAGTGGTGACCACGATGACTATCAGCTTATCTCTGATAAGGTAAGCGTAATCATGCCACAAAGTGGTAAGGATAAGCCACCACGTGTTTTGATCGACAGAGATGCTTTCGAGAATATGTATGGAGTAAAGCCTGAAGTATTTGTATATGTTAAGGCTTTGATGGGTGATAATTCAGATAACATCAAGGGTGTTGAGAAGGTAGGCGAAAAGACTGCATTTAAGCTTATCTCTGACTATGGTGACTTAGAGGGAGTTAAGGCAAATGCTGATAAGTTATCTCCTGCACTAAGAACCAGAATTAACGAGTCTCATGACCTTTTGGATTTGAATTTAAAGCTTTGTACAATTGATCGTAATGTCCCAGTTCCTTATGGAATTGAAAAGACTTCCTGGAGTGAGATTTCTGACAGACAGGGTATGCATGACAGATTAGCATCCCTTGGTCTTAAGATGCTTACAAAGAAACTTTCACTTGATGATCTTAAGACTTCTGCTCCTTCAATTGAGGATCTTGTTAATTCTTCAGACAGCGAAGAAGATAACTTAAGAATTAAGTATTTTGGTGACTTTAATGAGTTTTCAAATAAGATTTTTATCAGCAAGAAACTTCCTGAAATAAAGTCTGAAGATGCTGTTTCTTTGGATTTTGATGGTGACTTTGTAATTGCTTCTGTTAATGATTCTCCTGAGATTTTTGTGTTTGACGCAAATTCTCTTGGCGAGCTTATTAACGGTAAAGATGTAAAGATTATTGCATTTGACTACAAAGAGAAATCCAAGGTTATGAAGAATGCTTTGGAGATTGATTCTATTTTTGATACAGCAATTGCTGGCTACGTAATGAATTATATGTCAGGAAATAAGCCTGACTTTGCAAGATTAATCGAGAGCCTCTTTAAGGTTGGATATCCAATCGATGAGGAAGACTTAGGGCCTAAGCAGCTTGATTTAACAAGCGAACTTTTTGGTGCACCAGAGGAAACTGATGACAAGAAGTACATGATTCTTGGAAAGAGAGTTCTTCTTAATTCTCTTGCAGCAAAGCTTATTGCTGATATTTTGAAAATTACAGGTAAAGAGAAACTCTTATACGAGATTGAGTTCCCACTTGTAGTTACGCTTGATGCGATAGAGCGTAATGGAATGTATATTTCAGGAGATAAGCTTAAGGAACTTCATAAGGAGTTTTCTTTGAAACTTAAGTCTCTCGAAAGCGAGATTTATGAGGCTTCCGGAATGGAGTTTAATACTAATTCTCCAAAGCAGCTTTCTGAAGTATTGTTTGAGCGTCTTAATCTTCCACATGGAAAGAGGGGTAAGACTGGAGTTTATTCAACATCTATTGATGAACTTAACAGACTTCGTGATTTCCATCCGGTAATTGATCTTATAATTACATATCGTGGTCTTTCAAAACTTGATTCTACATATGCAAATGGTCTTATGGATAAGATCTGTGATGACTCAAGAATCAGAACTACATTTACTCAGGCTATGACAAATACAGGAAGACTTTCATCTACTGAACCTAATCTTCAGAATATTCCTGTAAGAAGCCATGAAGGTGGAAGAATTCGTGAGTGTTTTACTGTACCAGAAGGAAGAATTCTCGTAGATGCTGACTATTCTCAGATTGAGTTAAGACTTCTTGCTGCCATGAGCGGTGATAAGGTTATGACTGAGGCTTTCGTTGAGGGCGCAGATATTCATAGAAGAACTGCAAGTAAAGTGTTTGGTGTTCCTGAAGAAGAGGTTACACATGAGCAGCGTGCTGTTGCAAAGACAGTTAACTTCAGTATCGTATATGGTGTTTCTGAGTTTGGACTTTCGACTGATTTGGATATTTCTTTCCGTGAGGCAGGAGATCTTATTAAGGAGTACGGAGCGCAGTTCCCAAGTATTAATAAGTTCCTCGATGGTCTTAAGGCAGCAGGTGAGAAGCTTGGCTACGTAGAGACATTATTTGGAAGAAGACGTATCCTGACTGAACTTTCAAGCCCTAACAGAAATATTAAGAATTTTGGTTATAGAGCAGCCATGAATACTCCTGTTCAGGGTACTGCAGCTGACATTATTAAGATTGCCATGAACAAGGTTTACAGAGCACTTAAAAATGAAGTGCCTGACAGTAAACTTGTAATGCAGGTTCACGATGAACTTATTGTTGAATGTAAGGAATCAGATAAGGATCAGGTTGCTTCAATTCTTCAAAGAGAAATGGAGTCTGCAATTAAGTTAAGTGTTCCTCTTGTGGCAGAAGCTAATAGTGGTTATAACTGGCTCGAAGCAAAGTAATATAAAGAAGGTAAGATGAGATGTTTGTACTTGGTGTATCAGGTGGTATCGGAAGCGGTAAAAGTACTGTAAGTGGAATTTTGGAAGAGAGAGGACTTCGTGTTCTTGATGCTGATAAGATTTCACATCTTGTTACAGAAGCAGATGGTATTGCAATGCCTGAAATTGAAGAATTATTTGGAAGAAGAGCCGTTCTTCCAGATGGTTCCATGAACCGTAAATACGTTTCATCTGTTGTTTTTAAGGATAATAAGAAACTTGATTTGTTGTCTTCTGTAATCCATAAGTATGTATTCCAGTACATGGATGCAGAGATTGAGAAGGAGACAAAGAACAAGACAAAATGTGTTGTTCTTGATGTACCAATTCCTGTTAAGAAGTTTGTTGAGCACTGCAATCAGATTTGGATTGTTACCTGTGATGAGGAAGTAAAACTTCAAAGAATCGTAAGAAGAGGCATGGACATCGAAGAAGCAAGAAGACGAATTGCTGTTCAGATGACTGACGATGAGTATTCAGAGTTGGGTGATTATGTTATTGATAATTCTGGAAGTTTGGAAGAACTTAATGAGAAGGTTGATAACCTTATTGTTAAGCAGCTTCACGAGAGAGGTATCAGAATATGAGTACAGGTAATATTGTTTCTCTTGCGTTTGTATTTTTATCAATTGCTTCACTTCTCTTTCTTATTTTTGGCAAGGCACCAGTATGCCGTACTAAGTTCCGTAATCACGTAATTGCTACTTCAGGTATTTACGTTTCAGGAACTGTTTTGATTGCCATTTTGTTCTTTTTTGTTGTTGATTTACCATTGGCATTTGTGTTGATTTCAGATATTTTTGTTACCGTTATATTTGTCTTTATGGCGTATATGATTATTCGCCTTGGTAAAAATCTTGATAGCATCAGAGAGGAACTTTCAAAGAATAATGATAAAAATTCTTAAAAGGATTCTAATCGTATTATTAATTGTCATTTTGGTATTAGGTTTAATAAGTCTTATTCTTGATCTTATTGTCGTTTGTAGTACCAGTGGCAGAATTTATGATGAACCAGATATTGTTGATTCATCTTCTTTTACTCAGCTTGAATCCAAGGATATCGATTGTATTATTGTGCCTGGATGTGGTGTTTATCCAGATGGTGAGCCAACGCCACTTTTATCTGACAGACTTGATATTGCAATCAAGCTTTATGAAAAGGGTGTAGCACCTAAGATTTTAATGAGTGGAGACCATGGTGATGATTCATATAATGAAGTTGCTGTAATGAGACAGTATGCAATGGACAGAGGTGTCCCATCAGAAGATATCTTTATGGATCACGCTGGCTTTTCAACATATGAGACTATGTATAGAGCTGCATCGATATTTAAAGTTAAGACTGCAGTTGTTGTAACTCAGAAGTATCATCTGTACAGATCTTTGTTTAATGCATCTAATCTTGGAATTGATGCATGTGGAGTAGTTGCTACTGGACATGTATTCAGAGCTCAGTCTTATTATTCATTCAGAGAATACTTCGCAAGATGTAAAGATGTTATCTTTGGCATCTTTAAGCCAAAGCCAACATATCTTGGTGAGACTATAGATATTAGCGGTAGTGGAGAGGTAACGCTCGATGAGATTTAATTTTGAGAGTTTAAAGTTTCAGATTGCTGAATCAAAGTATTTCTGGTTCCTGTTTAAACTTGTATGCGGAATACTTCTGATTTTGTTTTCTGGTGTATTTGTAAATATCGTTTCCATTATTGTGGGAATAGTGCTTCTGATAATGGGTATTATTGGAACTATTGATTATTTTTCTTATTTAAAACATAAGTATGATAATAATAAACTTTTGTTTAAGCCATTATTCATGGCTATTGTTGGTGCTGTTTTTGTTCTGGCTCCACATTTGTTTGTATCACTGATAGCTTTTATTGTTGGAACATTCCTTTTTGTAATGGGACTTATTAAGTTTCAGTACTATTTGAGATTTAAGAATACAAATTCATTTTGGTGGTGGGTGACAACTATAGTATCAGCAGTTCTTATGTTATTTGGTGCTATGATTGTATTCTTCCCAAGATACAGCGTTAATACTATTCTTGTCTTTGGCGGAATTGGTCTTATTATTAATGCAATTCAGGATATCTCTGATAAGTTTAGTAAATCAGGAAAGAAGTTATTTGGTAAATATTGAGATTTGTCTATATTTTTGTTTAGTGTACCTGCAGAAAACTAAATTTATAAGAATTATATTGATGATTTCTTTGATGCAAAATAGAAGCAATAAAAATGGTGCCGATTGGCACCATTTCAATATGTATAGATAATCGTCTATTAAACGTTAAATCTAAAGAGGACTACGTCTCCGTCCTTCATAACGTATTCCTTACCCTCAGATCTTACAAGGCCCTTCTCACGAGCACCTGCATATGTACCTGATGCCATAAGATCATCGAAAGCAACAACCTCAGCACGGATGAATCCACGCTCAAAATCCGAGTGAATCTTACCAGCAGCCTGTGGTGCCTTTGTTCCGTTCTTAATTGTCCAAGCACGAACTTCTGTAGGACCAGCTGTAAGGTAGGAGATAAGTCCAAGGAGCTTATAAGAAGCCTGAATCATTCTGTCAAGACCAGCACTCTCGATGCCGAGGTCTTCAAGGAACATTTCTCTGTCTTCTGCGTCAAGCTGACCTAATTCTTCCTCGATCTTAGCTGAGATTACAACGCACTCACTGTTTGTCTCAGCAGCGATGCTTCTTACTGTCTCAACGTAAGGAATGTCAGGATTCTTGATATCGTCTTCAGCGATGTTTGCGCAGTAGATGATTGGCTTCATTGTGATAAGCTGAAGGTCTCTTGTAAGAAGGAGTTCTTCATCATCGAGTTCAACTGAACGAGCAGGCTTTTCTGCAGCAAGTGCTTCATATATTCTCTCGAAAACAGCAAGCTGAGGACCGTATGACTTATCGCCACCCTTCATCATCTTCTGTGTCTTCTCGATACGCTTCTCCATAATTTCCATATCTGAGAGGATGAGCTCAAGCTCGATTACTCCGATATCTCTTGCAGGATCAGCAGAACCATCAACGTGAACTACATCTGGATCGTCAAAGCATCTAACAACATGGCAGATAGCGTCAACTTCTCTGATATTTCCAAGGAACTTGTTTCCAAGACCTTCACCCTTAGAAGCACCCTTTACAAGACCAGCGATATCTACGAATTCGATTACAGCAGGTGTGTACTTGTCTGGGTTATACATCTCTGCAAGTGCGTCGAGTCTCTTGTCTGGTACTGCAACTACACCTACGTTTGGTTCGATAGTACAGAAAGGATAGTTAGCTGATTCAGCTCCAGCCTTAGTAATAGCATTAAAAAGTGTACTCTTACCAACGTTTGGAAGACCAACGATACCTAATTTCATATAAATTCCTCCCATATAATACAGGTTAAATATCTGATATATAATTTAAAGCGCCATATATTATAGCACTAAAGTTTATTATTTGTTGTAGTAGTCTATAATTAATCTATATAAATTAAGAGGTTATTATATGAAGAGTTTTAAGAAGATTATTAGCCTTGTTCTTGTTTTAAGCATTGTTTCTTTATGCGTAGCGTGTTCTTCAAATAAAGGAAAGAAGGATAAGAAATCGCATTCAAGGGATGAAGATGAGACTGAAGTAACTTTGGAAGAAACGCTGGAAGAAACTGATTACACTACAGTTCCTGAAGTTGATCTTCCACACGATGAAGCAGTAGCATCTGCAAGAGAGGTTGCACTTGATTTTGTAGGTTTTGCGCACTATTCACGAAATGGTATGTTCAGCCAGTTAACATCTCCATACACTTATCATTATCCTGAAGATGTTGTTAATGAGGCTTTGGATTCTATCGAAGAGGAAGGTCTTGTTGACTGGAATCAGGAAGCATTTGAGCTTGCAACTAATCTTATTGATTCATGGGCTTATTCATATCAGAGTCTTATTAATGAGATGACTTATTTTTCAAATGGTACAGGCTTTGGTTTTACACTTGAAGAAGCAACTAATGCTGTTGATAGATTAGAAGAAGAGAAACTTGTTGACTGGAATGAAGAAGCATTAGAAGCAGCTCAGAACTATCTTACATATGACGATACTAGAGAATATACCCGTGAGGATATGATCGAACAGCTTACATTCACAGGTGATATGGGTGACTCATTTACCATGGAACAGGCATTATACGCTGTTGATCATTTGGGATTATAAGTAAAGATAACCACCATTTTTAACTAAAGTTGTACTATAATGTTTAGACATTTTGAAATTTAGGTGGTTAGGAGTGATTCTTTATGCATAAAGAATTTCTTATGGGAAATGAAGCAATTGCAATGGGGGCAATTGCTGCTGGTGTTAGCTTAGTTGCAGGTTATCCTGGAACTCCGTCAACTGAAGTTCTTGAGACAATTGCAAAGGCAAATGAAGGCAATATATATGTAGAATGGTCAACAAATGAGAAGGCTGCAATGGAAGTTGCTGCTGGTGCTGCTTATTCAGGTGCACGTGCACTTGTTACAATGAAGCAGGTAGGACTTAATGTTGCATCTGATCCTCTTATGAGTCTTGAATATGTAGGCGTTAAGGGTGGAATGGTAATCATGGTTGCTGATGACCCAGGTCCTATTTCATCTCAGACTGAGCAGGACACAAGAACATTCGCATCTTTTTCCAAGGTGCCATGCTTTGATCCATCTTCAGCTCAGGAAGCTTACGACATGATTATTGAGGCTTTCGACTATTCTGAGAAATACCAGACTCCAGTTTTCTTCAGACCAACAACAAGAGTATGTCATGCATATGCATCAATTGATGTTAAGGAAGAATCTGAGTATTTTATGGGACCTATTGAAGGTTTTGTTAAGGACTCTTCAAGATGGGTTATTTTTCCAAAACTTTCTTATGTAAATCACGCTAAGATTGAGGCACGCAATAAGGAACTTTCGAATGTTTTCTCTAATTATGAGCGTAATTTTATCGTGCCATCAAATAACCGTAAGGGTATTGCTACTCACGGAATTTCTTATGCACATACTTCTGATTTTCTTGGTGGCAAAGAGAATCTTCCTGCTGTTCTTAAGATTTCAACTCCATTCCCATTTCCAGAGAATCTTGCTTTGGAATTCTTAAGAAGTGTAGATGAAGTTTTGTGCCTTGAAGAACTCGATCCTGTTATTGAGCAGGCACTTACTTATGTTTGTGGTAAGTACAATTTAAACGTAAAAATCACAGGTAAAATCTCAGGAGAAGTACTACCATCTGGTGAGAATTCAAGAGATTTGATTAATGGTTATATTTGTAAGTTTATGGGATGGGATATGCCTGAAGTTAAGGCTGATGCTACTCCTGAACTTCCAGTAAGACCTCCAGTTCTTTGCGCAGGATGTCCTCACAGAGCATCTTTTTATGCTGTTAAGAAAGCGATGAAGGGCAAAGAAACAATCTACGCTGGTGATATTGGATGTTATACACTCGGTAATGCAATGCCACTTGATATGGTTGATACATGTCTTTGTATGGGTGCAGGCGTAAATATTGCACAGGGTGTAGGAAGAATTAAGCCAGATACAAAGTGTTTTGCTTTTGTTGGCGATTCTACTTTCTTTGCTTCAGCTATTACTGGTGTAGTAAACGCAGTATATAACGGCGCTGATATGACACTTATTGTCCTTGATAATTCAACAACAGCCATGACAGGACATCAGCCTCATCCAGGTACTGGTAAGACAATGATGGGCTCTGTTACAGAGAAGATTGATATCGAGATGGTACTTCACGGCGTTGGCGTTGAAGTTGTTAAGAGAGTTAACCCATTAAATCTTGATGAAGCAGTTAATACAGTAAAAGAAGTTTCTAATATGCCAGGCGTTAAGGCGATTCTTTTCGAGTCACCTTGTGCAGTTCTTTTTAAGCCTGAAAGACCTGTTAATGTAACTCAGGATAAATGCACTAAGTGTAAGAAGTGTATTAAGGAGATTGGCTGCCCTGGACTTGTTGTAAATAATGGTCAGGTAATGATTGACAGAACCCTTTGTAACGGTTGTGGTCTTTGTACTCAGGTTTGCCCATTTGGTGCAATTGAAAAACCTGTTTGTAATAAGGGGGTTAACTCATGAGTAATACTGTAAATATTGTGCTTTGTGGTGTTGGAGGACAGGGAACTGTTCTTGCAAGTAAACTTATTGCTTCAGCTGCAATGAATAAGGGACTTCAGGTAAGATCTGCTGAGACTATTGGTATGGCTCAAAGAGGCGGAAGTGTATTTAGCCATGTAAGAGTTGGAGGTAACGTTAATTCTCCAATGATTTCTTCAGGTGAAGCTGATATCATTATCGGATTTGAGCCTGCTGAGACGGTAAGAATGCTTCCATATCTTAAGAAGGGTGGAATCATTATCACAAGTAATCGTCCTGTTATTCCTGTTACTGCTGCTCTTAAGGGTACAGATTATAACGGTGAAGAGATGATCTCATACCTTAAGTCACTTGATAGTGTAGAAAAACTCATCGTAGTTGATACAGAAGAGGCTATTGCTGAGATTGGTAATCCAAAGGTAGTTAACATGGTTCTTCTTGGTGCAGCTGCAAGAACTGGTATTCTTGGTGAGATTACTCATGAAGATATCGTTGATGCAATGAAGAAGCGAGTTAAGCCACAGTTTTACGATATGAATATTAAAGCTTTGGAGTACGTGGAAGTTTAATGGGTAAGAATAAATTTTCAGTTCTTTTGATTTTAATCGCAGGAATCTTATGGGGTTGTATTGGCCTTTTTGTAAGGACACTTAATTCCTGGGGAATTAGTTCAATGGAGATTGTTGAACTAAGAGCCTTTGTTACTGCAATTGCCATGCTTATAGTTCTTCTTGTCTTAGACAGGAAGATGCTTAAGATTAAACTTAAGGATTTCTGGTGCTTCTTTGGAACTGGAATTTTAAGCATTCTTTTCTTCAATTTCTGCTATTTTAAAGCAATTGAACTTGCTTCCATGTCTGTTGCTGCAGTTCTTCTTTATACTGCTCCAGCTATTGTTATGGTATTGTCTTTCTTCCTTTTTAAGGAGAAGTTTAATAAGCGCAAGGTAATATCTCTTGTTATGACGTTTATAGGATGTGTCTTTGTAACAGGATTTGTTGGTTCAGATAAGCCTTTATCCGTAGGAAGTATTCTTGTAGGCTTAGGTGCTGGCCTAGGATACGCCTTGTATTCAATCTTTAGTAGATACGCTCTCGAAAGAGGGTACTCAACATTCACAATTACTTTCTATACATTTCTTGTAGCAAGTATAGGTGCGCTTTTTATCTCTGACACAAAACTTGTAATTACAGCTGTAAGCGAAAGCCCGGTAAGAATTCTTATTGCTGTTGCTTTTGGTATTGTAAGTACAGTTCTTCCTTATATCTGCTATACATTAGGACTTAAAAATGTAGAGAATGGTAAGGCTTCAATTATTGCTTCAATTGAACCTGTAACAGCAACTATTCTTGGAATAATAATATTTTCTGAACCAGTTACATTTACTGGAATTCTTGGTGTTGTTCTTGTTATTGTTGCTCTTGCTATCTGTAATGTTTCTCCTAAGAAATCGGAGGCATGAGTTGAAGTATAGTAAAGTAATTGACGGTATTTTTGTAAGTAGGCCCAATCGTTTTATCGCTCATGTTTTAATTGACGGCAAGGATGAAGTGGTTCATGTGAAAAATACTGGAAGATGCAAAGAACTTCTTATCCCTGGAGTTAAGGTAAGATTAGAGGTTTCCGATAATCCTGAACGTAAAACAAGATGTGACCTTATTATGGTTTATAAAGAAGGTCTTGGATGGATTAATATGGATTCCCAGGCTCCTAATAAAGTAGTTTATGAGTGGCTTTTGAAGCAGGATTATGACCTTGTTAAACCAGAATATACTTATGGTAATTCCCGTGTGGATTTCTATATGGAAAAGGGCAATGAGAAGTACCTTCTTGAAGTTAAGGGCTGTACTTTGGAAGTAGATGGGATTGGTTATTTCCCAGATGCTCCTACAACTCGTGGAGTTAAGCATATTAATGAGTTGATTGGTGCTACTAAGGAAGGCATTCACTCAATGATTGCTTTTGTAATTCAGATGGAAGGAATTACAGAAGTGCGTGGAAACTATGTGACTGATCCTGATTTTGCAAGCGCACTTAAAAGAGCAGAAGTCGAGGGTGTTAAGATCCTTAATCTTTGCTGCAAGGTTGGGGAAGATAATCTTGAGATAATTTAAAAGGAGCCATCTTATTTTTAAGATGACTCCTTCTTTGTATAGTTTCAGGGGGATATTAGAATAACTGTGCTGTTATTTCGTCAGTGAAGAAATAACTGAGTGACTTAAATGCATTAATATGAAGTGCATCTTCTTTGTTTTCCTTGCCTATATCAGCATAAATGCACTTGTTGTTATTTGCCAGAGATTCAAGTTTTTTATTAAATTCTGACTGAAGGTTCTTATCGAGAAGATTGTTGATAGAAATAAGCACGATCTTTGTTTTTCTGTTTGCATTTCTCAGAGTATTTACCACATTTGAAATTTCACTAATAACTTCATCAGAAGAAACTTTTCCAGATGCAAGATCTGTTTCACCAAGCTGAAGCAAAATTTTTGAAGGGTTAATCTCATCGATGATGTCTTTTGCGATATCTGAAGCCTCAAATACAGATAAATCAGTAAGGCTTCTGTTATAAATATGTGAAACAATTCCAAAGTTCTGACGTAGTTCGCTTACTGGAATTTCTTTCGCGAAAGTTGAACCAAAAAGCACTGCAGAATTCTGATGTGTGATCTTGTTAAGTGATTTGTAGCAATTAAGTTCTGATTTATTAATACACATGGTTATAACCTCCGTTTATTAGATTGCCTTAGCAGTTTTACTTGCTTTTGCGTCGAGAATTGAGTTTCTGAAGTAAATAAGAATTCCAACAGTTACCATAAGAATATTAAGGATGTAGAAGAACATTACATACCAGTGAACTGTCTCATACCATGGTGCAGGAGCATGCTCGTTAATGAGTGCGAATTTTCCGATAAGTGCAAAAATATAACCAAGCCAGATGAAAGAATAGAAGAGTAC
Source organism: Saccharofermentans sp. (assembly GCA_045598005.1). Taxonomy (GTDB): domain Bacteria; phylum Bacillota; class Clostridia; order Saccharofermentanales; family Saccharofermentanaceae; genus Saccharofermentans. The sequence goes on along the minus strand of JAZLLF010000043.1, from coordinate 79,577 downwards.
GCTAGTGCCTTTTGCAGTCTTTGCTTTCCATGCTTTAATGATGTTGATTGGCCATGAGATTCCAAAGAGAATGACCATCATTGTTTCCATAATGCTAATAAAAGTATCCATTTATAAAACTCCTTCATTTCTTTGATGTGCCCTACTTATACGACTAGGATTTTTAAGGTTCAATCATTCGAAAATAAGAAATGCAGTTTTTGAATATGCAGATTTTTTTTACTTACAAAACCCATAATTGTTTGCTTTTAAAAGCATACCTATCTAATATGTTATTAGAGTGTTTTTGAGGATGGCTTATGACAGCAAGCAAAGGACGTAAAATTACTAAAATTCAGCGAGAAATCTTTAATGCCATGGTGGTTCTTACTTTGGTACTGACAATTCTTATTGCTGTAGTAAGCCTTTATGTTGATCTTAATTCTGAAAGAAAGAATCTTGATAATAATCTTCGTAATATGGCAAGCGCCATATCAAAATCTGAAGTTATTATCGATGAGATGAATTCTGGTGTATTAACGAGAAATGGAACGATTAATTATCTTGATTCCATTAGTGAGACGGTTTCTAATGTGGATGTAATTTCACTCATATCAAGTAGTGGAGAAAGACTTTACCATACAAATAGAAAACTCATAGGTACAACATATGATGGTACTATTCCTGACTTTGATAAATATGGTGATATTTATGTATCAAGTGATGTAGGACCATCAGGATCTCAAAGACGTGTCTGTGCTTCAATTTATGATAGAAACCATAATTATCTTGGTTTTGTAATTGTTGTCTTTCTTAATCAGAATATGGACAAAATTGTTATCAATCGTGTGATTGTGCATCTTGTTGTTGCACTTATTGTTATTGCGTTATCCGTTTTCCTTTCGAATATGATTTCGAGAAGTATCAAGCATAAACTTCTTGGATATGAGCCAGATGCATTTAGTGCTATGTATAGTGTCAGAGATAATGTTCTTGAGTCACTTGAAGAAGGAGTAATTGCAATCGATTATGACGAGAAGATTCTCTTTATGAATAAAAGAGCACGAGAAATATGTAATGTAGATACAGATTATTCCTTAAATCTTAAGGATTATAGTTTCCTTTCGCGAAATGACATACGTTCAGTGATGGAATCTGGTGAGAAATTAACGGGAATCTCAGCTAGGATTGAAAATAGAATTGATGCTCTTATTAACTATTATCCAGTAATTGAAAATGACAGACTTATAGGTGCACTTTGCGTTTTATCTGACAGAACGGAATATACAAAGATTGCAGATGACTTGTCTGGTGTAAAATTTCTTGTTCAGTCGATGCGTGCAAATAATCACGATTTTACTAATAAACTTCACGTTATTCTTGGTCTTATTCAAATGGGAGCAAATAAGGAAGCTTCTGAATATATAACTAATATAACTTCCATTCAGCAGGAACAGATTTCTTACATTATGCGCAATATTGAGGATCCATCTCTTGCAGCACTTCTTATTGGTAAGTATTCAAGAGCAGCTGAATTAAATATCGATTTTAAAATTGAAGCAGGAAGTCATTACAGCCGTAGTGATATCGAGGTTCCTTCAGGAGACCTTGTTACACTTGTTGGTAATCTTTTGGAAAATAGTATGGAAGCAATGAATTCTTCGGAAATTGTTGTAAAGAATCTTTCGCTTGGAATATTTACAAAGCCTGGAGCTTTATTAATAAGGGTAGATGATACTGGTGTTGGGATTGATGAAAGTATTAAGGAAAAGATTTTCGAGAATGGTGTTACAACTAAGGGTGAAGGTCATGGAACGGGACTTTTCCTTGTTAAGCAGATTCTTGACAGATTAAACGGAACTATTGAAGTGGAATCTGAACTTAACGAAGGCACGTCATTAAGTATTACTATCGTTGATGATAAAGAAGGAGCAAAAGATGTTTGAGGTTTTAATAGTTGAAGATGATCCAATGGTTGCAATGATTAATAAGCAGTATGTAATGCAGAATAAGAAATTTCATTGCGTTGGACTATGCCGTGATGGTAACAGTGCCTGGGATTTTTTGCAGGAAAACAGAGTGGATTTAATTATTCTTGATCAGTATATGCCACAAAAGACTGGTCTTGCACTTTTAAGACAGATTCGTAAAAAGGAACTTCCTGTTTCAGTAATTATGGTTACTGCAGCAAATGACGGAACTACTGTAGAAGAAGCACTTCGTCTGGGTATCGTTGATTATCTTGTAAAGCCATTTAATAGTGGAAGATTTAATCAGGCTTTGGAGAAATTTGCTTCCATGAAATTAACTATTGCCGATGAAGGCCTTAATCAGAAGAAAATTGATGAATTAATTAATGGCAGTATAGAGGTTGACAGCAATACTCTTCCAAAAGGAATCCAGGAAATAACTTTAAACAGAATCCGTGAATATATGCGAAACAACCCTTCAGAAGAGCAGACTGGTGAAGTTATTGCAGATGCACTTGGAGTTTCCCGCGTAACTGTACGTCGCTACATGAATTATCTTCTCGAAAAGGGCGAAATCTCTGGACGCATGAATTATGAAACCGGTGGACGTCCTAGTATGCTTTATCACTGGATTTTCTGATAGAAATATCAGTTATTTGCTGTTTGATAGTGTATAATTGTTGGGTATTTTAATAAAAGAAGGTGCAATTATGCAGATTTCAGAATTACAGATTAATCAGGTTAATAATAGAATTCAGGCTTTACTTAAGGCTGATAATTTCTATGGTAAGAAACTTAAGGAAGCTGGCGTAACAGAGATTAAGACAGCTGAAGATTTCAAAAAACTTCCTTTCTCAGAGAAGGCAGACTTAAGAGATGCTTATCCTTTGGGACTTATGACAGCTCCAGAAGAGGAGATTGTAAGAATTCATTCTTCATCAGGAACAACAGGTCTTCCAGTAATTATTCCTTATACAGCAAAGGATGTAGAAGACTGGGCAACAATGTTTGCAAGATGCTATGAGTTTGCTGGTATTACCAAGCTTGACAGAATTCAGATTACTCCTGGTTATGGCCTTTGGACTGCTGGAATTGGTTTTCAGGCTGGTGCTGAAAAACTTGGCGCAATGGTAATCCCAATGGGTCCTGGAAATACTGACAAGCAGCTTCAGATGATGCAGGATATGGGTTCTACAGTAATCTGTGCAACATCATCTTATGCGCTTCTTCTTGCAGAAGAAATTGAGAAGCGCGGTATTAAGGAGAATATCAAACTTAAGAAGGGTGTTATCGGTTCTGAAAGATGGGGCGAGAAGATGAGAAACCGCATCAAGAACGAACTTGGTATTGAACTTTACGATATTTACGGACTTACAGAGATTTATGGTCCAGGTATTGGTATTAACTGTAAGTACGATACAGGAATGCATATCTGGGATGATTATCTCTATCTTGAGATTATTGATCCTGTTACAGGTGAGAATGTACCAGACGGCGAGTGGGGTGAGATTGTAATCACTACACTTGTAAAGGAAGGTGCTCCACTTATTCGTTATCGTACGCATGACCTTTCAAGAATTATTCCTGGTGAGTGTCCATGTGGTTCAAAGTATCCTAGAATCGATGTAATTCAGGGAAGAACTGATGACATGATGAAGATTAAGGGTGTTAATGTATTCCCTAATCAGATTGAGGAAGTACTTAAGTCATTCCCAGAACTTTCATCTGAATATCAGATTAGAATTTCACATCTTGATGGTCGTGATTCAATGAGAATCTACGTAGAGACATCAGGTACAAATGACTTTGATGCAATCGCCAAGATGGTAGCAGAGAAGGTTAAGTCCAAGATTGGATTTACACCTATTGTTAAGGTAGTTGAACTTGGATTCCTTCCAAGATCAGAGAAGAAGACAAAGAGAGTTATTGACGAGAGATATTCATAATGAGTGAGTTTACAAAATGGGTTGCTACATGGGGTAATGCCACATCAATTATTGATCAGGTTGCTCCAAGATTTGGTAAGGATTTAACACTTCGTTATCCTGTTCTTATGTGTTTTGATGGTTCTAAGATCAGAATCAGATTTTCAAATATTACAGGTAAGGAAGTAATTAAGTTTAATGCTTATGTTGCAAAGTCAGTGTCTTCCAAGGAGATTGATGAGGCTACAACAAAAGAGCTTACATTAAATGGTGATAATCTTATTTCGATAAATCCAGGAGAAGAAGTAACTTCTGATGAGATTGATTTTGCTGTAAAAAGAGGAGAGAAGATAAGTGTAAGTGTTTATCTTCCTGATTATACAGATATGAACTCAGGTGTTCTTATTACAGGTCCTCTTTCAGAAGGCTTCTATAGTTACGGTAACTTCGCTACTTCAAAGGAACTTCCACTTGATTTAACGCGTAAAACTAACTGGTTCTATTTCCTTAATACAATCGACGTTTTAACAGATGAGAAGAACCATGCGATTGTTTGTTATGGTGACTCTATTACAGCTCAGTCATGGCCTGATTATCTTATAAAGAGATGTTTTGATGAAGGCTATGAGAACGTTTCTATTATCAGAAGAGCAGTAAGTGGAACAAGAATTCTTCGCCAGTACGACAATATTACATATGCTGCATACGGCATTAAGGGAGAGACTCGTTTCCCTGTCGAAATTAATACTTCAGGAGTTTCTGATGTAATAATCCAGCACGGAATTAACGACATTATTCATCCAGTAGGAGAGGACGTAAATCCGTTTAGACCATGGAGCGATATGCCTACATGCGAAGATCTCATTAACGGAGTCAAGAATTATTATCTTAAACTTGCGCGTGAGATGAATCTTAACGTTTATTCTGGAACACTTCTTCCAATTTATGGATGGAGAACTTATGCGGACTTTAGAGATGATCTTCGTAAGGAGTTTAATCTTTATTTAAGTCAGAGTGATGATTTTGATGGATGTGTTGATTTTGATCTAGCTGTTGCTGATAAGGAAGATCCACGTAAGTTTAAAGAAGGCTTTGATAGTGGAGACCACCTTCATCCTTCTGAAGCAGCATATAAGGCAATGGCTGATGCTGTTCCATTAGATTTAATGAATTAAATCAACTTCTTTACATTTACTTAAACATTTATGCTTAAAATCCTCTTAACGTAAATCGCAAAGGGGATTTTTTATGCAGGTTTTATCTACACAGTCTAAGTGGAAGCCATGGCTTGGTGCTGTATGGTTCGTTATTTGTTTATTGATTCTTTTATTTCCTGGAGCATATGTTCAGGCAAAGTTTGGAATGATTGGACTTCTTCTTTCAGAGTTGATTTTCCTTGCAGCCGCAATTATTTATACATTGATAATGAAGACTCCACTTAAGGAAGTTTTTCCTGTTAAAAAGATTGGTCTTGTTGAACTTATTGGTGTTTGTATTTTTGCTGCAGGTGCCATAAGTGCAAATATGTTTTTTGCTGGACTCGGAATGATTATTTTTCCTGATAATACTAATGATGTTCAGGCTCTCACTGATTTTATTATGGGCGAGGATTTAAGTTTTCTCCCATTAAGTATTATTCTTGCTTTGTCTCCTGCAATTTGTGAGGAAGCAATTATGCGTGGAGTTTTGCTTTCGCACTTCAGAGGACTTAAAAAGGAATGGATTGGAATTCTTTGTGTTGGTATAGCATTTGGTATTCTTCATTTGTCACCTGTTAAGTTTTTATCAACTGGTGTTTTGGGTGCATGCCTTGCTTATCTTGTTGTTAAAAAGAATAATATTATTCTTCCTATGATTGTTCATTTTCTTAACAATATGTTAAGTGTTGTTTCTGTAGTTTTCTTAAAACTACTAGGAACTGATGCTGTAAGTTCTGCTGCATCTACTACTGTCGAAGTGAATACTTTGCAGAACCTTGGATCTTATATGGTATTAGGCTGCGCAGGTCCGATTTTAATCCTTGTCGGTATTTATCTTATGAAGTGTACAGTTGTTAAGCCAAAGGCATGGATTATTGCTGGTATCGCTTCAGGTCTTTTGTTTATCGGAGGATTTGGAATTACTATTTCATCTGCATTATTAAGACCAGCAGTTCTTAACAGTACTATTGGATACGATGTAGTTGAGGGAGAACAATCCCGCTTGCTTGATTTTACAGTTGAAGAGGGTGGCGAATATATAGTTGTAGTTACTGGTGAGATTGAAAGAGGTTCAGTTGAATTTGCAATTATAGATAAAGAAACAGAAACTTTACAGACTGGTTGTACAGAAGAGGGAATATTCGTTATTAGTCAGCAGGTAATCCTTGATGAAGGAGAGTACTGGGTTACATTTAATGGATTAGATGGAACCGATGGAGCTCGTCTTGAATATGTAATCCAGATTCAGAAATTAAGTTAAACGACAAAAGAGGAATCAGAAATGATTCCTCTTTTAAATTCCTAAAAAATGCAATAAAAAAGGAAGTCTATTGACTTCCTTATGTGGTGACCCCAAGGAGAATCGAACTCCTGATTGCGCCTTGAGAGGGCGCCGTCTTAACCGCTTGACCATGGGGCCTTGCCTAACGCTTGAGTATATTATCACAGGCTTTTTGCTTTGGCAAGTACTATTTTTCAAATTTCACTCAAAATAATAATGTATAAGATTTTTTTCTGTGATAAAATGTGTGGCAGAATTACGCGAACATAATTTCGTTTTGGGTACCAGAGGATAGTTATTAATGGAAGAACAGAAGTTTATTAGAATTCATGGTGCAAGAGAGCACAACCTTAAAGATATTGATGTAAATATTCCACGTAATGAACTCGTAGTTATTACAGGACTTTCAGGTTCTGGTAAGAGTTCACTTGCTTTCGATACAGTTTATGCTGAAGGTCAGCGTCGTTACGTTGAGTCTTTGTCTTCTTATGCAAGAATGTTTTTGGGACAGATGGAAAAGCCTGATGTTGATAGTATCGATGGTCTTTCTCCATCTATTTCAATTGACCAGAAGACAACAAGCCGTAACCCTCGTTCAACTGTTGGAACTGTTACTGAGATTTATGACTATTTAAGACTTCTTTATGCACGTGTTGGTACAAGTTACTGCTATAAGTGTGGTAAGCCTATTACATCACAGTCTATAGATCAGATTGCAGATAAGCTTATGTCTTACCCTGAAGGCACAAGAGTTGTGGTAATGGCTCCTGTTGTAAGAGGTAAGAAGGGTGAGTTTTCCAAGCAGCTTGATGAGTATCGTAAGGCTGGTTATGTTCGAATCAAGATTGATGGCGAGATGCTTGAACTTGAGGATGAGATTAAGCTTAACAAGAATAATAAGCATGAGATTTCAGTTGTAATTGACAGACTTGTTATCCGTGAAGGTGCCATTAAGCGTCTTACGGATTCATGTGAGACAGCACTTAAACTTGCAGACGGACTTCTTGTCTGTGAGGTATCAGTTCCACATGAGGATGAAGATGGTGCGCGTGAGTTTGTTACTACTGAAGAGATGTTCTCTCAGAATCTGTCTTGCCCAGACTGTGGTATCTCTTATGGTGATGTTTCTCCAAGAAGCTTTTCTTTCAATAATCCTTATGGTGCATGTCCACACTGTTCAGGTATCGGATTTCTTACAAATGTAGATCCTGACCTTTGTATCAATGACCCTAAGCTTTCGCTTAATGATGGTGCTATTACAGCAGGTGGATGGAATTTTAACGATACAAAGAGCTGGGGCAGGGGCTTTATTGTGGCTCTTTCCGAGACATATGGTTTCTCTTTGGATACACCTTACTATAAGCTCCCTGATGATATTAAGCACATCATTATGTATGGCAATAACAAGCAGAAGATGAAGATTGATACATCTAACAGCATCTATGATCGTGGTGGCGATTACTATGCTGCGTGGGAAGGCCTTGCTCCAAGTATCATGAGACGATACAGAGAAGCAGGTTCAGAAGATGCAAAGGCAAGTTATGAGCAGTATCTTTCGATTGATGCGTGCCCTGAGTGTAATGGTGCACGACTTAAGAAGGAGAGCCTTGCAATTCTTATTAATGGAATAAACATTAGTAAACTTACTGATAAGTCTGTTAAGGATCTTAAGAAGTTCTTTTCAGGACTTGAGTTTGGCGTAAGAGAATCACAGATTGCTGAACCTATTTTAAGAGAGATTAATGCAAGACTTGATTTCCTTTCTGATGTAGGTCTTGAATATATGACTTTAAGCCGTGCTGCTTCAACACTTTCTGGTGGTGAAGCACAGAGAATTCGTCTTGCGACACAGATTGGTTCTGGTCTTCAGGGCGTGCTTTATATTCTTGATGAGCCTTCAATCGGACTTCACCAGAGAGATAATAACAAGCTTCTTGCAACACTTAATCATTTGCGTGATCTTGGTAATACTGTTCTTGTTGTAGAGCACGACGAAGATACTATGAGAGAAGCTGATCACATTATTGATGTTGGGCCTGGTGCTGGTATTAATGGTGGAAGAATTGTTGCTCAGGGAACTGTAGATGAGATAATCAAGTGTGAGGATTCACTTACAGGTCAGTATTTAAGTGGCAAGAAGTTTATCCCTGTTCCGATGAACAGAAGAAAGCCAACAGGCAAGAAGCTTTCGATTAAGGGCGCATTTGTTAATAATCTTAAGGACTTAAGCGTAGATATCCCACTTGGTGTATTTACATGCGTAACGGGAGTTTCAGGCTCGGGTAAGAGTTCGCTTGTAAATTCAACAATTGTTCCTGTTCTTTCACATGAACTTAACGGCGCTCGAAAGCATAAGGTTAAGTGCAAGGATATGAAGGGCTACAGTAATCTTGATAAGATTATCGTTATTGATCAGTCTCCTATCGGAAGAACACCTAGAAGTAACCCTGCAACTTATATCGGAGTATTTGATCTTATCAGGGCACTTTATGCAAATACACCTGATGCAAAGATGCGTGGTTATAAGAATGGACGCTTCAGTTTTAACGTTAAGGGTGGACGCTGCGAAGCATGTTCCGGTGATGGTCTTAATAAGATTGAGATGCACTTTTTGCCTGATATTTACGTAAAGTGTGACGTTTGTAAGGGTAGAAGATATAACCGTGAGACACTTGAAGTTAAATATAAGGATAAAAACATCGCTGATATTCTTGAGATGTCAGTTGATGAAGCTGTTGATTTCTTCGAGGCTGTTCCTAATATTTATAAGAAGGTAAGAACTTTGCAGGAAGTTGGACTTGGCTATATTAAGCTTGGACAGCCTTCAACTCAGCTTTCTGGTGGTGAAGCGCAGAGAATTAAGCTTGCTGCTGAGCTTTCAAAGAGATCTACTGGTAAGACTTTGTATGTATTGGATGAGCCTACTACAGGACTTCATATTGCTGATGTTCATAAGCTTGTGGATATCCTTGAAAGACTTGCTGAGAATGGAAATACAGTTCTTGTAATTGAGCATAATCTTGATGTTATTAAGGTTGCTGATCATATCATTGACCTTGGTCCTGAAAGTGGAGATAACGGTGGAGAGATAGTAGCAGCTGGAACGCCTGAAGAGATTAGCGAAGTTAAGAATTCTTATACTGGAATGTTCTTAAAGCTTATCCTTGAGAAGGCGAAGGCCAATGGACAGTACCTTGACCGCTCTGTGTTTATTGATACAGAAAGACTTGAGGAAGAGAACATGGAAATTGTTACAGGTCCAAAAGTAAGGCGCAAGGCAAAGGAAAATGGTGTATAATTACTTGATTAATATTTGGGAGAATATAGATGTCTTTATGTACAGTATGTAATCAGCGACAGGCAATTATTTTTACTAGTCGCTATGAGAATGGTAAGCGAATTGACGAGGGTTTCTGCGTTAAGTGTGCTTACGAATCTGGAATTGCAGGCATTTCCGATATGTTTTCGGCTGCTGGAATCAATGACGGAAATATTGATGAGATGTCAGATAAAATTGATGAGGCTATTGGTGGCGCAGGTTTTGCTGCAAGCCCAGCTGAGCTTTTGAAGAATCTTGTTGATAACGATTTTGGAATGAATGAGGATATGGATTTCATCGATGATGATCCATCTGCTGTTAACGTGGCAGATATTGCACCTGATGAATCTGAGCCTGACGATAATTCGAATAATAAGAATAATCCTTTTGCTAATTTCTTCGGTGGTAACAGAAGAAAGGATAGTAAGGAGAAGAAGGGCGAGAGATCATCCAAGAGAAGACTTAAGTTCCTTAATGAGTTTGGAACTAATCTTACTGAGCGTGCAGCTCAGGGCAAGATTGACAGAATTCTTGGTCGTGACAACGAGATTGAGCGAGTAATTCAGATTCTTAACAGAAGAACAAAGAATAACCCAGTTCTTATTGGTGCTCCAGGTGTTGGTAAGACTGCTGTTGCTCAGGGTCTTGCTAATAAGATTGTTGAAGGAAACGTTCCTGCAAAACTTCGAAATATGCAGGTTTGGCAGCTCGATCTTCCTGCAATGGTTGCAGGTACTCAGTTCAGAGGAATGTTTGAGAGCAGAATTAAGGGCGTTATTAATGAGGCAATCAAGGAAGAGAACATTATTCTTGTAATTGATGAGCTTCACTCAATCATGGGTGCAGGAGATTCAGAAGGATCTACTAACGCTGCTAATATCTTAAAGCCAGCTCTTGCAAGAGGTGAACTTAGAATTATCGGTTCAACTACAACTGCTGAATATAAGAAGATTGAGAAGGATTCAGCTCTTGAGAGAAGATTCCAGAAGGTAATTCTTGATGAGCCTTCCGTTGAGATGGCAACTGAGATTCTTTTGGGAATTAAGGATTATTATGAGAAGCACCATAATGTTTACTACTCTCCAGAAGTAATTGAATTTGCTGTTAAGGCTTCAAAGAGATATATCACAGACAGATTCCTTCCTGATAAGGCGATTGACCTTATTGATGAGGCTGGTTCAAGATCAAACCTTGAGAATGTTAAGCTTGTAAAGCTTGCTGAGACTAAGGATAAGCTTGCTGCTGCTGACAAGGAATATTCTGAGATGGTAGCAAAGATGGAAGAACTCACTACAGATGAGCGCGAGCAGTACTATGAGAAGGTTGCTGAACTTCGTGTAAACGCTGATAAGCTCCGTAAGGAATACGATGACCTTACAAGTGAAGTTGCACCTGATCCTATTACAATCGAAGATATTGCACGTGTAGTTGAGATGTGGACTGGTATTCCATGTAAGTCCATTTCCGAAAGCGAGACTACAAAGCTTATTCACCTTGAAGAGAAGCTTCACGAGCGTGTTGTTGGTCAGGAAGAGGCTGTTAAGGCAGTTGCAAGAGCGGTACGTCGTAACCGTTCCGGATTTACAAAGAAGAATAAGCCTGCTTCATTTATCTTTGTAGGACCTACAGGTGTTGGTAAAACAGAACTTGTAAAGGCTCTTACTGAGGTAATGTTTGATACTGAAGATGCACTTATCAGAATTGATATGTCCGAGTATATGGAGCCACATTCAGTAAGTAAGCTTATTGGATCTCCTCCAGGATATGTTGGACACGAAGATTCAGGTCAGCTTACAGAGCAGGTAAGAAGAAAGCCTTACTGTGTAATTCTTTTCGATGAGATTGAGAAGGCGCATCCAGATGTATTTAACCTTCTTTTGCAGCTTCTTGATGAAGGCCGTCTTACAGACAGCCATGGATTACATGTTAACTTCGAGAATACAATCATTGTTATGACTTCTAATGCTGGTAATTCAGCCAAGGCTCCAACAATTGGTTTCTTTAATGAGACTGAGGAAGCATTAGAGGGTAAGGTTGCATCAAGTCTTAAGGAGACATTCAGACCAGAGTTCCTTAACCGTGTTGATGAGACAATTATCTTTAAGGAGCTTAACAAGAATGAGATCAGAAAGATTGCTGATATCATGATGAAGGAAGTTTATACTGTTCTTAAGGATAAGGGCATCGATGGTTCAATGACTGAAGCTGCTGGAGATCATTTGGCAGAAGTTGGTTATGATCCTAAGTACGGTGCAAGACCTCTTAGAAGAGAGATTAGAAAGAATATCGAGGATAAACTTTCTGACTTGTTCCTTGAAGGTAAGCTTACTAATGCAGAAAAACTTGTAATCGATTACGATGGTTCTGAATTTAAGCTTGATATCACTTACAGGGAAGAAGAGTAATTCTGAATAGTAATTAAATGGCGGTGTAATCACATGTGGTTACACCGTTTTTATTTGCTTAAAAGTGTGCGGGCAATAAAAAACAGCACCCATAGGTGCTGTGATTATCAAGTGGTGACCCATTGGGGGTTCGAACCCCAGGCCCCTTGATTAAAAGTCAAGAGCTCTACCGACTGAGCTAATGGATCATGTTAATGGCTGGGGTGGGAGGAATCGAACCGCCACTGCGGGAGTCAAAGACCCGTGCCCTACCACTAGGCGACACCCCAGTGACTAAATCGAATAGGGTAAAATGTGGGGTGGGATAAGGGATTCGAACCCTTGACTTCCAGTGCCACAAACTGGCGCTCTAACCAGCTGAACTAATCCCACCATGTTGTAAAACTCGATGTGGACAATCCACATCAGCAAAAAGATTATATGGATATAGATAGTCAATGTCAAGTTTATTTTTCAGCAATAAAGTGCAATACTTATATTATGTATAAAATTGATTTAAGACTTAAGAGTTATGAATTGTTTGCGATAGAGACAGAGCGTTTAAGACTTTCTGTTTATAAAAAGTCGCGCGCAAAAGAAGTTACTTCCTATCTTGTAAAGAACAGGGATTTTCATAAGAGATGGTCTCAGTCTCATGATGATAATTATTTTACAGAGCGACTTCAGAAGCAGTATCTGGCATATGATGTTAAGGAATATCACGAGGGAAGACTGGTTCCACTTTGGATTACACTTAAAGATAATCCTGACGTAATAATAGGGAAGGTGTCGTTTTTTAATTTTGCTTTTGGCGGCATGATGAGTTGTGCGATAGGTTATCACATTGATGCTGACTACTCTGGTAATGGATATATGACTGAAGCTATTAAGGCTTCCTGCGAAATGCTTGTTAAAGAACTTAAGATTCACAGAATCGAGGCATTTATTCTTCCATTTAATGAGCGCTCTTTAAATCTGATCAAAAGATGTGGTTTCACATATGAAGGAAGACGTATTTCTTACATGCATATCAATGGAAAGTATGAAGATCATGAAGGTTTTTATATTTTAGATGAAAGTTTTTTATAAAAATGTTTGATTGAAATATTTTTTATGCGATAATTATTTTAGATTAATTTTGATTGTTCGTTTCACGGAGGATTTTCGAGTGAAGAATTTTGGATATAAAAAGGTATTAGCTGTTACACTTGCTGCACTTATGGTTTGTTCTATTACTTCATGTGGCAAGAAGAAGGCAGTGGAGACAACAGAATCAACAACAGAGTCTACAGCTCCTTCAATTGAGACAACTGCTGCTACAACAACAACTCTTATGCAGTATACAGGACCACTTCCATCAAGTGATGTTGAAGTAACATGGACTGAGACTACTATTGATCAGACAGTTCGTTATGCACTCGTATCAGAGGGTGAGTTCTTAAGAGTTCGTAAGGGACCAGGTACAGAGTACAATATCGTTGGTACACTTACTCGTAACCAGCAGGTAGTTGTAGTTGCTGTTACTTCAAATAACTGGTACAAGACAACTGATGGTTTCTATGTATCAGGAGATTTCCTTACATCAACTCCTTCATAATATTAGTAATTTGTAACTTTATTGGGCCGGATTTGTATCCGGCCTTTTTCTTTGAAAAGCTCTTTCGAAATGTTTTTGAAAAAATGGAAAAAAGTTATAGACAAATACAGTTTGTTATTGTATTATCATTAGGCACTTGAGAGAGAGCACCAAATATGCGGGTGTAGTTCAATGGTAGAACTTCAGTCTTCCAAACTGACCACGTGGGTTCGATTCCCATCACCCGCTCCACATTTTTACGGGTCTATAGCTCAGTTGGATAGAGCAACAGCCTTCTAAGCTGTGGGTCGGAGGTTCGAGTCCCCCTAGGCTCGCCAGTTTAACACTCGGAAGAATTTCGGGTGTTTTTTTATTTTTAGAATTTTGTGAGGTTATTGTTATGGAGATAGAGAATAACATTCAGGAAATAGAAGAGGCTTATATCACATTACCTAAGGGATTTAAGGCTTCAGGTATTCACGCAGGTCTTAAGGCAAATGGCGCTTTGGATTTGGCACTCGTGTTTTCAGAGTATCCATGTAATGTAGCAGGTGTTTATACTTCCAACATTATTAAGGGACACTCACTTGAGAGAAGTATCGAAGTAATTAATGCTGGTAATAAGATTCGTGGAATCGTTGTTAACAGCCGTAATGCCAATGCATGTGTTGGTAAAGAGGGAAGAACTGATGCTGAGAACGTTGCTAATGCAGTTGCATCAGAGCTCGGTGTAAATGCTGATGAGATTCTTACTGCTTCAACAGGTACTATCGGTGTTCGTCTTCCATATGAGAAGATTATTTCTAATATTCCTACACTTGTTAAAGAGCTTTCATCAAGCAAGGAATCAGCTCATAACTCTGAGAGAGCAATTATGACAACTGATACAAAACCAAAGGAAGTATCAGCAAAGATTGTTCTTCACGATAATACAGAAGTTGCAATTTCTGCTATGGCTAAGGGTTCAGGAATGATTCACCCAAATCTTGCAACAATGATTTCAATCTTTACAACTGACGCAGATATTCCTAAGGATCTTCTTCAGAAGATGCTTAAGAATGCTGTAGAGCATACATTCAATCGTGTAACAGTTGATGGTGATACTTCATGCTGTGATATGGTTACAGTATTTTCAAATGGTGCTTCTGGAGCAGCAATTGAAGAAGGATCAGAAGATGCAGTAATTTTTGAAGAGGCTCTTACAGGTCTTTCAGAAGATCTTGCAAGAATGATTGCTTCTGACGGTGAGGGTGCTACAAAGTTCGTTGAAGTTGAAGTATTTGGTGCTCGTGACGCTTACGATGCAAAGATGATTGTTTCAGCTGTTGCCAAGTCACCGCTTTGTAAGACTGCTTTCTACGGTATGGACGCTAACTTTGGTCGTGTAATTACAGCTGCAGGTTATTCTGGAGCAAAGTTTGATCCTTACAAGGTGGATATCGATCTTGGTGAGATGCCAGTATATCGTGATGGATGCGCACTTGTATTTGATGAGGATGAGGCTCTTGAGATTTTGAAGCAGCACGATCTTAATATTAAGATTTTCCTTCACGAAGGTGATGCTTACGACAGAATGTTCACATGTGATTTCTCTCATGATTATGTAACAATTAACGGAAGTTACAGAACTTAAGATTAATTAAATGCGGTTTTTCTGAGGCACTTCCACTTATGGAGGTGCCTTTTTTGTCCCGTTTTTTCAGGCTGTACCAATAATGGGGCTAGCAAAAAAAAGACTTATGGTATAATTATTTGAATTGATTAATTGGGGGATTTTATGGCTCGTAAATCAGATTACGGTAATGACAGTATCTCGATGCTTAAGGGCGCAGATCGTGTTAGAAAGCGTCCGGGAGTTATTTTTGGTTCAGATGATCTTGAAGGATGTATTCATTCATTTTTCGAGATTCTTTCTAATTCTATTGATGAGGCAAGAGAAGGTCACGGTAAGCAGATTATCGTTACTCGTTTTAAGGATGGCTCTTTGCAGGTAGAGGATTTTGGTCGTGGTATTCCACTTGACTATAACCCTAAGGAAGAGAGATATAACTGGGAACTTGTATATTGTGAGCTTTATGCTGGTGGTAAGTACGACAATAATGCTGCAGGAAGTTATGAGTACTCATTAGGACTTAACGGTCTTGGTGCGTGTGCTACTCAGTATTCATCTGAGTATTTTGATGTAACTGTATTTAGAGAGAAGACAAGATACACACTTCATTTCGAGAAGGGTGATGTTGTTGGCGAGCTTAATAAGGAACCATACAGATTTAACAGAACAGGTACAATTCAGCGCTGGAAGCCTGATGCTGAAGTATTTACTGATACTGTTGTTCCTGTTGAGAGACTTAAGGATATTCTGAAGAAGCAGTCTGTTGTTAACGGTGGAATTGAATTTGTTCTTAAGGATGAGGTAACAGGAGAGGAAGAGTCTTATCTTTGCCCAGATGGTATTACTGGATACTGTCAGGAACTTTCAAATATGAAGGGCTTTACTGAGCCATATTTCTTTGAGGCTGAAGGTAAGGGTCGTGATGCTGATGATCGTCCTATTTATAACGTTAAGGCTCAGGTTGCTTTCTGCTTTAATAATGAGATAAATGAGCTTCAGTATTTCCACAATTCAAGTTACCTTGAGCACGGTGGATCTCCTGATAAGGCTGTAAAGAATGCCTTCCTTTATTCTATTGATAAGGAGATTAAGGCAAGAGATAAGTATAAGGCTAATGAGTCCAAGATTAAGTTCGAGGATATTCAGGATTCACTTATCCTTGTAAGTAGTACTTTTTCAACTCAGACATCTTATGAGAACCAGACTAAGAAGGCTATTAACAATAAGTTTGTTCAGGATTTCATGAATGAACTTATCAAGCATAATCTCGAGATCTGGTTTATTGAGAACAAAGCACTTGGTGATAAGGTTGTTGATCAGATTCTTATTAACAAGAGATCACGTGAGAATGCTGAGAAGACACGTATTGCCGTTAAGAAGCAGCTTACAGGTAAGATTGATATTGCAAATAAGATTAAGAAGTTCCACGACTGTAAGAGTAAGGATACTTCAATCAGGGAACTTTATATCGTAGAGGGTGATTCTGCCATGGGTTCCATCATCCTTGCGCGTAATGCTGAGTTCCAGGGTGTAATGCCAATCAGAGGTAAGATTCTCAACTGTCTTAAGGCTAATGATGCTCAGATTTTTAAGAGTGAGATTATTACAGATCTTATTAAGGTATTAGGCTGTGGTGTTGAACTTAAGAACAAGCACAGTAAAGACATGTCAGCATTTAATCTTGATCAGCTTCGCTGGAATAAGATTGTTATCTGTACTGATGCCGATGTCGATGGTTTCCAGATTAGAACTCTTGTAGCAACAATGATCTACAGACTCTGTCCAACACTTATTGAAGAAGGATATGTATATATCGCTGAGTCTCCATTGTTCGAGATTACAGCCAAGTCCAAGGGCAAGAATCCTACAGAGAAGACTTACTTTGCTTATAGTGAGAAGGAAAGAAACGATATTATCAAGACTTTGGATGGACAGACTGTTACTATCCAGCGTTCTAAGGGTCTCGGTGAGAATACAAAGGAAATGATGGCTCAGACTACTATGAATCCTAAGTCAAGAAGACTTATCCGAGTTACTCCTTCAGATGCTGAGAAGACTGCAGAAGTATTTGAGATGCTTCTTGGTGATAATCTTGATGGACGTAAGCGTCATATTGAGCAGGATGGTTATAAGTACCTTGAGATGCTTGATTTGAGCTGATAACTGATATTTTTCGAAGATTTAGATTATTGGAGAATTATTATGGCAAAAAAGAAGAAAGACGAGAATACAAAGTCTTTATTAACAGATAGTTTTACAGATTCATCCATCGCTGATGCTCCTATTGAAGATCAGTCTATTATCGATATGCTTGAATCTAACTACATGCCTTATGCAATGTCAGTTATTGTTTCAAGAGCTATTCCTGAGATTGATGGATTTAAGCCTTCACATCGTAAGCTTCTTTATACAATGTATAAGATGGGTCTTATGACTGGTAACAGAACAAAGTCCGCTAACGTAGTTGGTCGTACAATGAGCCTTAACCCACATGGTGATGGTGCTATTTACGAGACTATGGTTCGTATGACTCGTGATAATGAGTCACTTCTTCATCCTTATGTAGATTCTAAGGGTAACTTTGGTAAGCAGTATTCACGTGATATGGCTTACGCTGCTCACAGATATACTGAGGTAAGACTTGAGAAGATTTGTGAAGAAATCTTTAAGGGTCTTGATAAGGATGCAGTTGATTTTGTTGATAACTACGATGGAACTATGCAGGAACCAACACTTCTTCCTGTTACTTTCCCATCTATTCTTGTTAACAGTAACCAGGGCATTGCCGTAGGTATGGCATCTAACATCTGTTCCTTTAACCTTAAGGAAGTATGTGATGCAACTATTGCTTATATGAAGGATAGCAATGCTGACTTGCTTAGCATTATGCCTGCTCCTGATTTTTCTGGTGGTGGAACAATTCTTTATAGCCGTGAGCAGATGGAGAAGATTTATGAGACAGGACGTGGTTCTGTTGTAATCAGATCCAACTATTCAATTAATAAGAAGGAGAATAGTATCGAAGTTACTGAGATACCATATTCAACTTCTGTAGAACAGATTATCGAAGGTATTATTGATCTTGTTAAGGCTAAGAAGATTAACGAGATTAATGACGTTCGTGATGATACGGATCTTAACGGACTTAAGATTACTATCGAGTGTAAGCGTGGAACTGATCACGAAGCGCTTATGACAAAGCTTTTTAAACTTACAACTCTTCAGAATTCATTTGGTTGTAATTTTAACGTTCTTATTAATGGAAATCCTAAGGTTCTTGGAGTTAAGGAACTTATTTCAGAGTGGCTTGACTGGCGTCGTGGCTGCCTTACAAGAGAATTAAGATATGACCTTGGAAGGAAGAAGGACAGACTCCACTTATTGGAAGGTCTTGAGAAGATTCTTCTTGATATTGATAAGGCAATCGCAATTATCAGAAATACTGAACTTGAAGAGGACGTAGTTCCTAACCTGATGAAGGGCTTCTCAATTGATGAGATTCAGGCTGAGTATGTTGCTGAGATTAAACTCCGTAATATCAATAAGCAGTACATAATTAAGCGTATTGCTGATAAGGAGAAGCTCGAGAATGAGATTAAGGATCTCGAGGATATCTTAAGTAAGCCAAAGCGTATTGATAAACTCATTGAAGAGACTTTGAAGGAAGTAGCCAAGAAGTATGGTCAGGAGAGAAAGACTCAGTTTGTTATGCAGGAAGAGGTTACTGAGTTCAAGCCTGAGACAATGATTGCTGATTATACATGTCATCTTATGCTTACAAGACACGGTTATCTTAAGAAGATGACAATGCAGTCTTTGCGTAATGCCGGAGATCTTAAGATTAAGGAAGATGATGAGATCTTTATGGATATTGAATGTGAGAATAGAAGTGAGGTTCTTTTCTTCTCAGATAAGTGCAATGTCTATAAGGCAAAAACTTATGAGTTCAGTGATAACAAGCCATCTGAGTTTGGTAGTTATCTTGCAAATGAACTCCAGCTTGAAGATGGAGAGAATATCCTCTTTATGCATGTAACAACTGATTATAAGGGTAACTTTATGATTGGTTTTGAGAACGGCAAGGTTGCTTTGTTCCCAGTTAGTGTTTATGAGACAAAGCAGAACAGAAAGAAGCTTGTTAATGCTTATTCTGATATTTCGCCTGCTGTTTCATTTTTGTGGCTTGCTCCAGATGCAGCTCTTGGTGAAGAACCAGTCAGCAGAGATTATGTAGCAAGATCTGATCTTAAGAAGGCAGTTGTATTTGATTCTTCACTTATTCCTCTTAAGACAACAAGAACAACTCAGGGTGTTCAGTTACTTGTTTCAAAGAAGGGTTCAAAACTTCTTGAAATCGCACCTCTTGCAGAGGTAGGAATTAATGATCCTGAGTATTATAGAATCAGACGTATTCCAGCTGTTGGATATTACATTAAGGATGATTCTTTTGACCATAAACAGATTGGATTAGATATCTAACGTGAGCATTTCTTCTGCTAGTATTTTTGATGATTTTGATCGTAACAAGAAAAAAGGTAGTGGCCATAACATAGCTGCTATCTTTTGTTGCGTTTTGATTGTTGTACTGGTAGTTACTTCAGTCTGGATTAATAAACTTCATGAGCAGAAGCAGTCTGTACTTCCAGAGTTTGTTGCTGCTTTGGATGCAGGGGACTATGACAGAGCTCTTCAGCTTTACAGAGAAGTTCATGATACTGTCGTTGCTGCAGATCCTTCAGAAGCTGATTCTGTTGCAAATGAGACACAGACTTTGTCTCAGATGGAAGCTGAAGTAAACAGACGTCTTGAGTCTATTGAATCTTTGATTCGTAATGAGAGATATGCTCCATCTACAGCAGATTCCGAATTTATGAATGAACTTGGTGAACTTACTTCATCTCAGATTTCAGGTTGGCTCCATGATCTTTGTGTAGAGTTTTTGCTTGGAACAATAGAGAAGCCAGATATTATCTTTATTTTTAATCAGATGTCTGAAGTAGGTAATATCTCAGCTTCAGCAACTCCGCTTCTTCAGGAGATTGAGACAATCGAGATGGCAAGAGGTGATGTTCAGTACGCAGAGAATTCTTTTGGACTTGAGGATTATGTTCTTGCTGTTCAGACATATCAGACAGTTTTGGAACGATATACAGGATTTGTATATGATTATTCAAATAATCGTGTTTCAGAGATTAAGGATATTATGTATGAGCCAATGCTTTCAGAAGGTGAGCAGATGCTTTCCACAATGAAGTATTATTCTGCAGAGAATCTCTTTGCTGATATGGCAGTTATTTTCCCAGATGATTCACGTATTAACGCTGATCTTCTTGAGGCAACATCTCACACTACTGCTACGACTGTATATCACGGTACTGTTGAGGTTTTGAGCGTAAGAACTTTGATTGCAAATACTTCTGCAAGAGGATCTGATTCTTCATTGTTCCTTACTACAACTGAATTTAGAAGAATGCTTGAGCAGCTTTATCTTAACGATTATGTAATTGTTGATGCTGAGACTCTTGCTGATTTGTCTAATGAGACATTCCTTGTTGAAACTAATCTTATTGTTCCAGAAGGTAAGAAGCCAGTGATTCTGGTTCTTGATACATTCGATTACAGCGCTTATAACTATCCTGTTGGATGCTGTTCAAGACTTGTTTTGAATGATAGAAATCAGGTTTGTGGTGAATACTTAAATTCTGAAGGACAGATGGTTATTTCAAGAGATGCGGAAGCTATTGGTATTCTTGAAGCATTTATAGAAGAAAATCCGGATTTTGCTTTCGATGGAGCAAAGGGAGTAATTTCTATCTGCGGATATGAGTCATGTTTTGGATATGTAATTAGTGACGATGAGATTGATGACAGAAACAGTGCTTTTTCTGCTGTTGGTTATCCTAGTGCACACTTCAGTAGTAACGATATTGAAGCAAACAGAGCGACAGTTATGTCTATCATGAATACTCTTAAGAATAACGGCTGGAAGTTTGCGACATCAACTTATGGAAATATTAATGCGTATGCTTCTGATATGGAGACAATTCAGGCTGATACACAGAAGTGGATAGAGCAGATTGAGTCATTAACTGGAGAAGTTCATATTATTGTATATCCAGGTGGTAACTATATTTATGGAACTGATGACCGTGCTGAATATTTAAAGGCACTTGGATTCAGAATCTTCATGGGTATTGGTTCAAACCCTTACTATATTTACGGTAGCAACTATCTTTATTATGACCGAATGGTAATTAACGATTATGTTTTGCGTAATGGTGACGTTTCGAGATTATTTGATGCAAGTCTTGTTATAGATGAAGACAGTAGTGGTCAGACAGAGGAGCAGGAACCAATATAATTTGAGAAATGTTAAATTTATATTGCTATTTTCTAATCTTGTAGATTGAAATGTAAAAAACACTTATAATTATCGTGAATCAATTTTTGGAGGGTTAATTATGGCTAAAGTTGACAGACTTTCAAGTTTTATTGCTGATGATCCTATTTTGTGGTCAGATAGAAAGAGATATCTTGGATTGCCATTGTCTTTTACCAGATATAGCTTTGATGAGAATAAGTTCTACACAAAGATTGGCTTCTTTAGTATTTCTAATAATGAACTTCTCCTTTACAGAGTTCTTGATTTGCAGCTTAAGCGTACACTCTGGCAGCGTATTTTTGGTGTAGGAACAATTACACTTAATACTGCTGATCAGACAAACAAGATTTTGGAGATTAAGAACGTTAAGGATTCAGAGAGAGTTTATAAGGCATTGAGTACAATTGTTGAGAAGGAGCGCGATGAGAAGCGTGTTCTTGGCAAGGAGATGTTCGGAACAGCTGCAGCTGATGGCTGTGACTGCGCTGATGGACATCACATGGATTCAATTGTTTAAGTTTGAGAGGTAATTTGTGGAGACAAGATTAGACAGATATGAGGGAGCAAGGGAGAATAAAATCCAGCAGCTTCGTGAACTGATTGATCAGTCTAATAATATTGTATTTCTTGGTGGTGCAGGTGTGTCTACAGAAAGTGGCATTCCTGATTTCCGAAGTGGAGACGGTATTTATAATCAGGACAGTGGTTTGGCCTATCGTCCTGTTGATGTAATTTCGCACTCTTTCTTTATGGAACATCCAGAAGAGTTTTATGATTTTTATAAGCGTAAGCTTTTATATCCAGGTGCGCTTCCTAATAAGGCACATAAGGCATTAACCAGACTTGAGCGTCAGGGCAAGCTTATGGCAATTATTACACAGAACATTGATAAGCTTCATCAGGATGCAGGAAGTAAGAAAACTATTGAACTTCATGGTTCAGTATTTAGAAATCACTGCATGGAATGTGGCAAGAAGTTCAAGATGGAATATGTTTTGGAGGCTGATGGTGTACCTCACTGTGATCGCTGTGGTGGAATGATTCGTCCAGATATCACTTTGTATGAAGAGAATCTTGAGCATGATAAGGTAGATGCTGCTATCAAGGCACTCAAGAAGTGTGATCTTCTCATCATTGGTGGTACTTCACTTACTGTTTATCCTGCTGCGACTTTCGTTCAGTTTATTAAGCATAACAAGGTTGTAATTATTAATAAGAGTTCAACTTATCTCGATCTTTCTGCTATGTTGACAATTCATGACAGTATCGGTTATGTTTTGGATGAAGCAATTCCTAAGAGACGTACGAAGGCACAGCTCGAGGAAGCAAAGAAACTTGCAGCTAAGAGAGCTGCAGCTGAGGCTAGAGCCGCCAAGAGAGCCGCTGCCAAGGCGAAGGCATTAGCTGAACAAAGCGAGAAATAATGAATTCAAACTTAGAATATTTTGAAAATAAAAAGAATGAATTAACTGCCCTTATTGAGGCAAAGGAAAAAATTAATCGTAGATACAGCAGTCTACGGTTAATTTCTTTTTTGTTCTTTTTTATTTTTCTGATTGTATATTTTGTTAAACACTTAAACCCATTGTTTTTAATTCTGGCTGTAATTGCCTTTGCTGTTTTTGTTTGTTTATGTGTTTTCCATTCAAAACTTAAAAGTGAACTTAATCACCTTAAGACTCTTTTGGAAGTTAATATAAATTATATTAACCGTATTAACGGTGATTTCTCTGCGCTTAAAGATAAGGGTGATGAGTTCTTTGATAAAGATCACGCTTATGCTTTGGATCTGGATCTTTTTGGACCGGTTTCACTTTTTTCTTTATATAACGTCTCTCATACTGCATTCGGTCGTGAGTTATTTGCTCAGAATCTTAAAGGTCTTGATTTGCCTTCGGATATCACTTTGTCACAGGAAGCTGTTGGCGAATTGATTGGAATGCCAGATGTTCTTACTGAATACGAAGCAACTTCCATTGAAGGAAATATCAACAAGAAGCCGAAGGCACTTATGGACTTATATAAGAACAAGACTTCTGTTTCAAAGGCTTCCAGACTTTCTCTTAAGCTTTTGCCTCTTTTATGGTTAATACCAGTTCTGGTTCTTGTATTTATGCCAGCTTTTATCGGCGCATCTGTACTTTTTGTTTTGATTATTAACACTATTATCTGGTTTATATCATCTTCAAAATATGCTTTCGCATTTAAAAGTGTAGAGGGAGTTTCAAGACAGGCAGAAGCTTTCTATAAGCTTTTCCTCATTCTCGAAAGCAAAGAGTTCAAGTCTTCTTATTTGGCAAAACTTGTTAAGGGTGGTGCTTCTTCTGACAAGAAAGCTTCTGATGGACTTGTTGTTCTTTCAAAGGCATGCAGCCTTGCTTCATTAAGATCACAGCCAATTCTTGCCCTGATATTAAACTCGATTTTCCCTTTCGATGTATATTGTGCAGATAAGCTTTTATCCTGGAGTGTTAACTATGGTGAAGAGCTTGAAAAGAGTATTAATTCTCTTGCGCAGATTGAAGTTTTGATGTGCGCTTCTACAGTAGGACTTATCTCTTCCGAAAGTGTTTTCCCTAAGGTTACTGAAGGTGCATATTTCGAGGGTGAGAATATTAAGCATCCTTTGCTCAATCCACTTAAGGCTGTATCAAATTCCATTAAGCTTGATAAGGAACTTGCTCTTATTACAGGTTCAAATATGTCAGGTAAGACTACATTAATCAGAACTGTAGGAATTTGTTCTGTGTTAGCTTATTTTGGTGCACCAGTGCCAGCTTCTTCATGTGTACTTGGAAAGATGCGCATTATGTCTTCAATGAGAATTGTTGACAGCATTGAAGAGCAGATGAGTACATTCAGAGCTGAGCTTGTAAGAATTGGTAAGATTGTTGAGGCAGCAAAGAATGACGATTCGCCTATGCTTTTCCTTATTGATGAGATTTTCAGAGGAACTAATTCTCAGGACAGAACTGATGGTGCTCTTGCTGTACTTAAAAATTTGGATAAATCATACATAACTGGTCTTATGACAACACATGATTATGCGCTATGTGATAAAGTTCAGGAGACTGTTAGTTCAGTTGTTTATTATCATTTTTCTGAAGTGTATAATGACAACGATATTATTTTTGATTATAAGCTTCACGATGGTGTGTCACATAAGTCTAATGCCAAATTTCTTATGAAGCTTGTTGGCATCGAATAATACGATGGAGGGAATATGGAATCTTATATCGAATCAGTAAATTTCTTTAAGGGCAATAATGCAGAGGAGCTTGCAGCAACATACGGCACACCTCTTTATGTTTATAATGAGGAAATCATTAGAAACTCAATGAGAACTTTGAAGAATATCATTACAAAGTATCCATATACTGCCAATTATTCAATTAAATCAAATTCAAATCTTTCTATTCTTAAGATGGCTTTGGAAGAAGGACTTAATTGTGATGCCATGTCAGTAGGTGAGATTAAGATTCTTGAACTTGCTGGTTTCCCATCAGACAGAATCTTCTTCGTTCCTAATAATGTATCTGAAGATGAGCTTAAATACGCTATTGAGAAGAATATTATGACAAGCCTTGACAGCCTTGATCAGCTTAGATTGTTCGGTGAACTTAATCCAGGTGGAAAGTGTGCAGTAAGACTTAATCCTGGAGTTGGTGCTGGTCACCACGAGAAGGTTGTAACAGCTGGTAAGAATACTAAGTTTGCAATTACAGATGATCAGCTTGATGAGATGTTTGAGATTGCTAAGCAGTATGATCTTAAGATTGTTGGTATCAATCAGCATGTAGGTTCTCTGTTTATGGATCCTGAACCTTTCCTTAAGGCTGTAACAAATCTTCTTCATATGTCAGAGCGTTTTGGCAAGCTTGAGTTTATTGATTTCGGTGGTGGATATGGTGTTCCATACCATAAGGTTTCTGAAGATGAGAAGCCATTTGATTTTGCATCATTTGAAAGTCAGCTTGAGGCAATTCTTGACGAGTTTGTTGAAAGAGTTGGTTATACTCCTTTGTTCAAAACTGAGCCAGGTCGTTTTACATGTTGTGAGGCATGTGTTCTTTTGGGCCGCGTACATGCAACAAAGAGTAATGCAGATAAGAAGTTTGCTGGTACTGATATTGGTATGAACATTCTTGCAAGACCTACACTTTATGGATCATGGCACGATATTGAAGTGCTCCGTGAAGGTGCTGTTTTGAAGGACAATAAGGAAGTTGTTTCAGTTGTTGGTAATATTTGTGAGTCAGGCGATATTGTTGCCAAGGACAGAGAACTCCCAGCAATGAAGAGAGGCGATCTTGTTGCAGTTCTTGATGCTGGTGCTTATGGTTATTCCATGGCTTCAAACTACAATATGAGATTAAGACCTGCAGAGGTTCTTATTCAGAATGACGGTACAACAAGAATTATCAGAAGAAGAGATACTTTTGAGGATTTGATTCGCAACTTTGACATTTGATTTTCAGTGGTTTTCATTTGTCAGTTTTTTGCCACAAATTTACCTAATTTTGTCTTTTTGTTCCATTTTTTTGACATAATTCATTTGATTGAAGTATTGAATTATACTACAATGTTTCTATGGGCATAAATGGATTGGAAAAATATAAATCAATAGTAATGGATTATTCTGTAATAAGGGAGTTTGCAGGAACTGCCTTATTTTCTGATTTCCTCGATATTATTGTAAATAATTCAATAGATGTATATGTAAGTAAGGCTTTTAAGCTGTTTCATTATTGTGTAATTCATCAGGCTGATACTAAGTATTCAACTGCGGCAACTGCAATGAAGGAGTTCTGTTCAATTCTTTTGCCATCCAAGAAATTACACTCAATTCAGACAGTAGAGACTTGCGAGTTTATTAATGCTGTAAATACGCTCGATAATATTTGTATTGTTTCTACAGAGAAGAGTATTTTCCTTAAGAGATTAGCTGAGAAGAAGCCTGTTTTTAATGGCGACATTATGGTTGTAAGTTCCAAGGATAACAAGATTTATTCTGGTTTAGACGATTATCTTACAAGCGCGCCAATAGCTAAGATTTCGCCTTTGGCTTCAGTAAATAAGTTCCTTAACGCACCAGTATTCTGTAATGTTGGTGATACTGTTCTTACTGGAGATCAGAAGCCAATTGTACTTTCTAAGAGAGTAAGCAGCGGTGCAGAGGGTATGGTATTTACAACTGATAACCCTAAGATTGTTGCTAAGATTTACCATAAGAATGTTATTACTCCGCTTCGCTGGAGTAAGCTTACAAAGATGGTTTCAATGGGCATCAACAGTGTAGGTATTTGCTGGCCTAAGGATTTGCTTTTCTATAAGGGTGTTCCTGTAGGTTATTCAATGATTCTTGGTAAGGGTAAGACTCTTGGTAATATTTTCGATGGTCCTGATGCAATTATGGATAATTTCCCTGAGTGGACCAGACTTGATATTGTAACAACACTTCTTAATCTTCTTGAGAAGTATCTGTATCTTCATATGCATGATATTGTTGCAGGTGATATTCAGCTTAAGAATGCTCTTTTGCATACTTCTAATTCTGTTTATCTCATTGATATGGATAGTGTTCAGGTAGGAAATCTTCCATGTCCTGTAGGTACTGAGGACTTTACTGATCCACGTTTGTGGGACAATAATTTCTCAGACTTCTTAAGAAAACTTCAGGATGAGGATTATTCTATTGCGATGCTTGTTTTCTCATCACTTTTCTGTGGTCTTCACCCTTATGCAACTCGTAATGGTGCAGAGACATTAAGAGAAGAGATTCTTGAGAAGAATTTCCCATATACTCTTGATAATTCAAGCGACGAGCATATTCCTCGTGGTGGTTATAACTACATTTGGGAATATCTTCCAGAGAATATCAGAACAATGCTTTATAACGTATTTAAGCTTGGTAAGTCTTATGAGACTATCGAGTGGTATTCAGTTATCCTGGCGTATAAGGATCAGCTTACAAACCACGAGTTTGAAGATGAAGAAGCATACAAGGTTTTCCCTAAGATGGAATACCATCGTACTGCTAATGCTGTTAATAAGGATGATGCTAATTCAAATTCAGTACCACTTAATTCAAATGGTAAGATGATGTATAAGCAGAAGTTTACAGGACTTGGTTCTGCTGCTGTTTATCAGCCTTTGAATAATGATCCTGTAGTTCCTTCTGGAATTTTCAGTAATTCCAATAATACTTCAGGTTCAGCAGCACCTGCTCCAAGTAAGCCAGCTTCTCCTTTTGTTCCTCTCGGGGATAATGGTAAGAAGACTCCAGCACCTGCTCCAGTTGAGACACCTGCTGAAGATAAGAATGGCAAAGATGGCAAGGGTGGCTTCTTTGGTTTGTTTAAAAGATAAATAATTTAATATTCGTTTTTGCGGAGGGTAATATGTCAGAAGGTTTTAGTGCTTCAGATTTTGGTAATAGTACAAAGAGACGTCTTCCAATTTGTTTTTGTCTTGATACATCTGGTTCTATGATGGGTAATCCAATTAAGCAGCTTAATATGGGCCTTTCAAACTTCATCGCTTCTATTAAGGCAAATGACGATACAAAGTCAGCAACTGATATTGCCATTATCACTTTTGGTTCTTCAGTTGAGATTGTAATGCCTTTCGGAAAGATTAACAGCGATGGTCTTCCAGAGATTTCTGCATCTACTACACTTACTCCTATTGGAGAAGGTATTCTTACTGCACTTGAGCTTTTGAATGCACGTAAAGAGGGATATAAGGATATGGGTATCAAGTATTACCAGCCTTGGCTTGTTGTAATTACTGATGGTGCTCCACAGGGTCCTAATGCCATGGCTAACATGGAACTTGCTATTAAGGCTTGTAATGAACTTGAGAAGGATGACAAGCTTGTTATCTTTAATATCGGTGTTGGTTCAGCAACAGACTTCGATATTCTTAAGAGACTTTCACTTAAGAGAGAAGAGCCAATTTCTATTTCTTCTGGTGATTTTGGTAAGCTCTTTGAGTTCCTTGGTTCTTCAAGTTCATCAGTTGTATCTTCAGGAATGAGCGATGATGCTCTTTATAATCTTTCAACAGAGCCTGAAGGTGAGTCAGTAGATGTTGATGATTTCTTCAAGTTCATGGAAGAATGATATTTTCGGGGAAGGTTTAATTCACAATGTCTAATATTAATCTTGCCGCAGTTACAATGATGGGTCAGAAGCATCGTCAGCGTGGTGTTCCATGTGAAGATGCTTCTATTGCTGTTTCATCAAAGGGTGTTGATGTAGTAGTTGTTGCAGATGGTGCTGGAAGCAAGCAGTATACACATGCTAGATTTGGTTCCGAGTGTGCTGTTAATACCATTTCAGAGTTGCTTATTAACCATTTTGATGCAATTTATAATGAGAACAGAGAGGCAGCTGTAAGAAGTCTTATTATTGCTGCTCTTCATATAAAGTTTGCTGAGCTTATTGAGAAGTACAAGCTCGATTCACTCGAGAGACTTTCCTGCACATTATTGTTCTGTGCAGTTAAGGACAGAAGAATGATTGTAGGTCATATTGGTGATGGTCTTATTGCTAAGGTTACACCTTCTGGACTTTGTCCAATCACAATGCCACAGAATGGTTCAAATGCATCATCTACTTATTTTGTTACAGCTTCTCATGCTCCTGATTATCTGCGTCTTTTAAAGACAACAATCGACGATACACACGCTGTTGTACTTATGACTGACGGTGTTCAGGATTCTGTTTACGATGAGAATTCTGGCGTTGTTAAGCCTGTTGTTGCACGTATGGCAGAGACTGTCGCTCAGGGAAGAGAGAAGGGCGAGACAGAAATCAACGGTATTCTTGAGAAGTATATTGTTGGTGCAAGCAATAACAGTGATGATGCATCATTTGGTGTTCTTTATTTTAAGGAGACACGTTCACCTGATGCAAAGAGTCTGCCATCAGCTGCAGATGCTTTCCCAAGAGGTAATGAGACATTCAAGGATCTTCAGAATGAGCTTTTACCTGATGTAAAGAAAGCACGTAAGATTATTATGGAAGCACAGGCAAATGCGCCTGCTGATGCTGCTGAAACTGAGCAGAAAGTTCCAGCAAAATCTGGAGAGAACGAGCATCAGGTTAAAGAAGAGAAATACGAGAATGTTGATGTTCAGCCATCATCAGACAAGAAGAATGCATTGATGTTTGCTATTATTGCAATTGAAACTATTGTAATTGTTCTTTTATTGTTAAAACTTTTTTTATAAATTTATTCTATTATATATAGTGATAGTGTTAGGAAGACTGGTTATTTATTAGGGGTTTGTATGGCTAGAGAAGAGAAGAAGTATGAGGTTTTACCGGGTGTCGCTATTCCGGATATAAAATCAATTTTATCTGCTGCTTCGGATTTTTCGAACGAAGGTGTAGCAGATGTTGAGATAAAGGGCATGAAGCATGAGAGGCATCAGGAGCCTAAGATGCAGGCAGCCACTGGTGAAGATATCGAGAGACTCAAGAGACTTGGTGAGGCTGTTGCTGAAGAAGAAGAGAGAGCAGCAGAAGAGAGTCGCAGAAGAATGGAAGCTATTAAGGAGTCTGTTGTTACACCTGAAAGTATTAGTGATCTTCGTAAGAGTGCTTCTGAGGCAATGTCAGATGAGCGTCGTGAGGAGATAAAGCGTCTTGAGGCTGAAGAGGCTGCAAAGAAAGCTGAGGAAGAGGCTAAGAAGAAGGCTCGTGAGGAGCGTAGACTTCAGCAGCAGAAGGCTCTTGAAGAAAGTCTTGCACGTAAGGCTGCAAAGGCTGAAGAAGAGGCAAGAATCGCAGCTGAAAAGCAGGCTCAGATTGACGCTGAAGAGAAGGCTCGTAAGGAGAAGGAGCGTCAGGAAGCTAAGCAGAAGGCTAAGGAAGAAGCTGTTAAGAGAGCTGAAGAGAATAAGAAGGCTGGCCCAGACGATGAATATAAGGCATGGGTTAAGGCTAAGCGTGAGGCTGCTATAGCAGAGGCTGCCGAGAAGGAAGCTTTGAAGAAGGCTGCTGAAGAAGCTGCTTCTGATGAGAAGGCAGATGAAGTTTCTGTAGAAGCAGAGCCTGCTATTGAAGAGACAGAAAACGTAGTAGAGAATGTTGAAACAACTGAAGCTCCAGAGGCTGTTGAAGTAGTTGAGGATGCTAAGGAAGAGACAACTCCTTCAGCTGAGGATTCAGCACCTGTAGAAGCAGTAGTAGAAGAGACTACAGCTATTGAAGTTAAGGAAGAGGAAAAGCCTTCAGAAGAAGCAAAGGCTGAACCAGCTGCAGCACCAGCTGAAGCAATTGATGTTTCTGGTGATACAACACTTGATGACTTCAGTGAATTCCTTTAATTCTTAATTTATGAATGATTTATATGCCGCTCTGATGCTTTTGCATCAGGGCGGTTTTGTTGTTCGTAGAAAAATACGCGTTAGAAGGGCAAAAAATCTATGAATTTGTTGATTTTTAGATAAAAGTGCCGATTTTTGTCGAATTTTAAGTGTAATTTAATTAATGCGGTGGTATACTCTACACGTTTGAACAGTAGTTTAAAACAAAACATAGAGGAGACTTAAAATGATTACACTCGATTATTCTAACGTTTTGCCTTTTATTGGCGGTGAAGAAGCAGTTCAGCGTATGGAGCCACAGGTTAAGGTAGCTCACGATATGCTTACAAAGAAGAATGGCCCAGGAAATGATTTCCTTGGATGGCTTGATCTTCCTACAAATTATGATAAGGACGAGTTTTCAAGAATTCAGAAGGCTGCAAAGAAGATCAGAAAGGATTCTGATGTTCTCGTAGTTATCGGTATCGGTGGTTCTTACCTTGGTGCAAGAGCAGTTATCGAGCTTTTGAATCACTCATTTAATAGTTCACTTTCAAAGAAGCAGAGAAAGGCACCACTTATTCTTTTCTGTGGTAACTCTATCAGCGCATCTTATCTTGCAGATATGATGGATGTAATTGAAGGTAAGGATATTTCTGTAAATATTATTTCTAAGTCTGGTACAACAACTGAGCCAGCTATCGCTTTCCGTATTCTTAAGGCTTATATGGAGAAGAAGTATGGTAAGGAAGAGGCTAAGAACCGTATTTATGCAACAACTGATAAGGCTCGTGGAGCTCTTAAGGGTCTTGCAACAGAAGAAGGTTATGAGTCTTTCGTAGTACCTGATGATATCGGTGGACGTTTCTCAGTTCTTACAGCTGTAGGACTTCTCCCAATCGCTGTTTCTGGTATCGATATCAGAGAGCTTATGAAGGGTGCTAGAGATGCATCTAAGGCTTATAAGAAGATGCCAATGTCTGAGAACCCAGCATATCAGTATGCTGCAGTTCGTAACTGTCTCCTCCGTTCTGGTTACACAACAGAGGTTATGGTTAACTACGAGCCATCTTTCCACTATATGACAGAGTGGTGGAAGCAGCTTTATGGTGAGTCAGAGGGTAAGGATCTCCGTGGTATCATGCCTGCAGGTGTTGATAACACAACAGATCTCCACTCAATGGGTCAGTTCATCCAGGATGGCGCTAGAATCATGTTCGAGACAGTAGTTGCTATCGATACTCCAAGAAAGTCTTTCGAGATTCCTAACGATCCAGACAATCTTGATGGTCTTAACTTCCTTTCTGGTATGGATATGAACGAAGTTAACAAGAAGGCTATGCAGGGTACAATACTTGCTCACGTTGATGGTAAAGTACCTAACATGATCGTTCACATGGCTGAGCAGAATGCTTATAACCTTGGTGAGCTCATTTACTTCTTCGAGAAGGCTTGCGGTATTTCTGGTTACCTCCTCGCTGTTAACCCATTCAACCAGCCAGGTGTTGAAGCTTACAAGAAGAACATGTTCGCTCTTCTCGGTAAGCCAGGTTACGAGGATCAGAAGGCTGCTCTCGAGGCTAGACTTCAGAAGTAATCTTTACTTTAACTAAGCTTTTCAAAAATCCTGTTAGTTCGCTAACAGGATTTTTTGTTGAAAAAAATTCTAATACTGTTATATTTTTAGTATTAATTTTGGGGTGGTTCATATGGCAAAGAAGGATTCTTCTACAAGAATAAATTTGAAGGCTATTGCTAAGAATTCCTGGAAAGCTTTCAGGATGAAGTATTTTATTAATGTCCTTATTGTTTTTATAGTAGGTGTAATTGTAGGTGGTTATTCATTAACAACATCTAATGCTACTATTGGTTCTGCTGTAACTGCAGATCAGGTTCAGATGCAGGCTGTATATGACAGAGCAACAGGTAAATCCAATGCCGAAGTACTGGAAGATCTTGTAAATGGTCTTGAGTTCTTACACATCGATACAAGTAAGGCTGATACTACTGCAAAGAAATATACCCGTGGTGTAATTTCTGTTTTTGTTAATCAGATATCTTCTTCTGGTTCAGTTGGATTTGGTGTCCTTAACGGAATTAATACACTTGTATTTAAAAACAGCATTGGTAAGTCTATCGTTATTTTTATTCTTGTTCTTATTCTTTTTGCTGTTAATATTTTCGTTCGAAATATTTTTATTGTTGGTAAAGCACGATACTTCCTTGAACACCGTCGTTACAGTGAAACAAAAATTGACCGTCTTTTATTTGTTTATAAGTACGGCAAGACATTAAATGTAGCCAAAGTAATGCTTATTAAGTATTTCTTTCAGCTGTTTTGGAACTTCACAATTATCGGGGGTGCCATTAAAGCCTACGAATATTCCATGATTCCATATATTCTTGCAGAAAATCCTGAAATCTCCTGGAAGGACGCGTTTAAGCTTTCGAAGGAACTTACAATGGGCGATAAGAGGAGCATTTTCCTCCTTGATGTGTTTTATGCTGCAGGTTACCTTATTTCTTCTTTTACTTATAACTTCCTTGCAGTATTCCTTATAAATCCGCTAAGAGAATGCGCATATGCTGAAGTTTATATGACACTTCGCGAAAGCAAGGCGTCAGTAAGTGAACGAATGACACTTCTTAATGACAGAATGCTTGGTGTAGCAAATATTTCTGCTGGTGTTTATCCGGATTCTGCATATAACTTAAAGCACCTTGAGCACAGACAGTGGCTTAAGATTGACTATGACCGTAAATACTCATTCTCAACAATTGTTCTATTTTTCTTCAGCTTTGCATTTGTAGGATGGGCGTGGGAAGTTTTCTATACACTTCTTAATGATGGTGTGCTTGCAAACAGAGGAACATTATTTGGTCCATGGCTTCCAATCTATGGTGTTGGTGGTCTCATTATTATTGTGTTCTTAAGACCTTTGCGTAAGAACCCAGTAGTAATGTTTATTGGTGCTTTTGTTGCCTGTGGAATACTTGAGTATTTTACTTCCTGGTTCTTGGAAGTTCTGTTTGATACTAAATGGTGGGACTATAAGGGATACTTCCTCAATATAAATGGCAGAGTCTGTCTTGAAGGTCTCTTTGTATTTGGCCTTGCAGGTGTTGCTTTTACTTATGTATTTGCTCCGCTTCTTGATAATCTTTACAGTAAACTGAAGCCTTCTTTACGTAAGCCAATCTGTACTGTTTTGCTAATACTTTTTGCAATTGATCTTGTCTGGTCAGCATCACATCCTAATATGGGCGCTGGTGTTACATATACAGAGGAAGAAATTGATGCGATGACAGCTGCCGGTGAATCACTTAATGAGGCAATATAACGTTCATCTTTAATATTTCTTAATACTTATTTGACAACTTATTTTTCATATGATTGCTAGAATCCTTGTGACTGGCATAAGGAGGTAATGATTATATGCTTACAGTTAATGGCGTTACTAAGAAATATGGAAAATATCTTGCAAATGACAATTTGTCTTTCACTATAAATGACGGTGAAATTGCTGTACTTTTGGGACCAAATGGTGCAGGTAAGTCTACAATTATTAAGTCAATTGCAGGTCTTTTAAGATATGATGGAACAATTGAAATCGATGGTCTGAGCAATAAGAGCATCGAGGCTAAGCGCCTTATCGGATATATCCCTGAGATGCCAGCTCTTTATGATACTCTCACAGTAGAAGAGCATTTTGAATTTATAAGACGTGCGTACAAAGTTGAAGATACTTCTATTTCCGAGAAGCTTCTCGAAAGATTCGAACTTACAGATAAGCGTAAGAAGATGGGTAAAGAGCTTTCAAAGGGAATGCAGCAGAAGGTTTCAATCTGTTGTGCACTTATCTCTAATCCAAAGGTTGTAATTTTTGATGAGCCTATGGTTGGTCTTGATCCACATGCTATCAAGGAATTGAAGGCACTTTTCCAGGAGCTTAAAGCTGAAGGCAAGACTGTTCTTATTTCAACACACATGATTGATACAATCGAAGACTACTGGGATGTGGCTCACATCATGATGGGTGGTCGTATTGCTGCTACAAAGCATAACACTGGCGTTGTTGAAGGTGAGAAATCACTCGATGAACTTTTCTTTGAAATCACAGAGAAGAAGGCTTAAGGAGAATAGTTATGCTTAGTGCTTATTTATACAGAATCAGGAAGCAGGCACTTAAAAAGCCAGTAATTCTTGTTTTGGAGATTATTGCTGTTGCTTTTTGTGTATTGATGCTTTTCTATCCAACACTTATGAGTTTTGATGAGGAAGTTGTAGTTCATAATAATGATTTGATTATCGGAGGACTTAATCTTCTTACTATTATTATTATGAATTTCATGTTCTATAGTGGACTTTCAAATGGCGCAGTTGGTTTTACTAACGCTGATGTAAATTTCCATTTGGCGGGTCCTTTTTCTCCTAAGTTTAATCTTGTCATTGCAGCAGCTGGTGTATTCAAGATTGCCGCTATCTTTATGTGGGTATTCTGTTGTCAGGTTGCAGTAATCTATATGACATTTGGTGTAAGTACTGTCGATATGTTTGGAATTGTTTTAAGTGCAGGCGTTACAATTCTCATTAGTTACGCTTTAGGTGCTTTCTTTTCAACACATTTTGATCAGAACAAGAAGGCGAAGATTGTTACAGGTGTAATTGTTGCAGTAGTTCAGTTTGGTTTCGTTGTAGCAGGTCTTTTCACTGTACTAAATAAATATGGTTCAGTTAGTGCTGTCAGAGCTTTGGGATTCAAGGGAATTATTTCAGCTCTTGGTTCAACTCTCGCAATTAAGGCTTTCCCAATTGCTGGATGGATTTCACTTGTTTATACAGGAATTCTTATAAAGGATATTTTGTATATTCTTATCGGTATTGCACTTGTAATTGCAAGCTTTGCTGCTATCGCAACTCTTTTTAATAAGTTTGAGATTAACTACTATGAGACAGCACTTATTTCAGCTCAGAAGGTAGCTGATATGAAGGAAGCTCAGAAGGCAGGAATTGATTCAGACAGTGCAAAGCTCAATCAGAAGATTAAGGTTGGTAAAGAGACATTTAATAAGGGATGGGGTTCAAGCGCATTCTTCCACAGACACCTTCTCGAAAATAAGAGAGCATCAAAGTTTTTCTTTATTAATCCACTTGCATTATTCTACAGATTGTTTGTTTTTGGATATATGTTTTTGGTTAAATTCGATGATCCAATTCCAACAATGGTTTCTGGTTTTATCATGATTTTTATGTTGAACGCAGTTGTGTTTGGTGGAGGAAAGACAGTTCTCGAGTTTAACAGACCATACATCTTTATGGTTCCTGAAAAGGGTTCAAAAAAGGTAATGAGCTGTCTTCTTGCAAGTATTCCAGAGATGGTATTTGATTCATTACTTTGCGCTTTGTGTATGATGTATTTTGCAAAGTTCTCTGTATTTGAAACTATTACAAGCTGTGTGATGTTCCTTGTGTTTGATATCATGTGTCAGCTCATTGGAATTTTAAGTGTAAGATACTTAAGATCACTTGGAAGAGTCCTTTTGATGGTAGTAAGATACTTCATTATCTTTGGTATTTCACTTGTTGCTTTGATTCCTGGAATTGTAGTCGGAATTTTAATGAAGTCATTCGGCGTAGCTTTTCTTATTATTGCTGCTGTTGGACTTATTATTAGCGGCGTGCTTCTTATTCCAACAAGCAAGGCAGTTGATAATGTGGACTTGTCTTAATAAAAAATACAACAAAGTAATTTGCTCCCTGGGGGATTTTACTCCAGGGAGTTTTTCTGTAAAATAAATTTGTGATTATAAATTCTTATGGGGGACATATGACAAAGTCTGGAAAGTTTCTTTTTATAATTTGTTTAATGCTGATTACCCCGGTAATTTTTATATCATGTTCAAAGTATGACTGTTATGAGAATACGCATATTCCTGATTTCAGAATTGTTTGTGGTGTTAAGCATCATGATACATTTGATCCACGAAGTACAAGATCTGCTGCTGGAACCAGTTTTTTAAATTCTTTTGGATTTGATTTTAAAGGGGAAGCTTATTCTGGTGTTGATGAATCGGATATAGCAACATATACGTCTGCTTTGGTGGATTCCGAGTTCTCACAAAGTACTGTAAGAAGTTCAGATGGTGTGTTGTGTTTTGCAAGAAATAAGGACCATTGCTTTTCAGTTGTCCTGATTGTATATAGATCACATGATTTATCAGAGAATCAGGTAGCGGTCTATTACGAGGAATACGAAGGGGACATGTCTGAAGAACAGTTTGAACAATTTTTGAATAACGCATAATTGAATGGGAATTTTTATGAGAGTATTTAAGAAAATCTGCGCATTAGTTATGGCAGTTTCAGTAATGATGTCGCTGGTGTCATGTTCGAAATACAAGTGTTATGACGCAACACACATTCCAAAGGTTGAAAGCATTGTTGATGTTGAAGTAATTCCTTTGGAAGAGTTCCTGGGTGCTACTGAAGCAGCAGAGTTCAAACGTATGCTGTCTTCATCAGATATTCCTATGAATGCAGTTGTATTCGATGATCTTGATGAGGATGAATTAATGCAGTATGTATCTGCGCTGATTGACGTTGGTTTCTCACAGAACTATGAGGCCAGCAGAGAATATGGAATGGTATTTATTAACAGAACATCAAAGTATTTTTCTGCTGTTATTATTGCTCATTCAGCACTTGATGAGAATCGTGAAGAAGCTATGATTGTTTACTTTGAAGCTCAGGGATATGTTCCAGACAGCGAATTAAAAGAAATTATGAATACGAATTTTGCTGGATAAAAATCTGGTTATATTTTTGAATCTTTATGGAGAAGGTAAAAAGAATATATGTTCTTTTTACCTTCTTTGTGTTATACTCATTTCATGTTTAATTTAGTTTCAGATTACAAACCTTCAGGCGATCAGCCTAAGGCCATAAAGCAGCTTGTAGATGGTATTAATAGTGGCAGGAAGATGCAGACCTTACTTGGTGTTACTGGATCAGGTAAGACTTTTACCATGGCTAATGTTATTAAGGAGATTAATCGTCCTACTCTTGTTCTTGCTCATAATAAGACTTTGGCAGGACAGCTCTATTCAGAGTTTAAGGAGTTATTTCCTGATAATGCTGTAGAGTATTTTGTTTCTTATTACGATTATTATCAGCCAGAAGCTTATATTGCGGCTTCAGATACCTATATTGAGAAGGATAGCTCAATCAATGACGAGATTGACAGAATGCGTCATGCTGCAACCAGATCTCTTCTTACAAGAGATGATGTAATTGTAGTTGCTTCTGTATCTTGTATTTACGGTATTGGTGAGAAGTCAGATTATCTCTCACTTATGGTTAGTCATCATGTTGGAGATAATATTGGTCCAGATGCTTTAATGGCAGAACTTATTAATATTCAGTACGAGCGTAATGACTTTGAACTTAAAAGAGGTACCTTCAGATGTCGAGGTGATATTGTAGATGTATTTACACCTGATTCTGAGGATTATCTCACACGTTTCAGTTTCTTCGGTGATGAGATTGAGAAGATTAGTTTTGTTCACCGAATTACTGGTAAAACAGAATGGAGCAAGCCTTTTGTTGAGATTTTTCCTGCTTCGCACTATGCAACGGGAAGAAAGAAACTTATGCGTGCTCTTGATACTATTGAAGTAGAGCTTGATGATCGTATTAATGTGTTCCGTGATGAGGGTAAGCCTATTGAAGCTTATCGATTGGAGCAGCGAACAAGATATGATTTGGAACTTTTAAGAGAGACTGGTTTTTGTAAGGGTATTGAGAATTATTCAAGACATATTTCGCAGCGTGAAGAAGGTGAGCCACCTTGTACGCTTTTGGACTTTTTCCCTGATGATTATCTTATGTTTATTGATGAGTCACACGTTACAGTGCCACAGGTAGGTGCAATGTACAACGGCGACAGAGCACGTAAGAATATGCTTGTTGATTATGGATTCAGACTTCCTTCCGCATACGATAACAGACCACTAAGATTTGAAGAGTTCGAGGAGCGTATGGGCAGAACTATTTTTGTTTCTGCTACTCCTGCTGATTATGAGAAGAAGCACTCTGAGGCTGTTGTTGAGCAGGTAATCAGACCAACAGGACTTCTTGAACCTGAGATTTCAATCAGGCCAGTTGAAGGTCAGATTGAAGATATTCTTCATAATCTTAAGGAGAATATCAAGCGTGGTGAGAAGAGTCTTATTATGACCCTTACCAAGAAGATGGCTGAAGATATGACGGATTTTCTTAATAAAGAAAATATTCGTGTTGAGTATCTTCACTCTGATATCGATACAGTTGAGAGAATTAACATTCTTAACAGATTAAGAAGCGATGAGATTGATGTAATAGTTGGTATTAATCTTCTTCGTGAAGGTATTGATTTGCCTGAAGTTTCACTTCTTATGATTCTTGATGCTGATAAGGAAGGATTCTTAAGATCTGAGCGTTCACTTATTCAGATTATTGGTCGATGTGCTCGTAACAGCCATGGCCGAGTAGTTCTTTATGCAGACGAGATGACGGATTCAATTATGAATGCTGTTTCTGAGACAAATAGAAGACGTGATATTCAGATGAAGTATAACGAGGAGCATGGAATTGTTCCAAAGACAATTATTAAGA
Organism: Saccharofermentans sp.; assembly: GCA_045598005.1. Taxonomy (GTDB): domain Bacteria; phylum Bacillota; class Clostridia; order Saccharofermentanales; family Saccharofermentanaceae; genus Saccharofermentans. The sequence goes on along the minus strand of JAZLLF010000043.1, from coordinate 39,980 downwards.
AAGTTAATAATGTATTTGATTTCATAGAGGATGCTTCCAAGGATTCAAAGGGTAAGGCATCTGTTGATGTTAAGAAAGTTGTCGCAACAGGTAAGATTGATTCTAATAATCCTGAAGATAAGGAGAAGATGATAGAGCGTCTTACTAAGGAGATGAAGAATGCTGCCAAGGAACTCGATTTTGAGAAGGCTGCTGAACTTCGTGACGTTATTATTATGCTTAAGGGTAAATAAGTAAATTTTTATGGATTCTGGTTTTGTTCATTTGCATCTCCATACTGAGTTTAGCCTTCTTGATGGAGCAATAAGGATTAAGGATTTGGGTGCTCGTCTTAAGGAGATGGGTATGACTTCCTGTGCCATAACTGATCACGGATCAATGTTTGGCTGTGTGGATTTCTATAAAGAAATGCTTGCAAATGATATTCATCCAATTATTGGATGCGAAGTATATGTGGCGCCAGATTCACGATTTAATAAAGATATTGGACCTAAGGAAAGAGCATATAATCACTTGATCCTTTTGGCAAAGAATAACGAGGGTCTTAAGAATCTGAACAGACTTGTATCAACTGGATATACTGAAGGTTTTTATCGTAAACCTAGAATTGATAAAGAGTTATTAATTAAATGGCATGATGGCCTTATCTGTCTGTCTGGATGTCTCGCTGGACGTTTGCCAGAGCTTATTATGGAAGGCAAATTTGATGAGGCGCAAAGTGAAGCTTTGTGGTTTGATGATTTGTTCGGAAGAGATAATTACTACTTAGAAATTCAGAGTAATATGATGAAGGAACAAAGCCGTGTTAATGCTGCTTTGATTAAGATTTCCAATTCAACAGGAATTCCACTAGTTGCTACAAATGACTGTCATTACCTTCGTAAAGAAGATAGTAGTGTTCATGATGTATTGCTTTGTATGCAGACAGGAACAAAGCTTTCAGATCCATCAAGAATGAAGATGGAGACTGATGATTTTTATGTAAAGTCCGAGTCTGAAATCAGGAGATTTTTTGCTGATATCCCTGAATCTGTTGATAATACTGTAAAAATTGCCAACATGTGCAAAGCTGAATATGATTTCAATACTATTCATTTGCCACAGTATGATATCCCTGAGGGATTTGCTGATAACAAAGAATACCTTAAGTATCTGACTATGGAAGGTCTTAAGAAGCGCTTTGAAGTTAAAGGAATGGCTTCAAGTGATAAGACATATTTTGACAGAGCAGAGTATGAGCTTTCTGTAATTAATTCGATGGGCTATACGGATTACTATCTTATAGTCTGGGATTTTATTAATTATGCAAAAATACATGGAATCATGGTAGGTCCAGGAAGAGGTTCTGGTGCTGGTTCGCTTGTTGCATATGCAATTGGTATTACTGATGTAGATCCAATTAAGTACACTCTTGTCTTTGAGCGTTTTCTTAATAGTGAACGTGTATCAATGCCTGATTTCGACGTTGATTTCTGTTATGAAAGACGTCAGGAAGTAATTGATTATGTTACTTCAAAGTATGGTGCAAATCGTGTTGCTCAGGTTATTACTTTTGGTACTCTTGCAGCAAGACTTTGTATAAGAGATGTGGCAAGAGTTCTTGATCTTAACTATCAGTCAACAGATAAAGTTGCAAAGATGATTCCAGCTAATCCTGGAATAACAATAGGTAGTGCAATTGAAGCTAATCCTGAACTTAAAAAGGCATATGAAACAGATGCTGATATTAAGAAGGTAATTGATATTGCTATGAAGCTTGAAGGTATGCCAAGACATGCCTCAACTCATGCTGCAGGTGTAATAATATCTGGAAAACCTATTACGGATATTGCACCTCTTTCTGTCAATGACAATAATGCCGTTGTTCAGTTTGCAAAAAGTGGTATTGAAAGTGTAGGCCTTCTTAAATTCGATTTCCTTGGTCTAAGAACTCTTACTGTGCTTCGTGATACTGCTGATATGGTACTTGCAAATTATGGAGTAAAAATTGATTTTGATTCAATTTCTCTCGATGATTTAAACGTTTTTAAGATGATTGGTGATGGTGATACAGTTGGTATATTCCAGCTTGAAAGTAAGGGTATGACTTCATTTATGAAGGACCTTAAGCCTAATTCAATTGAAGATGTAACTGCCGGTATTTCATTATATAGACCAGGCCCTATGGATCAGATTCCAAAGTATGTAAACGGTAAGCATGATGCATCTTCGATTACTTATGATCATCCGCTTTTGGAGCCGATTTTGAATGTTACATATGGCTGTATGGTTTATCAGGAGCAGGTAATGCAGATTGTTCGTGATCTTGCTGGTTTTTCAATGGGACAGTCAGATAATATAAGAAGAGCCATGAGTAAAAAGAAGAAGTCTATGATGGAGAATTATAGAAAGCTCTTTATTTATGGTGGTATTGATGACACTGGCCGTGAGATTGATGGTGCAATTAAGCGTGGTGTTCCAGAGAATATTGCCGATAAGATTTTCAATGATGTAGCTGGTTTTGCAGGATATGCATTTAATAAGTCTCATGCTGCTGCATATGCAATTGTTGGTTACTATACAGCTTATCTTAAGTATTATTATCCAACTGAGTTTATGGCTGCCATGCTCAATTCATTCAGATTCAATATCGGAGCATGTGCGTGGTATATCCACTGCTGTGAAGTTATGGGCATTAAGGTCTTGCCACCTGATGCAAATAAGAGTGCAGCTAAGTTTAAAACTGAAGGTATTAATGCAATCCGTATTGGCCTTTCGATGATTAAAAATGTTGGTGAGACAGCAGTAATGGAACTTGAGAAGGAAAGAAACTCTGGAGGAGAGTTTAAGTCTTTCCCTGATTTCCTCGAAAGATGTGCCAAGGCTGGTGTTAAGCGCAATATGATTGAATCTTTGATTCTTGCGTCAGCTCTTGATTTTACAGGATTAAGCCGTGCTTCCATGATTGCAACTGTCAGAGTTGAATTTGATAAACTCCAGAGTGCAAGTAACAGACAAATGGATGGTCAGATGAGTCTTTTCGGAATGGATGACGCATATGTTGAGCAGCCTGAAATTGAGATTATTTCAATGGATGAATTTTCATCAGAAGATCTTCTTAATTATGAGAAAGAAATGGTTGGTTTATATCTGTCAGGACATCCTCTTGATGGTTTTAGAGATTATATCGACAGGCTTTCTACTTTTAATATGCTTGATTACAGGGAATATGAGGATTCAGACAGACTTGCTGAATTAAATGATGATAAGCCTGTTATCATGTGTGGTATTCTTCAGGGTAAGAGAGTAAGAACTACAAAGAGCAAGAATACAATGCTTGTTATGACTGTTGAAGACTTATATGGACAGTTTGAAGCAAGTGCTTTTGGAAGAGTCTTTGAAGAATCTTCTCCATTTTTGAATGTGAACAGACCTTATGTCTTTGTTGGTAAAAGAAAGATGTATAACGAGGATTCATTTTCGCTTTCTGTAGATAAAATATACCCACTTCCAGAAAGTGGTGAGGAATTACTTCGTGTTATGTCTGATTATCCGGTTAAGCGACTGATATCTTTCAAAAACTATAATGACCAAAGAGTAGTTCCAGCTTCTCCAAAGGCTGATGAGCAGACTAATAAGCAGAAGCGCAAGGTTTCATGTGTAAAAATTACCTTCAGGAATTCCGATGCAGATAATCTTTTAAAGCAGACTTCGGCTTTTTGCAGCTTCTTTTCAGGAACAGTTCCTGTTGAGGTTTCCATAGAAGGAATGAATGTGGTGTTATCGTTAAAAGTTGCTGATAATCCTCAGGTTTATAAGAAACTTTATATGCTTGTTGGTAAGGAAAACATTAATTTCATTTACGAATAATATGCAAATTTAAAATTTACAATGTGTATATATTTGAAGGGTTAATTAATGGTGTATAATTACAACGATTGGTTTAACTCTTGGGAGGTATTAATATGTTTGAACTTAAGTATGATGAGAATAATATTCCGGAAATAGATGCTCTTGTAGCTCCAAATTACGATAATTGTAATGCGGATGAGGTTGCTCCTGTAAGAAGAATTGGTGTTCTTACAAGTGGAGGCGATGCTCCAGGTATGAATGCTACTATCAGATCAGTAGTTAGAGCAGGTCTTAATGCTGGTTTTGAAGTTTATGGTGTTAAGAGAGGATATCATGGACTTCTTAAGGGTGAGATTGAAGCAATCGGCCGTCGTGATGTATCTGAGACACTTCAGCGTGGTGGTACATTCCTTATGACAGCAAGATCAAAGTCATTTGCTACAAATGAAGGTGTTCTTAAGGCTGCAAAGATGCTTCAGGTTTATGGTATTGACGCACTTATCGTAAGTGGTGGTGATGGATCATTTAAGGGAGCAAGAGCTCTTGCAAGACTTGGTGTTCCTGTAATTGGTATTCCTGGAACAATTGATAATGATATCGGATGCACAGATTATACAATCGGTTACGATACTTCAATGAATACAGCTATGGAAGCTATCGATAAGCTTCGTGATACTGCTTCTTCACATGAGAGATGTAGTGTAATTGAGGTAATGGGTAGAAGTGCTGGTTACATTGCACTTAATGTAGGTATTGCTACAGGTGCTGAGGCAATTCTTATTCCTGAAGTTCCATTCGATCTTAATGCTGACGTAATCAGAACAATTCTTGATGGACGTAATAAGGGTAAGAGACACTTCATCGTTATTGTTGCTGAAGGTGCTGGTAATGCAACAACTATCGCTCAGCAGATTGAGGATGCAACAGGAATTGAGTCAAGACCTACAATTCTTGGACATCTCCAGAGAGGTGGTTCTCCAACACTTCGTGACAGAACAACAGCAAGCCTTATGGGTATTCATGCTATTGATTGTCTTATTAACAAGAAGTACAACAGAATCGTTGTAGAGAAGGCTGGTAAGATTACTGATGTAGATATCGAGGAAGGTATCGCAACAAAGAAGACAATCCCAGAAATTGAGATTGAGAACGCTAAGCGCTTGTCATAATTTTAGGTAAGTAATGTACAAATATACAACTTTTGAAGAAGAAGCTGAACGTAAGAAGATTAAGGGCCGAGTATTAAAGGTTCTGGAATTTGATAAGGTAGCTTCAAAACTTGAAGAATATGCGAGAACGTCCTATGGACGTTCTCTTATTGTCGAGCTTTTTCCGACAACTGACTATGCTTTTGTAAACGAAGCACTTAATGATACATATGAGGCGTTTACATATATTAACAAGTATGGTCAGCTTCCTCTTGGAAGTTTTCCAGAGATTTCAGATGCATTAAGTTATGCAAGAGCAGGCGGCATTATGACAATGCGCCAGCTTTTGGATATTGCTACATTTTTAAGAAGCGTTAACGGACTTAAGAAGGTAGTTTCAGGTGAGCATGCTGATATGTATGACACTAATCTTTTCACTTCTATTAGTGCGCTTAATACTATCGATAAGCTTGAGGCTGAGATTAGTATGTGCATCAAGGGTGAAGAGGAAATGCACGATCGTGCTAGTGATACTCTTTACAGAATCAGAAGAGAGAAGAAGGATATTGCTTCAAGTATCAGAGTTCTTCTTGATCGTGTTATTAAAAATAATGAAGAGAATCTTCAGGAGTCACTTATTACTATTCGTGGTGAGCGTTACTGTGTGCCTGTAAAGGTTGAATGTAAGTCGAAGATTCCTGGAATTGTTCATGATACTTCATCTACAGGTCTTACTGTTTTTATTGAGCCTTTGTCAGTAGTTGAAGCTAATAACAGAATTCGTGAATTGTCTTCAATGGAGAAGGCTGAGATTGAAAGAATTCTTGAAGAACTTACAAAGAAGGCTTTGAAGGAAAGAGGCAGCCTCGATGCCAATATGGCTCTTATCGGCTGTATTGACCTTGCTTCAGCCAAGGGTAATCTTGCAATATATATGGATGCCATAAAGCCTTCTCTAAATACAGATGGAAATATAAGACTTATTAAGGCAAGACATCCACTTATTGATCACGACAAAGTTGTACCTGTGGATATTATTAACGGTAAGGATTATAAGACACTTGTTATTACAGGTCCTAATACTGGTGGTAAGACAGTATCACTTAAGACATGTGGTCTTCTGACACTTATGACAATGGCTGGCCTTATGATTCCAGCTGGCACAGGATCTGAGATTTCTGTGTTTGATAAAGTTCTTGCAGACATTGGAGATGAGCAGAGTATTGAGCAGAGCCTTTCTACTTTCTCAGCTCATATTTCGAACGTTGTATTTATTCTTAAGTATGTAAAGGGAAGAGCTCTTGTACTTCTCGATGAGCTTGGATCTGGAACTGATCCCGCTGAAGGTGCTGCACTTGCTGTTGCTGTTCTTGAGGAGCTTTATAACAAGGGCTGTGTTACTATGGCTACAACTCACTATAAGGAACTTAAGGCGTATGCTTTGACAACTGAAGGTGTAATGAATGCTTCCTGTGAGTTTGATACTGATACTTTAAGTCCAACATATAAGCTTGTAATTGGAACACCTGGTGTAAGTAATGCGTTTGTTATTTCGAAGAAGCTTGGTCTTCCAAACAGAATTATTGAGAATGCTACTTCAAGACTTTCAGAAGAGGAATTGTCTTTTGAGAGGCTTGTTTCTGAAGCTGAAAGCAGCAGCCGCGAGGCACAAAGACTTAAGGAAGAGAACGAGAAACTTAACAAGGAACTTAAGGCCAAGATTGATGAACTTGTGGCAGAAAGAGCTGCTTTAAAGGCGTCCAAGACTAAGATTCTTAACGATTCAAGAGCTGAGCAGAGAAGACTTCTTGAAGAAAAAGAGGAAGAACTTGATAATCTTATTCGCTCTGCGCGAAAGAAGAAAAAGCAGAGAGACGATCTTGATGAAGCAGAAGAACTTGACCGCATTAGAAGAAGACTTCGTGCTGGTGTTAAGGACTTAAGAAGCGACGATGAAGACGATAAGATTCTTAATGTATCTTTGCCTGGAGAACCTCCGAAGGTTGTAAATAAGGGTGATGTATTCTTTGTTCCACATCTTAATGTTACAGGTACTGTTGTATCTGCTCCAACTGATCGCAATAAGAAGGTTCGTATCAGCAGCGGAATTATGACTTATACTGTTGAAGTTGAGCAGCTTCGAATGCCAACTGCTGAACAGACAAAGAAAGATGAGCCTAAACCTAATAAGCAGAATAGACAGGTAGCAAAGGCTAGTGCAGCTTCTCAGATGAAGTATGAGAAGGCTACTACAGTTATGTCTGAAATTATGCTTCTCGGTAAGAGAGCAGATGAAGCAGAAAGCGCTCTTTCGAAATATATTGATGACTGTGGCCTTGCCGGAATTAAAACTATAAGAATAGTTCATGGTAAGGGTACTGGTGCTTTAAGGAAAGTTGTTGACGAGATGCTTTCAGCGGATGTTCGCGTACGTGAACACAGGCTCGGTCTTCCAGGAGAAGGCGACGATGGTGTTACTATCGCAACTCTTTATTAACGAAAGGAAATCAGGGGATGTTATATAACGATAAGAGACTTAATATTATTATTGGTGCTTATGGAAGCGGTAAATCAGAGATTGCTGTTAATTTCGCAAAACTCATGAAGGAAAGTAAGCCTGAGCAGAAAGTTTTAATTGCAGACCTTGATATTGTAAATCCATACTATAGATCAGCTGATGCTGCGAAGAAACTTGAAGATCAGGGAATTCGAGTTATTTTCCCTTCTTATGCACGTTCGAATGTTGATGCACCTGTTTTAGGTGGTGAGATGTATATAATTTTTGATGATGAATCTTATTCCGGTGTTTACGATATTGGTGGAGAAGATATGGGTGCAAACGTACTTGGTTCCTTTAAAAGTCGTCTTGAGAAAGTTGATACTAACCTTTTGATGGTAGTTAATACTTTAAGACCATTTACTTCTGATGTTGACGGTATTTTGCAGATGGCACTTGAACTTACTGAAGCATCCAGAATGAATATTACGGGTTTTATCAATAACACAAATCTTCTTATGGAGACTACAATCGATAACGTTATTGAAGGTGAGAAGATTATTAAGGAAGCATCAGACAAATGCGGCATTCCATTTCTTGCTACTACAGTTATGGATGGTGTATTTACTGACGAAGAACTGTCACGTTTAAAGGCGCCAGAGGTAATTAAACTTCAGAAAACTATTCACTATAACTATTAATTATTCATATGATTAACGGTAATTGAGTGGTATTATTATTCAAGAAAAAAGTAGGAGGATATTTTTATGGGAAAGACACTTATTGCTTTTTATTCTCGTGCAGGTGAGAACTATGCAAATGGTTCCATGGTTAACCTTGAAGTAGGTAACACTGAAGTTGCTGCTGAATATATCAAGGGATTTATTGAAGATGCTGATATGTTTAAGATTGAGCAGGTTGAGAAGTATCCTGAGAGTTATATGGACTGTACAGCAAAGGCCAAGCTTGATCAGAGTATGAATGCTCGTCCTGAACTTACAAAATATCTCGACAGCATTGATGAGTATGACACTATTTTCCTTGGTTATCCAAATTACTGGAACACAATGCCAATGGCTGTTTTTACATTCCTTGAGAAGTATGATTTTACAGGTAAGGTAATTAAGCCATTCTGTACTCATGAAGGAAGTGGACTTGGAGATTCTGAGGCAGATATTGCGAAGACATGTCCAGGTGTAGTTCTTAAGGCAGGTCTTGCAATTCATGGAGCAGATGCTCGTGGAAGTAAGTTCCAGATTAAGAGATGGTATAACAAGGAAGATTAATTATTATTTATCTTATAGTTTTTTAGTGGATGGTATTTGCCATCCACTTTTTTATTTCTCGAAAAATGTCGGAAATTGAACATAATTAACAAAAACTTATTATAACTAAAGTGTTCTTTTGTATAATATATTGATGATAATTGTTTTATATGGAGGTTTTTCTTATGCCAGTACTTCATGCACTTAAAACTAATGAAATCACAGAAATGGAAATAAATAATCAGAACAAGGTTCGCTCTTTCGCAGGAGAGTGCGTTGTTGTTCTTGAGAATGATGGTGTTTTGCCATTAAGTTCAGTTTCCAGTGTTGCTTTATTTGGAAATGGAGCACGTCACACTATTAAGGGTGGTACGGGTTCTGGAGACGTTAATTCACGTTCAGTTGTAAATATTGAAGAAGGTCTTAAGGATGCAGGTTTTACTGTTACTACAGGTGCCTGGCTTGATAAGTTTGATGAGGTTTTGAAGAATCATCAGATTACTTATATGGAGAGAATTCATAAAATCGCTGTAGAGAGAAATCTTCCAGAAGTAATGATTATGTTTGAAGACCCTATTACTATTCCTGCACTTCCTGAAGTATCAGATGAATATATCAAAGAAACAAATGCTGATACTGCTATTTATGTTGTTGCACGTGATTCAGGTGAGGGCGGCGACAGATGGTGTAAGAAGGGTGATTATCTTCTTGCTGATGACGAGCTTGAGATTATTTCAAAACTTGCAAAGTCTTATAAGAATACAATTGTCCTTTTGAATGTTGGCGGTATTTTAAATGTTCAGTCAATTCGCGAGATTCCTGGTGTTAATGCAATTTTGAATGTATCACAGCTTGGAAATATCGGAGGACTTGTAGTTGCTGATGTATTGCTTGGTAAAGCAGATCCATCAGGACGTCTTACAGATACATGGGCATATTCTTATGAGGATTATCCTGGATCAAAGAATTTCAGCCACAATAATGGCAATGTTGACGATGAGTACTATGAAGAGGGTATTTATATCGGTTACAGATACTTTGACACATTTGAAGTAGAACCACTTTATCCTTTTGGTTATGGACTTGGATATACAACATTTGATATCAGAAATGCTGGTGCATCGATTGATGGCACAACTGTTAAGGTGATTTGCGAGGTAACTAATACAGGTAAAAGAGCTGGTAAAGAGACTGTTCAGGTATATGTTTCAGCTCCTTTTGGAACTCTTGATAAGCCATATCAGGAATTAGTTTCTTATAAGAAAACATCACTTCTTGAGCCAGGTGAGAAAGAAGTACTTGAAATCACATTTGATATTAAGGACGCGGCATCTTTCGATGAGAAGACTTCTTCAACTATTCTTGAAGCAGGTGATTACTATGTTCGTGCTGGTAAGAACTCAAGATCAACAACTATTGCTGCAGTAATTAGTCTTTCTGAGACAAAGCCTACATTAAAGCAGAAGAAGCTCTTTGCTGATACACATACATTTGAGATGATTAAGAACCCAAATGGAAAGCGTCAGGTTGCATCTTTTAATCCAGATGATGAATCACAGGTGGCAGCTGCTACAAAGTTAATTCTTAATCCAGACGATATTTCCGTAAGAGTAGTTGAGTATTCTGGTGCAAGACCTGTTCTTGAGGACACTCATAAGGGTGAGAAGTTAATGTTTAACGACATTATCGATAAGAAGATTACTGTAGAAGAGTTTGTTGCTCAGCTTACAAATAATGAGATGGCAAAGCTTTGTGTTGGTTCTTATGCTGCTGGTGAAGTTGAGGACAATGTAGTAGGTTCTGCTTCATTACTCGTTCCTGGTGCTGCTGCCGAGACAACAGATTTCCTTCTTGAGGAAAGAGGAATCCCTCAGATGATTCTTGCAGATGGTCCTGCAGGATTAAGACTTCAGCCTCACTTTAAGGCAACACCTGAAGGAAAGCTTTTAAGAGGTGGCGAAGTATTTGGATTAAGCTTTAATCCTTTCCCTAAGGATACTCCAGCTGATGCTGTTGATTACTATCAGTACTGTACAGCAATTCCAATTGCTACAGCTCTTGCACAGACATGGAACCTAGATTTTATCTATGACTGTGGAAAGCTTGTTGGTGAAGAGATGAAGCGTTTCTTCGTTCACTTCTGGCTTGCTCCTGGAATGAATATTCACAGAAACCCACTTTGCGGACGTAACTTTGAGTACTATTCTGAAGATCCGCTCGTTAGTGGTCTTTGCGCTGCTGCTGATACAAATGGTGTTCAGTCTTTCCCAGGTCAGGGTACTACTATTAAGCACTTTGCAGGAAATAACCAGGAAGAGAACAGAATGTACAGTAATTCTCATATCTCCGAAAGAGCGCTTCGTGAGCTTTATCTCAAGAGCTTTGGTTTTGCTATTAGAGAGTCACATCCATATTCAATTATGACTTCTTATAACAGAATTAACGGCGTTCATACAGCTAATAACTATGAGCTTATTCAGAATATGGCTCGTGATGAGTTTGGATTTGACGGTGTAGTAATGACTGACTGGTACTCATCACAGAGATCTTCTTATATGGGTGAGAACGATAAGAAGTATGTGTGTGCATATAGTGAACAGTGTATCTACGCTGGTAATGACTGGCAGATGCCAGGATGTCAGGCAAATGTTGATGATATTCTGACTGCTATAGATTCAGGAAAGATTTCAGTTGGAGATCTTCAGTTCTGTACAGCAAATATTATTAAGATGGCTGTTAAGTGCTTTGAATAAAATCTATCCGGGCAAATGATAGAAGGTGAAGGCGGTGACTACTTAGTAGTTGCCGCCTTTAAAATTTAATGAATTTTGAAGTAATTTGCTTTGTTGTTTTTAATGTCGGTTGTTTTTGTTTATAATGTAAACACTTTTAAATTGGCTGGTATGAGTAATGAGTGAAGAAAAAGAGAATTCAGTATCTGAAGAAATTGAAGTTAAGAAAGAAAAAACTAAGGTTTCGGATGAGATTCTTAATATGACTAAGGAAGAAGCACTTAAGTATATGGGGCTTCCTTCTAATAGTACGTTATATGCAATTGACGATAAGTTCTGGCAGCTTTCCAAAAGATACAGATCCCTTAACACAGAAGAGGGAGAAGCTAAGCTTGATGAACTTTCTGCTGTTTACGATATTGCTACAGGAGAGCGCGATAAGCGTAACAAAAAGCAGGAGATAAGAGATAGTCAGAAGAAGTACTGGGGTAAAACTTCAGATGAGTGGAGAACTTATTTTTCCTATACATGGTATAAGTATTTAATTGCTGTTGTTGCGCTGGTTCTTCTTGGAAATCTTTTTTATAACATGTTTCTTAAGCCACGATATGATGTCAGCGTTGTTGCTCTGGGTCACATGTCCTGTGAAGTTGAAGTTATGGAAGGGATTCTTGTAAACGATTGCGGTTATACAAATCCATACGTAAACTCAGTTGATGTTGTACCTGATAATGACGAGGGACAGACAGATAATGGATATGGTGATCAGACTGCTGCAACAGTTCTCATGTCTCAGCCTGACGTTATTATCGCTGATACCATGTGTGTGAATTATTATTTTAATAATTTCGTTGACTGTAGTGATTTGTATGAGCAGCTTAGAACAGTACTTTCACCTGAGGCATTCTCCAAGTTAACTCCTGTTTACTATAGCGAAAGAGAATACCAGATAGCTCTTTCTGAATATCAGATGTCTCAGAATATGTACGAATTCGAGGCGGAAGAAGAGGACTTTTCAATCTATGATCCAACACCTGTAATGATTGGAATTAAGGTTGAAGATCCCGCATTTATCACTTCTCTTGGTTTTGAGAATCTCTGGCACTATAAACCAGCACAGCTGGTATTTGGTATAGGAGCAGAGACTAATGATCAGATAGCGGCAGCTGAGATCATAATTAAGCTTTTTGAAAGACTTTAAATAGAAAGCGGCAGGTTATAATCCTGTCGCTTCTTTTATGCTTTTAAGTTCATCTTCTGTTAATTCTCTTAAATCGCCTGGATTACTTCCATCTAAGGTAATGTTTCCAAGCTGAATTCTTCTTAATTCTTCAACAGAGCGGTTCCAGTGTGCAATTATTCTTCTGACCTCATGTGTCTTTCCTTCGTAAAGAGTCAGTTCACATGTGTTGTTGTCTTTAAGAGTAAGAACACAAGGCTTAAGTTTTATCTTCTCATCTGTATCTTCAAGAGTGATTCCTTCAGATGCTTCTTTGATATGTTCATTTGTCAGTTCATCTCCAGAATAAGTAACCTTATAAACCTTTGGAATATTATACTTTGGAGATGTAAGTCTGTGAGATAACTCGCCATCGTTAGTGATAATAAGAAGGCCAGAGGTGTGGTAATCAAGTCTTCCAACAGGACTTAATTTCTTGTTTTTAAGATTTGAAGGAATAAAATCAGCTACAGTTGGAAGTCTTTTGTCTTCCATTGCCGTAAGAACTTCGTCAGGCTTGTCAAAAACATAATAGAGTTTATCCTTAACCTGAGTTTCCTGTCCCATAATTGAGATGGAATCTGATTCATTAATCTTAAAACCTGCATCCTTAATAGCGGTATTATTTACAAATACCTTGCCTTTGCGGATTAATTCTTTAATCTCGCTTCTTGTTCCATAACCTGAATTTGAAAGTGCTTTATCTAGTCTCATGAGATAATTATACAGTAGTAGCGTGGTATAATGCATGTAGATTCTATTCATAAGGGTTATATTTATGAGAGTTATTAATTTGGAACAGGGATATCCAACTGCTCAGCAGGCAATGGTAAGGCTTAATAATCAGATATATGCAGTTAGAGCAAGTGGTGTAAGAGAATGTAAAATCGTTCACGGTTATGGTTCTTCTGGAACAGGTGGAGCAATTAAATCAGCCTGCCTTATGGAACTTCGTACTTATAAGCGCAAGGGAATTATTAAGGAGTTTTGTCCTGGTGACAAATTTGGACCTTTTGACAGTGAAGGCAGAGCGATGACTGCTATAAATCCTCAGTTATCCAAGGATGTTGACTGGGGAAGACATAATGATGGAGTAACTGTAGTTTTATTTAAGTAATATGGAATCTGCTGAATTTTTATTTAAGTTAAATGAATATAAGACAGAGCTTTCGAATTGCAGTTTTTGTGGTGAATCTGATTTTGATTCATTCTCGAAGGTGTGCGAAGGCAGTGTCAAACTTCTAATTCTTTCTGATGTACCTTTGGAAAGGGAGCAGGAAGGATATGTTTTGCTTTTGAATTTAATAAAATCTTTTGCAATCCCAGAAGAAGATTATTTTATTTCGAGCATTATTAAGTGCAAAAATGTGGAAAGAACTCCAGAGAATTTTAAAAAGTGCAGACGTCATCTTGCCCAGGAATTTAAACTTCTTAAGCCAAAATACATTTTGCTACTTGGTTCTGGTGCTCATGAAGCGTTCTTTGGAACAAGACCTGATGGTAATAAGATTCGTGGCAGAATTAGCAGTGTAAATGGTTTTAACATAATGACTACATGTAATCCTATAATCGCTGCTGATAATATTAATTTGAAACTTATGATGCATGATGATATGGAGAAAATTAATAATCTTTTAAGACAAAACTAGGAGTATAGAAAAAAATAAAAATAGGTGTTGATTTTGAAAAATCAATTTGATATACTAACACCCGTTGGTCAGGAACCTTAAACAGCCGAATTGTGTAAAGGTAGCACTCCGGTTTCTGGCACCGTCTGTGAGGGTTCGAATCCTTCTTCGGCTGCCATACTCGCATCCATTGGATGCGAGTTTTTTTTTGCTTTTAAATAATTTATGTGAACGAAATGAAAACAAATAAAAGCAAACGATTGACAATGAAAAAACACGCTGATAGTATAACGATTATGATTAATTTGGAACGTAGAAAACAAATACTTGATTTACTTGAGTCTGAGGGATCAATCAATACTAATCTTCTTGCTGAAAAGCTTGGAGTAACTGGTGCGACCATCAGAACTGACTTGCGCGATCTTGAAAGAGATGGTGCTATTGTTCGTTACCATGGTGGTGTAAAACTTCCTGAAAAGCCACATAGTGATATTGGTGAGAACTACATGGTTAGATCTGTAACTCACGTTGATCTTAAGGCTATGATTGGTTATAAGGCAGCTCAGCTTGTTAATAGTGGTGACACTATTTTTATGGATGCTAGTTCAACTACTTTTCATATGATTCAGTTTCTTAAGGATACTGATAATGTTACTGTTATCACCAATGGTATTCATACTGCGATGGAACTTCAGAGATATAATAACTTCAAATCAATTATTCTTATTGGTGGAATGTTAAGACCTCATTCTGGTGCAATTGAAGGCCTTATGAGCAAAGAGATGGTTAACAGATTAAGTGCTGAATACTATTTCGTTTCAGGTAATGGATTTTCAGTTGAAACTGGTCTTTCTGGTAATAATTTTTATGAACTTGAGCTTAAGAAGATGTGCGCAGAGAGAAGTAAGAATATTGTTGCTCTTGTGGATTCTACAAAGATAGGTGTTGATTCAGCTTCTGGGTTTATTCCAGCATCGAAGATTGATTATCTTATTACTGATAACGAGATTAGTGAAGAGATGATTAATGAATGCAGGAACAGGGATATAAATATTATTGTTTCAAGTGGAAGATAAGTAAAAGCGGAATTTAAATTTCCGCTTTTCTTTTTGCAATAAAAAATGCAGCCAGCATTTCTGCTGACTGCATTTTAAGATTAATCAGAAATTATAATGTGCCAAAAATTCTGTCACCAGCATCTCCAAGACCAGGGAGGATGTATGCGTGATCGTTAAGCTCACGGTCTACGTTACCGATATAAATCTCAACATCAGGATGAGCCTTTGCAAGTCTCTCGATTCCTTCTGGAGCAGCGATGATACACATGAACTTAATCTTCTTGCCACCGCGAGCCTTGATAAAATCAAGTGCAGCAACAGCAGAACCACCAGTTGCAAGCATTGGGTCAACAACTACAACTGTACGCTGATCAATTGCTTCAGGGAGCTTGCAGTAATATTCATGTGGCTCATGTGTTTCTGGGTCTCTGTAAAGACCAATATGACCAATTTTGGCAAGAGGAGAGAGGTTTGTTACACCTTCAACCATTCCAAGGCCAGCACGAAGAATAGGAACGATTGCAATCTTCTTTCCATCAATAACAGGACACATTGCCTTCTCAAGTGGTGTTTCAATCTCTTCCATAGTAAGTGGGAGATCTCTTAATGCCTCGTATCCTTCAAGAGTAGCAATCTCTGAAACAAGTGAACGGAATTCAAATGTTCCTGTTGTTGTCTTTCTAAGCTGAGAAATCTTATGCTTGATAAGTGGATGATCCATTTCAAAAACGTTGTCGTAATTTGAATACTTCATAATATCTCCGTTCTGGCTTATGCGCCTCATAAAATATAGTGGTCAGTATCATTTTTGAATGACTTAGCCTAGAATAAATTTATCACAAATAAAATTCTTTTTACAGATTTAATGAGATTATTCGCAAGGAAAAACAGACTGGCTTTTGCCAGTCTGTCTGTTACATTCCGTAGTTTGATTTATACCTTTTTGGAGTTATATGAAGCTGCCTTTTAAACTGAGCAATGAAATAACTTGTATTTGCAAATCCTACAGCTTCACCTATTTCAGCAACAGATAAATCTGATTCGATAAGAAGTCTTTCAGCCTGCTGAATTCTTACAGAATTTAAGTATTCAGAGAAAGTAAGTTTCATCGTAGCTTTGAAAAATCTGGAGAAGAAACTGTAACTCATGCCTGCCAGCTCTGCCATTTCAGATACCGTAAGATCTTCCATATATCTCGTATCGATTTCCTTTAAGACATTAGCAAGGCGTTTATACCCGGCGTTATCCTGTTTTGCTTCTGTTTCTACGAGTTCTTCCTTAAGTGAATCCCATCTTCTAAAAATAAACAGTGCGACTTTGGATAAATCGGCTCTTATTGCAAGTTTATAGAAATTATTCTTGGCAAAGTATTCGTTTACCACATCGTACATTACCTTTGGAATGTCAGTAACATCAAGTGTTTCTGCCTTTATTAATCTTGCATTATCAAATTTTGAGAGAAGATAAGGCATGCTGTAGTGAAGATCTGTATTTGTTAAAATCTGACTGAACAGGAAATTGATATCTGCTTGAACTGAAATGATTCTGCAGTTAGATGGACAGCTGATTGTACGTGTATCGCCTGGAATAATTACAAGTAAATCACCACTTTTTAATGAATATTCCTGCTTGTTAATTGTTGCTGAAGCTTCAGAGCTCATTACATATAAAAGCTCAATATGTTCATTAATCTGTTCGCTTGTCTGATTTACTCCAGACAGAATTGAACACGAAATAACTTCATTTGTCTTTGGTAATGAAGCATCAGTATTATTATCAATAAAATTATTCTGAATTGCCGAAATGTAAGTTTCTTTATCAAAATCCATATATATCCCCTGTGCGAAAATGCATTATTTAAATGATAATGCAAAAATAGTGTTCTTTCAATGAAAAGGGGTCAGTGTTTATAAATATTTAATTATTATATTTTAATAAGATACATATTCTGTCGAATGATGTATAATAAACTCGTGTTTTAATGTCAAATGGGAGACAAGAATAATGCTTTCGAATCAGATTATATTGCCAAGCTGGCTTAATAATAAAACAGTTTTTCAACAGCAGGTACCTTTGGTTATTAAGGGTAAGGCAGCAACAAGTGCTACCATAACACTCGAAATTTCAAAGGATCCTACAGATGGAAGACGTGTATCAAAGCTTGATACTGAGTACGGTACTATCTTAAGTCTGGAAACTACTACTACTGCAAAGGGTGAGTTCCAGTTTACTATTCCGCCTTATAAGGCATCTACCGATGCATATACTTTTATTTTTAAGTGTTTTTCAAATACAGTTACTTTTTCAGATATCCGTTGCGGAGATGTATGGATTTTTCTGGGTTCTGACTTTTTATCAGTTCCAATGAAGAATGCCAATGCTCCTCAGACACCACTTAAAAGACAGGTTATGAGCCATTTGCGCTTCTTTACTCCTTCAAGAAGTGGTCTTGAGAAGGATGAGAAGGATATTGATTTTGTTCCAAAGGAGTATTTTTCCGATGCTCACTGGATAAAGATTACTGATACAAACGAATTGTCAGAAGTTTCATCTTCAGCATTTTCATTTGCATATACAATTGCAGATCAGGTTCATTATCCTGTTGGTATTGTTGATCTTTCTGTTGAGGATTCCACAATTATTAACTGGATTTCTGATGAGGTCAGAGAGGGTGATGTTGCTCTCGGTGACTATATTGATGAGCTTGGTCTTGCTTTCGATGAAGCTGGATACAAGGCAATTATCAAGCGTGATAATGACAAGCGTGAACTTTTGAAGCTTGAAGGTCAGATTGCTGATGATAAGTCTTTCTTCGACTTTGATCTTGAGAAGGACAAGAGACTTCGTGAGCTTAAGGGTGAAGTTACTGTTGAAGAAGAGGTGAAGGCTGAGGCTGAACTCGATTTCCCATCTTCATCCAATTCAAAGATGACTGCTTCATCACAAAGTTCTGCAAAGAACCTTGATTTTGAGATGCTTGGTAATCTTCAGACAAAGACAACAAAGAAGGAAGAAGATACAAAGTACATTAAGAGTAAGTATCGTCCTGGAATCTACTACAGAGCGAAGCTTCATGCATTTAAGGGACTTACAATTCGTGGAATGTGTTTCTCACCTAATAAGGATGAGAATTTGTTTGGAAGATATGATCTTCTTTTAAGAGGTCTTCTCGGTACTCTTTCGACTGTGTTTGAGCCAAGTGAAGTTTATGATGATTCTTTGATGCCTTCAATGCTTTTTGTTGCTATGCATCCAGGATGCGTTGATTACGATTTTCCTTATAAGGTTATCGAGTTTAATGAGAATCTTACTGCATTTTGCAGAAGACTTAATATGCCAACAGGAATTATCAGTCTTCATGATTTGCTTCTTCCTGATAAGACAAAGACATTTACACTTGGTATAAGACTTGCAATTATTGCTCTTGGAAACCATGTAACTCCAATGATGCCAAAGTCATGCCCTGAGTGCTGCGGCGTTGAAAGAGCCGGAAATAAGCTTATTTTGAAGTTCGATAATCTTGGAGATGGATTAAGACTTAAGGAAGGCGAGACTGAACTTCGTGGATTTGCTATCTGTGATGAGAACAGAGTCTTCTATCCAGCAAATGCAAGAATTCTTCACGGTGTTCGTGTAATGGTATGGAGAGATGATATCTCTGAACCTGAAAGTGTTACTTATGGATTCAGTCCGTTCCCACATGAAGCAACATTCCGT
Organism: Saccharofermentans sp.; assembly: GCA_045598005.1. Classification (GTDB taxonomy): domain Bacteria; phylum Bacillota; class Clostridia; order Saccharofermentanales; family Saccharofermentanaceae; genus Saccharofermentans. The sequence continues at coordinate 20,885 of JAZLLF010000043.1, read as the reverse complement.
AATCTTAATGACCTGCCAGTACTTCCATTCAGATTTGATCGTGAGCCAGCATTTTATGCTCCTGATTTGAATTTCTGCAACTGCGATAACCTTGAGTTTGTAGGAATTAAGGAGAAGGGTGATGAGTTCAGTAAACTTAAGCTTTACCGCACATTCAAGGGTAATGGTGTAATTACCTGCGATACGCTTCATAAGACAGAAGGTTGTGCTTCGCTTCATATTCGTTATGAGACTGAAAATTCACTTTATGGTTTTGAGCCAGATCTTACTTATGTTTCTTATATGGCACCATTTGAGATTCATAATAAGAGCAAGATTCTTGTTGACGTATTTAATCCAGATACAGTAAGAAAGTCACTTAAGGTTGAAGGATTTGGTGAAGCTGAGATTAAACCACAGCTTAACTGGCAGACACTTGTCCTTAATTATGAAAGTGACGATGTTATTTCAATCGATAGTCTTAAGTTCACTATTTCTGATTCATCACGTAATGGTGAGATTTATATCGATAATATCCGTTTTGAATAACGGGGAAAGGCAATTATATGTTCGATAAATTACTTCCTGATATTGAGAACAGTCTTTTGAATAATAATGGTTCCATGCCTGTAGTTTTCGAAGGGCTTGAACATGTATTTGAGAAGAAGCAGAAGATGAATGCTTCAAGTGTACATAATACTCACGAACTCTTTTATCTTCGTAATGGTAAGGTTGAATTTACTATCGAAGGTAAAAAGGTAGTAATTGAGCGTGGTAATGCAATTATCATAAGACCTGATGTTGTTCATACTGCAAGAATTGTTTCTTCCGTAGCTGATTCACTCGTTTTGTATTTTGGATTTTCAAAGGACAGAAATAACGCAAGAAGAGCCCCAACATCACTTGAGAGCTTTTTTGAATTTGCAGATGGTGATTCATCTACTATAAAAGTAGAGCCATATATTACAATTTCAGGTTCATATAAGAAGGCAATTTCTAACCTTATGGAAAGAATTGTTGAAGAGAAGAAGAATGACAACGGTTACAAGGAACTCATGATGGAGATCCTTACTGTTGAACTTATGGTTACACTTAGCCGTGCAATGAAGAAGGAATGGGAAGCAAATCTTCAGGTTCGTACAGGTAAGGCTCGTGAGCTTGTTATTCTTGCAAGAGAGTATATTGATTCAAATTATGAGAGTGGTATTACAATTGCCAATGCTGCTTCTTATGTATTCTTAAGTCAGGGTTATTTTACAAGAGCTTTCAGAGATGAATTTGGCATAAGCCCAATGAATTATCTTATGAAGAAACGTATTGATAAAGCCTGCGAACTTCTTGAGAATCCTGAAATCAAGGTATCTGGTATTGCCATTCAGGCAGGTTTTAGCAGCCCACAGAGATTTAATGTTGCTTTTAGAAAGCAGATGGGGCAGACACCTCTTGAGTATCGTAAGCTTCATATAGCTGGATACGAAGAGACTTAAGAAGGATTAAAAGAACTGGAGATTAAATTTAATGTACGATTACGATAACGATAATAAGATTCCTGAGGAGAGCAGACAGAATATGGACCTTCCTGCAATCGAAGATGCAGTAAGAACTATTCTTAAGGCTATTGGAGAAGATCCTGAAAGAGAAGGTCTTAAGGAAACTCCACAGCGTGTTGCAAGAATGTATGCAGAGGTATTCAGTGGTCTTCACAGAGATATTTCTCAGGATGTAAAGGTTTTTAATGAGCCAGGAAACGATGAGATGATTCTTATTGGAGATATTCCATTCTATTCAATGTGTGAGCACCATCTTCTTCCTTTCCATGGTAAAGCACATGTTGTTTATATTCCAAAGGAAGGCAAGATTCTTGGTCTTTCAAAGGTGGCAAGAATTGTAGATACACTTTCAAGAAAGCCTCAGGTACAGGAGAGACTTACATCTGAGATTGCAGATCAGATGATTAATTCTGTTGATGCAAAGGCTGTCTGTGTTGTTATTGAGGCAGAGCATCTTTGTATGACAATGAGAGGAATCAGAAAGCCTGGTTCAAAGACGGTTACATCTGCTATGAGAGGACTTTGCCGTTCAGATATCAGAACACGTAATGAGGCCCTTGCTCTTATTAACCGCCAGAGAGGCAATTCATGATTATTAAGTGTCGCGACAGGGAATTAACATTTGGAAAAAGAACTCTTTGTATGGGTATTTTAAATGTTACTCCTGACTCTTTTTCAGATGGAGGCGTTAACTTTACTTACGATAAGGCCATGGCTTCTGTAGAAGAGATGGTTAAGTTTGGTGCCGATGTTATTGACGTTGGAGGAGAATCAACAAGACCAGGGTTTACTCAGATTTCTGATGAAGAGGAAATAAGCAGAATTACTCCAGTAATTGAAGCAATTAAGGCAAATTTTGATGTAGCAATTTCAGTTGATACATACAAGTCCAAGGTAGCAGAAGGCGCACTTTTATCCGGAGCACATATTATTAATGATATTACTGGTTTCTTATATGATTCAGATATGGCTCAGGTTGTAAAAAAATATGACGCTGGCGGTGTTCTCATGTTTAACAAGAGAACAAATGGCGAAGAAAGCGATAGCAACATCGTCTTTAGAGCGGTAGATGAGCTTTCCATGAGTTTAAAAATAGCAAAGGAAGCTGGAATCGAAGATGACCGTATAATTCTTGATCCAGGCATTGGCTTTGGAACTACAAGAGAAGAAGACAAAATGCTTATTGGTAACTTAAGACTTATTACAATGGGTGACAGGTATCCTGTTCTTCTTGCGCTTTCCCGAAAGAGAGTCGTTGCTGATTTATTAGGACGCGAAACAGTTGCAAATGAGCGTGATGCCGGATCAATCGGTCTTGGCCTTTCAGGTGTTATTAATGGAGCAGGAATGCTTCGCGTTCATAATGTAAAGGATACAGTTGATGCACTTAAGTGCTTTGATGCAATTGTAAGATGAGGTTAGATATGGATCACTTAAGAATGTGCGATATGAAATTTCACGGATATACAGGATGTCTTCCTTTCGAGAAGGAGAATGGGCAGATATTTATTGTTTCTGTTGATATGTCTTTTAATCGTAATAAGGGTGCAATTACAGATAATCTTAACGATACAGTTAATTATGCTGAACTTTATGAACTTATTAAAGGATTTGTTACTACAAGTAAGGGCGATCTTATTGAGAATCTCGCATATGAAATCGGAGGCATAGTTCTTAACTATACAACCTTACCAGATTCAGTTGAGGTAACAGTATCAAAGCCTGAAGCTCCTGTTGAAGGTGACTTTAGAACAATGGAAGTATCAATCGTTCGTAATAGAAAGCAGGCAGCAAAATTTAATCACGATGCTTATATTGCTCTTGGAAGTAATATGGGAGATAAAGAAGAGTATATAAAAGAAGCAATAAGGGAACTTATTAACTCTGGTCATATTGAACTTATCTCAAAGGGTGGGTTATATGAGACAGAGCCAGTAGGTTATGACGATCAGCCTTATTTTTATAATACTGTTATAGAAGTAATGACTGACTTAACTCCGATTGAACTTCTTGATTTAACTCAGAGTATTGAGAATAAACTTCACAGAGTTCGTACAATAAAGAACGGACCTAGAACTATAGATCTTGATATCCTTTTGTATGATGATTTGGAAATGGATACGGAAAGACTTATTATTCCACATCCAAGGATGTATGAGAGGGCCTTTGTACTTTGTCCTCTTAAGGATATTAAGGATGTTGATGTTTCAATACCAGAAGACAAAGACATCAGATATCTCGGTGAGTTTGAAGTTTAATCCTATTTTTTATATAATTTTATAGTTATTTTTTATTTCGGAGGCAACATGGCAGAGAATAATAACGCACCAAAGGCCAATAATAATTCTGGTAATAATCAGAACAGAGGTCAGCGCAACAACGGTTATCGTAATAACAGACGCCGTAATAATAATCAGCGCAATAATCGTAATGGAGATGGTACACAGAACCAGGCTTCAGCTAATGCTTCTAACGGTCAGAATAATCAGAACGTTCAGAATAATAATCAGAATGCTCAGAATAATCAGAACAATAACCGTAACGGAGAGAATCGTGCTCCTAAGAATTTAAATAATAACGGTAACAAGAAGAACCGTAATAATCATCGTGATAATAACAGAGATAAATTCGAGAAGCGCAATGCTCCTAAGGAAGTAATTCAGAAGACAAGATATCAGGCTTCTTCAAAGACTATTCAAGTTGAAGAGACTTACGAAGATATTAAGGCTGAGAACGAGAGAATCGAGAAGGAAATCTGGATTGAGATTGCCGAGATTCATACTATTAAACTGGACTAATTATGAGTAAAGGTATTTTTATTACATTTGAGGGTATAGATGGCTGTGGTAAGAGTACACAGCTTCGTATGGTAAAGGAGCGTCTTAAGGAAGAAGGACGTGAGTTTATCGAAGTTCGTGAGCCAGGTGGAACTTCTGTTGGTGAGAAGATAAGAGGTGTTCTTCTTGATAAGAAGAATGACTCTATGGTTCCTCTTGCAGAGCTTCTTTTATATGAGGCAGCAAGAGCACAGATTACTGAAGAGGTAATTAAGCCAGCTCTTGATAATGGAACAATTGTAATTTGTGATCGTTTCTTTGATTCGGCTACTGCTTATCAGGGTTATGCGAGAGAACTTGGTTTCGAGCTTGTAGATGGTCTTAATAAGATTGCTACAGCAGGTCTTAAGCCTGATATTACATTCCTTCTTGATTTGTCTGCTGAGGATGCGCTGAAGCGTCGTATTGGCAGAGGTGAAGAGGAAGACAGACTTGAAGCACTTGGTACTTCATTCCAGGTAAAGGTAAGAGAAGGATATCTTAAGGTTGCAAGTGAAGATTCAAGAATTAAGGTAATTGATGCCGGAAGAACTCCGGATGAGATATTTGAAGATATTAATAAATGGCTTTCAGAAATTTTGTAGGACAGGAAGATGTAAAGAAGCGCTTCAGCGTAATGTTTGAAGGACAGCCAGCACAGTCATTTCTTATTACAGGTGCTCCTGGAATGGGTAAACATAAAATAGGAAATGAACTTGCAAAGGCACTTCTTTGTATGCATCCAACATCTGAAGGTTCTTGCGATAACTGCCCAAGCTGCAGATATTTCGATGCATTAACACATCCTGATGTAAAAAGAATTGAAGCTGAAAAAGGCAAAAAGACTATTAAGATTTCTGATTTACGAAGTTCAGTAGTATCTGATACATCAATTGTTGCTCAGATATCTTCACGTAAAGTTTATATTATTAATGCGGATCAGCTTAATGAGGATTCACAGAACTGTCTTTTGAAATCGTTGGAAGAACCACCAGCTGGTGTTGCTTTCATTCTTCTTTGTTCTGATGCATCAAAACTTCTTGGTACAATTCTTTCGAGAGTTCTTGAAATCAGGCTTGGAACATATAGTAGTTCTGATATAAAGGACATTATTCAGAGTGTAAGACCAGATTTCAAAGATGAAGATAAGCTTAGGTTTTATGCTTCATTTTCTGCAAATACACCTGGAAGAGCGTTGTCACTTCTGGATGATGAGACATTCTCGGAGGCCAGAGAGCAGATATTTAATATGGTTCTTAATATTCCAAATAAGAGCTATACAGATTTGATTCTGGATGATTATTCTTACTTTGAGAAGAATAAGGATAGAATAGAAGAACTTTTGCTACTGATTCAGTGGACTTTGGGTGATGTAGGTGTGCTTCTTGCTTCACCTAAGGAAGGCCAGATTAAAAATCTTGATAAGAAGGATGAACTCAGGCGTTTTATTTCTTCTAATAAGGATATTACTCTTATAAATATCAGTAATGCAGTAAATGCTGTTAATGATTTTGCAAGAGGACTTAAAGTAAATGTTAGTTTTGATGGAGCATGCTCAAGTATGCTTTTGAAAATACGTAAGGAGTTAGTTAAATGAGGAAAGTAGTTAATCTCCGCTTTAGAGATGCGGGAAAAGTATATAGATTTACATGTGACGGCATGAACCTTTCTCTTGGCGATGCCGTTATGGTAGAAACTTCCATGGGACTTGATATTGCACACGTTGCAGAAGAGCCAATGGAAATTGACGATAATGACGTTCCAGAGGATGTTGCTCCTGTTTTAAGATTTGCAAATGAGAAGGAAATCGAGCGTTATGAGCTTAAGCTTGTAAAGGAGAAGGAAGCTTATGACCGCTGCCTTCAGCTCATCGAAAAGCATAATCTTGATATGAATCTTATCGATGCAGTTTTTGCTTTCGATGGTAAGAAGGTTGTGTTCTATTTTACTTCTGACAACAGAGTTGACTTCAGAGAGCTTGTAAAGGATCTTGCTGCTGCATTTAAGGCAAGAATCGAGCTTCGTCAGATTGGTTCAAGAGATCAGGCAAAGCTTGTAGGTGGAATTGGTGTTTGTGGAAGAGAGCTCTGCTGCTGTACATTCCTTAACCATTTCGCACCAGTAACATTAAGAATGGCTCGTGATCAGGGATTGTCACTTAATCCAACAAAGCTTAACGGTGCATGTGGAAGACTTATGTGCTGTCTTCAGTTTGAGAAGGAAGCATATGCTGATGCTCATAAGAGACTTCCTAAGGTTGGAAAGCGTATTCGTACACCACGTGGAATGGGTATCGTAAACGACGTTAATCTGATTGAAGAGAAGGTATACGTTAAGTTCAATGATGGTGATGTTCAGGAGATTGAAGTATTTAACTGGGAAGGAATTTCTGAACTTAATCATGACTGTAATTCATGTCCTGGCTGTGGTGCAAATGAAGATGCAAATAACGAGTCAGAAGACAATAATGAGTAATTTTTGGTGCAAATAATAAAGTGTATTGAATTTGCTTTATATTGTTGTAATATAAATACATACTCTATAAGGAGGTAAATAAAATGGCTTATGTAATTTCTGATGCTTGTCTTTCATGCGGCGCTTGTGCTGATACATGTCCTGTTTCTGCTATTGCAGAGGGCGATACACAGTACAACATCGATGCAGAGGCTTGCCTTTCATGTGGTGCATGTGCAGATGCATGCCCAGTTTCAGCAATCGCTGAAGGCTGATTTAATCTAATTAAAGATGCTATAATTATCCCTGAGGATTTTATCCTTGGGGATTTTTTAGTTTTGAGGTGTAATCTTGGATTTTGAAGATGGATTAACAATTGAAGACCTTGGAAGACGTGGCTTTAAAGTGCTTCAGATTAAGGATGGTTTTAAGTTTGGTACTGACTCAGTTCTTCTTGGCTGGTTTGCTTCATCTTTTGTGCGTAAATCAAAGCGTGATGTAAGTTTTCTTGAACTTGGTTCAAATACTGGAGCAGTCAGCCTTTGCGTCGCTGCGCGTCTCGAGAATGTAAGTGTTGATTCAGTAGAGATTATGCCAAGGGAAGCTGAAGTTTTACAAAGAAATATTGAACTTAATAACCTTCAAAACAGAATGAGAGGATTTAATGCTGATATCAGAAATCTTCCTTCTGAAGTAAAGAATAAGCAGTATAACGTGGTGCTTTTTAATCCTCCTTATTTTAACGAGAATAATGGCCCTGCTGCCACCAATAAAGATGGTGCTTTGGGCTCAAGAGGTGAAGGAAGATTCGAACTTAACGGTGATATGAATGACTTTGTTAAGGCAGCATCTTCACGAGTTATTCCTTCGTCAGGATATGTCTGTATGGTTATGCATGGCAGCAGACTGACAGATGCCATTAATTCTTTTATAAATAATGGTCTTAAACCTGCAAAGTTAATTATGGTTCATTCTTTCGAAGACAGAAATGCATCTGCTTTTCTCCTTGCAGGTAAGAAAGGAACATCAGGAAGTGATATTAATGTGCTTCCACCACTGTTTCTTAATGTCAGGAATAAGGAAACAGGTGATATAATGGCATCAGAAAAAATAATCGAAATATACGAGAAGGAGCATTCAGATTGCTTTATTTAGTTGGAACACCTATTGGAAATATGGGCGATTTTTCGCAGAGGGCACAGGAAGTGCTTTCTGAAAGCGATGTCATCGCCTGCGAAGATACTAGAAGAACAGGACTTCTTCTTCAGAATTTTGGAATAGAAGGAAAGCTCTTTTCTTACCATGAGCATAATAAGGCTGCCAAAGGACCTGTCCTTATCTCCATGATGAAGGAAGGAATGACAGTATCTCTTGTTTCAGATGCGGGTATGCCTTCAATTAACGATCCAGGAGAGGATCTCGTTAAACTTGCAATAGAGAATGATATTGAAATTTCTGTTGTGCCAGGTCCTGTAGCTGCAATTACTGCGCTTGTTATGAGCGGACTTTCAACTACAACTTTCCACTATGAGGGCTTTTTGCCATCTGAATCTTCCCCACGTAAGGCAAGACTTCAGGAAATAGTAAATATAAATGAGACTATTATCCTTTATGAAGCGCCTCACAGACTTAAGAAACTTGTTAGCGAGCTTTCGAAGGTGGGCTTTGGTTCATGTAAGGCTGCATTTTGCCGTGAACTTACAAAGAAGTACGAAGAAGTTCTAAGAATGACAATGGATGAGGCTGTTTCTTATTATGATGAGAATGAGCCAAGGGGAGAGTACGTAATCTGTCTTTCTCCAATTCCAAAGAGCGAAGACTATATTACTGACGAAGAAGAGATAGATACTCTCATTCGAAAGCTTGATTCTGAAGGAATGCCAACGAAGGAAATCGCAAAAACTGTCGCTGGAGTTACAGGAAGAAACAAAAAAGAAATATACTCTTACATTGTAAATCTGTTAAAATAGGTAAAAATATCTTGAGGGGTGGGTTTATGGAAGAAGTCACAAGAGAGCAGCTGCTTAAGTTTGTCAGCGGTCTTCCTGTGGGTTCTTTTGCGCCTGCACTCGCTTCAACATTCTTTTCTACTTTTGTTGTAAATCCATGGTCTGATCCAAAGACAATCTGTTTTTCTGATTCAATGCAGTCAGTAATTGGTATCGCAGCATCTCAGGAGATGATGCTCGATTCCTTTATTCAGTTTGTTCCAAAGGATCAGCGTTCTTCGGCTATTGTTAAATATGAGGATGCCATAAGCCAGCTTCTTACAGGTGCCAAAGATAAGGTTGTTATTTCACATTCACTTGTAAATACTGATTCGATGGTTATCGATGTTAAGGTTCATCTTATAGTTGTAAATATTGAAAAGACGAGGTTTGTTGTTGGATTTTATTCTGATGTAACTTCAGGTGTTGCTGAGAAGTCATTTAATCAGCTGTTTGGTGAAGGAACAAATGCTTATTTGTTTACATACGACAGTTATAAAGATATTTGCTATGTAAGTGATAAGTTTGTAAACGATTTGAATCTTGAATCAAATGTAGTTAATAATTTTTCAAAAGTATATCGTAGTTATGTTCATCCTGAAGATCAGGAAATAATTAAGGACGCTTATGTAAGATTTCTTGAAACACATATTGTTGATGCTGAAACTGAAGTGCGTTTTATTTCTCAGAGTAAGGGTGAGATATATTTAAAAATTGAAGGCTTTTCTGATGCCGGAGTTGATGGATTCTTTGGCGGAGAAGGACGATATATTTCAGGTGCTTTTTCAGATATAACTGGTTATATTCAGGATGAATTCTTTACGAATAACCTTATAGACAGTGCTGATGCGTTTACATTCAATGCTGATTTGAACGCCAAGAAGTTTTATATTTCTGAGAATATTCGTCAGATTATTCCTAATGCACCTTTACAGATTGAAGGCGATTTTGTTGAGATTCTTGCTCAGTATATTCATGCTGATGACAGAAAGAGATTCAGAAGTGCTTTCCATACTGCAATTAGCAATATTGGAACAAAATTCCAGCTTGAAATAAGAATTAAGCTTTCCGATGGAAAGTCTTTGTGGATTGCCTGCAGAGGTAAGTCAGTTGAGGATAAGATTACTCATTCTGCATTTATTGTTGGTCTTGCTTTCGACTTAACAAGAATGAACGAGAGAAAAGAGCATGTTGAGCGCCGTAATGTCATGAATGCTCTTACAAATCTTCCTGCAAGAGAGAAACTCAATCTTGATGCCAGAAATATTATTCGCAATCGCTCCATGCTTTCTGCAGCGATTGTTCTTATCGATATAAATGAGTTCCATTCGATTAATGACAGATATGGCTGGAAGGCAGGAGATTCTATTCTTCTTGAGTTGTCGAGAATTCTTAAGAGGTCGTTGCCAGAGAATTCGAAGTTATACCATATCGGTATTGATATGTTTGCCGTTTTGTGGCCTGACGCTACTCAGCTTAAGGTTACTTCATATATGAACGATATTCAGGAGTATTCAAGGCAGCCTCTTACAACAGAAGAAGGTGAGTTCTATCTTACAATAGGACTTTCTGCAGCTTTCTATCCAACCTGTACAACAGTAGAAGAGCTTATTACTAATGCAGAGATTGCTCTTCATAAGGTAAAGCAGGACAAGAAACTTAAGTATTCTATTTATTCTCCTGTTGATATGCACGAACTTAAGGAGCGTGTTGACTTTGAGTTCCAGATTACAAGCTGCATTCGAAATAATATGGAGAATTTCCAGCTTTATTATCAGCCACTTATTGATGCAAGAACAAATTCACTTGCAGGAGCTGAAGCACTTCTTCGCTGGCAGGCACCAAGCGGTGAGATGGTAAACCCAGAGAAGGTTGTTGCAGCACTTGAATCAACAGATCAGATGGATGCTGTTGGAAGCTGGATTTTAAATGAAGCTGTTAAGCAGGTTGCAAAGTGGAGATCCCAGGGAGCTCCTAAGGATTTCTTTGTTCATATTAATGCTACTGCTGATGACCTTATTCGTAAGGATTATGTCGGTAATGTGCTTGCTACACTCGATATTTTTAATGTTCCACCTGAGAACATTCTTATTGAGCTTACAGAGACATCACTCATGAAGAATATGGCTATCTGTCGTAAGAATATCAGAAGACTTCATGAGAACAATATTAAGAGTGCTCTTGATGACTTTGGTTCTGGTTATTCATCATTTAATTATCTTAAGGAACTTCCAGTTGACGAGATTAAGATTGATAAGACTTTCGTTGATGATATGGATAAGAATGCATTTAACCGTTCATTTATCGAAGCTATGACAAAACTTGCTCATTCAATTGACAAGCGTGTTGTAGTTGAAGGTGTTGAGCATGAAGAGCAGGCTAAGGCACTCCGTGACATGGGTGTTGATATTTTCCAGGGTTATCTTTTTGGTAAGCCAATGTCAGTATTTGCTTTTTATAATCAGTATTTCAGTTAATTCACTGTTATTTTACTTTTAATTTGAATTATTTTTCTCTTCAAACTATAATTAGTAGGTTATAAAACTATTAATTATTTGGAGGCTCATATGTCTGAGAATAATTCAGAAAAGAAACCATTTTATATTACAACACCTATTTATTACCCATCTGGTAATCCACATATTGGACACTGCTATACAACAGTAGCATGTGACTGCGTTGCTAGAGCAAAGCGAATGCAGGGCTACGATGTAATGTTCCTTACAGGAACTGATGAGCATGGTCAGAAGATTGAGAAGAAGGCTCAGGAAGCTGGAGTTACACCTAAGGAGTATCTTGATGTTACTGTTGGTAACTTCAAAAAACTCTGGGAGACAATGAATATTTCTTATGACCGTTTTATCAGAACAACTGATGACTATCATGTAGAAGCTGTACAGAAGATTTTCAAGCAGCTCTATGATACAGGTTATATCTATAAGGGTGCTTACACAGGTAAGTACTGTACTCCATGTGAGTCTTTCTGGACTGACAGCCAGCTTGTTGATGGCAAGTGCCCAGACTGTGGCCGTGAAGTTACAGATGCAAAGGAAGAAGCTTATTTCTTCAAGCTTTCTGAGTTTGGCCCAAAGCTTAAGGAACTCCTTCTTGATGAGGAGAGAAACTTCCTTGAGCCAAAGTCACGTGTTAATGAGATGATTCATAACTTCATCGATCCAGGACTTCAGGATCTTTGCGTATCAAGAACAAGCTTTACATGGGGTGTTCCTGTAACATTTGATGAGGGACATATTGTTTACGTTTGGATTGATGCGTTATCAAACTATATCACTGCTTTGGGCTATGAGAACGAGACATATGATGACTTTAAGAAGTACTGGCCAGCAGACGTTCACGTAATGGCTAAGGAGATTGTAAGATTCCATTCTCTTATCTGGCCTGCAATGCTCATGGCACTTGGTGTAGAACTTCCTAAGAAGGTAGTTGGACATGGATGGATTACGTTTGGTAATTCTGGTGCGAAGATGAGTAAATCAGCTGGTAATGTTGTTGATCCATATATTCTTTGCGAGCGTTATGGCGTGGATGCAGTAAGATATGACATTCTCCGTGAGATGCCATTTGGTTCTGATATGCCATTTACAAATGAGATGATGTTTACAAGAATCAACAGCGATCTTGCAAACGATCTTGGAAACCTTGTTTCAAGAACAGTTGCAATGGCTATTAAGTATTTTGGTGGTACACTCCCAGTTGATAAGGAGTTTAATGAGTCTGATGAGGAACTCCTCACAATGACTGATGCACTTCCAGCATATGTTTCTAATGCATATGAGACACTTCATTTGTCTGATGCACTCGAGACAATCTTTAAGACAATTGCTCGTGCAAATAAGTATATTGATGAGAATGAGCCATGGGTTCTTGCTAAGGATGATGCCAAGAAGCCTCGTCTTGCTGCAGTTCTTTATAACCTCCTTGACGTTGTCAGAAGATGTGCAATTCTTCTTACACCTGTAATGCCTAATATTTGTCCTGAGATTTTTGAGCAGATCGGTGAGGAGAAGACAGAGCATACTTGGGCTGATGCTGAGGTTAGATATGCTCTTAAGGCAGATGTAACAGTTAAGAAGGGCAGAGTTCTTTTCCCAAGAATTGATATTGAGAAGGAGCTTCTAGAACTTGCTGCTCTTAGTGCACCTAAGAGAGAGCTTCCAGAGGAGCCTTTGAAGGATATTACTAATTTTGATAACTTCGCAGCACTTGATCTTCGTGCTGTAAAGGTACTTTCATGCGAGAAGGTTAAGAAGTCAGATAAGCTTCTTCTCTTTAAGGTTGATGACGGTTTTGGCGAGAGACAGGTTCTCTCTGGTATTGCAAAGTACTATCAGCCAGAAGACCTTATTGGTAAGACACTTGCAATGATTGTTAACCTTGCTCCACGTAAGATGATGGGTTACGAGAGTAACGGAATGATTTTGTCAGTTCGTGATGGTGACAAGTTCAGAGTAGTTGAATTCTCTGATGATATTAAGCCAGGTGCTGATATTGGTTAATTCTTTATGAGGGAAGCAAAGCATTACGAAGGCGTAGCAAAGAATTTATTTGATACACATGCGCACCTTTATTCTTCAAAGTTTGAAGAAGAGGGTGTGGAGCCTTTAGGTGTTTTGACTCGCGCTTATAATGCTGGCGTTACTCGTATTTTAATACCTGCAGATTCGCTCCAGTCTTCTATTAAAGCCGTTGATTATGTTAAGTCATATGACGGGGTAGAAGGCGTGGAGCTTTTTGCTTCTGTTGGTGTACATCCACATGAGGCTGATTCATGGAACCAGGAACTTGAAGACAAACTTGTATCCATGATTAATGATCGTCATATAAATAAAATCAGGGCAATCGGTGAGATTGGCCTCGATTACTATTACGATTTTTCTCCGCGTGATGTGCAAAGGAGCGTTTATGAGCGTCAGCTTGAGCTAGCTTATGAACTTGATATTCCTTTTATTCTTCACGAGAGGGATGCCGCTGGGGACTCAATGGAAATATTAAGACGCTTTTATAAAGCAGGAAAACTTCGTAAAAATCCTGGAGTATGTCATTGCTGTTCCTGTTCTCCTGAAATTGCGCGAGAACTTATAAAAATGGGATTCTATCTTGGATTTGATGGTCCACTGACTTTTAAAAATAATAAAAATTCTCCTAGCGTGGTATCTGAGACTCCGCTTGATCGTCTCGTTATTGAGACAGATAGCCCATATCTAACACCAGTGCCAAACAGAGGTATTACCAATGAGCCTGAGTTTGTTCCTTTTGTTCTGGAGAAGATGGCTGAGATTAAGAATGTAACAGTAGAAGAGATGGCCAAAATAACTACAGATAATGCTTTAAATCTGTACGAACTTAACTGATGGAGTGATATTACTATGTCAAAAGATTTAAAAATTGTAATTGCTATAGCTTTAATGATTGTGGTTTTGCTTTCTTCATTTATTTACAATCGACCAGCTTTTCTTGTATCAAGAACACTTCCATATGATCTTCCGAAGGAAGCAGAAATTGTTGAGAGCAGAAGATTCGGCGTTCTTTACTGGACGAAGGGTTATCAGATGAAGATTAAAATCTCTCATGAGAATCCAGAAGAGTACCTTGATATTCTTATGAGTGCCTATGACCAGCCAGGCCATTTTATGTCTTACGATGAATATCAGGAATTCGCTACAAGTATTTTCCAGGACAGAGATATTATTCCTGTTGTTGAAGAGAATACAAATGTTTATGTCAGTGTCTTCGAAATGGAAAGTGGTGAGTCAGTAACTCATATTATTGCGTCTGCTGATCAGTTTGATGCATATATGTACGTGTATTGGTATAACAACTAACCCCTGTAAAATAAGGCTTCTTGAAGAAATTGAAAAAAATATTAAAAAAGTAGTTGACAACAGGGTGGGGGTTGCTTATAATCATTGTGCGCTTGAGGAAAGCGCAAAACACCAGCGACTTGGAAGCTTAGCTCAGCTGGGAGAGCATCTGCCTTACAAGCAGAGGGTCACAGGTTCGAGCCCTGTAGTTTCCACCATAGACGGCGCAGTAGTTCAGCTGGTTAGAATGCCAGCCTGTCACGCTGGAGGTCGAGGGTTCGAGCCCCTTCTGCGTCGCCATTTAACCGATTCGAGAGAATCGGTTAAAATTTGCCCAGATAGCTCAGTCGGTAGAGCAGGGGACTGAAAATCCCCGTGTCGGCAGTTCGATTCTGTCTCTGGGCACCATTTGTTGGTGAATAAAGGTCGTCGCATGGCGGCTTTTATTTTGCAAATAATCGATTGGTATTTTCCAGTCGTTCATATAGATAGGCACTCTCTGAGTGCTCCAGCTTGGAAGCTTAGCTCAGCTGGGAGAGCATCTGCCTTACAAGCAGAGGGTCACAGGTTCGAGCCCTGTAGTTTCCACCATATAAGCCGGTAATTATTACCGGCTTTTTTAATTCTCATTTTTGGGGGAATATTTATCCTTATATTACTTTTCTAGAGTGTAAATATACTTTGATTGTTATATAATTATTCTGTTTATTTTGACGTTTATTTGGAGGCGTTTTGTATGGATAATCCATATTCTAAAAGTATTGATGAAGTATTGTCTGAACTTAAGACAGATATTGATAAGGGTTTAAATTCGACTGATGCTGGGGAAAGACTTCAGAAATATGGACCTAACTCTCTTGGAGAAGAGAAGAAGGTACCTCTTTGGAAGAGATTTTTAAATCAGTTTGCTGATGCAATGGTATTTATTCTTATTGGTGCTGCTGCACTTTCAGCTGTTATGGCTGTAAAAGAAGGCACAATGGATGGCTGGGTTGACGTTGCTGTTATTCTTGCAATTGTTATTCTTAATGCTGTTCTTGGTGTTTATCAGGAAGGTAAGGCTGATCAGGCACTTGCTGCTCTTAAGAAGATGAGCTCTTCAAAGACAAAGGTAATTCGTAATGGCGAATTAGTAATGATTGATTCTGAAAGACTCGTTGAAGGTGACATTATTTCAATCGATGCTGGTGACGCTATTTCAGCTGATATTCGTATTCTTTCTTCAAGTTCACTTAAGGCAGAGGAGGCTTCACTTACTGGTGAGTCTGTTCCTGTTGAGAAGAGTGCAGATGTGGTACTTGATCCATCTTGTCCAATTGGTGACAGATCAAACATGCTTTTTATGGGTACTGCAGTTACTTATGGCCGAGCTAAGGGTGTTGTTGTTGGTACTGGTAAAAATACTGAGCTTGGAAAAATTGCCAATAAATTAAGCAACATCGATAATGAAGCTACTCCACTTCAGAAGAGTCTCAATTCACTTGGTAAGGTTTTGGCAATTGTTTGTCTTATCGTTTGCGTTATTGTATTTGCAGTTGATGTGTTTATTCAGAAGACTGGCGTTATGGATGCTCTCATGACAGCTGTATCTCTTGCTGTTGCTGCTATTCCTGAAGGTCTTGCTGCAGTAGTTACAATTGTTCTTTCAATTGGTATGACAAAGATGGCTCAGAATAACGCTATCGTTAAGAGACTTCTTGCTGTAGAGACACTTGGTTGTGTTGACGTTATCTGCTCTGATAAGACAGGTACACTTACACAGAACCAGATGACTGTTCAGGTTCTTTATGATGGACAGCATGTATATGACGTTGAAGGTAACGGATACGCTCCAGATGGACGTATTCTTGGAGCTGACGGTAAGAACTATACACCATCTGGTGTTTGTGAAAAGCTCTGTAGAGCCGCAGTCCTTTGTAATGATGCTTCAATCGTTAAGGGTGAAGATGGCAAGTATACATGTATTGGTGATCCTACAGAGGGTTCACTTACAACACTTGGATTTAAGTGTAATATGCCACGTGAGGCTACAATGAATAAGTTCCCTAGAATTCAGGAACTTCCATTTGACTCAGATCGTAAGATGATGACAACTTACCATACAGGTGTAGCTGATGGTGAAGTTGTAAGTTACACAAAGGGTGGACCTGATATCGTATTTAGCAGATGTGCTTATTACGAGGATGTTGATGGCGTTCACCCAATGACACCTGAATATCTTGACAGAATTACAAAGCAGAACCACGATTTCTGCACAAAGGCAATTCGTGTTCTTGCTTTTGCTTACAGAGTACATGACAAGAATGTTGTTGCTGATTTTTCACATGAGGACGATATGGTGTTTATCGGTCTCGTTGGAATGATCGACCCAGCAAGAGAAGAGGCTAAGAAGGCTATTGCAGTTTGTAAGGAAGCTGGAATCAGAACAGTAATGATTACAGGTGACTTTAAGGATGCTGCTGTTGCTATCGCCAATAATCTTGAGATGATGGATAACAATGCTGGTGCACTTTCAGGTACAGAACTTGATAATCTCAGTGACGAAGAGCTTCTTTCTGCATGTGAGACAACAAATGTGTATGCCAGAGTTTCTCCTGAGCATAAGGTAAGAATCGTTACAGCACTTCGTAATAAAGATCACATCGCTTCCATGACTGGTGATGGTGTAAATGACGCTATGGCACTTAAGTCTGCTGATATCGGTGTTGCAATGGGTATTACAGGTACAGATGTTGCAAAGAATTCTGCTGATATGATTCTTATGGATGATAACTTTGCAACTATCGTTAAGGCTGTAGAGCAGGGCCGTGTAATTTATGCTAATATCCGTAAGTTTGTTAGCTTCCTTCTCTCTTGTAACGTAGGTGAGATTCTTGTTATCTTCCTTATCTCTCTTATTCCTAACACTGTTATTCCTGGTATTGCAGCGCCACTTACTGCTATTCAGCTTTTGTGGCTTAATCTTGTAACTGATAGTTTCCCAGCTTTGGCTCTCGGTAGAGAAGTAGGTGAGCCAGGTATTATGAAGCTTCCACCAAGACCAAAGAATGAGCCAATCATTAATAAGTCTATGTTAACTTCTATTATCATTCAGGCTTTGGCTATCTTTGCTTGTGTTGCTACTGCATTTATCACTTCTCTCACATCAAAGGGTTCATTCTTCTTCTCTGGTGACTGTGAGGCAATCGATGGTGCAAGAACTGTTGCTTTCGCTACACTTATTCTTGCTGAGCTTTTCAGAGCTTATGCTTCAAGATCAGAAAGAATCTCTGTATTCAAACTTGGACTTTTCACTAATAAGCTTATGAATATTGCTGTAGGTGTATCAATTGCTCTTCTTTTGGCGGTAATTTATATCCCAGGCGTAAATGGTATTTTTGATAATGTAATGCTTAATGCAACAGCTTGGCTTGTAATTATTCCATTGGCACTTATTCCATTTGCTGCCAGCGAAGTTTACAAATTGATTAAAGGTAAGATGGCTAAGTAAAATAGTGTTTGCATAAGATTTTTTCTTATGTTATCATCTAACGGCTGATAATGTGTTTGGAGGCATATATTATGGGTTCAATGAGTGTAATTGATATTATTCTTGCTATATTAGATATTCTTGCAGCACTTGCAATGATTATTCTTTTCCTTGTACAGGAAGGTAATGATCAGGGTATGGGTGTTGTTGCTGGTGGTTCATCCGATTCTTACTACAGTAAGAATGCAGGTAGATCTCTTGAAGAGAGACTTAAGTCAGCAACTAAGTTGACAGCTATTATTTTTGCAGTGGTTTCTGTAGTTTTGTATCTTGCTGTTACAAAGGGATTCTAATAATTGAATTGATGATTTTGTGAAGGCCGCACATTATGTGCGGCTTTTTTATTGCATAAAAACGGATTATAGCTCTAATTAGTAATATAATATAAGCAGATGAAAGATTTGAGGTGATAGTAGATGACAAAATATAGTAAAAACAGATATTCAGTAAAGGAACTTGCAATTAAGCAGTCTCCTCGTAATGGCTCAATGAAGCCTATGGTTCCAGAAGGCCCAAGTTGCTTTTCTGATCTTGCTCCAAGAGGTCCTATGCAGGTCTCAAACCAGGTAATAGGTCTTCTTATTGAAAACGGTGATGGTGGAATTGTTATTCCTGATCCAGGTTTTAAGGAAACTAATTTTGGTAACATTTATATCGATAAGAATCATCTGAATGGTGCGCCATTTCATATGACTGTTGTTTGTGAGGTTTTAAATCCTTCAAATACTTCAAAGAGTTACAGAGGAAAGATCGTTGAAGTATTAGGTGACCTTGGAAATAACGATGTAAGGATGTTATCAGTTCTTAAGCAGTATGGATTGTCACAGACATTTCCTGAGGCAGTATTAGATGAAGTGAAGGATTTGTCTACAAATCCAGATCCTGAGTTTGTAGAAGAAGAGATAAAAAGTGGCCGTGAAGATTTGAGAAATCTTCTTACTATCACTATTGATGGTGAAGAAGCAAAGGATCTTGATGATGCCATTTCGCTTGAAGAGATTCCTGGTGGAAACTATAGACTCTATGTTCATATTGCAGATGTATCTAATTATGTTAGAGAGAATACTGCACTTGATAATGAAGCAAAGCTTCGTGCTACTTCAGTTTATCTTGTAGATCGAGTTATTCCTATGCTTCCACCAAAGCTTTCGAATGGTCTTTGTAGTCTTAATCCAAATGTGGACAGATTGACAATGACTTGCGAGATGCTTATAGATGAAGATGGTCACACTTTCGATGGACGTGTTTATGAGAGTGTAATCAGAAGTAACAAGCGTATGAGTTACAAGGAGTCTTACCGCATTCTTACTGAGCCACGTGAGAGTGATAAGGATGAGTATGGTGATATTATCCCTATGCTTCAGAATATGAAGGAACTTGCAGCACGAATTAAGGTGATGCGAGATAATAAGGGTGCCATTAATTTCGATTTTCCTGAGAGTAAGATTATTCTTAATGAAGACGGAAGCGTTAAGGATGTAATGCCTTATCCTATTAATTTTACAAACGGAATTATTGAGCAGTTCATGATTGCTGCTAATGAGTTTGTTGCTGAAAAGTTTGCAACAATGAATTATCCATTTGTTTATCGTGTGCATGAAGATCCAGATGCCATGAAGATTTCGAGATTTGTTCAGGTAGCCAAGAATTATGGTGCTACAGGAAGATTAGCTGGAAAACTGACTCCTCTTGCTGTTTCAGATTATATGAAGACAATAAGAGATGAAGATGCTAAGCCAATGCTTGATACAATCCTTTTAAGATCTATGGCGAAGGCAAAGTACAGTTCTGATAATCTTGGTCACTTTGGACTTGCGTCTAAGTTTTACTGCCACTTTACAAGCCCAATCAGACGTTATCCAGACCTTTATATTCACAGAATCATTAAAAGTTACATCCATAATGAGAATAAGAGAAGACATTTCGCAGCTCTTGTTACAGGTGTTTCAAACCATAGTTCTGATATGGAGAGAAACTCCGTTGAGGCTGAAAGATGCTCCAAGGATATTAAGAAAGCTGAGTATATGGCAGATAAGCTTGGTGAGCGTTTTGAAGGAACAATTACTTCAATTATTGGTGCAGGTTTCTTTGTAATGCTTCCTGATACTGTTGAAGGATTCGTGCCATTCAGATCAATGCAGGATCATTATATTTTTGATGAGAATAATTATCGTGCAATTGGAACAAGAACTGGTAAGAAACTTACAATTGGTATGCCAGTAAGTGTTATTGTTTCACTTGTTGACACTGACCTTCATCGTATTGATTTTGTCTGTGATGAGTCATTTGAAAGAAATGTAAGTAATTCTGAAAGAAGAAATTCCCGCAAGGAATTAAGAGCTGCGCTTAAAAGTTCACGTGAACAGTCTCCAAAGGCAAAGACAATAGTGAAGAATGGTCGTAAAGTTAGAAGAATAAAGCTAAATAGCGTTGATGATTTCTCAGATTTTGGAAGTAGCAGCAAGCCTTCACGAAAAGCAAAGCCAAAGACTAAGAGTAAATCGCCAAATAAGGGCTATAAAAATAAAAAGAGAAGATAAAAAAGCAATGACATTAAGTTAAGGTGACAACCAAGAGATCCACACATCTGAAAAGAGGTGTGGGTCTTTTTTTTGTTTTTCTCAAATTTGTATTGACAGTTCAAATGAAATGTGTGGCCTCTTTAGTTCCTTATATGAAAGAACTAAAGAGGCCCTTGGAATTAAGGAAACTTGATTTCAAGGAGGCACAACATGAAACCTACATCA
>JAZLLF010000042.1:0-24824 GCA_045598005.1 Saccharofermentans sp. | reverse complement strand
TCTGAATGTGCTTGCAATAACATTATCTTCATCAGATACTTCAATATCTGAATCAATCATGCAATTACCAGGAATTACTACATCATCCTTGATTACAAGTCCACGCTCAAATACAGTGATACCCTGTGAACAAATCTTATGATTTGTGTATGGGCCCTCACCCTCGATTGAAGGACCAGCCTTAACGTTCTTACCAATTACAGTTCCAAAATCTACGATACAACGCTCGATATGTGCGCCTTCCTTTACTACTACGCCAGGAAGCAATACACAATCCTTTACCACAGCACCCTTCTCAACAATAACTGACTCAGAAAGAACTGAGTGAATAACATCACCATGAATTCTACAACCATCTGTAAGAGCTGAATTCTTTACAGAACCATCCTTGCCAATGAAGTGTGATGGCTTAACTGGGTTACGAGAGAAAATCTTCCATGAACGATCAACAAGGTTGATATCTTCTGGCTTATCAAGGATATCCATATTTGTTTCCCAGAGTGATGAGATAGTTCCTACATCCTTCCAGTAACCAGCAAATCTGTAAGCGAAGAGCTTCTTACCGCCACCCAAAAGCATTGGGATAATATTCTTACCGAAGTCATTCTCTGAATTCTCATCAGCTTCATCAGTGATAAGAGCTTCTCTCAATACATCCCATGTAAAGATATAAACACCCATTGAAGCAAGATTACTCTTTGGCTGCTTTGGCTTCTCCTCGAACTCATAGATTGAATCATCCTCGTTAGTATTAAGAATACCGAAACGTGGAGCCTCTTCCCAAGGTACTTCATAAACAGCTACTGTAGCATCTGCGCCTCTCTCAATATGAGACTTAAGCATTGCTGCATAATCCATCTTATAAATATGGTCACCAGAAAGGATAACTACATACTTTGGATCATTATCATCGATAAAATCCTTATTCTGATAGATAGCATTAGCAGTACCCTTATACCAGTCACTCTTACCAGACTTCTGATAAGGTGGAAGAATATAAGCACCTGCATTGTTACGGTCCAAATCCCATGGGTGACCATTACCAACATAAGTATTAAGTGCAAGTGGCTGATACTGTGAAAGCACACCTACAATCTCGATTCCTGAGTTAACACAGTTTGACAAAGGGAAATCGATAATTCTGTAACGACTTCCAAATGGAACAGCAGGTTTAGCAACCTTCTTTGTCAAAACACCAAGTCTTGCGCCTTGGCCTCCTGCAAGAATCATAGCAACGACATCAGTCTTAGCCATATTTGTTACCTCCAAAAATGTATATATATTTTTTATTTTTTATTTGTAGTCTTAGAAGCCTTTGGCTTTGCTTCAGTCTTAACTGTAGCTTTCTTTTCAGTAGTTTTCTTATCTGCTGACTTAGCAGCTACTGGCTTCTTAGTCTCTTTCTTTGAAGAAGGCTTTGACTCAGTCTTCTTTGTAGATGACTTCTTATCAATCTTCTTTGGCTCAGGATCCTTTACCTTCATAAGATAAAGACCTGCAAGAGGCGGAATATTAACAACAATGTGATAAGGCTTACCATTATATGGTTCATCAACAGCTTCTACGCAACCGGAAATATCTGTTCCTGTTGGATATCCGCTTCCTCCATAAGCCATATCATCAGTATTCATAACAATCTTATAAGTACCAAGCTCGTATACTGGAATCTTATACTCCTCAAGTGGCACTGGAACCATGTTAAGAGCTACATAAATGTCATTCTCCTTTGGTTCAGGACTCTTACGCGCATAAATAAATACATTATTTACAGTATCTGATGCATCAATCCATTCAAATCCTGACCATGTATGATCATCACGCCAGAGCTGAGGATTATCAAGATAGAAACGGTTAAGTTTTGAACAATATTCCTGAAGGAGTCTGTGTGATTCAAAATCAAGCATAAACCACTGAAGTTCTTCGTAGAATCTCCACTCGATAAACTGACCAAATTCAGAACCCATGAAGTTAAGTTTTGCACCTGGATGGCTCATCTGATAGAGATAAAGAGTTCTGAGAGATGCAAACTTACGCCATACATCGCCAGGCATCTTATCAATCATTGAGTACTTTCCATGAACAACCTCATCATGAGAAAGACTAAGCACATAATTCTCAGAGAATGCATACATCATTGAGAAACAGAACTGATCGTGATGCCATCCTCTTGCGTATGAATCTGTTGAGAAATAGTCAATAGTGTCATGCATCCAACCCATGTTCCACTTATGTGTAAATCCAAGTCCACCATCAGAAACAGGATGTGATACCTTAGGCCATGCAGTTGATTCTTCAGCAATCATCATTACGTGTGGATAACGCTCAGTAATAATTGAGTTAAGCTTCTTAAGGAACTCAATAACCTCAAGATTCTCGTTACCACCATTCTTATTAGGGATATATGACTGTCTGCCATAATCTCTGTAAAGCATTGAGCTTACAGCATCAACACGAAGACCATCTACATGGAGTTCATCAATCCAGAAAATAGCATTAGAAATAAGGAATGAAACAACCTCATTCTTTGAAAAATCAAATACATAAGTTCCCCACTCACGATGCTCACCGATACGTGGATCTGAATACTCGTAACATGGTGTTCCATCAAATCTTACAAGTCCCTCAAGATTCTTAGGGAAATGTGCTGGAACCCAGTCAACAATAATAGAAATACCAGCCTGGTGAAGAACATCAACGAAGAACTTAAAATCAGCTGGAGTACCAAAGCGGCTTGTTACTGCATAGTATCCTGTAACCTGATAACCCCAAGATGCATCAAGTGGATGCTCATGAAGAGGCATAAGCTCAAGATGTGTATAATTCATCTTCTTGCAGTAATCTACAAGATCAATTGCAAGTTCTCTATATGTAAAGAAATTTCCATCTGGATGTCTTCTCCAGGAACCTAAATGAAGCTCATAAATATTAATTGGCTGAGCATCAGTACGCGCGTTTGGACGATTCTTATAGAATTCACCGTCACCCCATACGTAATCATCTGGGTTATAAAGAATAGACGCATTATTTGGTCGAGTCTCAAAATGTCTTGCATAAGGATCGCCCTTATCGTATTCACGATTATCGGCACCAACTACCCTATACTTATACCGATCCCACTGCTTTGCACCAACAATCTGAGTTTCCCAGATTCCTGTAGCGCCCTTCTTAACCATAAATGCAGCAGTAGGGTCCCAATCATTAAAATCACCAATTACACTAACTGAAATAGCATTAGGAGCCCATACTCTAAAAGTAAATCCGCTCTCACCTTCATCGTTAGTGAATGGATGCGCGCCCAAGAAGTTATAACTCATAAAATCTTCGCCGCGATTAAACAGATATGCGTGATCCATTTATATTCCTCCAAGTTCTACAAAACTAGTAGGCGTAGTTCCACCTATTAGTAAAAGTAATTATATAATATTTTTGTCTTTTGACCAACTAAAAATACAAATAACCTTCAACTTTTCACGCCGTTTTTGTGCAATTTTACAAATAAGTCACAATTAGAGGGTAATCGGACGAATAAAGGCGTAAAAACTTACGCCTTTACAGACAACAAAAAGGTGCGAATCGAACTTCGCACCTTCTCAAATAATTACCTAGACCAAACTATTATTACTTTGATTCCTGAATTCTTTCCTTACCAGAAACCTCAGCCATGAACTTCTCATCGAAGCATGAGAAGTATCCGTCTGTCTTCTTCTGATCCAACTTTGGAGTAATAAGTGAAACGATAGGAACAATGATAAGTCCACCTACCATTGCAAGTACACCTGAATGGATACTTGTCTTAAACATAAGACCAAAGAATGGACCCCAAGCTGAAACATCAACACCAATCATTGAGATAACAAACTGGAAGATGGCAATACCTGTACCCCAGATAAAGCAAACAACTGTAGCAGCCTTTGTAACACCCTTCCAGTAAAGACCATAGAGATATGGAGCAAGGAAAGCACCTGCAAGTCCACCCCATGAAACACCCATCATCTGAGCGATAAATGTAACACCAGGATTTGCGTCCTTAATAACAGCGATAACAGCAGAAACAACGATGAAGAATACGATAAATACTCGCATGATTGTAACCTGCTTCTTGTCACTCATTTCCTTCTTTGAAGCTGGCTTAATTACATCAAGAGTAAATGTTGAACTTGATGTAAGAACGAGTGAAGAAAGTGTTGACATTGATGCTGAAAGAACAAGAACGATAACTACAGCAATGATTACTGAAGGAAGTGTTGAAAGCATCTTAGGAATAATTGTATCGAAAAGTGGCTTTCCAGCTGCACTAAGCTCTACACCATACAAACGGCCGAAACCACCAAGGAAATAGCAACCACCAGCTACGATAATAGCAAATACTGTAGAGATAACTGTTCCCTTATGAATATCGTTCTCACTCTTAATTGCGTAGAACTTACCAACCATCTGAGGAAGTCCCCATGTACCAAGTGAAGTAAGAATAACTACGAAGAAGAGGAATACTGGATCAGGTCCAAAGAATGATGTAAATGCACCACCAGCCCAGCCTTCAGCCTCAACTGCTGAGAGCTGCTGCATTGCTGCAAGAAGTCCACCATTGTCATTAAGAACAGCAAGAATTACAGCAACGATACCAACGAGCATGATAATACCCTGAATAAAGTCGTCAATTGCTGTTGCCATGTAACCACCAAAGATTACGTAGAAACCTGTAAGTACAGCCATGATAAGGATTACTACCCAGTATGGAATGTTAAATACAAGTCCGAAGAGTGATGACAATCCGTTATAAAGTGAAGCTGTATAAGGAATAAGGAAAACGAAAACGATAAGTGAAGCTACTACCTTAAGTGGTACAGAATCAAAACGCTTTCCAAAGAAATCTGGCATTGTCTTTGCATCAAGATGCTGTGACATTACACGTGTTCTTCTTCCCAAAATATTCCAAGCAAGAAGTGAACCAATGAAGGCATTACCAAGACCTGCCCAAGTTGAAGCAAGACCGAAAAGCCATCCGAACTGTCCTGCATAACCTACAAAGATTACAGCAGAAAAGTAAGATGTTCCGAAAGCGAAAGCTGTAAGCCAAGGACCTACGCCACGTCCGCCAAGAACGAAGCCATTAACATCAGCTGCATGACGTCGTGAATAAAATCCAACACCGATCATTACGCCAAAGAAAATGACAAGCATAATAATTGTTAAAATTTCCATTTTACCCTCCCTGAAAATTAATGAGATCTCCCCAAAGAAAACCCTAAAAAAATGGTCCTATATTGCTATAAGACCATCAAAGTTATTATGACTTATAAAAAGACAATTAACAAGAAAAAATTTAGCCTTTTACAATTCCTTCAAGAATGTCCACACAATTATCAATGCCAATTTTTCCTGAATTCAAAGATAAATCGTAGTTAGGTGCATAACCCCACTGCAAATCAGTAAAATGCTTGTGATTTGCGGCACGTTTCTTATCCTTATCTGTAAGTCTCTTCTCAATTTTTACTTCACTGTCACCATACTTACTTAAAATACGATCAATTCTGAACTGCATGTCTGCGTAAATATAAACATTCAAAACATCATCTCTGTCTCTCAAAATATAATCAGCACTTCTGCCAACAATTACACAAGGCTTACCAGATGATGCAATCTCATTAATAACCTTACGCTGGGCAATCCAGAGATAATCGTGTGTAGTCATGCCATTCATGAATCCAGGCAAAGAGTGACTCTCAAGTCCGTATGAAAAAACTGTAGTTCCAGGAGCTTCTTCTCCCTTACTTGCTACAAACTCCTTTGAAAAACCTGTCTCAAGAGCAACGTTATCAATGATCTCTTTGTCAAAGTATTCATATCCAAGTCTTTCAGCGAGTTTCTTTCCAATAGAACGTCCTCCACTACCAAACTGTCTGCTAATAGTAATGATATTTATACCCATAAACGTTCCTCCAATAAATGAAGTTTTATGAATATATTTTACACTTATAATGGTAATTTATGACACGCGAAAATTAAAACAAATGTAAATTAATTTTGAAAAATGAAGTTACTGTTATTCTCATCATAGATTGAATCATACTGCAGATAACGATATATCTGAATGGCATGACCAATCGGAGTTGAAACATCATAATTATGAACTTCCAAATACTCTTCTGTATCACTATTGTAGTATTCTGTTGAATTAATTTCAGGAACAATATCCCTTATATCTGCTATTACCTGAAAATATGGTGACATAGGAAGTCCAGATGCTTCAAGTGTTGCAAGACCAAGATAACTTACACTCGTAAATTCTGAAATATTCTGACGTTCTGCCACTCCTGCATCAAGACCTTTATTATCCCAGATAACGTATGGTACAAGGAATCCCTGATCACCTAATCCAAGACGATCATTGAATGTACAGATGTTAGGATGATGATCACCAAACATCATAACTATATATTCTTCATCCTGTTCAGACAGATAATCAAACAAATACTGAAGTGCTGAATCAGAGTAATTAATTAATGTCGCAAATAAATTTTCGATAGACTTACCAGGGATATACATGTCATAAGTCATATCAATACCTTCTACTTCATATCCACCATGATTCTGCATAGTTATAAGGAATGTAAAAACAGGTTCATCAGAAGTCTGCTTTTCGCTCTCGATAACATTGATCAGATTACGATAAGAACATTCATCACTCATATAATTACGCATTAAGTCAGAAGTCTCATAAGAAAAATCATCAAGGAAAAGCATCTCATCAAAACCCATATAAGGATATGCATTCTGTCTGTTCCATCCATTGGAATAATAAGGATGCATTGCAATAGTCTTATAGCCAAAAGACTTTAGTTCCCAAGGAAGAGAATATGTATCATGATTAACATACATTACATATGGGCTTACATTAGCAGGCATGAAGGCACTCGTAATACCAGTAAGCATTTCAAACTCTGAAATCGATGTTCCACCTCCATAAACAGAAGATAAAGCATAACCTACATAAGCATGTTCCGGATCATTTTCCAAAGAATGGAAATATGGAATCGGATCTGGATAATCAGGCTGAAATATACCGTTATATCTTGTGATATCAGTAAATGATTCATTCATAATAATGATAATATTTGGCTTACTTTCAGTGCTCTGATTATCATCATAGTTAACCGCG
The DNA here is from genome assembly GCA_045598005.1 of Saccharofermentans sp. Classification (GTDB taxonomy): domain Bacteria; phylum Bacillota; class Clostridia; order Saccharofermentanales; family Saccharofermentanaceae; genus Saccharofermentans. Next base: position 17,665 of record JAZLLF010000042.1, on the reverse strand, counting down.
ATTTCATTAAGATAATCGGTCGAATATCCATCAGGAGCTTTAACATTCAATGAGATAGAAGACATAATAAGATTAGCTGTAAATCCATTAAACTTGGTTCCTTCATTAGTCCAAAGGAGTACACTTTTAGTATCGAGACAAAATACGATATAACTGCTACCACAGATAAGTGGGATTAAAACAAGTGGAACAAAAACTGTGAGTTTTTCCTTTAGAAAAAGCTTTTCCTCGCAGTTATTAAAAGAGTAAAGTGTCATTACAAACAAAGCGTAAGGAACTACAATCGAAGCCCATGGAAGGATATTAAGGAAGTTATATTCAGAAGCTACATTCATCGCTGTTCTGATACTTGCTACATCACCTGCATTGACTTCATTTCCTCTAAATAAAAACACATAACAATTGAGAAGATTTAAAAGCATAATTACAGATGGAGAGATTGAAGCTGCAAGTCTTCTGTCCTTAATGAATATTCTAAGAACAAAATATAACAGAATTACAATGCAGAATTCAGGGAATCTGCTCCACATATTAAACGTTGCAAGATAAGAAATCATTGAATTGTAATCAGTGGCCTTTATCTCCTCTGCAAACAACGCAAAACAGGAAAAATAAGAAGCAAAAAATCCTGCACCAATTGGAAAGATAATATCTGCAATAAATGAATACTTAGCGTTAAATCTGAACTGAAGAAGGCATAATGCAAAAAATACAACAAACCAAATAAATGCCAGCTTCACATATCCAGACAAAACGATACCTGAAAACAGACACAAAATTAGACTAATACTGGTAAAAACTACCCTTTTCCCTGTTACCCTCTTCTCAAACATACTTCGATATTAATTTATAAGCAGATTAAAAACAATATCACATATGAAAAAACGTGAAGTCCCTTTTCGCGTAAGATGCAAAATATCGGTTTAACACTTGCATTTTTGATTAGTTCCTGACGATATCCAATCAAGAAAACGCAAATTTTTGCAACATAACACAATTTTAATTTCAAAAAATGCTGTTTTTCGGGTAATTGATACTTTTATTAAAGTATGTATAAGGGTATAATCCGTCTTGATGTAAAAAATGTGATATGGAGGCTATTTATGGCTATCAGAGTTGGTATTATCGGATACGGTAACCTCGCAAGAGGTGTTGAGAGTGAAATCAGAAAGAATAACGATATGGAACTTAAGGGTGTTTTCACAAGAAGAGACCCAGCTTCTGTTGTAACACATACAGAAGGACTTCCTGTTTATCATGTAGATAAGCTTATCGATATGAAGGATGATTTCGATGTAATGATTATCTGCGGTGGATCAGCAACAGATCTTCCAGAGCAGACAAAGGAATATGCTAAGTACTTTAATGTTATCGACAGCTTCGATACACATGCTAAGATCCCTGAGCATTTTGCTAACGTAGACGCTTCTGCTAAGGGTGCAAACAAGGTTGCTGTTATTTCAATCGGTTGGGACCCAGGTATGTTCTCACTTACAAGACTTTATTCAAACGCTATTCTTTCAGATGGTAAGGATTATACTTTCTGGGGTAAGGGTGTTTCACAGGGTCACTCAGACGCTATCCGTCGTGTTCCTGGTGTAAAGAACGGCAAGCAGTACACAATCCCTGTAGATTCAGCTCTTGAGGCTGTTCGTTCAGGTGCAAACCCAGAGCTCACAACACGTCAGAAGCACACAAGAGAGTGCTTTGTTGTTGCTGAGGAAGGTGCTGACCTCGCTTTGATTGAGAAGACAATCAAGGAGATGCCTAACTACTTCTCAGATTACGATACAACTGTTCACTTTATTTCAGAGGAAGAGTTTGCACGTGATCACGCTAAGCTTAATCACGGTGGTTTTGTATTCAGAACTGGTGTTACTGGTTTTGAGAATGAGCACAAGCACGTAATTGAGTATTCTCTTACACTTGATTCAAACCCAGAGTTTACAGCTTCTGTTCTTATCGCTTATGCACGTGCTGCAGTAAGACTTGAGGCAAAGGGTGACTTCGGATGTAAGACTGCTTTCGATATTGCTCCTGCACTTTTGAGCCCACTTTCAGGCGAAGAGTTAAGAGCTCACCTTCTCTAATAAGAGATAACTTATAAAACTATATAAAGCGTCTCAGTAAATGAGACGCTTTTTTCATTCCAGTAAATAATTCTGTAATTCCTCTACACTCGAGACAATAACTTTTGCTTCGTGCTCTACAAGGAATTCTCTCGTTTTAAAACCCCAGTCAACACTAATATAATCCATTCCAGAATTCTTACCTGTAAGAATATCAACCTCAGAATCGCCAATATAAACAGCGTTCTTATTTGAAACACCCAGTCTTCCAAGCATTGCATTGATACTTGTAGGATCAGGCTTATGTGGAACACCATCAACATGTCCCCTTACATCATCAAATAAATCAGGCAGTAAAGCATCGATTAGAAGCTGTGAAGCGTAATCTGCTTTATTAGTAAGAAGCGCAGTCTTCATTCCATTTGCCCTAAGACTATTAAGCATTTCAGGAATACCTTCATAAGGCTTTGTCAATTCAACGCAGTGCTCATTATAATAAAGCATAAACTTATTAAGAACTTCATCCTCATCTGCACCACCATCATCAGCTATACTTCTCTGAACCAGCTTGCGCATTCCGTTTCCTACCATAGCCTTTACCCTTTCCAAAGGCTGCTCAGAAAGACCACACATTTTACGTGCAGCATTCATCGAAATAGCAAGTCCCTCAATTGTATCGAGTACTGTTCCATCCAAATCAAAAATCGCGACTTCATATTTCATATACTATTAACCTCAATTTAGAATTCATTTAACAGTTTTTCCCTTGCTTTATAATCAGGAAGAACATTTGCTACCTGATTATAAAACCTTGCAGAATGATTAGCTTCCAGAAAATGAGCAAACTCATGGACAACAACATATTCTATACATTCAAGAGGAACTTCAAACAGATTATTATTAAATGTGAGTGTTCCCCTCTGAGGTCTGCAGCATCCCCACTTTGAAGTCATTGTTCTGAACTTAATCTCTTTTGGATATAAAACGCCCTTACTTTCAAACACTGGATAATAAGATTTACATAATTCCAGAACCTTATTCTTAATCTGCTTATTCTTCCATGTTTCATATGTACGTTTCCTGATTTCATATGAAGTTGGATCTTTAACAACAAGATTAATATTCGGATATGAAAAAAACACTTTATTAACATCACCACGATAGAGCTTGATTATACATTTCTTACCATAAACGCAGACTTCTTCATTAGTAACAAAAAATTCCGGTCTGACTTTATTATCAAGTCTGGCCTTAGCCTTATTCATGGCACGAAGAATGAAATCAGACTTTGAACGCAGAAAATCCTCAACATAATTAATAGATGTCTTTTGTCCACATGACACAGACATCTTTCCATTCTTATTAATCCTGACATTGATATTTTTTACTTTTTTACGTGTCAATTCATATGGGACAGTAATCCCATTAAGTTCTATTGTGCGCTGCATGAAAGCTCCCCAAAAATCAGATTAAAAGAATACTTCGTAAACAAGAGTTTCAATATTAGTATCAGAATATTCAACCTCTGAAGAATACATTCTAACTGTATCATAAAGATCGAGTCCTTTGACACACAAATCAGCAATCAGATTACAACTTTCAACAGTAAATTCAGAATTATAGTTATGACGATACAGGAAATAGACGGCAAGCTGTTCAAACCCAAGTGCATTATCAGAAATAAATCTCTCACGCTCTTCACGAGTAACAGGATTATCAATAAGAAGCTGTAAATTCTTACTCCAGTTATCATCAAGACGCTCCAAATCATAATAAAGTCTGGCTCTCTCATCAGAAGCCATTTCAGAAACAAACAGCGCATTCAGACGTTCATTTATGCCTGTACTTCTATTAAGGAAAAATTCAAACTCTTCAGGAATATACAAGCAGTCATTAGCATCATTAATATTAACAAGCTTAAATTTCCCTTCATAACTAAGAACAACTCTTACAGCCTCCTCGCAGCAAAGCCCAAGTCCCATCTCAATATGATCATCATAAAAGTTACGAAATCTTGGATGATCTTTGCAAATATCACAAAGATAATCTTCCCCGTAATCAATAATCATCTGACACAAACCATCTTTACGTAAAAAAGGACAACGCTCGTCCTTTGTAAGGACAATAGCGCCATCCTTTATATGTTTATTAACTTCAGTATTTAATTCAAATCTCTTTAATGATTTATCGTCTACGTCTATTTCCCAATCCTTGCAGCAACTGTGAACACACTTTGATGCCACGCATGAAAACTCACCATAATAATTGGGAACATAAACATCCATAACTTAAGTCGTCACCAGCCAACCTGACCATCAACTGCCGCTGAAGCAAGTGAAAGATTTCTGTTATGTTCAGCCATTGAAGATGCAGCATTTCTGGCACGATCGATAAAATCACCGACACCCATAATCAAAACACCTGCAAGGATAACGATAATAGCAATAACCAATACCATTTCTACTAAAGTAAAACCTTTGTTACCACGCTTATTAATCTTTTTCATAACGCCCTCGCATAAATTATGTCTTAATTGTGAACATTTTAACACAAATAAGGCGAGAATGTGAAACACTTTTTTGTTTTTTTTATAAAAAATATGGCTTTCCAATAACGGAAAGCCATATCATCGTTAATTTATTCGTATTTTTAATTACAAAGTAGCCTTAGCTGCAATTTTATAAATCTCAGCAACGTCCTTAGAAGAAAGTGATACGAAGCCACCTGTCTTACCATCGTCTCCAAGACCAAACTTCTCAACGAGAACAGGAATGTCCTCTTCCTTTGCACCAAGCTCTTCAAAATTAATTGGCATTCCAATATCGTGAAGGAACTGACGGAAAGCCTTAATACCCTTAACAGCAGTTTCAGAAGGGTTCTCAAAATTCATTGCTACACCGAAAACACGCTGAGCCATCTGAGCAAATCTCATAACATTATGCTCCATTACGAACTCCATCCATGCTGGCATAATTACAGCAAGACCTGCACCATGAGCGCAATCATAGAGGCCTGAAAGCTCATGCTCAATTCCATGGCTATTCCAGTCCTGGCTTCTTCCTACACCAACAATATTTGTATGAGCAACTGTACCAGCCCACATAATATTTGCTCTTGCTTCATAGTTATTTGGATCAGCGATTACTCTTGGTGTTTCCTTAACCATAGTAGTAAGAACAGCTTCACAAAGTCTGTCTGTAATCTCTACCTCTGTTGTATTTGTGAAGTATCTCTCAAATACGTGAGCCATAATATCTGTAGCACCACAAGCTGTCTGATATGCAGGAAGTGTACATGTAAGTGCTGGATTCATAACTGAGAACTTCGGTCTTATATGCTCAGAACCTGCACCTCTCTTAAGCATTCCATCTTCCTTTGTAATAACTGAATCACCAGAACCTTCAGAACCTGCAGCAGCAATAGTAAGAACAGTTGCTACTGGAAGAGCCTTCTCAATAGTAGCCTTTCCAGAATAGAAATCCCAGAAATCGCCATCATATGGAACACCCATTGCAATAGCCTTGGCACTATCGATAACAGATCCACCACCAACTGCAAGGATAAAGTCAATGTTCTCTGCCTTACAGATTTCAATACCTTCATAAACCTTTGAATCACGTGGATTTGGCATTACACCACCAAGCTCAACGTAAGGAATTGAATCTTTATCAAGAGAAGCTTTTACTCTGTCCAAAAGTCCTGACTTAACAACAGAACCTCCACCAAAGTGAATAAGAACCTTAGATCCACCAAACTTCTTAACATAGAAAGCTACATCATTCTCTCTGTCCTTACCGAAAACAAATTCTGTTGGACTATAAAAATTAAAATTCTCCATAGATATCCTCCGATAAATTAATATGGGCTGTTAATCTCTTCTGCCTTCTTAACAGCATCCTCAAGTGTCATTCCATTAAACTCCTGAGCGCCAAACCATCTTCCAGACTTACCATCGTTAATGAAAGCACCAACGACAATACCAGGAATTGTTGACTCAGGTGAATTAGGTGCATTAGGTCCACCAAGGTCAGTTCTACACCATCCTGGATCAGCAATATTAATTGTAACATCAGAGCCCTGAAGCTTATATCCCAAATCTCTTGTTACCTTATCAAGTGCAGCCTTACTTGCAGAATATCCTGCCTGCTCAGCCTCAAGATTAATTCCACTTGAAGTATTAACAATACGTCCAAAACCTCTCTCAATCATACCTGGAAGGAAATGATAACAAATCTGCATAGGAGCAATACAGTTAATTGCAAAACTAACAGGGAAATCTGAAACAGGAGTATTAAGATAATCAACACGATATCCTACCTGAAGACCTGCATTATTAAGTACGACATCAACCTGTGTTCCCTTGCTGTCAATCTCAGAAAGCATCGCTTCAACCTGCTTTGAGTCAGAAAGCTCTGCCTCTACTGAATATGCATCAACACCCAAAGCCTTAATCTCCTCAAGAAGTGCTGCTGTGCCTTCCTTCTTACGGCTGTGGAGAATTACATTGCATCCCTGCTGTGCCATAAAGATTGCTGAAAGTTTTCCAATACCGCGGCTACTTCCTGTAACAAGTACCCACTTACCTTTTAAATCAACCATAAATAACCTCCGCTATTTTTCATTAACCATTAAATTTTATAATTTATTTACATACAAAATTATCAAAACTATTGCTATTTTATTATAATTGTGATGTAAATAATAATGATTATTTTTGGGGATGATACACATATGGAACTAGATACAAATAAAGAATTGTTATACAGACTTTTCACACAAAAGGAGAAATCTTTCGAGAGAACTAATATTGCGAGCGAATTTTCACGCTACGATGACATAAAGAACGGAAATGTAGATAAGGTTAGCGCAAGTTTCGCAGAAATCCGCAAGGACTACTATAAAGGAAAGGGCGTCCTTTCAGACAATCCTGTAAGAAATGTAATTTATCACCTCGTTGTTTCTGCTGGAATTATTGCAAGAATTTGCGTTGATGCAGGGATGCCACATGACGAGGCTTATACTTTAAGTGATATCTATATTCGTAAGGCTGATGTATTGAAAACTCCAAATGAGGTAATCGACTTAATTGGAACAATGCAGATTGATTTTGCATCAAGAATGCGCGAAGCGAAGAAGCAGAATACAATCTCTGTTCATGTAAGAAGATCTATCGATTACATTTATGATCATCTTCACGAGAGTCTTACTATGGCGCAGCTTGCTGAAAGAGAGGGACTTAATCCAAGTTACTTCTCAAAACTCTTCGCAAAAGAAACTGGAATTCCTGTTAAGTCATATATCATCAGAGCAAAGATTGATACTGCCAAGAACATGCTTGCGCACTCAGAACACTCTTTGTCAGATATCGCCTTCACTCTGGGCTTTTCATCTCAGAGTGCGCTTACTGCTGAATTTAAGAAAATTACAGGAATGACACCTGGAAAATTCAGAAATCAGTACAACTACAAGGATATTCATATTTCAATCTGATTTATCTTTCAACCTCAAACAGTATGAAAGAATTCTCATAAGCGATAACAATTTCTGTGTCGCTGTATTGATATGCCTCACATCCTATGTAGTCAGCATTATCAGAATCTTCAACTTTGCCGAGTTTATCTCCGATTACTGATTCATCAACTGATCTGTCAGTCTCAACATATCTTAAATCATTAATAATAATCGAACAGTTCTCCACAACTGTCTCGTCATATTCCTCTTCCTCTGCTATCTCTGGAATATCAGCAGCAGCTGTTTCTTCACCTGTATTCTGCTCAGTATCCTTATCAGCGTGTGCATTATAATGTTCACTCACATCGTTTGATTTGCTGCTTCCAATTCCCATGATTTTACCCACACTTAAAACAACAGCTGAAAGAAGGATAAGCGAAGCTGCTATCGAAAGAACAGTAATAAGAGTTCTGTTCTTTCTTGGAGAGATGCTGCTAACGATTGGAGAAACCTTAGCTGTTTCTTCGCTTTCAGCAATAAGATCATCATCAAGGTAGTTAAGACTATCCATTAACTTTGATGCCTTCATAAGTTATATCCCTCCTCCTTAAGATATTTTTCAAGGCCATTTCTTGCGCGAAGCAGCATGCTTTTTACCTTTGAAGTACTAAAGCCATAACGCTCACAGATATCCTTCACAGAATCCATATGGAAATAACGTCTGATAAAAACCTTACGCATTTCAGGAGACTGAGTTCTTAAGTAATTGCTAATCGCCTTACCGAGCTCTTCAAGTTCACTCTCATTCTCCATACTCTCGCCAGGTTCAAATCCGCTTTCCATAAGCTCCTGAAGAGAAATATCATAGGAAGATCCGCCTCTCTTCTCTGCAGATTTCCTTCTGTATGTATCAATAGATACTCTTCTTGTAATCTTTGCAAGATAAGCTGACAGAATTTCCGGACGATTCTCCGGCATCGAATTCCATGCATGTAAATACGTATCATTCACTGCTTCACTACTGTCTTCATTATTCGAAAGCACATTGAATGCGACCTTAAATAGATACTTCTCATATTTATTCTGTGTCTCCAGAATAGCAGATTCATTTCTGTCCCAGTACAAATCTACAATTGCCTTATCTTCCATTACTGCTCCTTACAATATATACTCGAAAAAATAATCATTCAGGTTGCATCTATTAAACAAGATCTTCTGAATTAAATGGAAAAACACAGATTTCCTTCACAGAATGCTCTTTATACTCGCCCTTTGTTGACCAGCAAACTACTTTGCATTCAGGATTCATAAATTCATCTATTACCTGTCTGCAAATAAAGCATGGCATACCGATTTTACCAGAGCCTACCATCACATGAAGTTCCTTAAACTCTTCTTTCCTTCTTCCTTCACTTACTGCCTTAAAAATCGCAGTTCTTTCAGCACATATAGTTGCCCCGTAAGATGCATTTTCAATATTAACACCTGTATATTCAGTTCCGTCATTCATAACAACAATAGCACTTACAGGAAAGTTCGAATAAGGACTATAACTGTTATTAAGATTTTTGAGCAACTTATCGTACATAGACACACCTCACTAGGAATTTTTTCCAATAATTCCATTAAGAACACATATATTTTTAATAAATTCATTCTACAACAACACAAGTACATTTTAGCAACTAAAAATTGTTATTTTTTGTTAGACAAAAACTATTATTAATATATAATCTTATATTGCGATACGAGCGCAAATTACATTGATATAAATAATGAAAATGGAAGGTAAACAACATTGAAAACTGCTTTTTCAACACTCGCTTGTCCTGATTTTTCATGGCAGGATATTTACTCTATGGCAAAGGATTTCGGTTTTAACGGAATCGAGATCAGAGGCCTCGGTAATGACATTTTCTCAGTAAAGGCACAGCCATTTACAGATGAGAATGTAGATGCAACAGCAAGCAAGCTTAAGAAGATTGGAATCGAGATTCCATGTCTTTCTTCTGGTGAGCCTGTAAACTCACTTGAGACAAGAGATAAGGCTATCGAAGAGATTACAGCTTATGCTAAGCTTGCTAATAAGCTTGGTACAAGTTTTATCCGTGTACTTGGTGACAAGGAGCCAAAGCCAATGGGCGAGGTTGACGATAACATCGTTATCGAGACAATGCAGATGCTTGTTCCAGTAGCTGAAGAATATAACGTTACTCTCCTTATCGAATCTAACGGTGTATATGCAGATACAAAGAGACTTGCAAAGGTTATCGATAGCATCGGAAGCCGTAAGGTTGCTGCTCTTTGGGATATGCATCACCCATACCGTTTTGCTAATGAGACTCCAGCTGAGACAGTTGCAAATCTTGGTGAGCGCATTAAGTATACTCACATTAAGGATTCTGTTATTGCTGAGGATGGTTCAGTTTCTTATAAGCTTATGGGAACTGGCGATATGCCAATCAAGGAGTGTTTCGAAGCACTTGATACAATTAACTACCAGGGTTATGTAACACTTGAGTGGGTATACAGATGGTCAAGAAACATCGCTGATGCTGGCGTTGTAGTTCCACACTTCGCAGGATTTATGGAGCAGTACAAGTCACATCCTAAGTACCCTGTTCAGACAGATAACCGTGGAACAGGTAATTATCCATGGCCTAAGGAGACAATCATCAACGAGACATTCCCTGATGTACTCGACAGAATTTGTGAACTCTGGCCTAACCAGTATGCTTTCAGATATACAGAGTCAGATATCGACTATATCAGAACATATTCTGAGTTCCGTGACGATGTAGATACACTTGCTCGTTCTTTCCTTGCTATGGGTTGTAAGAAGGGTGACCACATCGCTATCTGGGCTACAAACGTTCCACAGTGGTACCTCACATTCTGGGCTGCAACAAAGATTGGCTGCGTACTCGTAACAGTTAATACTGCTTACAGAATTCACGAGATTGAGTATATCCTTCGTCAGTCAGATACACATACTCTCGTAATGATTGATAAGTTCAAGGATATTGACTATAACCAGATCATTAATGAGATTTGTCCTGAGCTTAAGGACTCAAAGAAGGGCGAGCTTAACGCTGCAAGACTTCCATTCCTTAAGAACGTAATCGTATGTAAGGGCGAAGACAAGCCAGGCTGCTACAACTGGGAAGAAGCAATGGCTAAGTCTGTTGAAGTTCCTTATACAGAAGTTGAGAAGATTCGTCGTACAATTGACAAGCACGATGTATGCAACATGCAGTACACATCCGGTACAACTGGTTTCCCTAAGGGTGTAATGCTTACACACTACAACGTAGTTAACAATGGTAAGGCAATCGGTGACTGTATGGATCTCTCTACTAACGATAAGATGATGATTCAGGTTCCAATGTTCCACTGCTTCGGTATGGTACTTGCTATGACAGCTTCAGTAACACACGGTGTTACAATGTCACCTATTTCAGCATTCTCACCACGTAAGGGTCTTTACTGCATCAACAAGGAGCAGATCACATGCTTCCATGGTGTACCTACAATGTTCATCGCAATGCTTGGTCACGAGAACTTCCCTACAACAGATTTCTCACACATGAGAACTGGTATCATGGCTGGTTCACCTTGTCCTGTTAAGACAATGGAAGAGGTTATCGAGAAGATGCATATGCCAGAGATTGTTATTACATACGGTCAGACAGAGGCATCACCTGCTACAACAATGAGTAAAACAACAGATACAATTGAGCAGAGAGTTAACACAGTAGGTCCTTCACTCTTCGGTGTTGAGACAAAGATTGTAGACCCTGAGACAGGTGAAGAACTTCCTGACGGTGTTCCAGGAGAGTTCTGTGCTCGTGGTTACAACATCATGAAGGGTTACTACAAGATGCCTGAGGCAACAGCAGCAGCTATCGATGAAGACGGATGGCTCCACTCTGGTGACCTTGCTCTTAGAAGACCTGAGGATGGATACTACAAGATTACAGGTCGTATCAAGGATATGATCATCCGTGGTGGTGAGAACCTCTACCCTAAGGAGATTGAGGACTTCCTCTATACTCATCCAAAGGTTCAGGACGTTCAGGTTATCGGTGTTCCTGATAAGGACTATGGTGAGGAAGTTGATGCATGCATCATCCTTAAGCCAGGCGAGGAAGCAACTGTTGAAGAGATCAAGGAGTTCTGTCTTGCACATATGGCAAAGCATAAGTGTCCAAGATACGTTGACTTCGTAGACAGCTTCCCAATGAATGCTGCTGGTAAGATTTTGAAGTACAAGATGAGAGAAGAAGCTGTTGAGCGTCATAACCTTGGTGATGCAAGCAAGATTGTAACAGCTTAATTCAACACTTTATAAGCACTATAAAAGGGTTCACAGAAATGTGAACCCTTTATTTGTTGATTCAGTTTTTTACTACTCAATCTTTCTTCCCTGGCCTCTGAACTTAGCGTCATACTTTGTTCTGTCCATATCATTCTCATATGCTTCAACGAGTGCCTTAGCATCCATAAGAGAGAGCTTAAGCTTATCCACTACGTACTTAATAGATTCAATCTTCTGACCTCTTGAAAGTCGTGCTTCAAGAACATCAAAGAAATCATCATTTACACTGACACCGCCAAAGTTATATTCCTTAAGTTCAGAATAAAGCTTACGCTCATTTACAACTCTTGTTGTTCCACAGAAAGGACATACAAGCATTCCGCCACCATCGGAAATATCCATATGACCACCACAGCTCTGACAGATAAGATCACTCTCATCAAAGTTATTCTCTGTGAAATCTTTTCCAGTTCTGTCTGAGATATAATCACGAAGCTTATTAAGTGCTTCCTTCTCACCGTCTGTTACATCAGCGTCAGCAGAAGCAATCTCCTCTGCAATCTGAAGATAAGATGCCAAATCACCATTCTTAATTGGCTGCAAATACTTCTCAGCAAATACAAAACCTTCACCCATGTTGCGATTAATCTTCTGAACTTCACTTCTTACTCTCTCGCCTGGATCAACTGTGCCGCGAAGAATCTGATTTGTTAATCTTCCAATCTCATTACGCTCTTCATCTGACATCTCACCATCAACATTAGCGATATAGTAGCAAACAGCCAATTTTGCAAGAAGAAGATCCTGCTGATATCTTGTGACATTTCTCTGACGCTCTTGAGCAAGAACCTGCTGTGTTCTGGCATTCTCCTGAGCTACCTGCATACCTTCATGAATTGCCTGTGATGCAAGTCGTGTTCCCTGAGATACAACCTCATGAGCTAATCTATTCATTAATCTATCTGTAAGTCCCATAATCTTCTCTCTCCTATAAACCTAACTGTATTTATGATACAACAATCAGGCCACAAATTTTTCTTAAAATGCGAAAATTAAACGCTTCAATTTATCTCGTTTGCACGTTTAGCGTTGATTCTGTCAATCTCTTCCTGAATCAAATCTCCCAAAGACTTATCATCAATCTCGAAGTTTTCTTTTGCAGCTTCAGAATCGTTTGCAAACGCATCGAAAATCTCCTGCTTGTCCTCGAGAAGCTTAGTTATTTTCTCATCAATTGTATCTTCACAGAGGAGCCTGTATACAAGAACATTTCTTGCCTGTCCCATACGATAAGCTCTCGAAATTGCCTGATTCTCAATAGATGGCTTATACTGTGGCTCACAAATAATAACCACACTTGCTGACTGAATATTAAGACCAGTTCCACCAGCCTGAATCTGTGCTGGAAGAACTGCACCTGCTGGTGCCTTCTCGAATTCATCGATGATTTCCTGGCGCTTTTGTGGTGGTACAGAACCATTAATTACACTCACACATCTGTCCCCAAGAAGCTGTGTAACTGTCTTCATTGTATCCAGGAAGAATGAGAATACAATCACCTTACGTCCATCAGCTTCAGCTTCTTCAACAATCTCAAGAAGGCGTTTTGCCTTGCAGGATTCATTGATATCTGGAGCATTCCAGGAAACTCTTCTTGCCTGCGCAGTCTTTTTTGCGAGAATTGCTTCCTCGTAAACCTTCTCTTCTTCCTTATTGAGTTCACACCATTCCTGAGTCTCAATCTTTTCAGGAAGCTCAGTAAGTACATCTTCTCTTTTACGACGGTAGTAAACCGGAGCAATCATATTTCGAAACTCAGGTGCAGCAGACATAAACGAAGTTGCCTTAAGTTTTGCAGTAAGATCAGGATTAAGGATATCGATAAGTTCAATCATCTCATCAACTCTGTTTTCAAGAGCTGTACCTGTCATGAACATGATATTTTCTGCATGCTTACAAATCTCGCGCACATTCTTACTTCTCTGCGCATTTGGATTTTTTATATAGTGCGCCTCATCAACAACAAGCATTGCAAACTTAAAATTATCCTCAAGTTTAATAATACCTGTTGTTTCATATGTAGTAACAGCAACGCCACCCTCCGAAATCCACTTCTCGAGATTAATAGTTTTATCAGCACCGTGTATCTTTACGGCTGAAAGCTTACTCTTTGTAGAAATCTCTCTGCACCAGTTAGAAATAACACTTGCAGGACATACAACAACAAAATGAGTCTGCCCAGTGCATCTTAACGAAACCATTGTAGCAATGGCCTGAATCGTCTTTCCAAGACCCATCTCATCTCCAAGAATAAACTTACCCTGATGAAGTCCATACTTTACGCCCCATTCCTGATAACGTCTTAATTCACAGTTAAGACCTTCCTTATAAACTATGACGCTCTGTATCTCTTTGGCAAGCTCTTCTGGAAGACCATGGAGCTGATCATCTGTTCCAAGTAAATCAGGTACAATCTTTTCAATCTGGTTTATGTAGTTAATTGAATTCTTCTGAAAATCTACCCAGATTTCATCATCAGTTGTTGAATTAATTTCTGAATAGTTGCTATACGCACCAGATATGATACCCACATATCCATTAGACTGAAGTGTTTTTAAATAATTAAACGCGGATATAGATTTCTGCTTTTTCTCAGAAGAAACAAAAATCCATGTAAGACTGTTTACTACTACATTTAAAGCATCGATAGCTGAATTAATAGTATTCTTCTCATTAGAATATGCATTTGAAAATTTTGAAGTATCTCCTGACAACTTCAATACTCTGTAAACAGACTTGATAAGCGCTGTCGAATACTGATTTTTGTCATCAGCATTTAATTTTACCTTCATCTTCTGTCTGGCAATACCTTCATAATTTCTGGCAACATTAATAATCTTCTGACCTGATTCCTTACCGATTCCTGAAATCTTCGAGAGCGTGTCAGCAGTAGCATTTTTCAAATCAGAAACTACTTTAATTCCATTATCTTCAAGAAGCTTAACCCTGATTCCAGACTCATTACTATTAAGAACTTCTACAGGAACAGTCTTTAAAAACTCATCAGCCTGATACTCTTTAATTTTAGTTGAAGCGATCTTAACATCAGAGAATAAATTAGAATAAACTGCTGAAAGTTCATTTGCTTTATTAAGTAAATCCTGATGCTGTTTAATTAACTGCTTCGCCTCATCCTTTGTAAATGGTCTTGCCATAGTCTCTCTCCCACGCAAAATACTTCATACTAATTTTATCGAAATCTCTGCTATTAAAAAAGACGTAAAGATACGATTCCTCACGTCTTCTACTGGTCGGAGTGGCGCGACTCGAACCCGCGGCCTCCTGCTCCCGAAGCAGGCACTCTACCACCTGAGCTACACCCCGTTTTTTGTGCAATTAGTATTATACTACTGAGAAATTTTAAGCGTATAATCTTAATCTATGGGAAAGCAAACAGGCAATGATTTTGGCAAAGGATCCGTAGCAGGATTAATTATAAAGCAGGCACTTCCTTTATCAGTGTCTCAGCTGGTTCAACTACTTTATAACATAGTTGACCGTATTTATATTGGCCATATTGCAGGTGACGATATTACACCCCTTACAGGCCTTGGCCTTACTCTCCCTATAGTTTCAGTTATTATGGCATTTACTCTTTTACTTGGTCAGGGTGGTGCCCCACATTTCTCTATTTATCGTGGTAAAAATGAACCTGAAACTGCTGCAAGAATTCTTGGTAACAGCTTTACTTTGCTTCTTTGGGGATCAGTAATTATCACTGCGCTTTCGTATATTTTTATGAAGCCGCTCCTTTTTGCACTTGGTGCTAGTAACGCTTCTTATGTTTATGCCAGAGATTATCTGATTATTTATCTTATTGGTACCATTTTTCAGATGGTAGCTACTGGTCTTAATTTATTTATACCTGCAGAAGGTTTTCCAAAGACTTCAATGTTCAACGTAATTGCAGGTACTGTACTTAACCTGATTCTTGATCCATTATTTATTTTTGTATTCAAATTGGGAATCAGAGGAGCTGCAATTGCTACTGTTATTTCGCAGTTTGTTTCATTCCTTCTTGTAATGCACTTCCTTACACGCGGAAAGGCAATTATCAAGCTTAAAAAAGAAAACATGAGACTTGATTCATCCATAGTCAAGATGATCATTACAATGGGCTTTACAGGCTTTGTAATGGAGTTTACTAACTGTGCAACACAGGTTGTATGTAACCGTACTCTCAAGGCTTATTCTGGAAATCAGAGCGATTTATACATTACTATTATGACTATTGTTAATTCAGTCCGCTCAATAATGGGAGTTGCTGTTACAGGAATCACTTCCGGAGCACAGCCAGTTATGGGATTTAATTATGGTGCCAAAAATTATGATCGTGTTAAGGCTGGTATCAGATGGTCGTTTGTTTTTGCTTTCGCTTATACTGCTGTAGCGTGGTTTATAGTATTTCTCTTTCCAGGCTTCTTTATTGGGCTCTTTAGCGATAACATCGAGGCAAATGCTGTTGCTATTCCTTACCTTCATATTTACTTTATGGCTTACGTATTTATGTCACTACAGTACTCAGGTCAGTCAACGTTTATGGCACTTGGTAAAGCAAAGCAGGCAATCTTTTTCTCCCTCTTTCGAAAGGCAATACTTGTAATACCGCTTACAATTATTCTTCCTATGTTTTTAAGTGATCCGATTAAGGGAATTTTTGCCGCAGAACCTGTTTCAAACGTCGTTGGTGGCGCAGCAAGTTTCTTTACAATGCTGTTTACTATTTACCTTACTCTTGGAAAAGAAGACAAGATTAAAGATCGAGCTTAATCTGCTCTCCAGAATTAACGGTATTATCCCCAATGTTTTCTATCTGCCAGTCTATAGGCGATAATCCTTTACTTACGAGAAACTCATTACATTTTCCAAAATGTCCACATCCAGAGAATCCTCTATATACTGACAATGGTGATGGATGTGGCGCTTCAAGAACCAGATGGTTTGGATTCTTTTTAAGCGCAGATGCTTTACTTCTTGCAAATCCACCCCAAAGCATGAATACTACTGCCTCCTCTTTTTTACCAACTTCCTCAATAAGGCTGTCGGTAAATTTCTGCCAGCCAAAATTCTTATGAGAAGCAGCTTCATGGGCACGAACTGTCAGTACGGAGTTAATCATGAGAACTCCCTGCTCAGCCCACTTTATAAGATATCCATTATCTGGAATATAAAGTCCCAAATCGCGGTTAAGTTCTTTATAAATATTAAGAAGTGATGGAGGAATAGAGACTCCAGGCTTAACCGAGAAAGCAAGGCCATGCGCCTGCCCTACATCGTGGTATGGATCCTGGCCAATAATTACGCACTTAACCTTATCAAGTGGTGTCAGTTCTAACGCTGAATAAACTAAATCACGTGGTGGAAATACTTCATGCTCCTTGTACTCCAAATCAACACGAGCCATCAGTTCCTTATAGTAAGGTTTTGTTTCTTCGCTGCTTATAAACTGTTCCCACGACTTATCCATGAATAATTCCTCCGACAAAATTAATTCTAACAAAAAAGAAGGTGTCTTCAAAATCGAAAACACCTTCCTTCACTATTAGTTAATTTAAAATCAAACAGGAGACTTTACCTTATCGTCTACCATCTTCTTAAGCTTAGCACCAAGATCAGCAACTGGCATTGCACCAAGATCATCCTCGAAATGTGATCTAACAGCTACTGTACCATTAGCTACTTCCTGATCACCAACAACGAGCATGTACTGAATCTTGTCCTTGTTAGCCTCACGAATCTTCTTACCAATCTTCTCAGATCTGTCATC
>JAZLLF010000041.1:0-2434 GCA_045598005.1 Saccharofermentans sp. | reverse complement strand
TCTTCCGAGACCCTCTGAGTAAAGTCTAGCTACGAAAGCGATTGTCTGATTTGAAGCACTGATTGATACGCCCTGTGGCATTACATATCCACCAGATCTGATGCTTGGGTTAATACAGCTACCGTATTCAGCACAGATATTGCTCCACTCTGGTGAGTTGATGAAGCCATAGAATACATCAAGTCTTGATGAACCATTTCTAAGGCAGTTGAGCCAGAATGCAAAACCTGCAGCTTCTGGATCACGATCCATAAATGTTCTATAAAGTCTTCTTACATACTCTTCATTAGAATGACGTGCGTTTACAAACTCATCTGAGAAGAAGAACTCCTTAGCAACGTCACAACCATTGAATGCACCTGCGAGGCAATTCTCCCAGTAGTCATGTCCTGCTACATCGTAAGGTCTTCCAAGACACTCTGTATAACATCTTGTTACAAAGCATCTTAATTCTGTTGGGTCTTCAGTTAATGTGTTATTTACAGTAGCATAGTCTGCATAAATACATTTACCAGCGTAATAGAAAGAAATATAATAGATGCCTCCAGTAAGACAGCCATATCTCATAGAAGTAGTAATATTAGTAGCATCTACACGAGCGTCCTTACCCGTACCTGTAGCAACTGTAGTAGGAGTACGGCTGTTAAGCTGACATGTCCATGTAATATTATTTATCTCACTACCATTGATGTTGCAGCTGTTGATCATCAAATTAATTGCTGCTGTATTTGTATAGACTGCATCACCATTTCCAGCCGGAATTGAAACATTATTATCAACACCATACCAGCGAGCATAAAAAACTTCAGGCTCTGGATCAACACCATCATTAATATTACCAGTTACCATGAGCATCTTCTCTGCAATCAATGTATTTGCAGAAGAAAGACCATCATAATATCTGATTCTATACATACCTGGCTTGAAGTGTCCATTATCACTAGAAGGATTCAATGTATAATTTGCTGTTCTTTCAATAATCTCATTATTAATTGTTACAAGTGTTCTATCAAAACCAGACATCCAGCTATGAACTGAAGTATCACAATACTCAAGCTGCGCTGTGAAATTACCTGAAAAAGCAGGTCCAATATCCATCAATTCAAATTTGATATTAGATACCAAACCTATCTTCATTATCTCTATAGTCTTATTAGTACTTACTGGAAGGTTATAAGTTGTACCAGGTCCGATACTTGCTACACCATAATAAGTATTTGTAAACTCTCCATCAGTAGAACTATCTCCTGAAACATAGAAAGTAACACTTGCAACAGCATTTGTATCATTCTCAGTAACAAATACACAGTAGTAGCCTACCTTCAAATAACTGCTTGAACCAAAATAAGATGAAGCAATATTGTCATAATCGAGCTTAATCTTCTGTGAATTACCTCTTGCAGTAAAAATCTTACTCTCTGAATTTAAGAAGTTTACACGTGGCTCTGTTGAATAACGACCGATATTTGTCGAATACCACGCTGTAATTGTATAAGCCTTGTTTGCTGTAAGTCCTGTTGCTTCAAACTCAAGGCTGCGAGTGTTACCAATTACATTATAACTTGGATTTCCACTCATTCCTGAAACAAAAGAAGTGTACGAATGTGGATTCAATGACAAACTTGCAGCCTGAACGTCGCTTGGATTAATAAGCAATCCAACAACGGAAAAAGCCATAACTGCTGCAAGTAAAGCACTGATTTTCTTTACTAATTTCATGTCCTCTTTTTCTCCTTAATAATGATTTATGCCTAACTATTTCTACCCCTAAGTTAAGCCATCTACTAATGTAACATGGTAAACATTTGCAATTTTGCAATTTTATTGTTTTTTTTAGTGTTATTTGTCGTCACTTGATTATAATTGCTATACAAATGCAAAGATTTGTAAAATGGCATGTAAAAGCCCACCGACTTTACAACCGATGGGCTTTTTATTTTGTTTAAGCTAATGCTCTTAACGCTTAAGCGTTAAATCCAGCGTTTCTGCAAACTACAGCAAACTCGTTTGAAGCTGCGAAGCTATCAACAATATCTGCTCTTGTAATAGCACCACTGTTAAGCTGCTCAAGCCAGTAAAGGAATCCTGGGTCGTTATCGATGTCGATTGGACGATCCATAAAGATTCTATATGCTCTAATAAGGAACTCAGTGTTAGATACATTGAGGTTTGTGAACTCAGCACCAAGGAAGAACTCACGAGCTACCTGTCTACCAGTTGCTGTTCCCTGATCAAGTGCCTCTGACCACATCTCAAGTCCTGGTCCCTCTGGATCTCTTCCAAGACCCTCAGAATAAAGTCTTGCTACGAATGCAATTGTCTGATTTGATGCACTGATTGATACACCCTGTGGCATTACATATCCACCAGATCTGATGCTTGAGTTAATGCAGCTACCATATACTGCACAGATATCTCTCCACTCTGGTGAGTT
>JAZLLF010000040.1:0-38769 GCA_045598005.1 Saccharofermentans sp. | reverse complement strand
TACTTCCCTACAAGAAATTACATGTAAGGGATCATCTTTCTGATTGTCTTTGTGTCTGGTGCTGAAGCAACCATGTTGTGACGAAGATGTCTCATTCTCTTAGTAGGTCTCTTACTCAAGATATGACGACGGAAGCTCTGTGCGCGGAGCACCTTACCTGTACCTGTTACCTTGAATCTCTTCTTTGATGAACTGTGTGTCTTCTGCTTAGGCATTGTTATATCCTCCTTGAATTGATATCTTACTTTTTCTTAGGAACAAGGTACATAACCATGTTACGTCCCTCGATCTTAGGTTTCTTGTCAACTACACCGTACTCCTCGATACCAGCTGCGAACTTCTCCATAACTTCAAAGCCCTGCTGCTGATAAGCCATCTCACGGCCACGGAATCTAATGTTGATCTTAACTCTGTCACCAGCCTTAAGGAACTTGATAACGGACTTCTGCTTAACTTCGATATCGTGTGTATCTGTTGTAAGCTTAATGCCGATTTCCTTAGTCTCAGTTTCCTTCTGCTTCTTTCTCTGCTCCTTCTCACGCTTACCCTGCTCGAAAAGGAATTTGCCGTAATCCTGAATTCTACAAACAGGATTCTCTGGATTAGCTGAAATACATACAAGATCCAAATCTGCATCTTCAGCTGCCTTAAGTGCATCCTCAATGGATACAACTCCTACCATCTGGCCTTCAGCATCAATCAGTCTAACCTTTGGGAACTTGATGTCCTCGTTGATCATCTGATTTCCGGTTGGTTTAGCTATACAAAACACCCCCTGACATAAAAAAAGAACGGTTCAAACCCGCTCTCTACATAACCTCTTAAAGACCTGTTCTTTAAGAAAAATTATGAACCTCTTCGCTTAAGCTCAAGGTGAGAAACGAGTTTCTGCTTGAATTGACCTAGTAATAATAACGGCAAGACGCATATATGTCAAGCGTTTTCTTACTTTTTGAAGGACAAAAAATGCCCTACGGACTAATTTTAATCCGTAGGGCACAATTCTTCAACCAATTAACATCAAGAAGGCTGGAAAACTATACTTCTTGAAGAAGCATACTGCTCAGCAGTTGATCCAGAAGGAGCCACAAATGTAACACCTGTAGAATTAGAAAACGCATTGTTACCAAATCTTACCGTGGAAGTTCTGAAAACTACTGTAATAGAACTGTTTCCATAAAACGCATACTGGCCAATCGATGTAACTGATGCTGGTATTACTACCTGTCTAAGTGATGAAAGCGAATTGAAAGCTCCATCTCTAATAGTTACAAGTGTCTCAGGCAATGTAATTGAAGTAAGATTACTACAACTGAAAAATGCTCCCTCACCTATTTCTGTACACCCAGTTGGGATGTTTACAGAAGTTAGGCCCGGCACATAAGACACCGCATAGCCCATAATCTTAGTTACTCCTGATGGAATATTAAATGTTCCATTAGCGAAAGTATAACCATGAGGAACAGCAACAAGTGTCTTTCCATCCTTGGTGTAAACAATACCGTTCACGCTCTTATATGCTGTGTTTCCAGCTGCAACATTAATTGCTGTAAGACTTTCATCATAAATATAGAAACTCTGATCAGCGATACTATTTACAGTAGAAGGAATACTAATCGATGTAATTGTAGACTCAGTTGCCTGAACAGTATCAAACAGGAATGATCTTGAGAATCCTCTTACTGTAATTCCATCAATAGTCTCAGGAACAACAAACTCTCCGTTAATAGAGTCCAAAGAAACATATTCAGAAATAATACCGTTACTACTAATTCTATAACCCTGATTATATGGAATTACACTATAAGATCTTGGTGCTGTACCTGTATATCCTGCTTCAAGTTCCAAAATCTTACCATCAGCTTCACAGATGGCATTATAATGTCCGCTTCCAGCTCCAGACTTCCAGTTAGCATTATGAGACGTTGCTCGAAGACCTGCCTTCTCACAAAGTGAAATTATAAGACCTGTACTTGCCCAGCAGTCACCCTCACCGTAAAGAATCATTCCGTTCCCGTAAGAAATGCCTCCACCATAACTATAGTGATGTGCTACATACTTTGTAATTTCAGTTGCAATCTCGGTCTCAGTCATACCAGGCTGAACTATTTCTCTTATGATAGAATCCTTAACTTCCTCGCAATAAGTCAAAGCATAATCTATTACGTTAATAGTTACATCGTATGAACCTTCAGAATCAGTTACAGTAACAGTATAAGAACCTGCTGTATAAGTTGTATCAACCCTCACTCCTGTCATGTCAGAAGGACGTGAAGTTGTACCAAATCCGCCTCTCCAGTACCATGTAGTACCCTTTGGAGATACAACACCGTTACTGTCTACAGTAATATAACTACTTGAAGTTCTGAAACGTGCTCCCGGAGCAGCAATAATTCTGTGAGACTTCTCGTAGCCAGATGGAATCGTAAGAATCTCTTCATCATCTGTATCAAGGAAATACAAATTTACACTTCTGTCAAATCCCGCTCTTGAATCATGCTCTCGCGCCCAAATCTTATCGCCACCAACAGAATTACCTCTTGTAATTCCATAAGAAGCACAAATAGAAGTAAATTCATCAGAAAGAAGGAAACTGTTAAAAATCTGAAGATCATTACTTCCATTAACATATAATGAAAGCCAGTAGTTTCTTCCATTATCATCAGCAGGACGCCCCATAAATGCCAGATACAAATCATCAATATATTCAGCATCAGACTTATTCATGCCGTAGTACTCATCTGAGAAAACAAATCCATGAGCAGCCTCACCACCAGTTGTTACACCGGATACGAGCTGATTTGTCCAGTAAGCCATACCATCCTTATCACATGTGCGTCCAAGGATAATTGTATAAAGCCTGTTTACAAACAAATTTACACGGGCTGTCATTACAGCATCTCTGCCAGTAATATATGTACCTGCAACGATGCCGTACTCATTACAAATATCGTAAAACTCATCAGAATTAGAAAAGCCCTCAAATACGGCTTCACGACTCACACCAGAGTCCATGAGATTAACCCAGTATGCCTTTCCCGCACTATCGGAATTTCTTCCGAAGAAAGCCATATACATATAATCGATATAGTCTTCATTGGAGCAGTCCTTGCTCTGGAACTCTTCGCTAAAGATAAAATTATAGGCTACAGAAATGCCTGTCTCATTGCCGCTGTTTATTCTGTCGGCCCAGTAAGCAAGTCCCCCAGAATCTGCCTCACGGTCCAAGGTGACCTCGTAAAGTCTTGAAACAAAAGCATTAACAGCTACCTCATCAGCGCTGACCTCTTTGCTTTCGTATAGAATTACAGAGAGAATGCTACCCATAATAATTATGGCAGCAACAAGACACGAGATGCTCTTCTTAACAAAACGCATAATAACCTCCGCTAAAAATTAATATACTCAATTGATTATACCACCTAATAAGTAGTATATTTTTAGGTGGTAAAAAATAACACGAGGTGTTTTATATGATCGCATCAAAAATGATCCCAAAACTTGCAGGCGGATCTGCAATTAGAAAAATGTTTGAAGAAGGCAATCGTCTTAAGGCTATTTACGGAGCTGATAACGTATTCGATTTCTCAATTGGTAACCCAGACTTAGAGCCACCAAAGGAAGTAATCGCCGCACTTAAGGATCTTGCTAACAACCCAACACCAGGCATGCACGGCTACATGAGCAACAGCGGCTTCGAGTCAACAAGAGCAATCATTGCCAAGAAGCGTTCAGAAGAATCAGGACTTACAATCGATAGCAATGCTGTTTGTATGACAGTTGGTGCAGCTGCTGCAATGAATGATGTACTCCACTCAATTCTTGATGATGGAGACGAAGTAATCGTACTTGCTCCATACTTCATGGAATATAACAACTACATCGATAACCATAACGGTAAGGTTGTAATCGTTCAGACAGATGATGGCTTTATGCCAGATATCTCTAAGATTGAAGCTGCTATCACAGACAAGACAAAGGCTATTATCGTTAACTCACCTAACAACCCATCAGGTGTTATCTATTCAGCTGAACTTCTTTCTGATCTTAACAAGATGCTTCTTACAAAGGATCACGTAATCCACGTAATTTCTGACGAGCCATATATTGATCTCGTTTACGACAACATGGAAGTTCCTTCAGCACTTAAGTGTATCGATAACCTCATCGTATGTTTCTCATGGAGCAAGTCTTTGTCACTTCCTGGTGAGAGAATCGGTTATACTCTCGTTTCTCCTAAGCATGCTGATTACGATGATTTGACATCTGCTATCGTTCTTAACAACAGAACTCTTGGTAGCGTTAACGCTCCTGCTATCTGGCAGAAGGTTATCGAGAAGTCACTTTATGCCAAGGTTGACGTAGCAAACTACGAGCACAGAAGAAATCTCCTCTACTCTAACATCGTAGATGCAGGTTTTGATGCTGTTAAGCCTAACGGTGCACTTTACATCTTCATGAATACTCCAAACGGAATGACTGATGATGATTTCGCTGCAGTTTGCGCTAAGTATAATCTCCTTCTTGTTCCTGGTAAGAGTTTCTCAAGACCTGGTTTCATGAGACTTGCATTCTGCGTATCTGAGTCTTCTATCGTAGGCTCACGTAAAGCATTCTTCGCAATTGCAGAAGAACTCGGACTTGCACACAAGGCTGAACTTTAATCTCGAAATTTAAAATCACACAAAAAATAGCGGCTGGCTCCTAAAAAGAAGTCAGCCGTTTAATTTGCCTTTAAAAAATCAGATTATATAATCTCCAAATTTTACGTTATATACCTTTGCCCAGTTCTTCATATATGTATAAAGCTGTTCATATGGCCAGTCAGGCAGCGGATTATTATTACTTACACCCATTGGTCCCCTGTTTGAATAAAACTTACCAAGAAGGAACACATACTCACCATTTGAATCAACAATATGAATTGTTGAATGACTCATGCATCTTGGATCATTTAATCCTAGAATAGTTACAAAAATAGAATTAATCTTACCAGCGTCAAATCTTAAATCATCAATAATAATTGAACCTGATATAAAGCTTATTTTTCCTGGAGCAATATTCTGACCTGCACCAGATGTTGCACCAACAATAAAAACAAAAGCAAATATAACGAAGACAAAGATTAGTCCAACGGAATCACTTGTAATACCAGAATTGGTTACAATATCCATGCCGGCAATAAAGCCAAACATAATCATCATGACAAACACAATAGTAGCAATTGCCTTATTACTTGATGTTATATGCTTCTTAAGTTCTTCTGGTAAAGCAAAAGCCGCGTCACTTATTTCTGTAAGATCATTAACAAAACTACTCTTACGTCTCATAACTTCAGCGTTAAAGTCACTTGCAACCAGTTGCCTCTCGGAGCAGAAATTAATTCTCTCTTCGTCGCCATTAGCTCCCTTAAATACCATCGTATACGTAGTTCTGCTGTATCTATGGTGCTTACCATAGTGTCTCTGATACTCCATGCGAAGATAATCATTACATGAATATGTGAGTTTCTTACCACTTGGAGTAGAAATATCGATGCTTTCTCTATCAACGGTAATAGCCTTTGCATTCTTACCAAAGAATCTTTTCATTCCAAAGACACTACTAACAATCACAATTACAACAACAAAAACAAAACCAGTTATAGCATCACCATAGCTATTAACTTCACCTGTAGTCATAAGAATAATAAAAGGCATTATCATCATAATGCAAATGAAAACAACAAAGAAATAAAGTGACCCTTTCTCACCCTTACCAGTGTATGTAATGGAACCATCCATGTTTTCCTTACGAATTTTCTTCTTAATCTTGGATGGCTTGGCAGAATTAGTTTTTTTCTTCTCTCTTCTAATCTCTTCCTGTTCTCTTCTGTAATCGTCTAACTCGTCGTTTTCTCTTCCGAACATCTAATCTCACACTCCGTATTTAATAGACTCATATTATCATATTTCTTTTCAAAAAAATCAGGGATCCGAAGACCCCTGACTGATTCTTAAAAGATTAATTACTCAATTAAGCAATTGGTCTTAATGTATCCATTACAACTCCGTTATCAGCGATGTACTCGAAAGAATAACGATAAAAGATAAGCATTCCGCTATTCTCACAAAGACCGAATGACTCATAAAGATACTCATCACTTGTTTGTGAAGTTGAAATGTACTGAACACCATTTGATTCATTAAGTGGATGATCAATATCTGCAAGACCTGTAGTTCTGTAAGGTGCACCTGTTGGATTAAGTGTAGCAGAACATACTACCCACAAAGTCTCTGAAGCAGAATCATAAAGGAAGTAATCAACAACAATATTCTGCTCTGCAAATGAAGCTACCATATCAGGGAACTGAGATGCAGGAAGAACTTCACAGCCGTTATTAAATGTAATCTCGATATTGAAATACTCATTTCTGTAAACATGTGTTGACTCATCATATGTTCCGCACATAGCAGGATCATGCTCAACTGTATTATTGTTTGTATCAGGTTCTGGTACCTCAGGAACAACAATATCAACAGAAGCTACATCAGAAAATTCTGTACCAACAACTTCTACAAGAACTGCCAAAGTTCCCTCTGGGAATTCCTCATCACCAAAGATTGAAGGCAATACTTCATATGGTGTAGCAAGCTCATAACCCTTTACAGTTTCAACTACAACAACACCACTGAATGATGTAAATGTAAGATTGATGTCTCTGTCTGTAAAGAAACCATAGTCATCATCGAAAGTTACATCAAGATTAATGCTCTCATTTGAATAGTATGCATCGCCAATTGCATTCTCCCATGAAGCATAAACTGCAAGATTATTATCCTCAGGTACAACTGTTGCAATATCTGTATTGAACATTGCAAGTGCCTTATCGATAAACTTCTTAGCACCCTTTACATAGAATGACTCATTCTCAGCATCGTACTTAACTTCAAGTGTTGCCTCTACGATAGTGTAGTCAGATGCCTCTTCAATAGAATCAATCCATGCACTCTTAAAGTCAGGAAGCTCCAACTCGAATGCACTATAGTCAGCATATGAGAACAATACAGTAACCTTAGCATTACCTGTCTCTTCATCGAAATCAACATCGTCAATCTGATACTCAAGAGTATTGAACCATGCCTCGTAAACATCATCCAAATCGCTATCGCCTGTTACAGCAGCAAAAGTAAGATCATCAATATAATCCTCAGCTGATTCCTCAGACATCTTCTTAATGTTCTTCTTATTCTGATCAAGAATTGCCTGGCAGTAATCCTCAGCAAAATCTGATGCATCATCCTCATCTACTGTAATCTTTGGTCCAAAAAGTGAGCATGATGCGCTTGAAACAAGAATAGACCCCATTACCAAAAGTGATAAAAACTTTTTCCCTTTCATGTCAACCTCCAAAAAATATTCTCAAATACGAATGTGATTATACCATTATTTAATATCAGTACCTAAAGAAGGGGGGATAAAAATCCACAAAAGAAAAAGGATGAGACTTTTCCACTCACCCTTTATCTAAATTCTTAAGTAAATAAAAATCAAATTCTCTCAAGAACCTTCTCTGTAATACCCTTTGTATCAAGTACTGTTACGTTCTCTGAAGAGCCCTTGATATCAACAGTTCTATAGCCATCAGCAAGAGTCTTCTTAACAGCAGCCTCAATTGCGTCAGCTGCTTCCATCTCGCCTAATGACCATCTTAAAAGCATTGCTGCAGAAAGAATAGTAGCAAGAGGATTGGCCTTACCAGTACCTGCAATATCAGGAGCAGAACCATGAACTGGCTCATAAAGACCTGGTGTATTAGGAGCACCAAGAGAAGCAGATGGGAGCATTCCGATTGAACCTGTAATCTGACCTGCCTCATCTGACAAAATATCACCAAAGATATTGTTAGTTACGATTACATCAAAGCTTGATGGTCTTGCGATAAGCTGCATTGAAGCATTATCTACATAAAGATAATCAACAGCTACTTCAGGATATTCAGGCTTAAGGCTCTCTGTAATCTCTCTCCACATACGTGAAGACTCAAGTACATTCGCCTTGTCTACTACAGTAAGCTTCTTGTTACGTCCCATTGCATAAGTAAAGCCCTGTCTTAAGATACGTGTAATCTCACCTACAGAATAAGACTCTACGTCGTAAGCAACAACTCCCTTAACTGTACCATCTGGAAGAACTTCATTAGCTTCAGTGTCCTTACGTCCACGCTCACCAAAGTAGATACCACCTGTAAGCTCACGTACGATAAGAATATCCATCTCACCTACATTTTTAAGAGGTGAAGCCTCCGATAATTCCTCGAACATAAGAGCAGGTCTTAAGTTAGAGTAAAGACCAAGTCCCTTACGAATATTAAGAAGTCCCTTCTCTGGTCTTATGGATGGATCAACCTTGTCCCACTTAGGTCCGCCTACAGCACCAAGTAAAACTGCGTCAGAAGCCTTACAAGCTTCCAATGTCTCATCAGTTAATGGAGCTCCGTAAGCATCGATAGATGCACCTCCAAAAAGTCGCTCATCAAATGTAAGTCCGAAATTAAACTTTGAAGATACCTTCTTCAAAACTTCAACTGCAGAAGCTGTTACTTCAGGACCAATTCCGTCACCTGCAATAACTGCAATCTTATAATTCTTCTCACTCATATTACTTACTTCCAATCTTAGTCTGTGTGTAAGGAACAAGACCACCACAGTCGATAATATTCTTAATGAACTCTGGGAATGGCTTTGCTGTATAAGACTCATTCTTTGTCTTGTTTACAATTACACCTGTATCAAAATCAGCTTCAATCTCGTCGCCAGCAGCAATCTTCTCTGATGCCTCAGGGCACTCCATAATTGCAAGACCGATATTAATTGCATTTCGATAGAAGATACGAGCGAAGTCAGATGCAATTACAAGAGAAACGCCACTTGCCTTAATTGCAATAGGAGCGTGCTCACGTGAAGAACCACATCCAAAGTTCTTACCTGCTACCATAATATCGCCTGGCTTTACGCTAGACGCGAAAGCAGTATCAATATCTTCCATACAGTGAGAAGCAAGATGAGCTGGGTCAGCCGAATTCAAGTATCTTGCAGGAATAATTACATCTGTATCTACGTTATCGCCGTATTTAAAAACATTACCTGTTACCTTCATTATCACTTACCTCCATCAAATCTCATCTGGTGTTGCAACACGACCCATGCATGCTGACGCAACAGCAACAGGAACGCCTGCAAGAATTACTTCAGACTTAACGTGTCCCATACGTCCTACGAAATTACGGTTTGTTGTAGAAACACATCTCTCGCCTTCAGCAAGAATACCCATATGACCACCAAGACAAGGACCACATGTTGGAGTTGAAATTACGCAACCTGCATCATCAAAGATAGCAAGCATACCTTCATCGAGGCACTGTCTGTAGACCTTCTGAGAACCTGGGATAACAATACATCTAATTCCCTTCTTAACGTGTCTTCCCTTAAATAATTCTGCTGCAATCTTCATGTCCTCATAACGTCCGTTAGTACATGAACCAATTACAACCTGATTAATCTCGATATCAGTAACATCTGAAGCATTACGTGTATTAGATGGAAGATGTGGAAGAGCTACTGTGAAGTTAACCTTCGCAAGGTCAATCTCAATTGTCTCGCTATAAATAGCGTCCTCATCTGCTTCAAATACCTTATAGTCATTAGCAGCAAATCTTTCTGGATTTGTTCTCTTAATATACTCAAGTGTAATCTCATCTACTGGGAAGATACCATTCTTGGCACCGCACTCAATAGCCATGTTACAGATTGTAAGACGCTGATCCATTGAAAGTTCCTTAACGCCTTCGCCAACGAACTCAAGTGACTTATAAAGAGCACCATCAACACCAATCATGCCGATAAGGTGAAGAATTACGTCCTTACCTGTGATGTACTTATCAGGCTTTCCAGTAAGAACTACCTTAATTGCTTCAGGAACTCTGAACCATGTCTCACCACATGCCATTGCACATGCAAGGTCAGTAGAACCAACACCAGTTGAGAATGCTCCAACAGCACCATATGTACATGTATGTGAATCAGCACCAATCATGGCATCTCCTGGAAGAACAATACCATTCTCAGGAAGAATAACGTGCTCGATACCCATACCCTTCTCACCAAGCTCATAGTAGTGAGTAAGGTCCTGTTCTCTTGAGAAGCATCTTACACATTTTGTAAGTTCAGCTGACTTAATATCCTTATTAGGTGTGAAGTGATCAGGAATAAGACATACTCTCTCCTTATCAAAAACTTCAGTTGCACCCATATCCTTAAAAACTTTTACTGCAGGTGGAGTTGTTACGTCATTACCAAGAACCTTATCAAGCTTTGCTTCAATCAAATCTCCAGGACTTACAAAATCAAGTCCAGCGTGGCTTGCAAGAATCTTCTGAGTCATTGTCATTCCCATTTGGAAATACCGCCTCTCGTTTTTTCTATCTTTTCTTACTTTAAGGATAAAAAGAAACACGCAAATATACAAACTCTATTTGCGTGTTTTTATGATTGTTTTTTGAGAACTTTGCAAAAATTACTCTTCCTGCTCAGAAAGTTCCATGTATTCTTCGTACATTGCTTCGATTTTGGAAGCGTTATCAGCATATTCCTGATATTCATTAGCACCGGCACCTTCTGTAAAAATCTGCTCTAACTCGCCCTGGCGTTCTTCTAATGACGCAATGTCTTTCTCAAGCTGACGAATACGCTCACGTCTCTTAGCTACAAGTTTACGTTCCTGGGCACGATTCTGAGACTCTTTCTTGCCTTCAGTATTACGTGAAGTCTTCTCTTCCTCAGTCTTCTTAGGAGCCTCCACTACAACTGCTGGTGCTTTTTTCAGAGCATTTCTATAGTACTGATACTTATCGTAAAGTTCAGCAGTACAGTTATTAAATCCAAGAATCTGGTCTGCACACTTATCAATAAAGAAACGGTCGTGGCTTACACAAACGATAGCTCCGTTATACTCAGAGAGCGCATCCTCAAGAACTTCTCTAGAATCAATATCAAGGTGGTTTGTAGGCTCATCGAGGAACAAAATATCAGGCTTCTCCTGAAGAAGGCAGCAAAGGTAAAGTCTTGACCTCTCGCCTCCTGACAAAACATTAATTGTCTTAAATACATCAAGTCCTCTAAAGCCGAATCTTGCAAGCATTGATCTTGCCTCAGTATTACTAAGGTCAGATCTTCCAATAAGTTCTTCCACGCAGGTTAATTCTTCGTTATCGAAAGGCACAAACTGCCCCATATATCCCATAGTCGCAGATGCAGAAACAAATACACTTCCATCAAATCCACCCTGCTGTCCCAAAAGCATCGTAAGAAGCGTTGACTTACCACATCCGTTAGGACCACAAAGGAAAATCTTCTGATCCGCCTTAAGCTCAAAAGAAATATGCTCGAAAATAAATGGCTCGTCATCGAACTTCTTTGAAACATCTCTTACAGATATCAGAATCTTATCAGATGCTCCTGTTCTTTCTTCAGGAACCATTGTAAATGACATCTTCATTGAGCCTGATGGAAGTTTTGCGCGCTCCCTCTCAAGAACGTCAGCAACCTTATCTACCATCTTCTCTCTCATGTGGTAGCCGCTTATATTTCTGTGCGAAAGCATTGTCTGCTTAACATCAAGCTGATGCTCAAGTTCCTTCTCAAGATTTGCTACAAGTGCTTCCTGAGTTTTAAGAAATTCTGCCTTCTGAACCTTATAGTCATCGTAATTACCCTTATAGCAGGTAATTTTACCATCCTGAAGTTCAATAACTCTGTTTGCAAACTTATCGATAAAGTGACGGTCGTGAGAAATTACAAATACTGCTCCACCATAAGAGGCAAGGTAATTCTCAAGCCATTCAATTGCCTCGATATCGAGGTGATTAGTAGGCTCATCGAGAAGAAGAATATCAGGTCTTGCAACAATAAGCTGCGCAAGGCAGACTCTCATCTTCTCTCCTCCGGAAAGAGTTGTAAAATCTCCTCTGTCCTCAATACCTGTAAGGCCTAATCCAGCAAGAGCGTCCTGGATTCTAAAGTCATAATCGTATCCACCCATTGCCTCATAGTTGGCAGTAACGGTTGAATACTCATCCATAATTCTTTTAAGTTCAAGTTCATCACCCTGGTGACTAGAAATCTCAATCTCAAGTTCAGTCTTTCTTGCTTCAAGATCAAGGAGCTTTTGAGGCTTTAATGTTGAACCACTTAAGTCCTGTTCATCCATACTCTGGGACAAAAAGCCAACAATAGTATTACCATGCTTAATTACACGACCCTCATCAGGTCTTAGTGTTTCCTTAATTACTCTGAAAAGAGTGGATTTTCCGGCACCATTATTACCGATGAAGGCAATCTTATCACCTTCATTAATCATAAAAGAAACGCCATCAAGAAGACGGCGTTCTCCAAATGAAACACTAATATTGTCAACACTTAAGATTGGCATTAATATAATCCCCTTAAACGTAATCTTCGAAGAACGTGAAACATTATATCACATTCTCAAAGCCAGTCAGTTGTTATATTTCCGCTATTACTTCAACTTCAACAAGAACATTCTTAGGAAGAGTCTTAACTGCCACGCATGAACGAGCTGGCTTACCTGTGAAGTACTCACCGTAAATGCTATTAAAAGCAGCAAAGTCTCCCATTTCAGCAAGGAAACATGTTGTCTTAACTGCATTTTCAAGTGAAGAGCCTGCCTCTTCAAGAACAGCCTTAAGGTTCTTACAAACCTGATGTGTCTGTCCTTCGATATCTGACGCTTCTACATTACCTGTCTCAGGGTTAATAGCAATCTGGCCAGAAGTGAAAACAAGGTTTCCTACAACTCTTGCCTGTGTATATGGACCGATAGCATCTGGTGCATTCTTTGTATAAACAATCTTACTCATAAGTAATACGCTCCTTTATATTTTACTGCCCGAATTCTACTCAAAAATTACGCGCTATGCAAAGCATTTTCTTCGAAAATCAGTTTTGAACTATTTATTTACATTTTTTTCAAAATAGTATCGGATTTTCTTCTCAGTTTTGTTGTTAAATGTAATTAGTAAAAGCGGGGGCTTCTATTATGCGTAAAAAAATAGCAGTATTTCTCGGTGAGATTGGTCGTGAATTCCAGAAGAGTTTCGCCAATGATATTAAGGGCATAGCAAATTCCAAAGGCTATGATGTTTTTATTTTTAATAATTTCGGATCTTATTCCAACACAATGCTCTTTGACTCTGGTGAAAGAGATGTAATTAATATTCCTGTATTTAGTGAATTTGTGGGAGTAATATCTCTTGCTGACACTTATGACATAGCTGGAATGGAAAGACTTCTTATAGACAGAATCAAGGAAACTTCAGACTGTCCAATTATTTCAATTCGTAATGGAGCCAAAGATACATACAGAATCGTATTTGATGACTTTAACACAACATACGATATGACAAAGCACTTTATTAACCAGCATGGATTTAAAAAAATCTGCTATATGTCTGGACCATTTTCAGTTGAGGATTCTGTTAAAAGACTCAATGGATTTAAGGCAGCCATGATTGATTCTGGTCTTCCTATTACGGATGATATTATTTTCGAAGGAGATTTCTGGAAATTCTTAAGTAAACCTGCAGCAGACTTCTTTCTTAAATCTTATAACGGAAAGCCACAGGCAATTATTTGCGCCAACGACTATATGGCACTCGGACTTAGTGAGGAGCTTAAGAGTCGTGGAATACGGATCCCTGAAGACATTGCAATTTCAGGTTTTGACGAAGTTACTGAAGGACGTGGTTCAACCCCTGTACTTACTACAGTAAAAACTCCAATAACTGAGATGGCGACGAAGGCTGTTGAGATTATTGAGAGTGTCAGAGCTGGAAAGGAAGTACCAAAGGAATCGTTCCTTTCAGGTAAACCACTTTTCAAGGCAAGCTGCGGCTGCAATCCGAAGGCTCCAAAACTTGATATATCTTTCCTTTTCCACCAGGTTGCAAATGACTATGTTAATGTGCGCACAGCTACATTTATCGCTTCAGATGTTCAAAACAGAGCAACTGAATCTGATAAACTCGCATTAATTAATGAATTTGCACCAAACTTCAAATTCACAAAATCATATTTATGCCTTTGTACTGGTGAACACAAGGACGATAATCCATACAGTGAGAAAATGAATCTCAGAGTTACCTTCCCTTACGAGAGTTCAACGCCTGATTATAAAGATGAACTGTTCGACAGAAAGCATATACTCCCTGAAAGTGTATATGATTCAGATGAGCCTGGATGCTTTATCGTGCTTCCAATTCACCAGAAGAATATAACATTTGGATATCTGGTTTCAGAATGGGACGAAAAGCAGGATTTCACTATTTTTATTGCTCCTGTTACAGCGGCAATCGCAACTGCATACGAAGATTTAAGAATGCAGGAAGAGTTTAAGGAACTCGCTGAGATCAGGCGTCAGAATCTTATTGATACTCTCACTGGAATTAGTAACAGACGTGCTTTCGAACAGAGGCTTTCTTCCCTTATGGCAAACAAGGAATTGAATACAAACTTTATCTCTTTTGTAAGTGCTGACCTTGATAATCTTAAAACCATTAACGATACATTTGGTCACCACGAAGGAGATATTGCAATTAAAGCTTTTGCTAATGGTATTGTATCGGCATTAAATCCAGATGACATCTGTGCAAGAGTTGGAGGAGATGAGTTTTATGCTATTGTTACGTCTCCTGACGAAGAATTCCATAAAACAATTATCGAGAGGATAAACAAAGAGCTTGAGATTCAGTCAGAGAAACTCTCAAAGCCATACGAGATATTTGCAAGTGTTGGCGTATGTACTGTTGATAAAGATTCACTTTCAAATGCATTTGAACACCTGGAAGTTGCAGACAAACATATGTATGAGCAGAAAAGGCTCCACAAAAAGAAATAATATTAATTAAGTGGAAGCATAATCTCAAATTCAAACTTAAAGAATTCTTCTTCCTTAACAGAACAATTGAATTCACCGCCGTTTCTATAAACGGCGTTTTTTATGTTATAAATTCCAAAACCGTGATCACTACCACCCTTGGAAGAGATAATTCTATTATTCTCTTCCCTCATCCTGGCGATGGCATAATTAGTTTCAGTAATCAAAACGAAGTTAGCATTCTTTTTAAAATCGAGAGTAATAGCATTATGTTTCTCAGATGTATTAAGCCCATAGAGTTTACTTACAGCTTCAATTGCGTTATCTAATAAGTTGGCAATTATCGTACAAAGATCTACGGGATTAATCTCACAACCAACGATATTACCTGTTACTTCAAGATTAATTCCACGCTTTCCTGCCTTAGC
Source organism: Saccharofermentans sp. (assembly GCA_045598005.1). Taxonomy (GTDB): domain Bacteria; phylum Bacillota; class Clostridia; order Saccharofermentanales; family Saccharofermentanaceae; genus Saccharofermentans. Next base: position 23,410 of record JAZLLF010000040.1, on the reverse strand, counting down.
CTTCTTATCCGAAATAATGGCGTCAACAATCTCGTTACCAGTTCTATAAAAAGTCTCACTTGCTGCAATTTCCCCAAGAAGTTCATCCGCGTATGAAGATACTTCAGATGCTTTCCCTGTTGCGGCTAATTCCTTAATTACAAGCAGATGATTCTTCATGTCATGCTTAATTCTTCTAAGTTCAAAATTACTCTGCTTAATTGCTTCATAGTGATTAAGCTGCGCATTAAGAAGGTCCTCGTTAATCTTAGTAACACTATTAAAGTACTTATTCTGATTTCTAACAACAAAACTCACAATAGCGAGAATCATTAGAACTCCAGAGAGCAGATAAACCCAAATTGAATTAAGAGAAATACTAATTGCAAGGATAAAAAGAACTATAACCGTCTGAAAAATAATATTAAAAGCAGTAAAAGCCTCGAGTTTACGCTTTAAGCAAAATCTCGCAATAGGAAGAAAAGCGAGGAAAGGAATAATTGCTGCAAAAACGCTAATTATTTCTTTAAATCCTTCTCTCGTACTATACTTTACAAAGCTTGCTAAACCATAATGAAATGAAATATAAATGCTTCCTGCTACCAAAAGTGAGCAGATAATTGCTACATATAATTTCAGTTCACGGAAATCAAACTTAGTTTGCCAGACATACTTTAGAAGGACAAACATAGCAAGAGCTATTGCAGCAATAGAAATAATATCAACAACAATTTCCATCTTTATCTCACCGATGACTTTACGTAGTCATAGAAAACAGACTTAAACTCTTTATAACAGCCTCTGCTTATCGCAAGAACTGCAGAGTTATCAAGAACTACATCCTTCTCACGAATTCTGCTTACATGCGCCATATTAACGATTGTGCACCTGTGAACACGAGCGAAAGCATCACCAACAGAATTAAATAGTTCCATAGCATCAGCAAGTTTCATTCTTGTTGTGTAAGTCTTGTTCTTTGTAATTACTCTGATATCGTTATTCTCTGATTCGATAAATAAAACGTCCGATGGAACAATAACAGTATCTTCACCATCGATTTTTAAAACGACGCCCTTACGGCCACGCGAAAGCTGCTTTAAGTCTTCGATAGTCTGATAAAGCTTATCCTTATCAACTGGCTTTTTAAGAAATCTGAACGCTGCTACTTCGTAGCCATCAATTGCCATCTCGATGTGACTTGTTAAAAACACGATAGGAATCTCAGGAAGTCTGTTTCTGATTTCTCTTGCAAGGCTCATTCCGTCAATCGCATCCATCTCAATATCAAGGAAGTACGCATCATAGAATTGACCATTATCAATGCACTTTAATAGATCAAGTCCTGAACAGAAAGAATCTATAGTAACATCAAGTCTGCTGTACCTCTCAGATACAACAGACTCGAACTGTTTTATAAAGATTTTCTCGTCATCACAAACGGCAAAATTCATGTATGTCCCCCACTAATCATCAGTGAATATTATTATCCAACTACCTTGCCGTTTTCAAGTCTGATGATACGATTACCGTACTTAGCGCACTCCTCGTTATGAGTAACCTGGAGGATTGTCATCCCCTTCTCTTTATTAATCTTTGAGAAAAGTCTCATAATATTCTCACCTGACTCCTTATCAAGGTTACCTGTAGCCTCATCCGCAAGAATAATTGTTGGTTCACCAAGAAGAGCTCTTGCTATTGCTACACGCTGCTGCTGACCACCAGAAAGCTGTGAAGGCATCGCCTTACGCTTATCTGAAAGCTCTGTGATATCCAAAATCTCATCAAGTTTCTTCTTATATTCAGAAACATTCTTACCAGCAATAGAGACAGGAAGCAAAATGTTATCCTCAACATTTAAGTTCTGAACAAGGTTATAGAACTGGAAGATAAATCCAATCTTACTAAGTCTGATATCAGAAAGCTCTTTATCCTTAAGGCCATGAAGCTTAGTACCACAAACCACGATATCTCCTTCGTAGTCCAAATCGAGACCTCCGATAAGATAAAGGAGTGTTGACTTACCACTACCAGACTGACCCATAAGAGAAACAAACTCTCCTTTTGTAACTGAAAGATCAACACCCTTCAAAACTTCTAAGGCTGTATCTCCCTTACCAAAAGTTTTCTTTACGTTATCTACTGTAATAATTGTATCCATATATTTGTTCCTCCGATTATTCGTACTTAAGCTCAAGTGAGCACTTCATTTCGTTGATTCTTCTTATTGGAATAATGTTTGTAAGCATAATTACAAGAAATGCTACTACCATGTAAATTACAATTGCCGCAACGTTATAAGTAATCTCCGGGATATCACCACTACTTATAAGAGTTAAGACTCTTGAAAAACTGTTAATAAGGAACGGACTTACTATCAATGCCGTAACTACAGATGTTCCGATTGAAATACTGTTTTCGAGGAGAATCAGCTTGATGAGTTTTTTTCTGGACATCGCTGTTGAATAAAGAACTGCCATCTCACGTCTTCTGTTCTCAAAACCGATTGTCTGATTACCAGATACACCTATGATTGTAAGACCAAGACTTAATACGATAATCGTTGTTAATACTGTAACAATTGGAGAAGCCTGTCTTCTATTTGTCTCAAACAACTCATTGTAAGTAAAGATAGTGTCATCTGCACCAACTATGTATTTCACAAGTAAAGCTTTTACTTCTTCTGCTCTTCCCTCTTCGCATCTGATTGCGATAGTAGCAGGATTGTCGCCATAAAGATCAGTGTATCTGTCTTCCGAAATAAAAATATCTCTTGCTACAGTTATTCCAGAATTAAGTACATCCTTTACTACAAGTTCTGACTCAATTGGAAAGAATCCATCGTAATTAAAAACTACCGTTATAGTATCTCCAACCTTAATGTTATTATTAGCAGCAATCTGTGATGAGATAATTACTTCATTATCAGAAAGTTCTGCATTAATCTGTGAAAGGTCCGTAAACATTGTGAAGTTTTCCCATGGTGCAACATAACAATCAGAAATCTTTTCACCATTAATCGTGATATTAGCATTCTCTCCTCTTCTAATTTCAACATCAGTAACACCATCGATATCATTTATAAATGAATAGAAGAACGAATCATTATTATTCAGATAAGTGATAACAATATCCGCATCATAAGGGATTGTAGAAAAAGCGTTGCGCTGACTTACTGCAAAAGTATAAAGAGAAGTCGAAAGTATAAGTGTAGTAATACAAAGCACAGCAGTATTAACAAGAGTCTTGTTATTAGAAATCTCCTTTACAGCAAGCTTTAAAACAGGTGTCTTCTCCGTCTTAATGAACTTCTCACCAAGAATGGTAATTCCCTTCAAAAGGAATGGGATAAGGATTGCAATTGAGCAAATGATTGCAACAATACTTACGCAAAGTCCCCAGAAGCTCTTATTCATAAAAGAAGCTACGATAGCGATAATGAAAAGAATTCCACCTGAATATGCTCTATTCCAGGTATATTTAAACTCTGTATCCTTGTTTACAAAGATAATGTCTCTAATTGACATCTTGGATGCTTTAACGACTGCAAAAACTGGAGTTAATGTCTCAACAAGAATTGCTCCAAGAATTACAAGAGCATATGTATACCACTTTGTCGCACCTACCATAGAAGCAACATCAAAAGAATTACCGTAATCATCTTCAAAAACCATAAAAGTACTAAGGAAAGGTACTCTTAAGAATCCATAAGCGACTACGCCTATTACTGCTCCGATAAGTCCGTATAGCACATTTTCGAGAAGCAAAATCATTGTTGTTGTCTTAATAGTTGTACCAAGGCTTCTAAATGTACCTACAACAGACATTCTCTCAGTAACAATTTTCTCAGAAAAACTTACTGTTACGAAAATAACGAGAAGGAATGTAAAAAGGAATATGAGATAGAACATGTAGTATAAGTTCGAGATGTCAGCGTCTTCCATATCAGATCTCATATCATCAATTGTAGCTGTTGGATCGTTCTTAAGAACCTGCTCTTTAAAACTTTCAACAGTAGAATAATCATCAAGTGCAACAAGTCTTGTTACATACTCAATATTTGAAGAGCAGTTAATCTTCTTAATAGTCTCTGGCGTTGCAAAAATTGTAGAACCATTAAAGACTGCAAACTGTGTTGGTGACATAATGCCTTTTACAGTAACTTCAAAGGAAGTACCATCATTAGCATAAAGTGTAATCACGTCACCTCTAGATACGTCGTAACTTTCGGAATAATCAGAAGATACATAAACCTCGTTATCACCAATAACTACATTATCGCTAAGCTGACTGAACTCATATGCTAATTCATAATCATTAAAAGCAACAACATTGATAGGATTGGAGAAAGAATAACTATACATCTCCGGGTCTCTGTCGTAGTATATCTGAGCTGCGAAAGCGAATTTAACCTCGTGATAATTCTCGCAGCCTTCAAACACATCATCTCTTGATGAATCAACCATGAGATCAACCTGACCCATAGCCTGGAAGAAATACTGATTCATTAAAGATTCAACCGTATTAGTCATATCAAATGCAATCATAGCTACAAATGAAGTAAGCGTTACACAAAAGATTAAGAGGAATGTTCTTCCCTTCTTAGAAGAAATATTTCTTAAGGCATGCTTCAAAATAATATTCATGTAAAACACCTCCTTACCATCTTAAAACTCTGTCTTCAGGTGCGATGTACATACCATCGCCTTCCCTAACATCGTAAAGCTCATAGAAACAATCAAACATTGACACAACTGCATTAACTCTTATTCTGTCAGGACTATGCTCATCAATTTCAAGATTTTCCAAAGCATTCCTGTCAGTCGTTACGCTCGCCCAGATTCTCGCATAACTTTCAAAAAGTTCGCGTCGACCTTCATCGTCTGTAACGATATTTAAAGCGCACTGAATGCTGCTTGCATCCGCCATGTTTTCTCCCAGAGTCTGCTCTCCATCAACATGGTAAACTTCCATAACAACAAACTCGGAATAGTAGTCTGCAAATTCACTACAAAGCTCATCGAAATCATTACGATCGTCTTCTGAGATCCAAGTAGGATTGTAGTTACCCTGATAATCAAAATTCATTCCTGTTGAATCAAATGCATGTGAAATCTCGTGACCAATTACAGCACCGATACCACCAAGGTTTGCTGCATAGCTTCTGCCAGGACTATAGAAAGGCTCATTCATGATAGCTACTGTAATATTGATTGAATTAAGACTTGGAGCATAGCAGGCATTTACTGCCTGTGGAGACATCGTGGCAAAGCCGTTTCTTTCAACCGGTTTTGTAATGGAATCAAGATCCAAGCTCCAACTTCTGGCCATAATTCTTTTGATAGTCTCAAATACGTTATCACCAATAACGTTTGCATCATCTGGATTTATATCATGTGGCTCGCCAGCGCCAATAAAGTAAGCCATATCATTAAGTTTTGTAATAATTGCTTCCTTTGTCTCATCTTCCATCCAGTCTGCATTACCAACAAGATTGATATATTCAGCGACCATGTCTTCAACCATAGAAGTTACATCCGCTACTACTTCTGGATCCATATATCTTTCTGCATATTCTTCGCCAAGTTCGTAATAAAGGAACTGCTTAACTACTGTCAGTGCACCTGAATCATCAGAATAAACGACAAATGTTCCACCCATATCCTCAGGAAGAATAAGAGTGTAATTTTCAATATACTTCATAATTACAAGATCCTTAAATGCTCTTAAATTCTCCGGAATCATGAGACTGTCAATATACATAAGCTGATTTACATCAAAAATTACAAGAGTTCCATCAGGATTATTTCTAAGTCCAAAAATCGAATAATAATCTTCAAGGGACATATTTGTAAGAACACTTGATATTTCTTCTTCATTCATTAAATTCACGTAGTTGTAGTAATTAGTAGAATCCATTACTTCAAAATCTGTATTAGCAGAAATATCGATGAGCATATATGTTAAAGCAACTGCTCTGTTTGTTGCTTCTTCATAATCAACACCTGAAAAATAAAGGCGATCTCTGATTTGATTTTTAATGGATTCAGCCTGATATAGACCTCTGCTTATATCATCAAAATCCTCTCTCATACCAAAAGTTTCTGGATAGATGAAGAGTGTCTTCTTTGTTGAATCGTAAATGTCGCCATAAACAAATGAATCAAACATAAGTGGATTTCCACAGTCAGTAGTAATATCCATTAATGTATCGAAGAATTCATCGTAACTAGAACAACTGTCAATTCTGGTAACGTTATCCAGAATTGAAGCAGAAATCGCATCAGAAAAATCTATGTTTCCTGTTGTATAGTTGTAGAACTGCCAGTAAACATCGTAAATAATCTGCTCATTACTTCCAGGAAGATATGTACTTCTGTCACCGTTTGCAATTTCTCTAATTACTGAATTTAACTGCTCATCAACGAGATTATTGACTACATCAAATGAACCAGTTGTACCCGAATATGGATCAAGTTCAGCATCAAGAAGATATTCTGCATTACAGTACCCAAAGAAATCATCCTGAGCTCTTATTGTTGAAACATCAAAAGCTTCAGTTGCTACTGGCGCTTCACTTTCCATAACAACTACATTTGCTGAACAGCCCGTAAATAGGAAAGCACTCATAGCAGCGATAAGAAGTGTCGAAATAATTCTCTTTTTCATAAAAGTCACCTTACATCTAGTTTGTACGATGACATATTACCCCTATGAAATCTTTTATGTTGATTTTGTGGTGAGTTGCAGTTTATTTGTTGTAAACTGCAAAAATTGGATTTAGATAATATAAAAACTTCTCCTGTCAGCCAACAGGAGAAGTAATTTTTCAAGGTAAAATCCCTCAATAACTGTACCAATAATGGCACGTTTAATTTTATAAAATAGAAGTGGAAAGCACCTATGACAGGGTGGTTGCCTCTTTTCTATTAAGTCACCTATATAAGGCGATGTAAGAAAGGAGGTGTGAATATGACAGCATTTGAAATCATCTCGGTTGTTCTCGGAATTCTGGGAATGCTGATTGCTTTCTTAGGCCTCGTCCTCACATTTCTTTTGTACCTGGATAAAAGATACAAGCAGAAATAAAAACTTCTCCTGTCTGCCAACAGGAGAAATTATAATTCCCTAAAGGCATCCACTTTGGAGTGGGTGCTTTCTTTTCTATAAATAGACTTTATCACAGGTTATGCTGTTATTCAATTAGTAGAAAAGATTAATGCAAAAGTGTCCGATTAATATCACCAAAATTCATCAATTCGACTCCACAACCTTCAAGCCTTCACTAATAAGCGCCTGCTTGATTTCTTCCACATGCTCGTAATCTCTTGTCTCCATGGCAATTCTTAAGTAGCAGCCGTTGATAGACTCTGTGTCTCCTGCTCTCTCGTGGTGAACTGAAGTAACGTTACCACCGTGATCAGCAATGATTCTAGATACATCCTTAAGCTGACCTGGCTTATCGATAAGCTCGATAAGAAGGTTAGATACACGTCCACTCTTCATAAGACCACGCTTGATGATTCTAGAAAGCATATTAACGTCAATGTTACCACCTGAAACTACAGATACTACCTTCTTGCCCTTAAGGTCAAACTTATTAAACATGGCTGCTGCAACTGCAACTGCTCCGGCACCTTCAGCGATCATCTTCTGCTTTTCGATGAGGGCAAGGATAGCAGAACAGATCTCATCCTCTGTTACTGTTGCAATCTCATCCACATACTCAGAAACATACTTAAATGTGTTGTCACCTGGCTGCTTTACAGCGATACCATCAGCGATTGTTGATACCTTCTCGAGGCGCTCAATCTTACCGTCTTTAACAGAATTAAACATTGAAGGCGCGCCTGCTGCCTGAACGCCGTACACCTTAATTGAAGGTCTGACTGACTTAATTGTGTATGCGATACCAGAGATAAGTCCGCCACCTCCGATAGGCACAATAATTGCATCAACGTCATCAAGATCATGGAGAATCTCAAGGGCAATTGTACCCTGACCTGCAATAACGTTATCGTCATCAAAAGGATGCACGAAAGTATATCCTTCGCTATCACGAAGCTCCAACGCCTTCTGATAAGCATCGTCGTAAACGCCATCAACAAGTACTACCTCAGCACCATAACTCTTTGTTGCTTCAATTTTCGAAATAGGGGCACTGTCAGGAAGACAGATAACAGCCTTGATTCCTGCCTTCTGTGCAGCAAGTGCCACACCCTGAGCGTGGTTTCCAGCAGAGCATGCAATTACACCCTTAGCCTTCTCCTCTTCCGAAAGCTTGGCGATCATATAACCTGATCCTCTAAGTTTAAATGAACCTGTATTCTGAAGGTTCTCTGGCTTAAGCCACAAATCGCAGTTAGGTGCAATTCCTGTAGCCTTAACACACTGTGTTTCTCTTACGATTCCCTTAAGTTCCTTCTGTGCGTCAAATACTTTATCAAGTGTAAGCATTCCACAATCCTCCAATCACAAATAAAAAAACACCCGTCCCAAAGATGTTACTTTGAGACGGGTGGAACATTCTACTAATTACCACTCGCGGTACCACTCAAATTGCGATTACTATTGTTATCGCCACTTATCGGGATCTAACAACCCCTATGCACTAACGTAGCATTCACGAGAATCCTTAATAGTAACCGTTCAGGATTCCAGCTCGGAAGTGATAAGCATTTGATTCTATTCATTACCGGGCTTCCACCATCCCCAGTTCTCTATAAAGACATTGAATCAGCCGTCTTCGTCTCAGCTTTTGTACGAATGTTATAACACCGTAGAAATTTGATGTCAAATTAAAGTTGTAACCTTTTCTTGTCGATTTTTGTCGAAAGGCTCAATACCCCCTTACTTCCATTATCAATTCATCAACCAGATACATATCACTCATTGCATGTAAATCCGAAATACCCTTAGACATCAATTGATATACATCAGATTTATAGAAAACATCAAATGCTTCCTTTATCGAAATGTGCATTTCCTGAGCGTAAAGAGTAATTATTCTTGCATATTTTCTTTGCAGTAAAGTTTTATTAGCTGTCATATTTCCTTACTTCCTTTAAAACTTATAAATTTATCTATTGCCTCTTGCGTTTTAAAACACATCTGCACATTTGGCTTTGTATACTTCAATTTTTTTATTGCTTCTTTCTTATCAACAAGACCTTCTAAATACAACTCCACAGTATCAAATACTTTATCATCAGCAACACCTCCGATGATAATGTCATAATCATATTCTTTTAATCCCTTGCGACAATTTACTATGCAGTCAAGCCATTTATCTGAATAGGAATCAAATTCAAGTATCCTCAATTCCTCTTTTGCTGATTTATCATCAAAAACATATTCGTTCACAAAAGATTTCATTCCTCGCGTTTTGAACTTGTTGGACCACTTCTGCGCTTGCTCAAACATAGTCGTAACATAAAAGCCACTACCAAAATCTACTTTTCTTCTTGAATGAAAAACATCTGGTTTTGTTATCTCACTATTGGATCCGTGATAAATAATCAATTCAACACACCTTCTTCCTCAAGTACAGAAATAACATCATCAATAATGTAATCTTTATCCTGAGCATGAAGTACTTCAAAATTCGAAAATACATATGAATACAAAACATCTGTTTCTTCAGTCATTTTGCGATAGATTTCGGTAGTTTCCAAATTAAGTCGCTCAGCAATATTCTCAATACAAAAAACACCAAATTCAACTTGATTAGTTGAATAATCTTCCAAAGTAAATGAAATACTATTTTTAATAAACGTAAAAACATAGTCTGGCATCTTTCTCCTACCCGCTTCCCAATCCGAAACAGTCCTGTAAGGAATATCAAACTTCTCACAAAACTCAACACGATTAAGCCCCATCGCAAGGCGTAGAGATTTCAAATTTCTATAATCATCCATATGTCTGTCTCCTTTGAACAAATAGTAATACACTTGACGCATTGCGTCAATCGCAAAGCAAACAAAACGTCCCACCTCATACCGAAGCGGGACGTATTACTACTCATAAATTAATACCAAGTATTACTTAGCGTACTCAGCACCCTTGTCGAAAGCAGCCATGTTACCAGGGATGAACTTATGTCTTCTCTCTGGGAGGATCTCATAAAGAGCTGACTCGAATGTCTCTCTCTTGATGCATCCTGTTGCTGTAGCAAGACAACCGATCATTGAGATAGTAGCGAAAGCCATGTTACCAAGCTCTGTAGCAATCTCAGAAGCTGGCATTGGGATAAACTTAATATCGTCTCTTGTTGGCTCATATGAGAACAAAGATGAATCGATAATAAGAATAGCGCCTGGCTTCAAGTATGACTCAAACTTCTCAGCTGAAGGCTGATTCAAGCATACAACTACATCAGCGTAGTTAACTACAGGAGAACCGATAGCCTCATCTGAAATAACTACTGAACAGTTAGCTGTACCACCACGCATCTCTGGACCATAAGATGGGAACCAGGATACCTCGTGATCATCATAAAGAGCTGCCTCAGCAAGCATCTTACCTGCTGACAAAATACCCTGACCACCAAAACCTGCAAGAATTACGGAAAAGTCTACCATATTAAGCCTCCTCCTTCTTTGTAAGGTTATTTACGTCGATATCTGCGCCCTTGAAGCATCCCAAAGGATACTGTGGAATCATCTTCTCCTTAAGCCACTCCATAGCCTCACATGGCTCCTTACCCCAGTTAGTTGGGCAAGTTGAAAGGAACTCTACCATTGTGAAACCAAGACCTGCCATCTGAATCTGAAGAGCCTTCTTAACAGCCTTCTTAGCATTCTGAATGTTCTTATAGTCTGTAAGGCAAACTCGCTCTACGTATACAGCACCTGTAAGGTTAGAGATGAGCTCAGATACATTAATTGGGTAACCCTGGTAAGAAGCATCACGACCAAATGGTGATGTTGTTGTTACCTGACCCAAAAGTGTTGTAGGAGCCATCTGACCAGATGTCATACCGTAAACAGCATTATTTACGAAGAAAGTTGTGATCTTCTCTCCTCTTGCTGCAGCATGAACAATCTCAGCTGTACCAATAGAAGCGAGGTCTCCATCACCCTGATATGTGAATACAACCTTATCCTTCAAAGAACGCTTGATACCTGTAGCAACAGCTGGAGCTCTACCATGAGCAGCCTGAACTGCATCACATGCAAAATAATCATAGCTGTTATATGTACATCCTACAGAAGCTACAGATACTGTATCCTCAAGGATTCCAAGCTCTACCATAGACTCAGCGATAATTCTGTGAATGATACCGTGAGTACATCCAGGACAGTAATGAAAAGGCTTATCTGTAAGACCCTTTGTTGGTTCAAATACAACTGCCATTATACGTTACCTCCTTCGCGAATTTTAATAATCTCATCAAGGATTTCCTTCTGAGATGGCAAGTTACCACCATTTCTTCCGAAGAAGTGAACTGGCTTCTTACCAAGAACAGCAAGCTTAACATCCTCAACCATCTGGCCCTGTGAAAGCTCAACATCAAGGAAAGCCTTAACGTTAGCCTTATCAGCAACCTCTGAAATAATCTTAGATGGGAATGGCCAAAGTGTGATAGGACGAATCATACCAACCTTGATACCCATCTCAGCAGCCTGCTTAATTACGTTCTTACAAATACGTGAGCATGTGCTATAAGCAACGAGTACGATTTCAGCATCATCTGTGCCAATCTCTTCGTAACGAACCTCGTTCTCCTCGATATACTTATACTTTGCAGAAAGCTCATTATTCTTAGCTTCGAGCTCATCTGGATCAATGTAGATAGATGTTACTGTGTTATGGAAATCTCTTCCCTGACGTCCTGAAGCAGCCCATGGCTTCTCAACCTTAACGATTGGCTCCTCATCACGGAAAGCAACTGGCTCCATCATCTGTCCGAGTGTACCATCACCCATGATCATTGCGAGCATTCTGTACTTATCAGCAAGGTTAAATGCCTCTACTGTCATCTCGTAGAGTTCCTGAACAGAAGCTGGTGCGATAACGATATTTCTATAGTCACCGTGTCCACCACCCTTTGTTGCCTGGAAGTAGTCACTCTGTGCTGGGAGAATACCACCAAGACCTGGGCCTGCTCTAACAATATTAACTACTACTGCTGGAAGCTCAGCACCAGCAATGTAAGAAATACCCTCCTGCTTCAATGAAATTCCAGGAGAAGATGAAGATGTCATAGCACGGCAACCTGCAGCTGCTGCACCATAAACCATGTTAATAGCTGAAACCTCTGACTCAGCCTGAACGAAGTTACCACCAATCTGAACCATCTTCTTAGCCATATAGTGCATAACCTCAGTCTGAGGTGTAATAGGATATCCGAAGTAGTTTCTGCAGCCAGCACGAAGTGCTGCCTCAGCGATAACCTCGTTACCCTTCATCAATACTCTTTTCTGTGCCATATCGATACCTTACCTTTCAACCTTAATTACAGAATCAGGACACTGAACAGCACAAAAAGCACATCCGATACATGAACTCATATCTGTACATGAAACAGGATGATAACCCTTACTGTTAAGTCTGTCCTTATCAAGCTGAAGGATTTTCTTTGGGCACGCATTTACACAAAGACCACAGCCCTTGCACAAATCATCTCTGAAAGTTAAATTTGCCATAAATATAAAACCCCTTTTTATAGTTACGCACCATTATATTGCATTTTTGCAAAAAAAACACCCCGACTTCAGCGAAATCGGGGTGTAAGTATTCAATTTTCAATAATAATCTTTGTCGTTATTATTAAATCTTTGTTCCACACTCAGGACAGAACTTTCCAAGAGGAGATCCGTCTGCTGGCTTGAATCCACAGTTAGGGCAAGCTGTTGGAGCAGCTGCTGGAGCTGGTGAACCACACTCAGCACAGAACTTACCTGTATTTACGTGACCGCATGAGCATGTCCAACCTGCTGCTGGAGCTGGCTGTGGCTGTCCGCACTCAGCACAGAACTTACCTGTGTTAACGTGACCGCATGAGCATGTCCATCCGTTTGCTGGAGCTGCCTGAACTGCTGCTGCAGCTACTGGCTGAGCCTGCTGATTCTGCTGAATCATATTGAATGCAGCCTGTGTAGCACCTGTTCCGCCTGCCATACCCTGCATCATACCAAGACCCATGAAGCCATTAACTGCGCCGTTTGCATTAGCACCAGCAGCCTTCATAGCCTCTGTCTGACCGAGGATAGCCTGAGCAGCAAGAGCGTTAGGATCTGATCCATACATCTTTGCGTTATCAACTTCTTCGATTCTAGCACGAGACTTATCATCAGGTGTAATACCACCAATAGCAACTGTCTCTACTACGATACCTCTGTTCTGCATCCACTCTGCATCAAGAGCTTCCTGCATGTATCTTCTAAGTCTTCCCTGCTCTGAAGGAAGGTCAGCGAACATAATCTTATCCTGACCACCGCACTTATTAAGTACTTCAGAGAAATTATCAAGGAACTCAATTCTTGGCTGCTTAGGATCAGCTGGTGAACCCATGAACTCTCTAGCTGCCATCTGACCAGCGATATTACCACACTGTGTCTTAAAGAATGTTACTGGATCAACAATCTTATATGAGAATACACCGTTAAGACGGATGTAAATATTTCTGTACTCTGGATCATGATATGGAAGAGCTGTTGGAGTACCAAACTTGTTATCACGCATCTCGAGCATGTTTACAAAGTAAACTCTCTGCTGCTTTGTGATCTCACCACCAGACTGCATACGCTGCCAAGCTTCACCAACGATCTTCTTAGCATTCTCAAGGAACTTACCCTCACCAAATACAGAAGGTGAAGATGATGAATCCCACTGATAGTAACCAGCTTCTGTAGTAAAGTCGATTACCTGACCACCATCTACGAGAAGAAGTGCTGTGTTCTCAGGAACTGCAATAACAGAACCTGTTGTAATTACTTCTGAATCACCAAGATTCTTACCATTAGATGTAGACTTTCTAGCTGCACCTCTTCTAACAAGAACATCCTGTCCAAGTGAATCACATGTAAAGAACTCCTTGTACTGATCCTTGATTACAGTATCAACTGAAGAAGCTGCTACGCCAACTACATTCTTAACAAGACTAATCAAACCCATTGTTAAAAATCCTCCAAATAAAAGAATACAGATTTTTCTGCCACATCAATTTTATCAAAAGAATTTATCACAAACAAGTTAAGCAAAGTGTCGTTCACGAACTGTTAACTTACAAAAAACTTGAAATAAGTATCTCTATTCCTATTCCCACGAGAATTAAGCCACCAAAGATGGAAGCCTTTGATGACAATTTGGTTCCAGCTTTACGGCCAATAACAAGCCCGAAGATGCAAATAACAAATGTAACTACACCAATAATCAGTGTACTTATAAGCGCTCTTACTGCATTGTAATCAGAAATTGTAAAGCCTACAGAAAGTGCATCAATTGAAGTTGCAATTCCCTGAACCATAAGAACTTTAAAGCCAATACCCTTGTCAGCTTCTTCCTCTTCTGAAGGCTTAAAACCTTCAATTATCATCTTGCCTCCGATAAATCCAAGGAGAATAAAAGCAATCCATGGAATCACAGGCTGAACTTTCTCAAACTTCTCGGCAATAGTATGAACACAAAACCAGCCAATCATTGGCATGGCAAACTGAAACAAGGCAAAAACACCCGCAATCTTAATCATCGTAAATTTATTCATTTTAGGATTATTAAGACCATTAGCAAGTGATACAGAAAATGCATCCATAGCAAGTCCAACACCTAATAAAATGCTGTTTATAACGAATACCAGAATTGTTCCCATATATTTTTACCTCGCAATAAGAGATTTAACTCCAAAGAAACAAAGTTAGTCAATGCAAACAAAAAGCTCTCCGTTTGAAGGAGAGCTCCTATTTGTTAATTTACTGCTTAACTGGCATATACTTTGAAAGGTATTTCTGATATGCCATGTCGCTTGCTTTATCTTTTCGCTGTTTGAAGTCGTGCATGTAAGTACCACTTACTTTGTTATCGCGTGTAAATCTGTATACGATAGCAGCTACGTTTGTACTATGGTCTGCGATACGACCGCAGCTATAAAGAATATCGTTAAATACAAATCCCTGCTCAGCTGTACAGATACCTTCTGAAAGTCTTTCAACATGAGAAGCCTTAAATGCATCACACATCTCACTAATAACAATTCTTAATGGAGCAATATCCATTGCATCCTCAATCTTACCTGAACGATATGAATTGATTGCCATCATATATACTTCCTGAACTGCACTTATGAGACTTGAAAGTTCTTCCTGAGCGTACTTCGAGAAAGCAATATCCTTTGTCTTAAGTTCTTCAGCTGACTTAGCCATATAGCGTGCGTGGTCACCAATTCTTTCGAATTCACCAATTGCCTGAAGCATCTTTGAAGACTTGTTCTTATCTTCCTCAGAAAGATGCTGGGAAGTTGAAAGCTTCATAAGGAAGGCTCCGATATGGTCCTCGTAATTATCAATCTTATCCTCGTTCTTCATGATGAATTCAAACTTCTCAGAATCGAATCCATTAGAAAGCATATAAGTTGCTTCGTTAAGACCATTCTCAACACGGTTTACCATCTTATTCATCATAATAGAACACTCGTTGATAGCAATAGGTGGAGTAAGCATGATTCTCTCATCGAGAACAAACTCCTGATCTTCTTCTGCATCCTTAACGATAATGCGAGCAAGTTTCTCAAGCTGCTTCTGGAATGGGAAAAGAATAATTGTATTAACCACATTAAAAATTGTATGGAACAAAGCAATACCAACAATATTGATTGTCTTTGACAAGAATGGGAAATTAAAAATCAGATTAAGACCATAGAAGACAACAAGCCACAAAACTGTTCCGATTACTTTAACTGTTACGTGAACAACAGTTACTCGCTTTGCGTTACGATTTACACCGAATGAAGAAAGAATTGCTGTTGCACAAGTACCGATATTAGCACCCATGATAATTGGAATTGCCATAGCCCATGTAATCTGACCTGTAAGAGACATACTCTGTAAGATACCAATTGATGCTGCGGAACTCTGGATAACACCTGTAACAAGAGTACCTGCAAGAACACCAAGAAGAGGATTATTAAATGCTGTAAGAAGCTGAGTAAACTCTTCCATCTCACGAAGTGGTTCCATTGAAGATGACATCATTGTCATACCAGTCATAAGAACGGCAAAACCAACAAGCATCTGTCCGATATCCTTCTTACGCTGCTGCTTTGCAGCCATCAAAAGGATGATACCAATTAACGCAAAGATTAATGAGAAATTCTTTGGAGATAAGAGACTTACGAAGATGTTATCACTCTCAATACCTGACAAAGAAAGGATCCATGCTGTAAGTGTTGTACCAATATCAGAACCAAAAATAACACCGATTGTCTGTCCAAGATCCATAATGCCTGAGTTAACAAATCCTACAAGCATTACGGTCATTGCAGAAGATGACTGAATCGCGATAGTAATAATTGCACCAATTGCAAGTCCCTTGAATGGATTATCAGTTGCCTTACGAAGAAGTTTTTCAAGCTTTCCACCAGCTGTCTTCCTCAAAGCTTCAGAAAGGACTGTCATACCATACATGAAGAATGCCAGTCCACCTAACAATTTAATAATGTCTAAAATAGTCACTTAAAAGTACCTTCAACAATCTAATCCCAATATAGATTAAGTAATAGTGCCATTCTATAACGATATTTTCCGTTTGTAAAAGGCTTAAAAATCAATATATTGATAATTGTCTATACATAAATTTCTTCTTTTATTGACATAGTTTTTACGTAAATCTTACGCAAAACACTGATAAATAAGGCTATAGGCAAAAGACAGCAATTCATAATTTTGAAATTGTAAAAGAAGTTTTCGCGAAAAAATATTTTTTACAGGATATAAAAACAAATAAAAACTTCGCTGGCGTAAACCAGCGAAGTCCCAAATAATTCTGAAAAACAATCGTTATTACTTAATAACTGCTCTCTTATAAACCTTCTTACCCTTACGAAGCTTAATACCTTCTGTAAGCTGAGCCTTAGTTACCATTGCTCCGAAGCCTTCAACCTTCTCACCATCGATAGTAACACCACCCTGCTCGATAAGTCTCTTAGCTTCACCCTTTGACTTTGCTACCTGCATGATTACCATAAGGTCAGCAACGTTAAGTCCTTCTGCAGGAACATCTGAATCGCTAAGTTCTGTTGTTGGCATATTTGAATCATCACCGCCACCCATGAAGAGTGAATGTGAAGCCTCACGAGCCTTAGTAGCTTCTTCCTCACCGTGAACGAGCTTTGTAAGTTCAAATGCAAGAACTTCCTTCTTCACGTTGATTCTTGAATCATCCCACTTCTCCATCTCAGCGATTTCTTCAAGAGAGATGAATGTAAGCATCTTGATGCACTTCATTACGTCTGCATCGTTTACATTTCGCCAGTACTGGAAGAACTCGTAAGGAGTAGTCTTATTAGGATCAAGCCATACAGCGCCCTTTGCTGTCTTACCCATCTTCTTGCCTTCACTGTTAAGAAGAAGTGTAATTGTCATAGCATAAGCATCCTCACCCTTCTTCTTACGGATAAGCTCAGTACCAGCAAGCATGTTACTCCACTGATCGTTACCACCGAACTCCATGTTACATCCGTAAGTCTCGTGGAGGTAGTAGAAGTCATAAGCCTGCATGATCATGTAGTTAAACTCTAGGAATGAAAGACCATTCTCCATTCTCTGCTTGTAGCACTCAGCACGAAGCATGTTGTTAACTGAGAAGCATGCACCAACCTCACGGAGTACATCGATATAGTTAAGCTTCAAAAGCCAGTCAGCATTATTTACTGCAATAGCCTTACCATCTGAAAAATCGATGAATCTTTCCATCTGCTTCTTAAAGCACTCGCAGTTGTGCTCGATTGTCTCTGGTGTAAGCATTGAACGCATATCAGATCTTCCTGATGGATCACCGATATAACCTGTACCTCCACCAAGAAGTACAACTGGCTTATTGCCTGCCATCTGAAGTCTCTTCATAAGGCAGAGAGCCATAAAGTGACCTACGTGAAGTGAGTCTGCAGTTGGATCGAAACCAATATAAAACTTTGCTCCACCATTGTTGATAAGATTTCTAATTTCTGGCTCGTCAGTTACCTGTGCAATAAGGCCACGAGCTTCGAGTTCTTCGTAAATACCCATTTTTATTTCCTCCTAAATTTTATGCAATAAAAAACTCCGCCTTCCTTAAACAAAAAGGAAAACAGAGGACGAATTATCGCGGTACCACCTCATGTTCGAATTATCCTCACAGATAATTCCTCACGATGTTATAAACACCATACGCTATAACGTGCGCTCACGACTTACCCTACTATTAGTTCAGGCAGCAGCTCCGGAATGTATTCATAAGACTTCGTGCTATGCCCTTACACCAGCCGGGCACTCTCTTCGCGTCACGAAAGAAATACTACTTGTTTCCTTCAAAGCCTTTAAAATGTGTTTCCATTATAAAGGAATTTATAATAATTGCAATAAGACACATACGAACAAATGATGTAGAATAGCATAAGATTAAAAATAGAAAGCAGAAACCATATGAAGGCATTAATAGCAATGAGTGGTGGCGTTGACAGCAGCGTAGCCGCATATTTAATCAGAGAAAGAGGTCTCGACGCTATCGGTTGCACCATGAAGCTTTACGATAACGAAGATGCTAATATTCCAAAGGAAAATACTTGCTGTAGTAACGACGACATCGAAGATGCAAGAAGCGTTGCCACAAGACTTGGAATGCCTTATTACGTTTTTAATTTTAAGGATGACTTCAAAGAGAAAGTAATTGATAATTTCATCTACTGCTACGAGCATGGAATGACTCCTAATCCATGTATCGAATGTAATCGATATCTTAAGTTCAATAAACTTTTTGACAGAGCAAATGCTTTGGAGTGCGACTATGTTGTTACTGGTCACTATGCTCAGATTGAAGAAACACCTGATGGATATGTTCTTAAAAAAGCCGTTGATGACAGTAAGGATCAAAGTTACGTACTTTATTCACTTACTCAGGAACAGCTTAAGCATACACTCTTCCCTCTTGGTTCATTAACAAAGGCAGAGGCAAGAGTTCTTGCAGAAGATAATGGATTTATTAATGCCAATAAACCTGACAGTCAGGACATCTGCTTCGTACCTGATGGTGACTATGCAAGCGTAATCGAGAAGCACACAGGCAAAAAATATCTTCCTGGAAATTATGTATCAACTTCAGGTGAAGTTCTTGGTGAACATAAAGGAATTATTCACTACACAATTGGCCAGCGTAAGGGCCTTGGAATCGCTCTTGGCGAACCAAGATTTGTATGCAGAATCTGCCCAGAGAAAAATGAAGTTGTCCTTGGAACGAACGATGAACTCATGACTAACTTAATTCATGTAAGAGACATCAACTGGATTTCTGGTAAAGCACCAGGAGAATTATTCAAATGCAGTGCTCGCGTAAGATATAAGCACAAAGAACAGCCTTGTACTGTAAAAGTAAACGAAGACGGTTCGTGTGATGTTACTTTCGATGAGAAAATCAGAGCTGCAACTCCAGGACAGTCATGTGTATTCTACGATGGTGATATCGTACTTGGTGGCGGAAAGATAATATAAGCAAAGTAAAACCTCAGAAACTACTCTGAGGTTTTGTTTTTAAAGAAGCGTATTTAGAATAAGAGATACACCTGAAATTATAAGCATTATTACAACGATTATTTTCATGGTACGTTCGTTAAGTTTTTTACCAAGAAGCATTCCCAAAGTAAGTCCCATAAGCATCGGAACGATAAGGATACCTGCTGTCTTATAAGAATCCAATGTAAGAATTCCCCAGATTGTATAAAGGACAAAACGGACAATATTATCCACAAGAAAGACGATACACATATTCGCCTTAAATGTTGCAGTATCTTCAGCTACCTTATTTACGTACGCTGCAAGAAGTGCTCCAATTCCAAAAAGACCACACATAATTCCTGAAAGTAATCCAAGGATAACAATAGCGACAGGATTAGGCTTGGAATTTTTATTCTTCATAAAGAATTCCTGATAGAGAATCTGAGCACCTATAAAAATAACGACGAATCCAAATATTACTTTGATTGAAGTTACATCAATATTTTTAAGAAAAAGAACTCCAGGGATTACTCCGGCCACAACAAGAATGGAAAGTGGCACACAAATCTTAGGATCAATCTTTTTGCGATTTTTCCAGACAAGCACTGCATTTGGTGGAATACCGATAAGAAGATCTACTGGAGAAATATTAATATTGTTCGTACCAAAGCTCATAATCGAACTAAAAACAAGGGTGTTTGCAAACCCGCAGACACCCTTGACGAAAAAAGCTATAAATACGGCAATAACCCAAAGTGCAATTTCCATTAAGAATTAAAAGTCTCTCTGTTCAAATCCTTGTTCTGATGTGCAACGATTGTTGTACATACGGCATCACCAGTAATATTAACAGCAGTTCTAAGCATGTCAAGAATACGGTCGATACCCATGATAAGAGCGATAGCCTCAACAGGAATTCCTACTGAAGCAAATACCATTGAGAGAGTTACAAGACCAACAGATGGGATACCAGCAGTACCGATTGAAGCAAGTGTAGCTGTAGCGATAACTGTAAGATAGCCCTTGATTCCAAGATCGATTCCATATGCCTGTGCAGCAAATACTACCGCTACACCCTGCATGATTGAAGTACCATCCATGTTGATTGTTGCACCAAGTGGAATTGTGAAAGATGAAATCTTACGGGATACACCCATCTTCTCCTCAAGTGTATCGATATTCATTGGGATAGTTGCATTTGATGTTGATGTTGAGAATGCAAATGCCATAACTGGGAAGAACTTCTTAATAAACTTAAATGGATTAAGTCTTGTAAAGAGGAACAAGAGAACAAGATAAACAACGAAGCACTGAATACCAAGTCCTGTAACAACGCTTGCCATATACTTGATAAGTGGAAGGAAAGCGTCAAATCCAAGGTTAGCAAATGTTCTTGCAATCATGAAGAATACTCCAACAGGAGCAAATGACATTACGAGTGTAGTAAGCTCCATCATGAAGTCATTACACTGTGTCATGATATTTGAAAGAAGTTCAGCCTTCTCACCCATCTTTGCAAGAATAATACCAGCAATAAGAGCAAAGAAGATAATCTGAAGCATTGTTCCATTTGCAAGTGAATTGATAGGGTTATCAGGGATAATGTTAAGAAGTGTCTCTGCAGCTGAAGTCTCAGTTGTAACTACATCTCCACTAGCTTCAATTGAAGACATATCAAGACCGATACCAGGCTTAACAACTGAAGCAACACCAATAGCAACTGAAACTGCAAGTGCTGTTGTGCAAAGGTA
This sequence comes from Saccharofermentans sp., assembly GCA_045598005.1. Taxonomy (GTDB): domain Bacteria; phylum Bacillota; class Clostridia; order Saccharofermentanales; family Saccharofermentanaceae; genus Saccharofermentans. Next base: position 2,001 of record JAZLLF010000040.1, on the reverse strand, counting down.
GAAAGCAATTGTCTTACCACCAACTTTACCAAGTGTACTTGTATCACCAATCTGCGATGCTCCACAAACAAGAGAGCAGAAAACAAGTGGTACTACAAGCATCTTCATCAATCTAATGAAGCCAGTACCGATTACATAAAAAATACCATCAACAAAAATAGTATCTCTTATGTAAGAATGAGGAACCGCAACATTAAAAATGATACCTACAAAAAGACCTGCAATAAGACCAATAAAAATCTTCGTTGTAAGACTTAATTTTTTCTTTTTATTCTCTATTTCCATATGTAACTATTACCCCCTGTTCTTGCTAAGATACTTATCAAGATCTTCTCTCCAATCAGGCATCTCATAAATACCAGTCATTTTGAGCATTAGATTCTCAAGAAGTGTCGAATAAACAGAACCATCTGGGGACTTCTCTCGGATAGCAAGGTCTGGGTTACTTCCAAGATCTTCAAGTATTGCTCTTGCAAACTCATATCGTGTACAAGAACCTTCTGAAGAGGCATGGAAAATTCCATATTCAGACTTTTCAATAATTGTACAAATGAAATCCGCCAAAGTCTCAGCACTTGTTGGAGTAGAAATCAAATACTCAGGAACAGTGAAGCTTTCATTGTTCTTAGCTTTCTCACGTACCATTGAAAGGAAATGGCTTATACCTGATCCATAAATCCATGAAGATCTGATAATAAGATGCTTAGGATTAAGTTCCTTAACATAGTTCTCACCTGCAAGTTTGGATTTACCATAAACTGTTGCTGGATTTGGAACATCAAATTCAGTAAGTCTTATATCACCATTAGCTGCGAATACATCATCTGTCGAAAGCTGAACTATCTTAGCGTTAACCTTACGTGCAGCATTAGCAAGATTTCTTGCACCTAGCGCATTTATCTTGAATGCCTCAATCATATTCTCTTCACAATACTTAACATCTGAAATACTTGTGCAGTTAATAATTACATCAGGTCTATAAATCTCAGCTGCTGACATAACTGCCTTAGAATCTGTGATATCAACATCTTTATCAGTTGCTACAACACGATTTTCTGTATTTGCCTTAAGTCTCTTTACTAATTCACTACCAATACGGCCAGAAGCGCCCGTAATCCAAATAGAGTTCTTCATAATAGTCGTTACCTTTCACTAATTACGCAAAAATGCTTTATAATTTTAACATCCGGTCTAATACTCCATCTACGAACAAAATGTATATTATATTCGTGAAAACGCACAGTAAAAAACTCCCCTTTCGAAAAGAGGAGTCTCACACTTAATTATTAATCTACAGATCAAATCCAGCTGTCATCTTCATTACTGAATGCACAGTTAAGAAGCGTGTCCATCTTAATAACTTCGTCTTCACCTTCAATAACTTCAACGAGTTCAGCTGACTCAAGGTTATCTGGAAGTGTCTCATCAGGACCAATCTCCATATCGACATCCTGACCACAATAAGGGCAAATCATCTTAGGAATAATCTTTGTATCGAGAAACTTCATCTCGCATTCCTTGCAGTAATAAAATCCGCATAAAATAGTGCCATCAGGTACAAAATTCATAATTATTCCTTCTTTCGTTTTTTAAGTTTACTTCCTGTAAGAGTGTAACTCATATCTATAAGGTTTGTTAACTGTTTTCTGTCAACTGTCCCATCAAGTACAACCGAAATCCAGTGTTTATGGTTCATGTGATACGCAGGGGTATACACCATCCATATCTCTTGTGATTGAATCAAGAACCAAAGGATCACACTTAAGATTCATGACATTAACGATTCGATCTTCATCTACACCAAGTTTACTGATATTAATTGGCATAAGAAGCAGGTACCATTTCTTATTATCCAGATGCCGTGACATGCTCCCACCACTTAGCATTTCATGCTTGAAGTGGGGGCTTCTTACTCAATGTCTCTAACGAGACAAGTATCAATAAGCTATCCCCGTGTGTCCCACGGTTTATTTTCTGCTCATTCACATGAGCGTCCTTTAT
>JAZLLF010000039.1:0-18892 GCA_045598005.1 Saccharofermentans sp. | reverse complement strand
AATCCAACTAGATTCCAACATCCAGTTGCTGGTACATATAAGAAAGAATGTATCGAACAAGGTAAGAAATATTTCTCTGTAGCATCAGGTGGTGGTACAGGACGTACACTTCACCCAGATAACATGGCTGCTGGTCCTGCTTCATATGGTATGACAGATACATTAGGACGTATGCACTCAGATGCTCAGTTCGCAGGATCTTCATCAGTTCCAGCACACGTTGAAATGATGGGTCTTATCGGAGCTGGTAACAACCCAATGGTTGGTATGACAGTTGCTGTAGCCGTTTCTATCGAAGAGGCTGCTAAGGCTGGTAAGTTCTAATAATTTCTAATTATTGAATTAACTGATTTATGAATGCTCCGAGTTTTCTCGGAGCATTTTTTTGCAATTAAAATGGAGCCTTGCGGCTCCATTTCTTAATGATTCATATTTAAACTTAATAATAACCACATGTACTGTCATCGAATGCCATTATAGGTAAGAAGATGAATGGAAGGAATGTAAGTCCCCAGCAGAATCCGTTGCTCTTTCCAAAACTCTTACCCATGAAGAACATAACGATCATGCGAAGAATTGTAGAAATAATATTTATTATTCCCATGATCAAATAGTAAATTGCGAAAGAACCAATTATGTCATTCATCATTGCACTTTCTCTTTCGCGAAGGAGCTGCTCATAAGCTTCAGAAGTGAGATTGCCCTGCTGAATTGACTGCATGGAAAAAATATTTGCTCTTAAGGCATCGAAGAAACTTGTAAGGAAAATTCCTGCAATAATCATTGATATAACAGATAATACCGCTAGTGCTATTCCAAGTGCTTTCTTGTTAGCGATAATGCCGAACAGATACATACCATAAGGTGGAATAATAATTGCAACAATTATCTGTGCAACTGTAGCATTTGCTTTTCCTAAAATTTTGATTGTAGCGATAATATAGAAAACTGAAATCGCTAATGATAATAGTCCTAACATAAAAACCCTCCCAAATGAACCATTAAACAAAGTATATATTTTTTCGCGCAAAAACATACATCTATAACTGCGAATTAAAAGTGATTAATTCTGTCTGGAAGCGAAATGTGGTAATGATTGCGTATGAATTATGCGGTAAATTTACAAATAAATTATATTTCCCCCCTCTTTGTTTACTTGCGTTTTATATGTTGTATAGTGAATACGTATAAATCTTTTTTTACTTCTAAGGGGAATAAGATGGAACCATTTGATAATGAACGATTAACGGAACAGATAATAAAACTTACCAGCAGGGTATATAACCTTGAGAAAGAAGTTGAAAGACTTCAGAGCCAGCTTCAAAGTGGCAGAAGTTCAGTGTCAGCTCCTTCTAATGTGGTTACACCAGCTGCTAATACATCTAGACCAGTAGTAAAGCAGGAAGTAAAGCCACAGGCTCCTGTTTATACACCTGCACCTGCAGTTCCTGTAAACAGACCAGTAGCTCCAGCACAGCAGAAAAATGCGCCAAAGAAGAATATGGAAAGTAACATCGGTAAAAATGTTATGGGTGTTTTTGCTGCACTTCTGATTCTTTTAAGCTTTGTTCTTTTTGCAGTCTTTACTTTCCAGTTCCTCCCAGATTTCCTGAAGGTAATTATCCTTTATGTAATCAGTATTGCATTTGCAACATTTGGACTTGTTAAGATGAACAAGAAGAGTTCATTTAATGCGATATTTATGTCTTTTGCAGGAATTGGTATTAGTGGAGTTTATGTAGTATCTATTATTGCTTATTTTGCTTTCCATGTATTTAATGAGATTGTACTTGTAATGGTTCTTCTTGCATGGCTTGTAGCAACAGGCATTATTTCGAGACTCAAATCGAAGATGTTCCTTTATATCTGTAATATTGGACTTATTATTTCATCATTCCTTCTTTATATTCAGTGGAAGGAAATCCTTCTTGGAATTGTTCTTTATTACCTCGGTTCAGTTGCACTCTTCTACATGAGTAAGTCTGATAAAATTGCCAAGGATCTTTACTGGCTTATTCAGATTCCATTAGTTACTTTTATATTCATTGTTCTTTACGCAGATAACCCAATTGCACTTACAATTATTGCAGTTCTTTCTGCTGTATTCTTCATCGCTCAGATGTTTATCTATGACTTTGATGATGTTAAGAATGGCGGAATCATTGTTCCACAGATTTTTACTTCAGTTCTTCTTCTTATTGTAGATTCTTATCTGATTAAGCACTGGAATGTGTATGGAGCATTAATTGGTACAGCTGCCATCGCTTCTGTCTTTGTATGTACATTTATTAAAATGCGCAAGGCATATAAGGCATCTTATTATATTGCTTTCTATACTCTTTTATTGAGCCTGCCACTTTTGAACATAGGATTTGTCGCAGATTATCTTGGATATATTATCTTTGCTGTTCCACTTATTGTTATTGGATACATCATTAAGGATAATCACTTCAAATATTCTGGTATCTTATTCTACTTCCTGTATATGTTTGCAGGTTGCAACGTTCTGGAAAGCCAGTATGTGCTCTTGATTTCTGCAATTGTATTTGCAGGACTTGTAGTTATGGTTGCTAATTCTTATAAGCTTGCCGATAAGATAATAATGACAATACTGCTTCTTTGTCTTTTTGCATTCGCAAACGATGTATTTAACTTCAGCGATAACATGCTTATTATTGCTTACTCTGTATTAAGTATTCTCATGAATACAAAGCTTTATCGCAACAATCCTGTTACGAAGATAGAAGAGAAGGCGTCAGTCATTATTGGATACATCTTCAATACAATTATGATTTTCTTTGGTCTTATCATGATTTCAATTGATGGATATACAATTCAGATGGATGGTAACGTAATCATAAATGAGATTGCAACTCTCATCATTTTCGTTGCTCTTACTCTGGCACTTGTATCAATCAATGTAGTAAGACTTGTTGAGAATAAGAAGCATGAGATGCTTTACGGTATCTATACATGTCTTAAGCTTACAGTATTCATTATTGTAGTTCTTGCAAGATTTGATATTGTACCAATGATTATTTCAATTATCTCAATTCTTGTAGCAATCAGTTTCATCGTTCTTGGCTTTGTATTTAAGCATAAGTCATTCCGTATCTACGGCCTCGTTCTTACAATGGTATTTGTAATTAAGCTCTGTCTCGTAGATATCAGCTACGATTCAGATATTATGAGACCTATCGGTTTCTTCATTGCCGGTATTCTCTGCTTCGCTATAAGCTGGATTTATTCCCGCCTCGAAAAGAATACTCGTGCGTCAGAGGATGAAGAGTCCAAGGCTATTGAAAGTAAGGTGGAATAATTAGTTATGAAGTCTTCAACAAAGTATGATGTTGTTTCTTTGGGTGAGTTGCTAATCGATTTTACAAATAACGGAATTTCAAATCAGGGGAATATGCTTTTTGAAGCAAACCCTGGTGGAGCTCCATGTAATGTGCTCTCGATGCTTCAAAATCTCGGTGCAAAGACAGCCTTTATAGGAAAAGTTGGTCAGGATATGTTCGGCAAACTATTAAGATCAGCAATTGAGAATGTTGGTATAGATTCAACTTATCTTTATGAAGATAAGAGTGTAAATACTACACTTGCTTTTGTTCATACTTTCGAAGACGGAGACAGAGATTTCTCATTCTATCGTAATCCTGGTGCTGACATGATGCTTAGTGTTGAAGATGTCTTAAGTGCAAGAGAAGCTATTGAGAATACTAAGATTTTTCATTTTGGGTCACTCTCGTTAACACATGATATTAATCGTGAGGCAACATATAAAGCGATTGAAATTGCAAAAGAAGCAGGCGCAGTTATCTCTTATGATCCAAATTTAAGAGAGCCGCTTTGGAATTCATTGGACGAAGCAATCGAGCTGATTTCTTGGGGACTTTCCCAGTGTGATGTGCTTAAGATTTCTGATAATGAGATTAGTCTTATTACAGGAACCTGCGATTATAACGAAGCAATCGTAAAGATTAAAGAGATGTATCCTAATATTGAGCTTGTTTTTGTATCACTAGGTAAGGATGGAAGTCTTGCTTATAATGGTGACGTTGTAGTTTCTTCTGAAGCATTTATACTTCCTGATACTATTGAGACTACAGGTGCAGGGGATACATTTATGGCGTGCTGCCTATATCAGATTCTCGAGAGCAAGTGGCGCCACTATAATCCAATGGAACTTAATAATATGATTAAGTTTTCAAATGCAGCAGCTGCAATTATTACTACCCGTAAGGGAGCATTAAGTGTAATGCCAACACTTGATGAGATTTATAGTTTAAATCGCGGAAGATGATATATGAGCAAAGTTACAAAAGATATGGTACCAGAGGGATTTACAGTCCCTCTTTCAATTGTTGACAGTATTCCAGTTATATTCTTCGGGATCAATTCAATAATAATTGGAATTGCGGTTAATAGTCTGCTTTTTATTATTGGAGCAGTCCTTTGCTTTCTCGGAGGCTTCTTTAAGGTGCTCTGGAAGTTCATTGTGGCAATTAAAAGAAACAATATCTGGTGGATGTTTCTTCAGATGCGTATTCTAATGCCAATTGGTTTTGTTCTTATGGTTATTGCATGTTTTCTTAAGGAAAATATGCTAAGTTTGGTTGTCTCGGGATTTTTAAGTGTTCCGTCAGTTGTTTTCTTTGCTATTGGTATCCTTGGAATGGTTTTGATGGGAGTATGTGCATTTAAACTTGATAATGGTAACGTAAAGAACAATTGGATTGAGCAATTGATTAATTCTTTTTCACAGATTGCCATTTTTATTGGACTCATATTCTTGTTATAATAGTCGCGATAATGTTTAAGAGGTTTTAATAATGAAACTTGATGATCTTATTAAGAGAATTAACGAATTGTCACGTAAGTCAAAGACAGAAGGACTTACTGAAGAAGAGAAGGCTGAGCAGACAGTTCTTCGTAACGAGTATCGTAAGAAGTTTCTTGCGAGCCTTCAGTGTGAACTTGACCATACATCTATTAAGAATCCAGATGGATCTATTACAAAGGTGAAGAAGAGAAATGAGTAATTGTGATAGTTGTTCATATAACGTTTATGATGAGGATACTGATCAGTACTACTGTGATGTAAATCTTGATGAAGACGAGTATGCGCGTCTTGCAGGTAAGGACACAAAGGAATGCCCTTACTATAATCATTACGACGAATATGAAGTTGTAAAGCACCAGATATAACTTACAAGGCACCACAAATGTGGTGCTTTTATTGAGAAAAAAGATAAAGTGCTACAGTGTAACAATGTTACAAACGTAGTAACCACAGGGGTTTTATGGATAGCGAGAGATTTAGAAAGCAGCTCCAGTTTATTCTGGAACTTGATAAGGAAAAAGAGATATTTAGACAGACATCTCTTACAAATCATGGCCGCAAGGAGAATGATTCTGAGCATGCATGGCATATGGCAATCATGGCATACCTTCTTAAGGAGTATGCAAATGGCGATATAGATATCGGTAAGGTTATGATTATGTGCCTTATTCATGATGTCGTTGAGATTGATGCCGGAGACACATATGCATACGATAGCGAGGCGCTGAAGACTCAGGCTGAAAGAGAAAAGAAAGCAGCTGACAGGCTCTTTGGTATGCTTCCTGAAGATCAGGGGAAAGAGCTTAGAAGTCTTTTTGAAGAGTTTGAAGCCTATGAGACTATGGAATCAAAGTTTGCTCATGTTATGGATAATTTCCAGCCACTTCTTCTTAATGACAGTAATGGTGGCAGCGACTGGAAAGAGCATAATGCCAAGTTCGAGAAAATCTGGCAGAGACAGTCAAAGAATGTTATGGGGTCTGAAGTAATTGGTAAAAAGACCCAGGAGATAGTAGAGAAGCATAAAGAGTTAGGAAATATCTGATATGGAGAAGAAGAATTTAAATCATATTGCTTTAATTGGTGCAGCTGCTGTATTTCTGCTTGTTGCTATTTTGTATTTTGCAAGTGCCGGCACTGCAAGAATGGTTGCTAATTCAATTGATTCAGGAATTAAAACACTCGTAGAAAATAGTGATGGTGAAGGTGGCGGAATTGCTTTGTTTCTTGCGTCATTGGGAGTTGGTGCAAGTGTTGCAGTTGCTTTCCTTCTTAAGCTTTTGGGTGGCATTCATATTGCTGGTGCTTTTGTTACAGCAGTTCAGACTATTGTAGTAATTAAAGCTGATGAACATGAAAAGAAAGTTCTTTCACGAGGTTTTACTATCTGGGCACTTGTAAGATTTCTGATTTATATCGTAATACATGGACTCGTTCTGGTTTTCCTTGGAATAAATGTAAGAAGTGCTTTACTTGCTGTTGGCTTACTTACTTTTACAGTTCTTTCAATTGTTTCAATGATTATGGATTCAAAGAAGAAAAAACTTGCTTCAGCTGGTGTAACAGTTGAGAGTAACGAGATTCATACATGAGATTTAGGAGGGTTATATGAGAATTAGATTTGAAGGATTAACAAAGAGATTTCCTAATCGTAATAAGAAGATTAAGGACGATGTTGTTGCGGTTGATCATTTTACTTTCGAGATTCCAGATGGAAAACTTATCGGTCTTCTTGGACCTTCCGGATGTGGTAAGAGTACTGCTCTTAATCTTATCTGTGGTCTCGAGCAGGCAACTGAAGGAAAAATCTTTTTTGACGATGACGATGTAACAGATCTTCCTGCTGAGAACAGAGGTGTTGGAATGGTATTCCAAAGCTATGCGCTTTATCCACATCTTACAGTTAAGAAGAATATTATGTTCCCACTTCAGAACTTAAAGGGTGATCAGAAACTTACAAAGCAGCAGATGGAAGAGAAGGCTTTGGAGGCTGCTAAGATTGTTCAGATTGAAGAACTTATGGACAGAAAGCCAAATGAGATGAGTGGTGGTCAGCAGCAGCGTGTTGCTATTGCAAGAGCACTTGTAAAAATGCCAAAAGTTCTGCTTCTTGATGAGCCACTTTCGAATCTTGATGCGCGTCTTAGAATTCAGACAAGAGAAGAGATTAAGAGAATTCAGAATGAGACAAAAATTACTACTATCTTTGTAACTCATGACCAGGAAGAGGCAATGAGTATTTCTGACATGATTGTTGTTATGAAGAAGGGTGTGATTAACCAGATTGGAAAGCCACAGGAGGTTTACGATAACCCAACAAATCTCTTTGTTGCAAAGTTCCTTGGAACTCCTCCGATTAATGTTTTCGAGGGAGAGATTAAAGATGGAAGCCTTTATATCGGAGATGAAGCTATTCTTAGTAAAGAGTATGTTAAGGATGTTTCTAACCAGCAGGTTTATGTTGGTATAAGACCGGAGGGCTTTATTCTTGAGGCAAATTCTGAAGGTAAGCTTGATGGAAAACAGGGTAAACTTACAGGAAGTCTTAAGGCAATCGAAGTTATGGGAAGAGATACAAGTGTTGTATTCGAGCATGGTAAGGCTGAGGCAAGACTTCGTGCAATCGTAACTGCTGATAACGACATTGACGGTAAGATGGAGTCAGTAAAGTTTAACGTTAACCCTAAGAAGGTATTTGTATTTAATAAGGAAACTGAGGAGCGACTTATATGAAATTCCGTAATTTGAAGGCGTGGATTTACCTGCTCCCAGCGCTCTTGTTCCTTGGGGTATTCATGGTGTATCCGCTTATCGATGTTCTTGTTTATTCTGTTGAGCAGGGATATAACTCTGCTTCACAGGAATCTTATGGATTAGGTTTTTATAACTATTCTTATGTGCTTCATGATCCATATTTTCTGCAGGCAATTAAGAACACATTTATTATCGTAATTATTACTGTGCCAGTATCTACTTTGCTTGCACTTTTAATCTCGCTTGGACTTAATTCAATTAAGAAACTTAAGGATTTATTCCAGACGATTTTCTTCCTTCCATATGTTACTAACACACTTGCTGTCGGTCTTGTATTTATGATCATGTTCCAGAAAACTCCATATACAGATGGTTTTGTAAACATGATTCTTAAAGTGTTTGGAATTGAAGCAATCGACTTCATTAATGGACCATACTGGGCGAAGATTCTTGTTATGTGTATTTACACAATCTGGATTGTTCTTCCATTTAAAATTCTTATTCTTACAAGTGCACTTGCATCTGTTGATGAAGTTTACTATAAAGCTGCAAGAATTGATGGAACTTCGAGATTCCGTATGTTTACAAGCATTACTCTCCCAATGATTTCACCTATGGTTTTCTATCTTATTATCACAGGTTTTATTGGTGCGTTTAAGGCTTATTCAGATGAGGTTGCCATCTTTGGTACTAACCTTAATTCTGCCGGCATGAATACAATTGTAGGTTATGTTTATGACATGCTTTATGGTGATTCTGGTGGATATCCATCTTATGCATCAGCAGCTGCGCTCATCCTCTTTGCAATTGTATTTACTATCACTGTAATTAATCTTCTTGCAAGTAAGAAGACTTCGATCAATTAAGAAGGGAGGGTAAGCACATGAATGATTATGACAAGATAAGCCGCAAGGCAAAGGCTTCTTCAATAGTTCGAAATGCAATTACATATACTCTTCTTTCTATCTGGGGTCTTATTGTATTGTTCCCTTTTTACTGGATGATTTTAACCTCAGTAAAAAGTTATGGTAACTATAACGCAGAGTATGTTCCAAAACTTTATACACTGGAGCCAACTTTCAAAAACTATTTTGATGCGTTTACAACAGTTCCTCTTGGAGGATACTTCATTAACACTTTGATTTTTACAGTTGCTACAACAGCAATTATGATGGTTGTTATCGTATTTGCAGCGTTTGCATTTGCACGCCTCGAGTTTAAGGGAAAGAACCTTGTATTTACACTTTTCCTCTCGCTTATGATGATTCCTACAGAGCTTGTAATTATCACAAATTTTGTAACTATCACTAACTGGGGAATGCGTAACTCCTTCCTGGGACTCATTCTTCCATCTGTTACGTCAGTTTTTTACATTTATCTTCTAAAGGAAAATTTTGAGCAGATTCCAGATGAACTTTATAAGGCTGCAAAGGTAGATGGTACATCTGATCTTAAGTATCTTTTCAGAGTAATGATTCCTATCTGTCAGCCAACAATCGTTACAATAATTATCCTTAAGGTAATCGAGTGTTGGAATTCATATGTATGGCCAAGACTAATTACTGATAAGCCTTCATATTTCCTTGTTTCCAATGGTATACAGGAAATTCGTGAGAATGGTTTTGGACGTGAGAATATTCCAGCTATGATGGCAGCAGTTGTTGCGATTTCTGTTCCACTCATAATCCTGTTCCTTATCTTCCATAAAAAGATAATGGCAGGTGTATCAAGAGGAGGTACAAAGGGATGATTAGTTTTAGAAAGTCTTTTTCAGTGTTCCTTGCATCAACTGTTCTTCTTGTATCAGCATTTGGATTAACGGGATGCCACGGTGCACGTAATCTTAATAAGTTTGATGTGCCTTCAGAATTTGATATGAATAAGCATTATGAGATTACTTTCTGGGCAAAGAATGATACTAATGCCGTTCAAAGAGCAATCTATGAGAATGCAATTACTTCCTTTGAAGAACTTTATCCGAATATTACTGTTAACCTTCGTCTTTATAATGATTATGGAAAGATTTATAACGATGTAATTACTAATATCTCAACTGGTACTACACCTAATGTATGTATTACATATCCTGACCATATTGCAACATATATGACAGGTTCCAATGTCGTAGTACCTCTTGATGATTTGTTTAATGACAGCAGATTCGGTTTTGGTGGTTCTGAACTTCTTTATGATTCACCTTCTTTTACTGAGATTGTTCCGGAATTTCTTGATGAGTGCGTAATTGGTGGTGCGCATTATGCAGTGCCATATATGAGATCAACAGAGGCTTGTTATGTGAATAAGACTTTTGTTGAAGCATTGGGCTATGAGATGCCAGAAGTTCTTACATGGGATTTTGTATGGGAAGTATCTGAAGCAGCAATGGCACAGAATAGTGATGGAACCTATGTGTTAAATAACCAGAGAACTATGATTCCGTTTATCTATAAGTCAACAGATAATATGATGATTCAGATGCTTCATCAGCTTAATGCAGGTTATTCAACACCTGCTGGTAGTATTGAGATTTTTAATGACTCGACAAGAAATATTCTTTTTGATGTTGCTGAGTATGCAAGAAGTGGTGTTTTTTCAACATTCAAGATTTCAAGTTATCCAGGAAACTTCCTTAATGCTGGTCAGTGCATATTTGCGATTGACTCAACAGCAGGTGCAACATGGATGGGAACAAATGCACCTAACATTGATATCAGTAGTGACAAACTTGTTGACTTTGAGACGGTTGTATATCCAATTCCTCAGTATGATGTGAATAATCCTTCTATGATTTCACAGGGACCATCCATTTGTATCTTTAATAAAGAGGACTCTGGAGAAGTTCTTGCAAGCTGGCTCTTTGCCCAGTTTATGCTTACAAACGATGTTCAGATTCCTTATGCACAGACTGAAGGATATGTGCCAGTAACATTAAAGGCACAAAACAGTAGTGAGTATCAGGACTATCTTAATAGATCAGGTGAAGATAACGAACTATATTACGACGTAAAAATAGCTGCATCGAGACTTCTTATTGATAACGTAAATAATACTTTCGTTACACCTGTATTTAATGGTTCTACATCTTTAAGAAATGCTGCGGGACAGCTTATCGAAGATACATGTAAGGCAGCAAGACGTAAGCAGACAGTTGATGATCAGTTTGTTGATAATCTCTACGATGAAGTTTCTTCACTCTATAGGCTTGATCAGATTGAACTTTCGCAGAATGGATTAGGTCCTATTGACCTTGGGAAACTTCCAAAAACGTCTGTCATTTTGCTCACAAGTTTGGCTGTAACGTGGGTTTTAATTGTTGCATATGTCGCTTTTGATTATATGCATAAGAAAAAAGTTTAATCGTATAATAAGGCTAGTCCGCAGGGAAAGAAATGCGGTGTTTATCTTTTTTTATAAAAAGGAGAAATGGATTATGAAGAAGTTTTTAGCAATTTCTTTGACAGCTGCTATGGTTCTTTCTATGGTTGCTTGTGCAAAGGAGACAGAAGAGACAACAACAGAGGCTACAGAGGAGACAACTACTGTAGAAGAGACTGAGGCTACAGAGGCTGAAGAGACTGAAGCTGAGGAGACAGAGGCTGCTGAGTTAGAGGTTATGTCTTACGACGAGTATGCTGCAGCTGAGCTCAATTCTGAGGTTATGATTCAGGCTTACGTAATGGCTACACAGTCATGGTGGGATAACAAGATTACTGCTTATCTTGCTGATGACGATGGTGCTTATTTCTGCTATGAGATGGCTTGCTCTGAGGAAGATGCAGCTCTTCTCGTTCCAGGTGCTGAAATTATCGTAACAGGCTTTAAGTCAGAGTGGTCTGGTGAAGTTGAGATTATTGACGCTACTTTCGAGTATGTTGGTCAGACAGATGTAGTATTTGTTGCTACAGACGTTACAGATCTTCTTGGTACAGACGAGCTTGTTGATTACCAGAACCAGTTCGTATCATTCACAGAGATGGAAGTTGTTTCTATTGCATTCAAGAACGACGAGCCAGGTGATGATATCTATGTAACACTTAGCAAGGATGGCGAAGAGTATAGCTTCTGCCTCGAGTTCTACCTCAATGGTTCAGACGCTGATTTCTATGATCTCGTTTCAGGTCTTGAGGCTGGTCAGGTTGTAAATGTTGAGGGTTACCTCTACTGGTATGAGGGTGCTAACACACACATCACATCAGTTACAGTTGTAGAGTAATTATTACTTAATAGCTTTCGAAATGCGGTCAGTTCCTTTGGAGCTGACCGTTTTTTTGTTGCCTTGAATTTGGTGTTATAATTTAGAAAAAATGGGAGTAGATTATGCCGCTTAAGATTATTCGTAATGATTTGTTAAAAGTTGAAGGCGTCGATGCCATTGTTAATACAGCTAATCCAAAGGTGGCTGTTGGCGCTGGCTGTGATACTGCTGTCTATAATGCGGCTGGAAGGGAAGAACTTCTTAAATACCGTAAGGATAATATCGGTAACAAAAATCCCGGAGATGTTTTTGTTACACCTGCATTTAATCTTAATCTCAAATGCATTATTCATGCCGTAAGCCCTGTATACAGAAATGGCAGGAATGAGGATAAATTAAGAAGATGCTATAGTGAGAGCCTTCGTCTTGCTCGCGAAAGCGATGTGTCATCAATTGCAATACCATTAATATCAACTGGTTCACTTGGTTATCCAAGACCTCTTGCATTAAGTGTGGCTGTTGATGAGATAAATAAGTTTCTGTTAATAAATGATATGGTGGTTTACCTTGTTGTATTTGATAAGGAATCATCAGATGTTGCAGGCCGTATCTCAGGGGACATTGAGTCATATATTGATGAACATTATGCAGATGAGACTATTCGTGAAGAGTACGAATGCGATATGATGCCTCAGATATACGAGGAACGTAGTATTTCTCCTTCTCCATATAATAGCAGCCGTGAATCTGCTCCCGCTGCCCGAAGTTTTTCTGAACCAAGGTACCAGAGAGCAGAAGGTGCCAGTACACCAAAGGAATCTGCTCTTCCAAAACTCTTTTCGCCTGTAAACAGCAATGCATTAAATGACAGGCTTAAGCATTTATCTGATACTTTTTCTGAGTATCTTTTATATCTTATTAAGACTTCTGGTATGAAGAATTCTGAAGTGTATATTAGTGCCGGAATAGATAAAAAGGTCTTCTCGAAGATAAAGAACAATCGTGATTATCATCCGTCAAAAATGACTGCCATGTGTCTTTGTGTTGGTGCGAGACTTAATATCGATCAGACAAGAGATCTGCTTTCGCGTGCTGGGTATGCGTTGTCGCCATCAGATAAAACAGATGTCATTTTCTCGTATTTTATCGAGAATCAGATTTATGATCTTGTTGAGATAGATATAGTTCTTGAGGAGCAGGGTCTGCCGTATTTTATTGCCTGATTTTAATAGTGTTTTCAGAGGTCGCTTTTGTAGCGACCTTTTAAATTTTTCATTTTGTTATTATCCACTTGTAGCAAGAAAAAACTTTAAAAAAGCGAGGTAACAAAAATGAAAAAAGGTTTAACAGAAATCGTATTTATTTTGGACAGAAGCGGATCAATGTCAGGTCTTGAGAGTGACACAATTGGCGGCTTTAATGGAATGGTTTCAAAGCAGCAGAAAGAGGAGGGTGAAGCAATCCTTTCATGTGTTCTTTTCGATGATGTATCTGAAGTTATTTATGACAGAGTGGATATCAGCAAGATCGAGCCAATGAATGACAGGCAGTACTACGTTCGAGGCTGTACAGCACTTCTCGATGCTGTCGGAGGAGCTATCCATCACATAAGTACTGTGCATAAGTACATTCGTGAGGAAGACCGTCCTGAAAAGACAATATTTGTAATTACAACTGATGGCATGGAGAACGCGAGCAGAAAATACAATTTCGCGAAAGTAAAGAAACTGGTCGAAGAAAAGAAGAAAAAGAATTCCTGGGAGTTTGTTTTCCTTGGCGCCAATATCGACGCAGCTGAAACAGCTTCGAAGTTTGGAATCGATGGCGCACATGCGGCAAACTATAACTGTGATTCAAGAGGAACAGAATTGAATTTTAATGTTGTTGGTGATGCTATTTCGAAAATGAGAAAGGTAAGCAGCCCTAAGGCGATGGCTAGTGTCTTTTATGAGGAAGATTGTCTTGCTGTAATAAGGGAAGATCACAAGTCACGCAGATCATTTAGATAATTAGATGCCGTAAAAAGTGTCTTCGCTCTGGATAATATAGATGGTAAAATTATCTCGGAGCGGAGACATTTATGGCATATAGTGAATTAATCAAGAATTTCAGTAAAATACGCGAATACATGCGCGAATTTTATGTTTATGGCTTTAAGAGCCGTGAAGAGATTGGAAACAAAAGCGCCAGATCTTATGACGATGAACGTCGTCGTATTGAGAGCTGGCTTGGCGACTATATGCGTTTTAATTCCAATAGTAATGGCAAGAATGTTTTCATCTCAATTGACAGTAGAAATGTAAAACATAATCCATTGTATAAAGCCTGGAAGACGAAGAGTTTTACCGATGGCGATATTACTCTTCATTTTATTTTGTTTGATATTCTTTGCGTACCTGGAGAGTTTCTGTCTTTAAGAGAGATTCAGGACGAACTATATGATTATCTTGATGAGATGGATAGCGATCGCTTGTTCGATGAATCTACGATTCGTAAAAAACTTAAAGAGTATATAAGTGAAGGTCTGGTAGTAAGTGTCAAGGAAGGAAAGACTGTTAAATATTCAAGATCAGACAGCCTTTCTTATGATGCTTTAAATGGTTTTTCAGACTGTCTTAATTTCTTTTCTGAAGTCTCACCATGCGGAGTGATTGGTTCGTTTATTAACGATAAGTTAGATGACGATGAATCTGTTTTTAATTTCAAACATCACTATATAACTGCTGCACTTGATAGTGAAGTTATGGAGTGCATTCTAGAAGCGCTTGGAAGTTCATCAAAGCTTACCATATGTAAGAAAAATGATAAGAGTGCCAGTTCTTTTGAGATTGTGCCAGTAAGAATATACGTTAGTGTTCAGACGGGAAGACAGTATCTGATGGCATATGATTTAAATACCGAGAAGTTTTTATCTGTAAGAATTGACAGCATCGATAGCTGTAAAACTTCTGGTGTTATCAAAAATATAGATGAGTATAAATGTTTATTTGATAAGGAGATTGCGCCATATCTATGGGGTGTAAGTCTTCATAATTATCCTGAACTTGAGAAGGTTGAATTTGTTCTTAAGTATGAGGAAGATGAATATTTTATCCCACAAAGACTTTTAAGAGAAAAGCGTAATGGTACTGTTACACGTATAGATGATACACATAGTAAGTTTGAAACAAGTGTATTTGATTCACGTGAACTGTTTCCATGGATTAGAACTTTTATCGGAAGAATAGAGAGCATAAGTTTCTCGAATGAAGAACTTCAGGAGTTGTTTATTAAGGATCTGTTTTCTCTTATAGATCTTTATGATGAAGATGGAGGCGCCGTATGATTTTTAATGAACTTTATGGTGCCTACTATAACGTAATGGCAAAGCTGATCTCTGAAGCAATCGAGAATAATCTTGATTACAGAAGACTTATTGAGATTGTTAATGAGAATGCATATAGGGAAAGTCTGATTGGTGTTGCTTCTGCAATTGATGAAGGCAGATGGGAGATTCTTAAAAAGGAAGAGGATGGTCTGTTTAATACCTCGATTATTAATCCGCCAAAGCTTCCATTAACCATTACACAGAAGCGCTGGCTTAAGGCGGTTTCAATGGACCCAAGATTCAGACTTTTTGGAATTGAGATTCCGGAATTTGATGATGTTGAGCCTTTATTTAATAGTGAGGATATTTTTGCTTTCGATAAGTATTCGGATGGTGATGACTATTCGGATGCAGGGTATGTTAAACGATTCAGATTGATTCTTGATGCGATAAAGTCACAAAGACCTGTTTATATTGTTTTTAATAGCAGAGTTGGTAGGGAAAGACGAATCTGCGGTGTGCCACTTGGACTTGAATACTCAGAGAAGGACGATAAATTCAGAGTTTATCTTAATACGAACCATGATGATCCAACCTTTGTTAATCTTGGACGAGTAACAGTTGCTGATTATATGAAGGGTGACCGCACTTTTGAGAACAGGGAATATAGTTTAAGCGGTGATTCAGAAGTCGTTCTTGAACTGCTTGATGAACGTAAGTCTCTCGAAAGAGCACTTTTGCATTTTGCTCATTTTGAGAAAGAAGCTACCAGACTTGATGCGAATAAGTACCAGATTAAGATTAAGTACAGTAGCAGTGATGAGACTGAAGTTTTGATAAGAATACTGTCTTTTGGTGCGCGCATTAAGGTTGTTGCACCTCAGGATTTTAAGGAGAGAATAACTGAACGAATTAACTGGCAGAGAGATTTACTTCTCAAAAAACTATAATCTTTTAAGAATTTTGTTCGTTATACGTCTGTATTGATTGGTTAATTGGTGCTATACTTTTACAGAAAATTGCTTTAGGGCTATTAATTTATAAAGAAGGTGAATATTATGGCAAAAGATATTGATTGGTCTTCACTTGGCTTTGGCTACGTTCAGACAGATAAGAGATTCGTAGCTAATTTTAAAGATGGTAAGTGGGACGATGGTTGTCTTACAGAGGACGCTAACGTTGTAATGAGCGAGTGTGCTGGTGTTCTTCAGTATGCTCAGACATGTTTTGAAGGACTTAAGGCTTACAGAACAGAGGATGGTAAGGTTGTTTGCTTCCGCCCAGACCTTAATGCTTCAAGAATGAAGGATAGCTGTGAGAAGCTTAAGATGCCTGTTTTCCCTGAGGATAAGTTCGTTGATGCAGTTGTAGAAGTTGTTAAGGCAAATCTTGACTGGGTTCCACCTTATGGTTCAGGTGCAACACTTTATTTGAGACCTTATGAGTTTGGTATTAACCCTGTTATTGGTGTTAAGCCTGCTGATGATTATCAGTTCAGAATTTTCTGTACTCCAGTAGGACCATACTTCAAGGGTGGCGCTAAGCCAATCACAATCAGAGTTTCAGATCTTGATCGTGCAGCTCCTCACGGAACAGGTCACATCAAGGCTGGTCTTAACTATGCAATGTCTCTTTATAACATCGTTGATGCTCACGATGCTGGATATTCTGAGAATATGTACCTCGATCCACAGACACGTACAAAGGTTGAGGAGACAGGTGGAGCTAACTTCATCTTTGTTACAAAGGATGGAACACTCGTTACACCTAAGTCTGATTCTATTCTCCCATCTATCACACGTAGATCACTCTGCTACGTTGCTGAGAAGTATCTTGGCATGAAGGTAGAGCACAGAGAAGTATTGCTCTCAGAGGTTGCTGATTTTGCTGAGTGTGGTCTTTGCGGTACAGCTGCAGTTATCTCACCAGTAGGTAAGATTGTTGACCACGGCAAGGAGATCTGCTTCCCATCAGGTATGGAAGAGATGGGTCCTTGGACAAAGAAGCTTTACGATACACTTACAGGTATCCAGATGGGCCGTATTGAGGCACCAGAAGGATGGATTAAGGTTATCGCTGAGTAATCCTGCTTTTATTAAAAGACAAAAACAGAGTCTGTCAGCAGACTCTGTTTTTTGTTTTTGTGTTATACTGAAAATATCTATTTTTGAAGAGGTGGTATTTATGGGTAAGTCTAGATTCCTGTTTGAACTGTCATTCTTTATTTATATTGCATATATCTTTATTGGAAAGTTTTCCGAGAATGCGATGGCTGAGAAGATTGCATTTATCGCTTGTGGAGTAGCTCTTCTTTATGAGATTCTTTATATTGCTTTTCTCCATAACAGAGATATGATGTCATTTGGAAGAACCCTGGCTACAGCTGGTGTTTTCTTTTGCCTCGATGTAATGATCCTGATGATTGTTTTTGTAGTATTTGCGTTCATGAGAAATAACGCCAATGTTATAAATATTCTGTCTTCAGTGCAGTTTTCAGCATTTTACGAATTCCCTGTATTCTTAAATCTTTCTATTGGTAATTTGATTATTGTAGGTGTTTGTCTTATTTATATCATCGCTTTCTATGTAATTACTAATAAGATAGATCATCGAATTACATTCTAATTTTGTTGTTTGATTATGACTTAAGAAGAGCATCGTTCAGATGCTCTTTTTATTTCTATTAACAGATATTTTTTATTGAAATTCGCATTAATTCCTATTATCCTAAAGTGCAAAACGTTTTTAGGGGATTTTTTTGAAGAATAAAAAGAAGTTAATAAGAGTAGTTGCAATTATACTGGTTTTGCTGGTGCTTGCATGGTATGCCTTATCGGATAAAATCGTTATCAGATACTATAACATTGAGACTGACAAAGTTGATAATCATATCCGTATAGTTCAGCTTAGTGACCTGCATTCATGTTATTACGGAGAGAATCAGTCAGAATTACTCGATGCGATATATGATGTAGATCCGGACATTGTTGTTTTGACCGGTGATATTTTTGACGATGAAATTGACAATCAGAAATCTGAGATTGTTATTTCGAACCTTGCTGCAAAGTATCCAGTTTTTTATGTTAGTGGTAATCACGATGTATGGGCTTCCAGTGAGTGGAAGAAGGACCAGAGGAGAATTCTTAAGGAGAATGGAGTTATTGTTCTTAAGGAAAGATCTTCAAGAATTATCGTTAACAATGAATATATTGATATTTATGGTATTCAGGATCCAGCTTTTACGGTAAAGAAGTCGCAGGATAATTATCACCATGATGCAGAATATGTAAGAGGGCAGATGTGGATGCTTAATTATCATGAGGACGAGCACGTACTGTCGATTCTTCTTGCACACAGACCAGAGTTTGAAGAAATATATGATGATTGGAATTTCGATCTGATTTTAAGTGGACACACACATGGTGGAGTTGTAAGAATTCCGTATATTTTAAATGGAATTTATGCCTGGGGACAGGGATTCTTTCCAACATGGTCAGGTGGACTTTATGCTCTTGATAATTCCATAATGATAATAAGTCGCGGATTAAGCAGAGAGTCCAGTGGTAAGCGAGTGTTTAACAGACCGGAACTCGTAGTAATTGATATCTGGTAATTATAAAAAATAGCAATAAAAAAGGTTGTCACGAATGCAATGTCATTAAGTTAAGATTACTAACTTGGTGACGAACGATTAAAATTACAAAATGAGATTAAAGATTGCGTAATCTTTAATCTCATTTTTACTTTTCCAAAAATTTATTGCAAAGCAAACAGACAGATACATTATCTG
>JAZLLF010000038.1:0-20290 GCA_045598005.1 Saccharofermentans sp. | reverse complement strand
AGATTGTAATGCCAATATCATTTTATGAGAAAGATGTCAACGTGCTCTATAACACCATCGCCATGATTGATGCGGATGGTAGCGTTATGGGCGTGTACCGTAAGACACATATCCCAGATGATCATTACTATCAGGAGAAGTTCTATTTTACTCCTGGCGACACTGGCTTCAAGGTATGGGATACGGCATACGGCAGAATTGGCGTAGGTATCTGCTGGGATCAGTGGTTCCCTGAGACTGCAAGATGTATGGCACTTATGGGTGCTGAGATACTTCTCTATCCTACAGCAATCGGATCAGAGCCTATCCTTGATGTAGACAGCATGGAGCACTGGAGAATCTGTATGAGAGGCCACTCTGGAGCAAACGTAGTTCCAGTAGTAGCAGCAAACAGAATCGGCCTTGAAGAAGTTACTCCTTCTGTTGAAAATGGCGGCCAAAAATCCGCTTTGAAATTCTTTGGATCTTCTTTTATTACTGACCATACAGGAGCAATTATCGCTGATGCATCACGCGATAAAGAAGAAATTCTCTACGCAGAATTTGAGCTTGATTCTATTAATGAAGCACGTTTAAGCTGGGGATTGTTCCGCGACAGACGCCCTCATACTTACGCAAAAATCACCGAATAATACGTTTTTATCCCCCCTCATTTTACGTTTACATGTCGTATATATAATGTTATTGTCGGCCACAAAGGAACGGCCATAAAAACAGATGAGAAACAACATTTTGGAGGATACAAAAATGAGCAGAAAGGTGCGTAGAATTCTTGCAACTGTAGTAGCAACAGCAACAATGATTTCTTTTACTGGATGTACTATTAATATTGATAAGGATCTTGCAGAAAGAATCGCTAGTGAAGTTTCAGAAGCAGTAGAGAATGGCGATATTGAGATTAATGTTGATGGTGAGGATTCTGAAGAGACAGAAGCAACTACAACTGAGCCTACAAGCGCAGAAACTTCTGAATCAGGTAATGAAAGTGTAACTCCTACTACAGAAAACAGCACTCCTGAAGGTTACAGAGATGATGCTGATTACTATGAACTCGTTGATGCTGAAGTTATTAATTTTGTTCCAGGCAGTGATTTCTGGAGAATTTCATTCTCTGCTCAGCCAATTAGTGAATTAGGCCAGCCAGTTGTATATACAGGTTTTCAAGATGATTCAAGAGCTACTACAAATCAGATTTATCCATTCTTTGAAGGCGATGATGGAATCTATATTCAGTGCCAGACTATTGAATTTTATAACGCAGGTGATTCATTCGGAATTACAGTTTATAAAGATGGTGAGTTGTATTACCAGGGCAGTTACATTTTGAACGAAAACTCTACAGAGTACGATATTGCTGAATTTTGCATCTGCCAGCAGAACGAAGGTTACCTTGAAGCAGGTAATTACTACATCGAACTTACAGGTTATAACGGTCAGTTATTTGCAAACGCTAACGTTATTGTTCGCGTAATCAGATAAATAAAACCATATTTTGGATACTTAAGCCCGTCTCATTTTGAGATGGGCTTTTTTGTATGTACAATATACGTATCAAAAACAAAGGACTACCTATGAAGATTTATTTTGCTCCACTTGAAGGAATAACAACTCACCTTTATCGCAATATCTACGAGAAGTACTATGGCCATATCGATAAGTACTTTGCACCGTTTATCTCGCCAGCAGAGAACTGTCCAATGACGCCAAAAGAGCGTAAAGATTTGCTTCCTGAAAATAATAAAGGAATCTACCTTGTTCCTCAGATTATCACCTGTAAATCGGGCCACTTCATTGAAGCAGCAAAAGAATTAAAGGATATGGGCTATAGCGAGATTAATCTCAATTTGGGATGCCCTTCAGGAACTGTCTGCGCGAAGAAAAAGGGCGCTGGATTTCTAAGTATCCCAAATGAACTTGAGTCGTTTCTTGATGATATCTACTCTTTTGGAAATGCAAATAATATAAAGATTTCAGTAAAGACAAGACTTGGCTACGCTGATCCCGATGAATTCTACGATTTACTTAATATATTTAATAAGTTTCCTATTAGTGAACTCATAATTCATCCTCGCATTCGTTCTGATTTTTATAAAGGCGAATCTCGCTTTGAATACTATAAGTACGCTATTAAGAATTCAAAAAATCCTATAGTTTATAATGGTAATATTTTCGCGAAAGAGGACTACGATGCTCTTTGTTCAGACATGGATTTAAGTATTGATACCATAATGCTTGGGCGTGGTCTTGTTGGTAATCCATCGCTTAATAATGCCCTTAGAACAGGTAATACAGAAATTGATTATAAGAGTTTCTGGGAGATGCACGATTCTCTTTATAACGAGTATAAAAAGATACTGTCACCTGATATCAATGTCCTTTACAGAATGAAGGAATTATGGTCACTGTGGAAACTCTCTTTCGAGGGGCACGATAAAGAAATGAAGGCCATAATTAAAGCAAAAAAGTGTGTGGAATTCGAGAACGTAATTCAAAAACTTAGGTAAAAAATAAGTGACTATCTTCTTTAAGGATAGTCACTATTAATGTGTGAGTAAATAAACTTCAGTTGCAACGAGAAGTACAAACATTAATGCCGCAATTAAAGCATCTCCAAGAATAATAATCAGAATCTGAAGCCACATTGGTCTTTTATTGAATTTAAACATACGATTCAGCATGTATCCAAAATTCGACGTATAAATAAACATCAGAATATATCCAATAATCAGAAAAATTCCACGAGGAACATCGAAAGCAGCATACTTTGTACCAACACTTGTATATACGTCTGCTGCTACAACAATAATAAACAGCAGCGAAAAGATATAAATTATCGTTGCCACAACTTTATGGAACTTTATACCAGATCTAAAGCCAGGAATAATAGACTTATTGCTGTCTACGTGCTTAGGCTTAACTTCTTCTATATCAGGCTTTGGTATTTCTTCCTTATAAGTTTCCTTCACAACTGGTTCTGCTTTGGAAGGCTCTTCCTTAAGTCCTTCTTCAAGACTAATTTCCGAGATAACCTCACCAGGAATAATTACAGGTTTGTCGCAGAACTCCGCAATATTATTGCTTCTGTAAAGAATTGAATAAAACGCTTCCGCTGTATCAAATTCATAAGCCTTAATTGCCTGAATTCTACCAATACGCATCTCAAGTCCACTTGGAAGAACCGTATCTTCAAGATAAATAAGAAGAAGATTCTTTACTCTCTCACGGGCAAAATTAAGTTCATCCTTACAAACATCCGATGCCTTATAGTTCTCACTTATAACAGCTATGAAATAATCGCATTCAAGAATCTTATTCGCAATGACTTCATCCCAGGATAATCCAGGATTAATGCCGTTGTCATACCACACACGAAAACCATCATTAACCATATGATCAATGATTGGCCAAACAGCATAGTTATCCTTGTGAGAATAACTAACAAAAATAAATGGCTTATCTCCTTCATATGATTGTGGTCGATTCATACTTACCTGCACAACTTACAAAAATAAGAATAAAGAACCAATAAATACTACAAGGAAGAATACAATCGCAGCAAGACAAACTGTAATAACGGTTGATAATAAACCTCTTACAACATTATTCAGCTTATGAAATTTAAACCATCTCTCCTGTATCCAGCCATAATCACTTGCGTATAAAAGTGCAACTGTAGATGCAATAATTACAGCCCATGAAAATGAAACCAAACTATCGTTATAAGCATTATCTATCAGCATAAAAATAAACAATAACAAAATAGCAAAATATACGAGCAAACCAATAACTGATACTACCATATGCATGGCATTACCAGTTCTGAATCCAGGAATACCCCACCTTCCCCATTTTGTAGAAGGCAGAACAAACTGCTTACTATCCTTTTTATCAGAAACAGCATTAACTTTTGAAACATCAAAAGAACCAGCATCACTATGAATAGTCTGTGGCTGATAAGGTGGATTCTGTGATGCTTTTGGTACCGCTGCTGCCACAATAGGAGCAACAGCTGGTGCAGGTGTAGGCGTAGCATTAACAGTCTCTCCGAATGCTGCACTTCCCATACCAGCAACAAAAGGCTTACGCTCTTCAGGATTAATTCTCTTTACTACAACTTCATCTCTAAAAGAATAAAGATTCTTACTTAAGTAAAGCTTTGCGAAAAACTCATTTTCTGTATTGAAATTATACTTATGGATAGCCTGAATTCTTCCAAGACGCATCTCCATTCCCTTTGGAAGCTGAACTTCTTCAAGATAAACAAGAAGTCTGTTATCAACCTGATCTCTTGCATAGTTAAGTTCATCTTTACAGTTATCGGAAGCAATATAATTTGCACTCATAAAACCAATAAAGTAATCGCAGTCAGAAATTTTGGAAGCGATAAACTCATCCCATTCAGTACCTGGATCAATTCCATCGTCATACCAAACGCGATAACCATTCTTATTCATCTGACTAATGATTGGCCAAACCCTGTCTATATCACGATGTGAATAACTGATAAATACAAAAGGCTTATCACCATCATATGCTATTGGCTTTTCCATTATAATCCCCCTCCAAAACGAAAGCACTTTAAGTTTAGCACAAAAAAGTACTAATTATAAGTAAGGGAGTAATTCAAAAATCAAAGCAAATTAAAAGGCCCAAAGGGCCTTCCAATTAAACTGCAAAACAAATAATCATTAAAATAATAAGAATTGCTGCAAAAATAATCATTCCGACTTTCTTCTTTGATGGTGTAACTGAAAACATTTTTTCCATATACCATCCATAGTCCAAAGCAAGTAAAGCAACAATAATTGATGCTACCATCATAATAATTACGCCTGGAATATCTTCAAATTCACTATAACCAAGATGATCTACCAAAGCAGCAATACGATTTATTAAAATCAGCATAAGCACAACATAAATACCTATTGCTGTAGCAGTAAACCACTTAGGTGAATAAGAGTTAAGTCCTGGAAGACCCCATCGATCCCAACCCGATTTTGGAATATCAGAATTCTTATCCTTAGTATCATCGACAATAACTTCTTCGTTCTTTTCATTATCAGGTTC
The DNA here is from genome assembly GCA_045598005.1 of Saccharofermentans sp. GTDB lineage: Bacteria > Bacillota > Clostridia > Saccharofermentanales > Saccharofermentanaceae > Saccharofermentans. The sequence goes on along the minus strand of JAZLLF010000038.1, from coordinate 15,223 downwards.
TGACTTTTCAATATCAGTTTTGATATCGATATCAGCATCAGTGTTATTATCAATTTTATAATCAGCTATAACTTCAGTTTTTTCTTTAATTTCAGGTTCAATCTCAGCCTTAATTTCAACTTCAGCTTCTGCTTTAATTTCAGATTCAATCTCAGCTTTAATCTCTGGTTTCTTATCTGGCTTTACTTCAGCCTTTTTGATGTTAAACTCAGGCTTTTTAATGCTAATCTTTGGAGATGGCTTTGTTTTCTTTTCCTGAGGTTGCTGATGTTCATCATTAATTACAATAGGCATTGCAACTGGTTCAACCAGACTCTTCTTCTTGGAAGACTTTGTAGCCTTTGGAGCAGCTACAACTGCATCAGGAAACTTAAATTCAACAGACTTTGGCTCATCAAATTTTTTAAAATCATCCCAGGACTTATTAATGGATACATCTTTTGTCTCTGGTTCACTGATTCTTTCAGGTTCTTCAACATTAGAAACAGCTGCAACTGGCTTTTCTTCTTTAACTTCAGGAACCTTAGTTTCCTTCTTCTCCTCAATATAAGGCGCATTAAGCTCAACACCAGTTCCAGCAACAAAAGGCTTACGTTCTTCTGGATTAATTCTCTTTACCACAACTTCATCTCTGAAGGAGTAGAGATTTTTACTTAAATAGAGTTTTGAAAAGAATTCATTATCTGTTTTGAAATTATACTTATGGATAGCCTGAATACGTCCAAGACGCATCTCCATTCCCTTTGGAAGCTGAACTTCTTCAAGATAAACAAGAAGTCTGTTATCAACCTGATCTCTTGCATAATTAAGCTCATCCTTACAGTTATCTGAAGCGAGATAATTTGCACTCATAAAACCAATGAAGTAATCACATTCAGAAATTTTGGTCGCAATAAACTCATCCCATTCAGTACCTGGATCAATTCCATCGTCGTACCAAACGCGATAACCATTCTTATTCATCTGATTAATGATTGGCCATACTCTGTCTATATCACGATGTGAATAACTGATAAAAACAAAAGGCTTATCACCATCATAAGCTATTGGCTTTTCCATAATTTCCTCTCAAATACCCACAGTTAATTTAATCTATCATAAACTAAAACGTTTTTAAATAAAAAAATAAGACTCACCGAAGATGCCTGGTGAGTCTTACCACTAACATTAAAATTTTGTTAAATCATCTGCTCTTTGCCATTCTTTATGTACTCAATCGTTACTTTTTTTGCATTTAATTCGGATGAATTATCAAGTTCTGAAAGCTTATAACTATCACCCATTTTATTACGCATGGCAGCTTCAATGAGCATATCTGTAAGTTCTGGATTCTTTGGAAGAACACTTCCATGAGAATAAGTACAGAAAGCATTCTTATAATGAACACCTTCATAACCGTCTTCACCATTATTACCATGACCTGTAATTACCTTCATAAGAGGCTTAACACCTTCTCCAAGATAAGTACGTCCACTATGGTTCTCAAATCCTACAATAGTAGCAGTCTCACCTGATGGAAGTTCAAGTTCATAAATTGTATCGTTAATAAATCTCTCTTTATGACCTTCAGTATAATAATCAATTGCACCAAGACAGTTAAGCATCTTACCATCGTGCTCTTTATAATATTTTCCAAGAAGCTGATATCCACCACAGATTGCAAGAAATACCTTACCGGACTCAATCATGGACTTAATAACAGGTCCTTTTACATTAACAAAATCATCATTCATGATGTTCTGTTCGCTGTCCTGTCCGCCACCTAAGAAAACAATATCAACCTCATCTGGATTAAGTTCATCACCTACAGAAATCTGACGAATCTCTACATCGATTCCTCTTTTTGAAGCTCTATGGTAAAGAGCAAGAACATTACCTCTGTCTCCATAAAGATTAAGAAGATCTGGGTACATATGTGCAATAACAAGTTTCTCCATAAATCTTCTCCTTACTTCCAGAAATCGTTAAGACCGAAGTCATTTACAAGCATTGCGCGAAGAGCAAGCATTGAAGTGTAGTTAGGCAGAATATAAACACATTTACCTTCAGGGCACTTATCAAGAGCTTCCAAAAGCATTTCCTTCGCTCCACTCATGTCAGCATATTTTGTAACACTTCCACCAGCATATTCCACACGAAGTTTCATGTCAGAATATCTCTGACCACTTACATAAATATTCTCAGGAAGACCTTCAATCTTTGTCTCAAAATCTACATCCCAAATCCAGGATACATCCTTACCATCCGCGATATTACTATTGAGCAAAAGCATAAGAGAATCACTGTCTTTTGACTCTTCAACAAAGCTTAAAGAACGATCAAGACCAACAGGATTTTTAACAAGTAAAATACAGATATTCTTTCCTTTGTAGGAAATCTTTTCCATACGTCCAAAGGCAGCCTTTACACCATTTGAAGCACCACATGCTTCCTCGAAAAGTTTACCTTCACTGATTCCCTTTTTACTTACAATTTCAGTTAAAACACTAACTGCTGAAATAGCTGCACAAGTGTTATAAAGATTATGACTTCCAGGTACCTTCAAAGTCATATTTACATCCTTTGATGAAGCATCATCTCTCATAATAAATGGGAAATTATCGTCAGAAGGACTGTCCTTCAAATCATAAACAACAGAAAATCTGTTCTCAGGACTTTTAAAACCACATGAAGGACATTTAAAGTCACCAAGATGTCCAAAACTTCTCGCCTTATATTCATATCTGACCTTACATGAAGGACAGTAAACAGCATCTGGAGAAGCTGGAATAATTCCCTTTCGAGGTGGGTATTTTACTGAATTTTCATACATGGAATCTTTATTCATTCCAAAGAAAACACTCTTTTCCTCACGTCCGTTTCCGATTGAAGCTACAAGAGAGTCGTCACTGTTAAGAACTACTACCGCATCAGTTTTCTTTATTCCATCAGAAATAAAATCACGTGTATGTGTAAGTTCTCCATAACGGTCAAGCTGATCTCTAAAGAGGTTAGTTACAACCGATACCTTAGGATTTAAGCTTTCCGCTGTCTTTGCGAAAGCCGCCTCATCAGTCTCAAGAACATAAATAAGACCCTTGGATTCACCTTTGGCCTTCTTAATCTCATCTTTACCACAAATAAGTGTAGTGGCAATTCCAGATGCAAGATTTGCACCTGAAATGTTATTAATTACATCATAACCAAGATCAACAAGCATATCCGAAATCATATGGGATGTTGTTGTCTTACCGTTAGTTCCAGTTATTGTAATTATGTTTTTACCTTGTGCTCTCTCCTTAATTACAGAAGGAGAAATTTTAATTGCAATTTTACCTGGAAGAGTAGTTGCACCCTTCCCCATAAGGCGAAGTGTCTTACGTGTAAGAATTGCTACCATTACTGCAAATTTATCTCTAATCATTCTACAAGATGCCCCACAACCAAAAGTCTTTCAGTTCCTCTAGATGTATATGCACATGTTACGAGAGTTAATCTCGCATCATCATAAAAATCGTAATTTATATGCTTATCAAGCTCTGATGGAGGAATAATAGTAACAGTATCAACTTCGTAATTATAAATATGTCCGTCAACTGATCTTATTCTTAAAATATCTCCAACTTCAACTTCTGATAATCTGTTGAACATACTTCCATATGCTCTCATATGATGCCCAAGAATTGAACAGTTACCTTCTTCACCAGGTAAAACTGAATATTCATAATGACCAACACCATAACGTAATGAAATAACACTGGCTTCATCCCAGATTGGAACCTGAAGTTCAATCTTATCTATCTCAAGAATACCAATTGCAGTTAAAGTTACCTGATCTCCAAGAGCTTCAAGTTCAGCCTCAATTTCAGCACGTTGTCTTTCAAGCTCTTCATCATCTTCAACAAAATAATCGTAATCTTCACCTTCTACTTCATTTCCATTTACTGGTACAACAATAGTATAAACAGCACTTTCTTCAGTACTATCAATCTGAAGTTTTATCTCTTCAACACTCTTTTGAACTGCATTTTTACGAATATGATTCTTAATTGGATCCACAAGAAGAAGTGCCACACCTGCAATTAATAGTAAGATGGCAATAAACAGTAAAATATCAAATTTTTTCTTTTTACCTGTATTTGTTTTCATTTTTAATTCTTCTTCAATAATAAGCAAATTCATCGTTATTATATAGCAAATCTGTGATATTATGTACTTACTTTTTTATAAGGGTGGATTCTCAAAATGAGTAAGAATATATGGACAGATGCTCTTAAAATTCTTGAATTTGATAGCAGAATTAACTCTGTTTTTTATGAGAGCATTTTGAAAAATATGAAGCAGGTTAATTACGATGAAGACAGTTCAATCGTAATTTTGTCATGTCGTGATGATTACTCACTTGGACTTGTAAAAGGTCAGGATCTTGATTCCCTTATTAAGGGTTCATTAAGTACTCTTACTGGTAAGAACATAACTGTTAAATACATTATCGAAGGTGATGAGAAGGCAGTTATTTCTTCTTTTATTGGCGAGAAGAAAGCAAATTCGAAGAATGCACCTATTGATTCTAATGAACTCACATCAGAATTTTCTTTCGAGACATTTATTGTAGGTGACTGCAATCGTTTTGCTCATGCTTCTGCTGTATCTGTTGCAAATCACCCTGGTATTAAGCAGCGTAATCCACTTTATCTTTGGGGTAATTCTGGTCTTGGTAAGACTCACCTTATGAAGGCTATTGGCTACAGCATTCTTAAAAACCAGCCAGATAAAACTGTTCTTTATACAACATGTGAAGAATTCACAAATGCATATGTAGCATGTACAAAGAATGGAAATTATGAATCTTTCCGTAATAAATATCGTAATGTTGATGTACTTCTTATTGATGATATTCAGTTCCTTATTGGTAAGGAAGGTACTCAGATGGAGTTCTTCAATACTTTCGATTCACTTATTAATAATGGAAAGCAGATTGTAATTACATCTGATAAATCACCTAAGAATCTTCCAGAACTTGATGGACGTTATACTTCCCGTTTCCAGAACGGTATGATGATGGACATTCAGCCACCTGATTTTGAAACACGTAAAGCAATCATTATTAATAAACTTGAGCACGATAACATTAATCTTGATGATGATGTTATTAATTACATCTGTGAGAATTTTACAAAAAATATTCGTGAACTTAATGGTGCATACAATACTGTTTCAGCTTTCTACGCTCTCGAAAGCAACATAAATCTTGAATTTATTGAATCAAGACTCGCTTCAATTATCTCACCTAATAAGAAAAAGCTTCTCACTGTTGAGATCATCATTGATGCAGTTTCAAAATATTATGACATTACTCCAGATAAGATGAAGGCTAATGCCAGAAATTCTGAAATCGTAAATGCAAGAAGTGTTGCAATGTATATTTGCAGAGAAAATCTCGATATGCAGTATAAGAAAATCGGTGAACATTTTGGAGGTCGTAAGCATACAACTGTTATCAATGCCATCAATAATGTTGAACATGATGAAACACTTCTTCAGGATGTTAAAAATATCCGTAAGCGTATTATTGACGAAGAAGAGTAATTTTTCACTTATGAACATTTTTTGTGCATAAGTTTATAACTAGGTGTCAATTTAGTGTTCATACTTTGTTCATAAATTTTGGATGTCATTAACTGACAATTTATCTACATCAAAAAATCAGGTTATCTACACTGTTTTAACATTGTTACACGCCTGATTTTTCTAGTTCTGTAGCACTTTTGAACATAATCTTCATACCATAATAAAATGATGAATATTAAACAGAAATATTGTATAATGTATGAGGAAAATTTTTGTTAGGAAGGAACTACCCTTTTATGAAGTTTAATTGTAGCAAATCAGAACTTATTGATGGTATTTCAATTGTACAGAAAGCAATTAAGACTAATTCAACAGTTCAGATATTAGATGGTATTTTAATTAAGGCAGAAGGCGGAAAAGTTAAGCTTACAGGTTATGATCTTGAGACAGGTATCGAAGCTGATATCGTTTCTGATGTTATTGAAGATGGATCAGTAGTTGTAAATTCAAGATTCTTTGGTGAGATTATTAAGAAACTTCCAGAAGATATGATTACTATTTCTACTGATGACAGAAATCAGGTTTCAATTAATTCTGGTGTAGCTGATTTTACTATTAAGGGTAATTCTTCTGAGAGCTATCCACAGATTCCTATTATTGAGACAAATAATAAGATTACAATCAGTCAGAAGGTTATTAAGGGTATGATTAATCATACTATCTTTGCAGTTTCCAAGGATGAATCACGTCCTTCTCTTACTGGTTGTTGTCTTGAGAGTGATGGATCAACAGTAACTATGGTTGCTATTGATGGTTTCCGCATGGCTCTTCGTAAGGAGAATGTTGGTGAAGGCTTCCCTTCAATGAACTTTATTATTCCTGGTAAGGCTTTGTCTGAAGCAGCTAAGATTTTTGATGATAATGATGACAAGGAAGTTATTATTTATTCTTCTTCAAATCATCTTCTCTTTGATATTGGTGATGTAAGAATTGTCAGCAGACTTATTCAGGGACCATTCGTTAATTATCCTTCAATTATTAAGAAGAATCCTAGAAGTATTCTTACTATTAACCGTAAGGAACTTCTCGATGCAGTTGAGCGTGCTGCTCTTGTTATTATGACTGATGAGAGAAGATGTCCTGTTCAGCTTTCAATGCCATCTGATGATTCTCTTATGATTTCTTCTACAACAGAAGTTGGTTCACATAAGGAATCAATTGATGTTACTCTTGAAGGCCAGGAGATTGATATTGACTTTAATTACAAGTATCTTCTTGAGGCTCTTAAGGCTATTGATGACGATACAATCAGAATGGAATTCCATGGTAATCAGGGACCATGTATCATCTTCCCTACTGAAGGTGAGAATTACGTATACCTTATCCTTCCTATTAAGAGATAATGTATATCCAGCATATAACACTTAATAATTTTCGTAATTATGGAAGGCTTGACCTAGATGTCGGGCCTTCTGTTAATATTGTCTACGGAAATAATGCTCAGGGTAAAACTAATCTTATTGAAGCTATTAATGTTTGCTGTTCTGTTTCATCTCACAGAACTTCCAAAGATAGAGATTTAATTAAATTCAAAGAGAATGAATATATCATTAATCTTCTTCTTAAAGATGATGAATATGATTCAGATACTGAGATTTCATGTGCTTATTATTCTGAAAATTCAGAATTAAATCCAAATAAAGTAGCTTTACGTGAATTGAAGCATGATGGCTTTAAAATGAATAAGATTTCAGAATATATGGGGATTTGTAACACTGTTATATTTGCTCCAGAAGACTTAAATATAGTAAAAGGTGCTCCTTTAAGCAGACGTAAATTCTTCAATATGCTTATTTCAAAGGTTTCACCTACTTATTGTGATTTACTTAATAGAATTAATCGTGTAATTAATCAGAAAAATGCTGTTCTTAAGTCATTAAATGGTGATGTCAGTAAAATTAATGATCCATCAATTGATTTCTGGGATTTTACTCTTGCTGATTTATCTGCTGAAATTATTTTGTATCGTTATCGTTTTTCTCTTTTATTAACAGAGAAAGCTTCAATACATCATTCCAATATTTCAGATGGTAAAGAATCACTCACAGTTGACTATATGACTATTACAGGCGCTATAGAGCTTGTTAAACGCTTTCTTGATGAAAAGGGTGAACTACACGCATTTATATCAGGAACGCTTTCTGAGGCTATTTTAAGCGAAATTAAGACTACTTTATCTGATTACGTTCTTAATAAATATAAGAGTTATCGTAAAACTGACATTGAGAAGGGTATTTCTGCAATTGGTGTTAACAAAGATGACCTTGATATTAAATTAAATGGTCTTTCAATGAAGAACTTTTCTTCACAGGGTCAGCAAAGATCAGCTGCTCTTGCATTAAAACTTGCTGAACTTGAAATAATTAAGGATTTTGTGTCATCATCACCAATTCTTCTTCTTGATGATGTATTTTCAGAACTTGATAAAAACAGACGAGTAAGTCTTATTACTGGTATGAAGGATGCTCAGATTTTTATTACCTGTACTGACAAAAACTATATTTCAAATGAACTTTCAGAACTATTAAATAATGATGTTGAACCACGATACTTTCATGTAACTGAAGGTTCCATTATTTGTGACTAATTAATAGCTTTTTCTGCAATTTTTTGAAGTTTCCTTTATATATAATTATTATAATAAGCATATTATGGTATAATTATTATGTTGAATTATGCTTATATCAGGTTGTCCGGAGGTTTGTATGTACGTACATATTGGTGGTGATATCAATATTCCGGTCAAGACCATTGAAGCAATTATCAATCTTGAGACTGTTCTGCCAGTTAAGAATCGTGTTTCAGAATTCATTAATTCTGAAGACGACAGGAACAGATTGGAATACTTAAATGATGAGATTCCAAGATCAATGATAGTTGCATCTGATAGAACATATTTAAGTTCATTAAGTGTTGCTGTTTTGAGACGCAGAATGAATGAAGATATGAATTTTTAATGGTTTTTCTTTTAAAAAGTGTTATTTAACAATGTTACAAATGCTTATTTTTCAGGTGTTTCCTGGCATTTTGGCATTTTTGAGATGAATTAATATAAATGTAAGGAGAATTTGATATTTATGGCTGATCAGGAGAACGAGAAGCTCAATAACAGTGGTGAAGTAGACATCTATTTCCAGCCTGTTGAGAATGATGACAGTGATGAACTTCGTAATCTTGCTGAGAACCCTAGAGCTCTTACAGAGGACTTTAATGAAGAGACTGTAGCTGACATAAAAGTTGCTACTGAGGGACAGGATGAATTTGATACTTCCAACGCCAAGGAATATGGTGAAGAAGATATTCAGGTTCTTGAAGGTCTTGAGGCTGTTAGAAAGCGTCCTGGTATGTACATTGGTGATACAACTCTTAGAGGTCTTCACCATCTTGTTTATGAGATTGTTGCAAACTCTGTAGATGAGGCTCTTGCAGGTCGTTGTGACACTATTGATGTAAAGCTTAATAAGGATGGTTCTGTAACTGTTAAGGATAATGGTTCAGGTATTCCTGTAGGTATTCATCCAAAGCAGGGAATTCCTACAGTTGAAGTAGTACACACAGTACTTCACGCTGGTGGTAAGTTTGGTGGAGGTGCTTATAGCGTTTCTGGTGGACTTCACGGTGTAGGTGCATCTGTAGTTAATGCTCTTTCCGATAAAATGACAGTTCAGGTTAGAAGAGAGGGTAAAATTCACGAGATTTCTTTCGAGAAAGGTGTAACAACTGCACCTTTGAAGATTGTAGGTGAATGTGATCTCGAGGATACTGGTACAACTACAACATTTATTCCTGATAATACTATTTTCCCTGATATTAAGTTTGATTTTGATTCAATGATTACAAGATATCGAGAAATGGCATTCCTTAATAAAGAAGTTACTATTGATTTGACTGATGATCGTGGTTCTGAGCCAAATCATAAGCATCTTCATTATGATGGTGGTATTATTTCTTTCGTTGAGTACTTAAATAGACATAAGGAAGCAATTAATCCTGCTCCAATTTATTTTGCTACTAAGAGTGGCGAGTGTTTTGTCGAGATTGCAATGCAGTATAACGATTCTTATCAGGAAACTGTATATTGTTACGCAAATAATATCGCTACACCAGAAGGTGGTACACATCTTACTGGTTTCCGTGCTGCTCTTACTCGTGTAGTTAATGATTATGCTAAGAAGTATAAGTATCTTAAGGATAATGATGCAAAACTTCAGGGTGATGATACAAGAGAAGGACTTGCAGCTATTATTTCTGTAAAACTTCCTGATCCTCAGTTCGAAGGACAGACAAAGTCTAAACTCGGAAATGCTGAAATTAGACCAATGGTTGAGACAGCTGTTGCCGATAAATTTATGATTTTCCTCGAGGAAAATCCAGATATGGCTAAGTTAATCATGGATAAGTGCTTATCTGCAAGCCGTGCTCGTGATGCTGCCAAGAAGGCTAGAGAGATGACAAGACGTAAGACAGTATTTGAGAGTACTGCTCTTCCTGGAAAGCTTGCTGACTGTCAGTCAAATGAAGCAGAATTCTGTGAAATCTTTATCGTAGAGGGTGATTCAGCCGGAGGATCTGCTAAGCAGGGACGTGAGCGTAAGTATCAGGCTATTCTTCCACTCTGGGGTAAGATGCTTAACGTAGAGAAGGCTAGAGTTGATAAGGTTTACTCTAATGAGAAGCTTCAGCCAGTAGTTATGGCACTTGGTGCTGGTATTGGTGATGATTTTAACGAAGAAAAGCTTCGTTACCATAAAGTAATCATCATGGCCGATGCCGATGTTGATGGTTCACACATTAGAACATTGCTTCTTACTTTCTTCTTCAGACATTTAAGACCACTCGTAGATGGCGGATATGTTTATATTGCTTGTCCACCTCTTTACAAGGTATATAAGGGTGATGAAGAGTATTACGCTTATGATGATAAAGAAGTTGACGAGATTAAGGCTAAAACTGGTTGGGATAATCCACTTATTCACCGTTTTAAGGGTCTTGGTGAGATGAGTTCTGATCAGCTCTGGGAGACAACAATGAATCCTGCTACTCGTAAACTCCTTAAGGTTACTGTTGAGGATGCACAGATTGCCAGTGATACATTCTCACTTCTTATGGGTGATGCAGTTGAACCTCGTAAGGTATTTATTCAGGAGAATGCTACACTCGCTAATATTGATACTTAATTCTTTTGTTCCACGTGGAACAATTTCATAATCAGCATTTTGTTTTAAAGGATGTTCCACGTGGAACATCCTTTAATTTTACAGATTTCTCATTTCTTATTATTTTGTTTGAAACAATCACTTAATCATTTTAGTAATTTCTATTTGATTTTGAAAATAAGCATATTTTTAACTTGTTCCACGTGGAACAAATTAAAAAGAATATATTTGAAATATGAATTTTAGATTACATATATAGTAAATGTTCCACGTGGAACATAAATAATGAAATCATAATGAAATATAACTTTGTCGATAAACTAATATAATAATAATGTAAATATATTATATATAAGGAGTATTGAGATATGACACATATTATTTCAGTGATTAACCAGAAAGGCGGAGTTGGCAAGACAACAACAACTGTCAGTCTCGCTGCTTTTATTGGAAAAAAGCGCAAGAAAGTGCTTATGATTGACCTTGATCCACAGGGTAATGCTACAAGTGGTCTTGGAGTAGATAAGGGATCAATTGAGAATAGTACTTACGATGTAATGGTAAATGACGTAGCTATCAGTGAATCAATTGTAGAATCATCAGCAAAGAACGTTGATATTGTACCAACAAATATAAATCTTGCTGGCGCAGAGGTAGAACTCGTATCTGCAATGTCACGTGAGCAGATTCTCAAAAATGCACTTAAAGAGGTTCAGGACAATTACGATTACATTCTTATCGATTGCCCACCATCACTTGGTATCTTAACAATTAATGCTCTTACAGCATCTAATGGAATTATTATTCCAATTCAGGGTGAGTATTATGCTCTCGAAGGCCTTACTCAGCTTATTGATACAGTAAATATTGTTAAGAAGAAGTTGAACCCAGATCTTGGAATTCTTGGTGTAGTTCTTACTATGTTTGATAAGAGAACACAGCTTACAAGACAGGTAAAAGAGGAAGTAGAAAAGTACTTTGGTGATAAGGTGTTTAAGACATTAATTCCTAGAAATGTGCGCCTTGCAGAAGCACCAAGTCATGGTCTTGCAATCAGTGATTATGACCCTAATTCTAAGGGTGGCAAGGCATATCTTGAACTTGCAAATGAAGTAATTAAGAGAACTAAATAATACATAGATATTCATCTATGAAATATAGACAGTCATCTATATATTGAAAGGAAAAATACTATGGCAGCAGCAAAGAATAATAAGGGCCTTGGTAAGGGCCTTGGAGCACTTTTATCAACAGAAGGAATTCCAGAAAGCACAAAGGATTCTGTTGTAGAACTAAAGATTAATGATGTATCTCCTAATGAAGATCAGCCACGTAAAGATTTTGATGAAGAGGCTTTACAGGAACTTTCTGAATCAATTAAGGAGAACGGTGTAATACAACCTATTATCGTACAGAAGAAGGGTACAGGATATAGAATTGTAGCAGGTGAAAGACGTTGGAGAGCAAGCCGTCTTGCTGGTCTTACAGTTATTCCAGCAATTGTAAGAGAACTTACAGAACAGCAGGTAATGGAGCAGGCATTGATTGAGAATCTTCAGCGAGAGAATCTTAATCCAATTGAAGAAGCACTTGCAATGAATAGCCTTCTTAAGGCACACAAGATGAGCCAGGAGCAGCTTGCAAAGAAATTAGGTAAGCCAAGAGCAACAATTGCTAATACAGTTAGATTGATGAACATCGATGAATCACTTCACGATTTCTTGAGAACTGGTGAACTTTCTGCAGGTCATGCAAAGGCAATTCTTGCACTCAAAAATGCAGAAGATCAGCGTAAAGTTGCTGATGTAATTATGACTAAGGAACTTAACGTAAGACAGGCTGAAGATTACGTTAAAAAGTATATCTGGGCAATGGAAAATGCTGGTTCTGAAAAGAAGGAAAAGCAGGAGCCATCTGAACAGTTTAAGTTGAGCAGTAAGGAAGTAGAAACAAAGCTTAAGAAGAAACTCGGTTCAAAAGTTAAACTTAAGGTGTCTGACGTTTCTAGTGGTAAGGGTAAGATTGTAATTGATTACAAGAACTATGAAGATCTTGATCGTTTGATTGAAATTCTTAGCGAATAATTGATTTGAAGGATATTAAATAATTCATTTGGTTAAATTGAATCATAAAATTAATTACCAATGAATCAGGAGATAAATATGAAGAGAATTGTTGTTTACTACTCCCTTTCGGGAAATACAGAGGAAGTTGCAAAGAAGATAGCTAATGAGTTAGGCGCAGATATTCTTAAAGTTGATACTGCAAAGCCAATGCCAAAGGCTTTCATTGCACAGATTCTTGTAGGTGGTGGTCAGGTTGCAATGAATAAAGTGCCTGAGATTATGCCTATTGAGAAGAATATGGCAGATTACGACGAGATTATTCTTGGTACACCTATTTGGAATAGTAAGGGAGTACCAGCAATTAATGCTTTCCTTAATCTTGAAGGTACAACTGATAAGGTTAAGTATGTATTCTTTACAAGTGGTGGTGGAGATATCGATAAGGCAGTTGACGCTCTTAAAAAGAAACTTCCAAACCTTAAAAATAGTGTTTCTCTTCTTGATAGAAAGAATATAGATTTTGCTTCAAATGAAGGTAAGATTAAGGAATTCATTGGAATTATTAATGCTTAATCCTGATTGACTAATAAGTAAAATAGTAGCCCTTTCCATTAATTTGGGAAGGGTTTTATAATGCTGTTATTTGAAAAAAATAATATAGATTAGTCCTAAAAGATAGTGTTCTGGGCTCATATATTTGCTATATTTAAACTACCATAGGAGGGGAAGCTTATGAGAAAGAATATTATAAAGGTAATTGCTGCTTTTCTTGCTTTATTTATTGTAATTCCAATTTTCAATACAAATAAAGTTGATGCAGCTACAGAAATTAAGGATGCTAAAGCATTAAAAAATTACATTATTGCAAATGGTGCGGCAGGTCCAAGTAATACATTTGCTGGATCAGATTATAGTGATTATAAGGTTTTGGAAAGTTCCGAATCTTCCGGTCTTGCGAGTGAGAATTACTGTGCAATCATGGTAAATCCATTATATAGTTATTCGACTGATTTCGTACTTTATTTTAGAGAGTATTATGAATATCGTGGTGTAATGTTAAAGAGACAAATCGTATTGCATTATGATTATGCTAATAAGAAGGTCATTGATAACCAGGCGGTATGCACTGCTTTTAACGGCACAAAATTATCTAATTCCACAAAGATTGGTCTTTATACAATGCCGGTTACAGTTAATTACGACGAACGTAATACACCAGATCCTACTTTAATTAGAAATGCTGGATTTAGTGAACTTGAAGAGCAGAATAATGCATCATTTTTCAGAATACTTCTTCCTAGCATGTTTATCATGCTTGATGAACTGTTGCTTGATAATGGTTTCACTCTTGGTCAGATTGGATTTACTCATGAATTCTATAATCACAGTAATGTAACTAGATATAATTGGAATGGACTTCGTAACAGTAGTTATTACAACAATACAAAAACATTGTCTTTTACAGTAAGAGCTGATGTTAATTCAACAGGTGCAGCTCTTACTTATTCAAATACTACATTTAAGATTTATAAAGAAGGTGTTGAATCTCCTATTTATTCAGGTATAGCGCTCTGGCAGAAGGAGTATTCTGCAACTAATCCTCAGGAAATAATTGGTTATAAAATGGATTTGGTTATCTCAATTAACAGCTGTAAAAATATTACTGCCCAATATAAATGTTTCCCTGCAGGAACATATCAGATTGTAATATTTGAGAATGATGGTTCTTCACACATTAGAACTTTGGTTGATTATAAAGTAACAGTAATGAATGACTTAACAGCTGATGCTACAAATACACCAAGGCCAACAATTACAGCTCGTCCAACGGACACCGTTACTCCAACAAGTACTTCAGCTCCTACAACAGCACCTGCACTTCCACCATTTGATCCTTCTGCAGGCGGAACAGGAATAGATGGTTTTGTAAGTAGACTCTATTCTGTAGTACTTGGTCGTGAGGGAGACAATGCCGGAAAAGATTACTGGAAGAATCAGCTTATTAGTGGTGCTAATACTGGTGCAGATGCTGCAAGAGGTTTCTTAACAAGTCCTGAGTTTATTGATAAGAACTATACAGATGCACAGTTTGTTGAAGTACTTTACAGACTCTTCTTTAATAGAACTGGTGTAAACGATCAGGCAGGTATTAATTACTGGGTATCATGCTTAAGAAATGGTCAGAGCAGAAATGATGTAATTACAGGCTTTGTAAACTCAACTGAGTGGGCAACAATCTGTGCGTCATATGGAATTAATTCTGGTGGTACAGGTATCCCTCAGCCAGTTACAGATTTTGCATCAAGACTTTATACAACATGTCTTGGAAGAGATGGTGAAGAATCAGGAATCAGATACTGGGCAGAACTTCTTGCAAGCAGAAGTGTAACA
>JAZLLF010000037.1:0-79777 GCA_045598005.1 Saccharofermentans sp. | reverse complement strand
GGCGCAAAGAAGAAACCATGAGCTGCTTCTGCTCCTGTTGCACCGTTCTGAAGTGCTGTAATCCAGTAGTTCTTTCCTTCAATTTCAGACTCTCTTCCAAGAGCAACTGTGTAAAGTCTTTCAACAAATCCAGCAAGTTCTGGGTTACATGGAACCTGTGTTGGACCAGCAGGTGTAGGTGTGCTTGGCTCCTCAGTTGGTGTTGCTGTAGGTGTATCCGTTGGTGGAACTACAGTAGGTGTACTTGTAGCTGTTGGGCTAGGTGTACTTGTTGGTGTGCTAGTCGCTGTTGGTGTTACTGTTGCTGTTGGAGTTGCCGTATCAGTAGGAGCAACAGTTGCCGTTGGTGTTGGCGTATCTGTTGCAGGAACTACTGTTGGAGTAGCCGTAGCAGTTGGGCTAGGCGTACTTGTTGGAGTACTTGTAGCCGTTGGCATTGGAGTGTTTGTTGCTGTTGGTGCAACTGTTGGAGTACTTGTAGCTGTTGGCGTTGGAGTATTTGTTGCTGTTGGAGTAGGAGTATCAATTCTTGCACTGATTACAAAAGCCTTTGTGATTGTACCAGTATAGTTACCAATACCTGTAATTGTCATCACAGCTGCACCGATATTGACATTATCAGCATATGTAACAGTATAGTCTGTTCCTTCTACAAGAGTTCTTGAACCAACCTTAATTACCATATTTGCCTGTGTAAGTGCACTGCCTGTATAGGTCATGTTTTCAACGCCACTTACTGTTGCATCTGAGATACTTCTTGCATTAATTGTAAATGTTTTTGTTATTGTTCCAGAATAGCTTCCAATACCTGTAATTGTTATTGTAGCTGTTCCTACATTTACATTATTTGCATAAGTAACTTCATAATCAGTTCCTTCAACCAATGTAGTTGTACCAAGTGTTACAACAAGGTTAGATGGTCTGAGGGCACTACCACCATAAGTTCTGTTACTTACACCACTAATTTTTGCACCTGTAATGCTTAGTGGTGTGATTTCAAAAGTTCTTGTAACAGAATTTCTGTAGTTACCCTTTCCTGTAATCTTTACAGTAGCAGTTCCTACCTCTGTGTTGTTAGTGTAAGTAACTGTATAATCTGTTCCTTCAACTAACGTCTTGGTACCAAGTGTAACTACGATATTAGGCATAGTAATTGCACTACCGGTGTAAACTGCATCTTCTATTCCCGTAACTTCGACACTGGATATGCCTTTTGCAATGATGTTAAAAGTACAAGTTATAGTTCCAGTATACGCACCCTTACCAGTAATCGTCATCGTCGCAGTACCAACATCGATGTTATTAGAGTAGGTTACTGTGTAGTCTGTTCCAGATACAAGTGTTGTACCGTTAAGTGTTACTACAATTCCAGACTGCTTAACAGCAGATCCTGTATAAGATTTATCCACTACACCTGTTACAGTTGCACTGGCAATTGATGCCTTTGTTGGCGTTGGTGTAGATGTTGGTGTATTTGTCGCTGTTGGGCGAGGTGTGTTTGTTGGCGTTGGCGTTGGAGTTGAACCCGCTTTCAGTGTAAGCTTAACAGCCTGGCTGAAATTCCAATACTCAGCATAATTTGAATTTCCAGCCACAACATACAAAGAATAAGTTCCTGGAGCACAATCTGTTCCAAGTGTAACGCTTCGAGATGTTCCTGTAATTCCACCGATTAAAGCAACTCTAGTTCCAGCAGAATTATAAATATGAATGTCATAAGTTCTAGTATCAAAAGCAGCTGCTGTTGGAACAGCATTCCAAGATACTGTAAATGCCTTACCCTGAGTTACAGTTGTTGATGAAACACTTACAACAGGAGCGGCAGGTCTTGCAGGCTTTACATAATTAGAACTTGTATGAACACCAAAGATATATGTATTCCAAATTGTTGCATTACCAACTGTATTTCCTAATTGCAAGTTATTGTTACTTGCCATTGTTAATACATAATTACCTAATGCCGATTTGATATTAAACTGACCTTCAGGAGTCATATACAAAATCCACTTCTGCTTGCTACTACCATCTGGGGTCGCAACTTGGACATTAGTGCCATTAGCAGCTGTACCACCTGCGACTTCAAGAGCTTTTCCTGAATACTCGTTAGTAATTACATATGTATTATCACTCTGAAGCACGAAATGCCAAATATGACTTGGTATTGAACTGTTTGTTGTTGCAACCTGTGCATTGCCTGCTGTTGTAGCTTCTGTATGCTTCCAAGCATTCTGATTTAATAAATAACAATAAAAATCAGCTCGAGACGTCCAAAGAGTACCGCCTGGGAATGATGGAGTAGAAGTCCATTGAGGTCTTATACAGCCCCAATACGTTAATTGCTTATCATACGTCCTATAGTCACCAGTTACTTGGAATACTGTTTCACCATAATAGACATTGTTCCAACCTCCGTTTTGATGCCAAGACGAAGTACTATTTTCATAAATTGCAACATGTCCATAGCCTTCAGGACCTCCAGTATAGATTAGAATATCTCCCTTTTGTGGTGTACCACCAGGAATTCTTGTCCAACCTTCAGGTAAAGGATTTGTTCGATAGTCACATGCATTTCCAAATCTGTTTCTATCACCTAAATAAATATAATATTGAACAATAAGTCCAACACATTGTCCTCCTCCTACAGTTTTACCTTTTTGCGACTTTACCCAGTTAATCGCTTCATCAACTGTATGAGTTGTTACAGCAGCCTGTACTTCACCAGAATTATCAATTCCAGGAATATACTTAACTGGCAGCATTGTGACAATCATAGCAATCAGAACAAAGACTGCTATAAGTTTTTGTCTTCTCATTTTCTCCCTCCTTTTGGAACCTAATGTAGAGTTAGGTATCCAACCAAATGGAGGAAGTGATAATATTCATATTATTATGTAAATGCAAATGGATACATTACTCTAGTTTATTTTACATATTTTTAACATTCAAAAAACTCCGACCAGGAATCACTTCCCAATCGGAGTCTTTGTTAAGTTTTAGTTTTTTGTTCAGTTCACTTTATGGAGCAATACCTGCTGCTCTACAAAGATCAGCGAACTCTGGTGAAGTTGCAAAGCCATTAAAGATCGCTTCTCTGCTTCCACCGTTATAAAGTGCTGATACCCAGTAGTCAAGTTCATCACTTGATGCTTCACGTCCCATAAATGTTCTGTAAAGTCTGTTGATAAATTCAACATTGTTATGGTTACCATCAAGGAACTCTCCTGAGAAGAAGAATTCATGCGCTGCATATGTTCCTGTTACAGTTCCTGATACAAGAAGATCTGTCCAGTACTCAATTCCTTCTGCCTCGCCATCTCTTCCAAGACATGTTGTATAAAGTCTTGTTGCAAATGCAATAACTGCATCTCGCTGGCTTGGAACTGGTGTTGTAGCACCTGGATTAATTCCACAGTTCTCACAGATGTTAATCCACTCTGTTGAATTGATAAATCCATAGAATACTTCTTCTCTTGACTTACCACTCATAAGTTCATTAATCCAGAAGTTAAGTCCAGCAGAATCAGGCTCACGATCCATAAATGTTCTATAAAGTCTTGTTACATACTCAACATTTGAAAGATTTGCATTTACTACCTCAGGTGCAAAGAAGAAACCATGTGCTGCCTCTGCTCCTGTTGCACCATTCTGAAGTGCTGTGATCCAGTAGTTCTTACCTTCTATTTCAGAATCTCTTCCAAGTGCAACTGTGTAAAGTCTTTCAACAAATCCTGCAAGTTCTGGGTTACATGGAACCAATGTTGGACCAGCTGGTGTGGGTGTGCTTGGCTCCTCAGTTGGTGTTGCTGTAGGTGTATCCGTTGGCGGAACTACAGTTGGAGTACTTGTAGCTGTTGGACTAGGAGTACTTGTTGGTGTCACCGTATTTGTTGGACTTGGTGTTGCTGTACAAGTTGGTGTGCTTGTAGGCGTACTAGTCGCTGTTGGGCGAGGTGTATTTGTCGCTGTTGGGCGAGGCGTATTCGTCGCTGTTGGACGTGGTGTATTCGTTGGAGGACCAGAGATTACAAATGTTTTTGTAATTGTTCCTGTGTATCCACCCTTACCAGTAATTGTAACTGTTGCTGTTCCGGCCAAAATATTATTTGAATATGTAACAGTATAATCAGTTCCTTGAATCAATCTAACATTATTGTACACAACACTAAGATTAGGCTGAGTAATCGCACTTCCTGTATATGTTGCATTTGAAATACCACTTACAGTTGCATTTGAAATATTAATTTTTGAACTGGAACTTGCGATAGTAACATATACTACATTACTCCAACTCCAATACGTAGGATAATTGTTGTTTTTAACACAAATCATACACTTGTACTTACGTCCAACAACGTAATTGCTTCCAAAAGTATAAGTAGTTGATGTTTTTGTTCCACAATCTACTGAGGCAATTTGCTGCTCATTGGTTGTGTCAACAACAACAAATGAATAACTTCTTTTATCAAAGTTATTCACCGCAGCAACAGCATCCCAATTGAATGATAAAGTACCGCCAGAAATAACAGATGTTGCTGAACCAGTGATTTCTGTATAACCTGGCTTTGCTGGCTTAACGTATGTCTGAGTCTGATGGATTCCAAAAACATATGTATTGATAACTGTTGCGTTTCCAACAGTATTACCCAATTGCAAATTATTGTTGCTCGCAACGGATAATACATAGTTTCCTAAAACTGTCTTAATATTAAATTGTCCTTCAGGAGTTGAATACAATACCCATCTCTGTTTTCTACTACCATCAGCTGTTGCAACTTGAACATTAGTTCCATTAGCTGCCGTACCTCCAGCAACTTCCAATACTTTTCCATCATACTCATTTTGAATGATGTATGTATCGTCACTTTGTAAAATAAATCTCCATATCTGTCGAGTGGAATACCCATCATTAGTAGTAACTTGTACTACATTTCCGGTAGAAGTTGCCTCCAAATTTCTCCAAGCGTACTGATTTACCATATTACAGTAGAAATCAGAACGATAGTTATAAATTGCTCCGCCTGGGAAGGGCTGTGTACCATTAGTCTTAGACGCAAAATTTGGAGAAGCAAAACCAGCAACATTACGATTACTATAGCTTGTTTTACTATAATGAATTTCACGAACACCATTTATTTTGGTACTATTATCCGTTATATTTCCCTCAATTGTCCAAAGCGTGTTAGTTGAAACATCGAAAGACTCAACTATGCCAACATGGTAATATGTATTCTGGTTATCATTTGAATACAAAACTAAATCTCCTGCTTGTGGAATATAACTTGAACTTGCATCATGCCATCTTCCTGCCCATTTTCCATCCTTTCTAAAAGCAGAATTCACAACTTGACTTGCTGTTTGATATTCACGAGCAAATGTTCCAGCAGCTGGCCAAACAGGGATAATATCTCTATTATTAGTTTGCATAGTAACAACACTTACAAAAATCGCACACCAATCAACGCTTTCATCTTTATATGGAAGTCCCGAATTATTATTATAATATTTAAAAATTTCAGAAACTTTACCATTTTGTCGAGTATATCCAAGATACTCAACAGCCTTAGCTACAAAAGCTGCTCGCAATTCACTTTCCGTCGCCGCCTGTACTTCACCTGAATTATCAATTCCAGGAATATACTTAACTGGCAACATGGTGACAATCATAGCAATCAGAACAAAGACTGCTAAAAGTTTTTGTTTTCGCATATTCTCCCTCCCTTGGAACCCAAAGCGAAGTTTGAGTTACAAAGGAATAAGAACGTGTTATCATAAGTTGTTTATTTAATTTATTAGGAACTTAATGTTCACTTTTATTTACAGTTTTTTCACTTTTATACCAGATTAGAAACGTCTTATGAGAAACACCGAGCAGACTTCCTGCTTCGCGCGAGTTGATAAGACCTTGACTATATGCGTCTACTACATCGCGGAAATTAGATGGTTTTGGAAGTGGGCTGCGGCCAAATTTGACGCCGCGAGCGAGAGCGAGGTCGATTCCTTCACGCTGACGCTGGCGGATGAATTCCCTTTCGGTGTGGGCGACATATGAGAGAAGCTCGAGGACGATGTCGGAGATAAGTTTGCCGGTTATGTCTTTCGAGGATCGGGTGTCGAGAAGTGGCATGTCGAGGACGACGATGGCGACGTTTTTGGTGTGAGTGATGAGTTTCCACTGCTCTAAGATCTCGTCGTAGTTGCGACCGAGGCGGTCGATGCTTTTGATGTAGAGGACGTCGCCAGGTTTGAAGCGACGAAGCATGCGGGTATAGTTTTTGCGATTGAAATCTTTGCCAGAGCATTTGTCGAGGTAGATTTTTGTGACGCCTTCGTGCTGAAGTGCTTCGATCTGGCGTGCTGCGTTTTGCTCTCTGGTTGAAACTCTTGCATATCCGTAATTCATGGGAACCTCCAATTAGTAAAAGAATAGAGAAATATTACTAATCGGGGCGATTTTAAATGCTGTTAATTAGTGTAACAATGTTACAAATGCTGAAATTGCTGGGTTTGCGGCATTTAAAAACCTCACCCATTATGGATTGCAGTCCTGGGTGAGGATTTTTTATCTAAATCAAGGCAACCGTCCAGACGAACTGTGCCCCCTTGAAATTATATTATCGTAAATTGAACTATTACACAATATTACTCGAGTGATTGTAAGATACTTCGAATCCCACGCAGCTGAAAATCAAAAGTCCATGCATCAAAACTGTACCATTAATAGGACCATGCGCAATAGAACATACTTTCTGTCGGTGGTATAATAACAGTGAGCACAGTTCGTCAAATGGGCGGTTGCCACCCTTTTAATAAATCATTTTTTGGTTTAAAAAAAAGGAGGGCTGCTTATGACTGATTTTGAAATGATAACTTTGGTTATTGCAGTAATTGGTATACCAATTACAACTTTAAAATTATTCTTAGCTTTAATTGCCTTTCTCGACAAAAGATATTCGAGAAAAAGGTAATTAAAAACCTCACCCATATGGATCGCGAGTCCTGAGTGAGGCTATTTTAACTTTACAAAGGCAACCGTCCAGACGAACTGTGCTTTTCATATATGAATACTATCACAAATTAGTTTCTTTTACAATGCTCCCTGTCTTCCCAGTCACCCGATATCTCTTGTAAACTGCGGATAGTTCAGGTGAAATTCTTTCTTGTTCTCGTACATCTTCTTCTCTGCCAAATCAAGAAGATTCTTAATTTCTGACTGGTTGCCATAAGCTGAGCCAACTGAAGAGATTGGATACTCGAATGCGCTAATTCGCTTTATGAATTTCTCAACATGGTTCTGAAATTCTGCTTCTGCTACACGTGGCATAAAGATTACAAACTCGTCACCACTGATTCTGAATATATCAGTCTCTTTAAAGAACTCTCTGGCAGCATCAGAGAAGTCGCATAAAAGTTTGTCACCAGCAGCGTGACCGTAATTGTCATTTGTATACTTAAGACCATTAAGATCACAAAAGAGAACACCGATTCGATAGTAACCCGACATCTTTGAGATGCGTTCATTATATTCAAGTCGGTTTGGAAGATTTGTAAGTTCATCCTTATGGGCGCGAACTCTTGTCGCCTTCTCCATTTGAATCAAGGAATTCTCGCGCTCTGCCTGAAGCATCGTGTTAATTACAAGAACTGCGATTGGAAGCGAAGCAATCGAGAATGCGAAGTCTGACCAGAAAAAGTTACATGTTATAAAAATAACCGGAATAATCAGAAACAGAAGCGCCGCAACTGAATCGTGAATACCAATCATGCTGAAGTGTTTACAGATAATGAGCAAAATGTATCCAAGCAGAATCAGATACGTTAAAAGATAAACATCAAATAGCGGTCCCTCAACAAATGCGCCATTAATAACCTTAAACAAAGACCCGTTAATTGCGAAAGCAAGAAGCGCAAAAACCATCACCAGCGAATAAATAATTCCAAAAGTAAAGAGTGTTCGTGGCACTTCCCTGTTCATCTTAACCGTTACATACAAATAATTAAGAAAAAGTGCATTTACAACATAAGGCAGCACGAAAGCAAGAAACGTCGTAACATACAAAAGCCATTCCGTCTTTGCAGTATATGGAAACCATGTTACAGCATCAGAAAGTACAGTAAAAAATACACCGGCGCACAAATATTCAAACGCCTTCGTTTTGGCGTTCTTCTGCTTGGTCTCAAAGACTGATCCATACAAAATGACCAGCACAACAACAAGACCAAAGAATTCAGTTGCCTGAATAGCCTGTGTCATAAAATCTACTCCCTCACAAATAACATCTCTTAACTCATAAGTATCTTATCAAAAAGGTCTTTTACTATCTGTTAAGTGTGCCGTATAAATGTTAATTGAAAGTAAATTTTGAATATTATAACCAGAACAATACAATAAGCTTGATCTTGAACTAATGTCTTACTTACAACCTGTCCTTCCTGATATGCTACCCGTCTTTAAGCTAAAGGTTCTCCTGCTTAGCAATATTCTTGTACATCGTGTGCCTCCGATATTCAATTTACGAATATTCTATTGTAAAAAGCAAATTACGAACAAAAGCATCCGACAATTGCTATTTATTGAATTACTACTTCTCTGGAAGTATAATAAAGAAAACTACTTCCACAGAAGTATAGGAGCAACCAGCTATGTCAAAACTAATCCTATATCACGGTTCATCAAAAATCCTGGAGAAGCCTTCGTATGGCAAAGGTAAACTTAATAACGACTACGGTCAGGGCTTCTACTGTACTGAATCCATTGAACTTGCAAAAGAATGGGCATGCACTGAGAACGTAGATGGTTTTGCCAGCAAATACGAACTTCGTACTGACGATTTAAAAATTCTTACGCTTACAGAAAATAAATTTACTATTCTGAACTGGCTGGCAATTCTTATTAACAACCGAACCGTTCGTATCACTTCGCCTGTTGAAAAACGTGGAAAACAATATTTGATTGATAATTTCATGCCTGATTATAGCGAATTTGATTTGATTATCGGCTACAGGGCTGATGATTCTTATTTCGCGTTTGCGAGAGCATTTCTATCAAACACTATATCGCTTAGGCAGTTAGCATATGCCATGAAGCTCGGTAAATTGGGTGAACAGGTCGTATTGAAGTCGGAGAAAGCTTTCGAGAATTTGACGTATAAGGGATTCACTATTGCTGACAACAGTATCTATTATCCCAAACGCAAGACTCGAGATGAGGATGCTAGAGAGAACTACAGAAAAGAACTTGAGACGGATGACATAAACGGAATTTATATGCGAGATATTTTAAGAGAGGAGATGAAATCAGATGATCCACGCTTACAATGAAATTTATCTTGACGATGCCATGCGAAATCTCGGCGAATGCTTTGATTATTCTTTCTGTGACTGCGGAATTGCACCTGATGAATTTCTGAATCTCTTCATATCAAGCGGTATTGCTGATCAATTTGGAGACGGAAACCCAAAGTACGTTTGTGGAATGTCTGGAAGTGAACTTGCTATCGAAGTAATTAATACTTCTGGTCTTACAATGGAATATTCAAATCCAATAACCAGATATGATTATACTCCTGAATACTGGAGTGGCTGGGTTCTTGCGTACTATCAGTGGAAATCGGGTAGAACTTTTGGAGACATTTCAAAAACACTAAGAATGACAGATATTTTGAAACTGTACCCTACACTTCACGAGGCATCCGAAGAGAAATTCGTAGATACGGTTAATGCCATTATCAGACAATCAAAATTACCATCGAAGCTTCAAATTCAGAGAAAGAAATGCAATTATTCGCAAAGCATGCTTTCCAAAAAGTCAGGAGTAAACATTCGCACTTTGCAGCAATACGAACTCAGAACCAAAGACATAAGCAAAGCTTCAGTATTAACAGTAATGAATCTTGCCAGGGCTCTTGGATGTAAAATTGAAGATATTATTGAGTATCCGTTGGATGACTGAATCTAGATTCAGTTTTGCAAGTTCCAGTATCAAAACAACACATATCACAATTCAAATTTGCAAACTTTCTATTAAGAATTAGATAACTAGAAGAATTAAAAAAATAGGTCTGTTATCCTTAAAGTTAGTTTTTGGATAAGAGGGAATTAGGATGAGGGATTTTATTCGCAAAGAATTATCTGGATGGAAAGCGTGGGAAGTTACCTGGCTTTTGGTTGCTTGTGCAATTATTTGTGGACTTAGTATTTTCTGGCACGATACAGTAATGGGAATTATTTCTGCCACAACCGGAGTTGCGTGTGTTGTCTGTACTGGTAAGGGTAAATTATCTGCTTATATCTTTGGTCTTGTAAACAGTATCCTCTATGCGATTATTGCATATCAGGCAACGTTATATGGCGAGACAATGCTTAACGCTCTTTACTATGTTCCAATGCAGTTCTATGGTTTTTACGTTTGGAACAAGAACATGAATTCCCAGACAAATGAAGTAAAAAAGCAGCATATGACTAACAGAATCAGAATCTTGTGGCTTCTCATTCTTATTGCAGGAACAATCGGATACGGCTTCGTATTGAAGTTTCTTGGCGATGCCCTGCCATTCATAGATTCATTCACAACCGTTTCTTCTGTTGTAGCAATGATTATAAGTGTAAAGATGTATTCAGAGCAGTGGTGGCTCTGGATTGCTGTCGATATCTTCAGCACCATAATGTGGCTTATCACTTTCCTTAACGGCAACGAATCAATAGCTACTCTTCTTATGTGGATTGTATACCTTGGAAATGCAATAATCATGTGTGTTAAGTGGGAGAAGGAAGTTATTAAGAATAAGAAGGCAGAGGGCGCGCAATAATGAAGTATAAAGTTGGAATGTATGGTGGCTCTTTTGATCCACTTCATATTGGCCATATACACGACATGATTCGTGCTGCCTCAATGTGCGAAGAACTTTATATTGTAATTAGCTGGTGCGAAGGAAGAGAATCAACTTCAAAGGAACTTCGCTATCGCTGGATTCATAACAATATAAAGCACCTTCCTAATACAAAAATCATCATGATCGAAGATACTGCAATGAGCAAAGAAGATTACGATACAGGTTTTTATTGGGAGAAGGGCGCTCAAGATATTAAGGATGCCATAGGTAAAAAAATCGATGCTGTGTTCTGTGGCAGTGACTACCTTGGCAAGAATCGATTTGAACCTTTGTACCCTGAATCAGAAATCATTTACTTTGATCGCAAAGAAGTCCCTATAAGTTCTACTGAACTAAGATTCGACGTTTATGAGAACTGGCAGTACATCCCACCTATTTGCAGACCATACTATACTCGTAAGGTTTTGGTTGTTGGAAGTGAGAGTACTGGTAAGTCAACACTTGTACAAAATCTTGCTATCGCTTACAACACAAACTTTGTAAGTGAGATAGGTCGCGACACATGTGACATAGCTGGTGGCGAAGAGTTCATGAACGTAAACGATCTTTACGAGAATCTGATAAGACAGAAGGAAGAAGAGATGCGTGCACTTTATTCTTCTAACAGAATTCTGTTTGTTGATACAGATTCTCTTACAACAAAGTTCTATTCTAACTTCCTGTTAACAAACGAGGAAGAGAAGAACAAATGCAACAGACTCGCTGATGCCATTTCAGCTATAAATGATTTTGACTTAATCTTATTTATGGAACCTACTGTTGATTTTATACAGGACGGAACAAGAAATGAGGAAATCAGAGCAGACAGAATTAAATACAGCAATCAGCTTAAGAAACTGTTTGATGATCAGGGCATCAGCTATGAAACAATTGATGGCAGTTACCTGGAGAGATTTAACAAATCAAAAGAACTGATTGAAGAAAGATTTAACATAAAAACAATCTGGTAATATGGGAAGAGATATGGATACAAAAACACTTCTAGCTTTTATCGACAGAATAGTAACTCACAGTAATTCTTTGTACAATACAAAGATGCAGCTTGCTCAACTTAAAAGAATACTTGAAGAACAGGATGCGCCAAGAGAGTTAATATATCTGATTAATCCAGATGACGCTCTGGAACTTACATCCTACGCTGGAAAAATGTCTGTTGAAGCAATAAAAGAAGCAACACAAAAAGCAAAAAGAAGACGAGAATACGAAGCTCAGCATAGTAGGTGTTAATATGGGAAAGCATAATTATTTCATTAACACATCAGTTGCTGTTTGTTGTGGCACTTTAATTGACGTAGATATGCCGGGAGATAAAAGAACTCTCGACTTATCAGACTTTTCAATTGGAGTTTCCAAGATCACTTCTCTTGGCGATGCCTGCCTCAACAAACTCACTTTACTTGAGAATCTTATTCTTCCTCCTTCTATCGAGCACCTTTCTCCCCGTTCGTTTACTTATCTTAAAAATCTGAATCTCGTAAAGGTAGTAGATTTTTGCATAAGCCATGATGAATATGAACGTTTTAAGCATTTCTTTACTTACATTGGTTCCGATTCATACAGCATTGATTTTGAATGCAGCAAAATGGGAAATGGATCTCTTGGTGAGATTTATAACGCCCTATCAAATCAGCTGTTCAGAATACCACAATCCGAATCATCAGTTTATATTGAAGATTATGGGTTCATATTTAAAATTTCAAAAGATGATTTCTTTTCCAAAAGTGCATTTTTCCGCACAAGAAAAATCACTGTACCCGGAAGCGATGCAATACATAAGTCCGAGAATGACATCATTATGGAAATGATTTCCAGAAACAATCTTGGATATACATCCAAAGAGGCAGAATCACATGGTGAATTAATAATAAAAACCAACTGTTTACCAAGTCTTAATGGCTGCATATCTATGACTTGCGACAATGACAGCATAATAAGCGATGGCTCTCATCTGTTAACAATTTCTTTCGAGCATGTCCTGGCATATTTCCCATCACTTATACACGTTAGTTTTAATTCTGGTGATTACTGGGTATACAGAAGATGCATTCTTTCAGAAGGCACCTACTTCCCTGTCGTGATGGCAATTTACGATAGAAACGGAGTTGTGACAAATGACCAGATTATAAGGGGGGTATATGACAAATATAAAATGCTCTCCATCGTCTGATAATAATATGGGCAAAATCGAACGAACAAGAACTATTAATCTCTTTGGAAATCAATTTGAGATTAAGAATTATAACTGCGCCAAAAATGGTGGAGAATACAGACTGAAACCAGAAATCCCAAAACTTCAGGTAAGCATTCTTCCAACGGGTTTTTGCAACGCAAAATGCCCTTTTTGCATCTCAGAAAAAACCAATAACGACAGGAACTTCATCTCGCTTCAAGCTCTCGAAAGAACTCTTCATGAGTTAAACAAAACTCAGATTGTCCGTGGTATCTCAATTACTGGCGGTGAACCATTCACTGATATTGTTTTACTTGATGAGACAATAAACATGATTTTTGAAATATTGGGCGACGATACCGAATTATCACTTAATACAAACGGCAAAAGAATCAAAGACATTCTTAATCTTAAATCGCTTATGAAACTTGATCAGGTTCATATAAGCAGGCATCATTATGACGAGAGAATTAATAATGAAATATTCGGAATAGATATGCCTACTAATCAGGAACTTAAAGAAGCTCTTGATGCTGTTTCGTACTGCAATCTGTTTGTCTTCAACTGTATGCTTCTTAAAGACTATATTTCTACACCTGAAGATGTATACAAATACCTGGACTTTGCAATTGAAACAGGAGCTGGAAAGGCAAGTTTCATTACAGTTTCCCCTGTTAATCAATTTGCTTTAAAACAGCGCATTGATTACCAGGATGTGATTCGCAAAGACGATCCTCACTTTCTTTTCACAAAGAACTATACCGATTTTGAATGGTGCCGCTGCGATGATGCTATCTACTGCTCAGATGAAGGTAAAACGATTGAGTTATATGGAAGAACAACAAATACTGATACTTGCAATTACTGCCGTGGTTTTTCATTCAATTCTGATAACAAACTAAGAATTGGATATACTGGCGATGTTATTTTCGATGCTGGGAGAATAGGACATGACGATTGAACTTGAAATACAAAAATTCAAAAACGAACTTCTTTGTAAGATACCATTTTATGGTGACTTTGTTATGAATGTCGATTTTTTGCCTGATTTAAGTATTCCTACTGCCTGCACAGACGGAATTACAATCAGATACAACCCTCGCTTTATGTCGTCGCTCAAGGAAGGCGAACGTAACTTCGTACTAATGCACGAGATAATGCATATAATTCTGATGCATCCAACAAGATGTTATGGAAAGAATCCACAGATAGCTAATATTGCCGCAGACTATATAGTTAATTCTACTCTGGAGCGTTTGAGCAGGCCTTTTTATGAAGCTGGCATAACCATAGTAAGACCTTCAAGTGCGCTGTTTAGTTATATCGGAAATGACAATTTTGAGAATCTTTACAGCAAACTTCTGAAAGCCAATTTTGATAAAGAAAACCCTTCTGAAAAAGAAATCAAATCAAAGGTATTCAGTACAATCAAAACTGGAAACTACAAGAATGCTCCTGTTATTCCAGGAAACATATTTAAAGATGTTATTCTGACTCCTGACCAGCTGATTAATAATTCAATTGAAGAAATTAATGAAGCAACAATCGAAAAACTCAAGGAAGCATTTGAAGCCTATACAAATACCATTAAAAGTGCGCCAAGAGCAAATAACTTACCAATGCATAGTCAAAGTCCATTTGGATCATTTTTTATTCCGAATGAGATAATATCGCTGGTTGAAGTTAAGCCTATCGACTGGAAAAGAGTACTCAAGAGTTTTCTAAATGATCTTGTAGAAGATGACGAGACTTCTTATGTAACACCTGAGCGCAAGTATATCCACATGGATTTAATCCTTCCTGGGCATGGGACAAAGGAAGGCGAACCTGGAAACATTTGGGCATTTGTCGATACATCTGGA
This sequence comes from Saccharofermentans sp., assembly GCA_045598005.1. Taxonomy (GTDB): domain Bacteria; phylum Bacillota; class Clostridia; order Saccharofermentanales; family Saccharofermentanaceae; genus Saccharofermentans. Next base: position 64,856 of record JAZLLF010000037.1, on the reverse strand, counting down.
TCCATTGGCAAAAGTGAACTCGACAAATTTATCACACAGCTTTATCACCTGGCAAAGCAGTTCTCATGCTCAATCAACCTTGCCTACTGGGATACAAAAGTAAGTGATTACCATAAGAATCTGAAATCTCCAAAAAGCCTTTTTGAGCATCCTCCAAAAAGCACCGGTGGAACTGACATAAACTGTGTTTATGAATGGATTACAACAAACAAAATCAAATTTGACATTCTCTTAATATTGACGGATGGATATTTCGGGAAAGTAAAAACACAATACTTAATACCATCCTACAAGAAAAAGACAATCGTCGTTTTGAACAACAACCAATGCAACAAAGACGAAGTATTAAAAATAGGCAAGATTGCCGGAATGTGAGGACAACATGAATATCAACGAATTCGGAGAATGTTTTGAATACAACATTAAGCACAACATCAAGCATGCTATTTTAGGTCTTGGTGCACCTGGTGTTGGTAAGTCACAGATAATAAGACAGATTGGAAAGAAGTACAATTTCAAAGTTATAGACATCCGTCTTGCACAAATGTCAGAAGTTGAGATTGGTGGACTTATCTACCCTAACGAGTCACGAACAAAAACAGTATGGCTTGCACCTGAAGTACTTCCAAACGAAGAACGAGATGGAAAGAATACAATCCTTCTTCTCGACGAAATAACATCCTGTAACAAGCGTGTTCAGGTTGCTGCTTATCAGCTGATTCTTGATAGAAGAATTGGTCAGTATCAACTTCCTGAAGGTACATTTGTAGTCGCTCTTGGTAACCGTGAAGATGATGATGGTGTATACATCAAACTCGCAGGTCCTCTTGCAGACAGATTCGAGATCCACTACATCGAACCAGATTTCAACAGCTGGAAATATGATTTCGCACTTAAAAACGGCGTACATCCATGGGTTATTGACTACTTAACAAGTAAGCCGAAGGCACTCCATACACAGGAACAGGATGGCGAGAGCATGGTATTCGCTACCCCTCGTTCATGGGTATGTGTAAGCGACATCTTAAATTGCGAAGACGATTTAAGTAATCCAATTATTTGTTACAAAATTATTGGAAACATCGGCCAGCGCGAGGGCTCACAGTTCGTTGAATACTGCAAAAAACTCGAGAGAAACAAGAAAAGTCTCGTCGATGTAAACAGCTTCATCGAAGGAAAATGCAAAGCACCTGATTCACCTGCTGACATTCGCCTTCTAATTGACGGCGCCTGCTCCTATGCAGAATTTGTTGTTCCAGTTACAGATAAAAAGCAGTTATCTTCAACTCAGATTACAACAATCGAGAAAATAGCGAACAGCTTTACAAAATTCCCAGCAAGTGAATTTACAATGGTTGGACTTAAAAAGCTTCTTAAACTTAATCATCCGGTAGTCAAAGAAGTGCTCCTCGAAAGCAAATTACCAAGACTTGAAGAGTTCATCAAATCAAATTCGTATGCACTTAATTTTTCAGATGTTCCTTCAACAAACAAAAAGGGAGAATCACCTGACAAATGGAAGTCAATCTGGTCTAAATAAGGAATTTTAATATGGCATACCTATTAGTAGAGCTTATAAATACAACAATGGATGAAGGCTCCTATAAATATGAAGTTCAAATCATAAATGAATTTTCATGGGATTCCTGCATTGAATCAGCTAACGATTTGATTAATAACGATCTTTACCAGATCAAATTATTAATAAGCAGCAGCGGCGAGGGCGAAGAAGATATTGATCATATAGATGACTTCAAATATACAGGGTCACTTTATGAATGCGAGAAACTTTACGAACCCCAAAAGGCTCTTTGCATTGGCGCAATGAGTCTTAAGTTCAATTGCCAAATCCAGATAATCTGGTATCTGGATTCAAAGAAAATCGTTGTTTACACCCCAAAGGATATTAAAGACAATATCGAGACTTATTTAGGGAAATCAAATAAGGCATACTCTCATTCTCATTCATCTGTCGCTCGTGACTCTTATAATGCAGGTTCCACTTCAACATCTGCAAAGATTCCAACTTCACCAAGAAGTTCCTTTGAATCTGCCCCAACGAAGAGTACGTCAGTACCATCTCCCAAAAACCAGCCTTCAAAAGTTACTACTCCTGTAAAAGCAGCAGTCTCTGCTTCCGCTACAACAAATCATGCAGCTACAAACAGACAGAGTATTTCAACCACAAAAGAAATATTAAATCCAAAGATTGCAGAGTATGAAGCAAAGACCAAAAAGATTAATTTTATATTGTTTATAGGTTTCATGTTTTCAATAGTTCTGATGGTCATTGTTATACTTATCACCAGTAATATGAACAAGAATATAGGTGCAATTGGCATTGCAATACTGGAGTTCCTCTTTATCTCTGGACTTCTGTGTCTGATTCTTAAAGTAATGGAAAGCACAGCTGCTAATCATTATAGTTCGAATCTTTTTAAGACAACTGTATCTGAAGTTATATGGATAATTATTTTATTTGCATACAACTACTATTTTTCGTATATAAACAGGCTTAATTACAGTAGTCATGATGCGAACTTTTATCCACCAAGGGAACTTCAAATTACAATTCATGTAATCTTCTTGGTAGCTCTTATTCTCCCATTATTAAGAGCAGCTATCGTTACGCGAAAAGAAGTCAGGGAGATGCGTAAAGTCAGAAGAAAAGAAAGAATACCATTCCAGGATTTCCTTAACCTTTTTTTCAACGGATTATCATCAGAGCATGTTAATTACCTGGTTTCATATAAAGGAAAGGATTATCTTGCAAGTAAAGCTATAAATCACTTTACACTTTACTCATTAGAAAAAATTGATGATACTTCAAAAACGGCAACAGTCGGCTATGAAACAACAATTGACACAAAAGCTATTAACGAAGTTTATAACTTTAAAATATCCGCTGTCTTCAAAAGCTATGAATATGACGTATTCTCATTTGACCCTGAGACATTAATAAGATTCATTTTAAAGACAAATAATAATAGTAAACCACCAGTCAGCAACATAAACCTCAGGCATTACAGCAATTTTTCTACTTTCAATATAACACTGGATAAAATTTCAAAACTTTATATCTATAAGGAAGTAGTTAACCAAGACACTACTAATTAAGGTGAAATACGATGGAAAATAAAAAAATCAAATCTCCTGAATACTACACAAAAATATGTCTAATTTTAAACGCCATCTATTGGGGAATATATGCTCTTATGCCAATACTTATCATCATAACAGGCTCAAGAGTATGGGGAACAGTATTGGCCATTAACATGTTTTTTATGACTATCCCCTATGCAGTTCTATTCTATATTTTCTATTCAAAAATAAATGCTTCAAAACTTGAATACGCAAAGTATGTTGTAAAAAAAGCTTCACATCAGCTCTAACAAAAAGACGGCATCACCACTTAAGTGATACCGTCTTGTTTTTTTCGCGAAAGAAATTACATTGCTGCGTAAATTGTAAGAACAAGTGCGAAGATAACTACCAAAATAAATGGTACCGTTGTGAAGAAAAGCTTTCCTGTAAGTGCGCCTGTCTTCTTCTCAACTACAGCGATTTCACCCTCTGAAACAACCTTGTTAATTACCATTCCGTCATCTTCTGCTACCTTACCGTGCTTTCTTAAGATGAGAATCATAGAGATTACACCAAGTACCATAATCGCATATGTCATGATGTTTGTAATCATAAGACCAGTATCCCCTGGGAACCACTTCTCTGTAATGAATGCAGAGATTACCGAAAGCGAGTTATTGAAGATATGAAGGATTGTTGGAGCAACAAGTGACTTTGTCTTCTCGGCAACATAAGCAAGGAAAAGTCCCATGATTGTTGCATTAATAATCTGAATGAAGTTACCATGCATAAGACCAAATAGAACTGCAGATGCAACGAGTGCGAATCTTCTGCTTACAGCTGAACTGATATTAAGAATCGCACCACGGCAGAGAATCTCTTCTGTGATTGGGCCAAGCACTGCAACATAAGCAATAGTCATTACTGTAACCACGATATTATCAGACAAGATACCTGATGTGATGTTGTTTGATACTGTCTCGCTTGTGTTGCTGAAGAGTGTTCCACAAAATGAAAGAAGTGTAACTACGATAAATGCAACACCAGAAATAGCAAAGCATGACATTCCGATATCAAGTGCACTGAACTTCTCAGGCTTTTTGTACCAGTTTGTAAGTTTACCTACTTTTGTTACCTTAAGTGCGATAAGTGCTGAAGCAATGTTACCGATTACATAACCAACACCTGTGAGCGGCATATTGAAAAGTTCCAGCGCTTCTGTAAAATCATTAGCTTCTGATGGAAATCCGAAGACTGTAAAAAGAATCGCAAGTACAATTGCAAGTCCCATAACAATACAATTGACAATAATGATCTGCATGAGAATTACCATACTTGACCATGAATAGAGTTTCTTAACTTTTTTCTTTACATCCTTTGCTGTTGGCATTGGAGGCTGAACGTTACCTACGTTCTCAATAACCTGACTGTTTTCCATAAAAATACCTCGTCTGTTTTCTTTGACACTGGCATTATAGAAATGTCAGTTAATGATAAAAGTAATTGCAAGTTAAGAAAATATAAAGATAGTTGTAATTAAAATTTAATGCTCTTTTACTCGTCACCAAACTTCCCTGTGACTGTAAATAATTCATGCCCCTCGATTCCAGTAATTATATAGTGCCCAACTCTAAGCCACGCGTGGGCAAGCATCTCGGAAGTTTTGGGATCATTTCTAACACCCATATAAAGAGTGCACTTGATATTTTTCTTATTCAAAAGTTTCTTTGCAGTGATTGCCTGAACAAGGCACTTACTCTGCCATGGAGTCCTCTTACAGACAGCAGGAACTGCCCAGGATACCTTACGAAGTATGTTCATCATGTCATCCGTGATTTCAATCTCTTCAGGTGTCTCAAAGCCCTGCTTACCAATCTTTGGAGCTAACTTTGCAAATGGTCCATACAAAATTTTGAATCGATAATAAGCAGACATAAAAAGAATCTTAAAAAGCATTGCTTTAACCCAGAACGGTTGCTTAATAAATGACTTCACTCTTTTTAAAAACACCTGCAAATCTCCAACGAAATAATTATTACTGGTTCATTATATCATTGGGCGCTTTTATTTAAAAAGTACCGACTATTAAGTCAGTGCTGTTTTGCTTTCGAGATTACGCCTCAGCCTTGTTTTTCTTCTTGCCTGAAGCGAGTGTTGCAAAGCCGATTGTGATGAGCGAATACATTGTGCAGTAGCTTGAGTAGTTTACTGGGTAGCCAGTCTTAACGGATGCTACTACCTCAATTACGTTGATGATTAATGTCAGCGCAAGTGTTGCCAAAAGTGTGATTGTTGTGAATTTCCTCATAATTAGTACCTCGTGTGCTTTGTTATGAGTTAATTCTAACTATGGTGAAGTTCGCCTTCCATTTGACTTGCTTACATTTATCTTTCACTTTTGTAAGATTAGAATACTCTGTCGCCGTTTTTCACCTGCTCAGAAGGTCTTAGAAGAACAACGCCCTGCTCTGACTCTGTGCCAAGAATTCTTACTTCACTTTTTACTGAACCGATATGCATTGGCTCCAAGTTGATGCAGCAGATAACCTGCATACCAATAAGATCTTCTGGCGTATAAAGTTCAGTAATCTGAGCAGAAGACTTCTTGATACCAATCTCCTCACCGAAATCAATCTTAAGCGCATACGCTGGCTTTCTTGCCTTCTTATTTTCCTTGGCCTCAACAATTGTGCCTGCTCTCATATCTACTGAATCAAATACATCTATATCAATCATAGTTATTCCTCTTTTGTTATTTGCTTTATTATTTGGGCGCATGCAATTTACTAACTGCCCTTAATAATATATATTAACTTGCAAGTATTTTTACAGAGGATTTTTATGAAAGAACTTTTTGAGCTTTACGCGGCTTTCTTTCGCATAGGCGGGCTGACTTTTGGTGGCGGACTTACGATGCTTCCAATGCTCAAGCATGAACTAGTTGAGAAAAATCACTGGATCACAGAAGATGAACTTCTTGACTACTACGCGATCGGCCAGTGCACACCTGGAATCATTGCGGTCAACACATCAACTTTCGTTGGATATAAGAAGCGTGGGATTTTGGGGGCTATTTTCTCTACTCTTGGAATGGTGAGCCCTTCCCTTATTATCGTCTCAATTATCGCGATGTTTTTGCGTCAGTTTATGGAAAACCCTTACGTAGCGCACGCTGTTGGCGGCATCAAAATTATCGTGTGCGCACTTATGCTCAACACAATTTTTACAATGGGCAAAAAGACAATCAAAAGTGTGATTGCTGGAATTGTTTGTGTTGTGGCATTTTTACTTTCGATGTTTACACCAATTCCAACTGTTCTTATTGTAATTGCCTCTGGAATCTTCGGAATCGTACTTTTTAAACTCGGGAGGTTCAAAGCATGAACGTATATCTTGAGTTATTTATTGAATTTTTCCAGATTGGACTTTTTGCTATCGGTGGCGGACCTGCTACAATTCCTTTTTTGATGGATCTTCCAAGTCGCCACGACTGGTATGAAGTTTCTGACGTTGCAAATATGCTTGCTGTAAGTGAAAGTACTCCTGGACCAATTGGTATCAACATGGCAACTTACGCTGGCTACAATGCTGCTGGGCTTTTGGGTGGCGTTGTTGCAACAATGTCTCTTGTACTCCCTAGCCTTATTGTAATTATTCTCATTGCCAAGTTGCTTTCTAACTTCAGTGAGAATATGTTTGTTAAATCAAGTTTTGGAATGATCAGACCAGCAGTTACAGGTCTTATCGCAACTGCAGTTTATGGAATCTTCAGAACTGCTTTGTTTACTGGTAGCGATGGTGAGTTCAGATTCCCAGTTGTTTTGTTCCTGGTTGTTCTTGGATTCTTTGGTCTTATGAATGTGAAAAAACTCAAGAAACTGCACCCTGCTTTTTGGATTTTATGCGGGGCTATTATGGGACTTGTGTTTAAGTTGTGATGCTGTTTTTGGGAGTGGATTCTCCTGAAATTTGTCGGTTTTTGTCGAATTTCTTAAAGATCGTCGACAATTATCGACAATTGCTTGAATTTCATTTACAAATGGTGAAAAGCCTTGATATACTTGGCCTCTAGGGGCATTCTCTCCGGTTAAAAGGCGGTTGTCCTCCTAATCACTTCTTCAAGTTTTCTTCTTGAATTGAGTTGAGAAGGAGGTGATGCTAATGTCAGATTTTGAAATCTTAATGATAGTCTTAACCATCATTGGATTATTAATCGCTGTCAGAGCAAAAAAATAACTGCCGCAAAGCCAAAAGTCAGCAGTTATTCTTTTTGATAATCTGACTTGAGGACAACCGTCTAAGAGGATGCCTCTTTGTATTGAAATTATAGCACAGGTTGTGCTTCTTTGTATATCAAAGTGTATAATATTTAAAAATCTATTTACGAGGTAACTACTATGTCAGTTTGTTGTGGAAGAGCCCAGTCAGTTTGTGAATATATCGCTCGTATCAGAGTAATTGGTGAAGATAACGAAACTACAATGAATCAGATGACAAACTGCAACAAGGCAATCGAGTCTCTTGGCATGAATGTTGCTTTGGATGTGATTCACGATGTTAATAAACTTACTGAATTCGGAGCCTCATCATCACCTGCTATTGTAATTAGCAGCAAGTGTGTTTCAGAAGGTCGCGTTGTTCCTTCAGATGAAGTTGAAAAGATGCTTAGAAAGGCAATCTTTGGTTTCTGAAACAATTAGTTTGTATTAATAAAGCAAATAAGCACCAGATGAGACACTATGTTCATCCGGTGCTTTTCTTTACTTTTTACGTACTGGCTTTGTATTGCTGTCATTATCCAAAAGTTTCGGATTTCTAATTGGATCTAGTTCATCATCTTTTTTGGCAGACTTGTTGGTATAAATAACAGGAGAACCATGGGAATAGTCTCCGAAACTTCGAGATTTTCTAGGTTTTATTGTCTTATGAAGCTGATTATATGCTATTAGAAGCCCAATGCCCATTCCAAAAAACACGCCAGTAATTGAAATAACTATAACCATAATCAAACACCTCTCCTTCTACGTCTTGAGTAAGAAAAGAAAGGTTCCTCTCTTCTGTTCCTAAGATAGCCGACAGCAGAATTGAGTTTACAGCACATGATTATAAAAAAACACATCGCAATAGCACATAATCCAATGAACTTTTCCTCATTTACCGCAAAATTCACCCCTCTAAACAGCCAATAAGGAACAACTCCAAAAATCAATCCACCAACAATCGAATAAAGCATACACATAAACACAAACAGAGGATAATTAAACGGAATATCTCCAACCGTTTTACCAGTTTGCCCGTTAACAACTAACGTCAACGGCTTATCCTTGTATTTGTAAGTCAAAAACCACACAGGAAACATTGCTGTTTGCGGACGTTCCAATATTTCCATTGTTCTACGAGATTTAATCGCACTTAAATTCTCACCGGCACAAGTATCAAACAGCATCTTATCAACCAGCTGCTCTGCTTTGGTTCTAGCTTCGATAATGGCATCCTTTTCAGAAACATCTGCAACGCCAGAGTAGTAACCACAAAGATACTTTTCATCGAATTCCTTGCTTCTTCCGATACTATAAGGCTCAAAGCGAGCACTTCCACTGTTGCGCAAAACTTCAAGCGCATCTGTTGTAACATTCTGAAACGTGCCATATGCAGAACGCAGATAATGACAAAAATAGTCTCGACCAGTATCATCTCTGGTATGCGATCCAATAAGAAGAGACGTATCGTATTCTATCGCTGTAATATAGTATGGAATGTAGACGCCATGGAGCATTTCGGGATTACAACGCTTCAATTCTCTTGGAAGGAACATACCAGTTAAATATTCTTCCTTAACTTTTGCCAAGGCCTCATCCTTAGTAACTTTAAAAGGAATAATCAAGTCAGGTTTAATCGTAGTCGCTTCGCGAACAAAACTGACACCATTATTACCACAATAAACACAAACCTGTGGAACGATATCATCAACTCTCGATATTTCAGTTCCACACGAATCACAAGCGTAAATCTTGTTGAGATAATAAGGATTTATAGTGTGTGACTCATCAATATTTGATTCTTCCACTTCGGCGCAATAAATTGCACCGCAAATATCGCAGCTCAGTGTCTGACCTGTTGGATCAGGAAGAAAATCACTATTACATTTCTTGCATTTACTGATCATATTAACAACTCCATTTAATCAATTAACAATTAAATGTTATCACTTATTAATAATCGAAAATATTAATATGGTGTTAATTACAAGTAACCATCCTAATCAAACGTGTGTATGTGTATGGTCTGAATCAGCCGAAGAATAGTGTGACGTTCAGACTGCGGAAGGTGCTTACATACTATCAACCATTCTAACTGGTGTTGTGATTAGAAGGGTTGTCAGATTGAAGGGGCTCATATTCTATCAACTATTCTAACTGGTGTTGTAATTAGAAAGGTTGTCAGATTGAAGGGCTCATATTCTATCAACCATTCTAACTGCATTAATAAATTGAATGCCTGTTAGATTGGCCCGCCACTTTTTTGTCGTTTCTTTCCGCATTTGTCGATTTTTTTGTGCCAAAAATCACTTCAAACAATGTAATCTATATTCATGAACAAATATCACTTCAATCAAAAATGGTACATAGCCAGAATTAGTCATTTAGAAGAACACTTAAGCAGATTACCTGAAGCAAGGATTGGAAGACACAATGGAAAGAAAGTAATTAGAATCAAAACTGACAGTGGATTCAAAGAGATTAATCCCAACAGTTCCAAATACAAACTATTCATTAAACAGGCTGAGGCCAGCACGGCTGCTGAAACTGAGATAAAAAGACTGAAAAAAGAGTGGAAGGAGTTTTTCAAAGAAAGTTACAGTGAGGTTGCCGCAAAATATGTTGTCATGCCAAATACTACGTCACCAATGACTTTTGCGAGTTGGAGAGAATTAGTAGACAATGAATGTCCACAGGAAAAATCTTCTGAATATGCACTTAATGGCAGAATCTACAGATCAAGAATTGAACGTCAAATGGCAACCGCTGCCACTCACTTGAGAATTCTATTCAAATATGACTGTGGAATTAAACTCAACAGGCATTATACTAATTATCTTGATTTTGCGTTCGCATTTCCAGAATTCAACCGATGGGTGATCTGCGAAGTTTTGGGAATGCTGGACAAAACAAGTTACATAGATTCACAGTGTGAGAAACTAACTGATTACATGAAGAATAATTACTATATTGGGCGTGATCTTTTTATTCAGTCGGGTGACAAAGTTTACATGGAAAATGAAGATGCCACCAAGCAGATGCTAATTAATATAGTCAACAAATTAAGCGATCAGTATGTGGTCTTGAAACCAAAGTACGATTAGTACTTTGGAACATTGTTCTTCTCATTTTCAAGGATGACAGGATTAAAAACTGGCTCCAGTTCGTCATACTCTTTGGCACTCTTTTCGCTGTATCCGATAAATTCTTTATTTGCATAATCGGAATACTTAAAATCTTCCGTCTGCTTTGTTGTATTTGAGAGCTGCTTACTTGCCAGCAGCAATCCGAGTCCTATTCCGACAAAAACACCTATAACTACATCCATAACTTCTAGTCTCACTTTCTATGTTCAGTATATGAAAAAAACGTACCGTCACTTCGAGTCAGGTTCTTTTTCAGAGTAACGTAGGCTTTATAGACAGCATACGCAAAAAAACTCATGGCACAAATCATAGGAAAAGATAAGTCATTCAGCATACTATAGAACAATTCATAGGAGATATAGCCACAAACAGAAGCGCCAACAATTACATAAATCAATGTAGCAATAAGTAATTTCTTTTTATCAATTGGAACATCACCAATGACCTGACCAGTTTGTCCATTTACGACAATTGTCAGTAATTTACCTCTGAATGTATATGTTAAAAACCATGCAGGAAACATTGCCGTTTCTGGAAGTTTGTAGATTTCTGCTGTTCTGCGTGCAGCAAGTATGCTTCCATCGCAATCTTTAAGATCATCTAATACCACTGAATCAACAACAAGTCTTACCTTATCTTTGGCCTTTTCAACTGCTGTTTCCATAGGAACATCAGCTACACCAGAAAAGCACCCTTTAAGATATTTTGCATCGAAAGGCACACAATTAGACAATTTATACGGTTCAATACGCATGCTTGACTCATCTTTCAGCCCCTGCAAAGCATCAACTGTGACACTTGGAAATGTATCAAACGCAAAACGCAACTTATAACGCCACGTAGAATATTCTCTCTCCTGATAAAGCACCTTAACCAAAACCGAAGTATCCGACTCAACCTTAAACAAATAGTATGGAATGTATATTCGCTGAAGCATGTCTGGCTTACAGTGCTTAAGTTCTGATGGCAGAAAAAAGCCATCCAAAAACTCTTCACTTACCTTTCGCAGGGCTTCTTCCCTCGAAATCTTAAATGGAATTATTTTATCCGGGTTAAACGTCATCGTTTCTCGCGCGAAAGAAAGCTGCGTATTGCCACAACAAATGCAAAAAGTTGGTTCTTTATCATCGACTACAGAGATCTCTGTTCCACATGAATCACAGACATAAACTTTGTTCTTATAACATCCATCAGGTACCTGAGAATCGTTATTAATCTTTTCATATACATCAAGATTTTCCATGATCTTCCCTCTAATCAAATCAATTAACTGCCACAACAGAAGAATCAATGACAGAAATCACAGTTTTGAATATCCAATCTACATTTTACAATATGTCATAAACATTTTGCTATTATCGCAAAAACATGAAATAGAATTGTGCCAAAGCTGAAGACACATGTAATTATGAATTTTAGAATTTACGAATATTCTTGTTACGATTCTTAATCAACTTAGAGTATTGAACAGGATCCGGTTCTTGTGATTCTCTTACCCGTTTATTTGTTGGCATAATCTTCAAATTAGAATAATCATCATAGTAAGATATGCGTTTTGGAAGTTTAATCGTTCTCTTAAGTTGATAAAATATAACATAAAGTCCTATTGCTAATCCAAAAGTAATTCCGACACCTAACATACTTAACTCTCCTCTTCTTTGGATTGTGTAACAGAAAAAAACGATGAATTTTTACGCTTCCTATAATAACTTAAAATAACACTCAATTTCGTAGCTGTAATTGCAAAGAACATAAAATTGATAGACAATAAAACACACGAAATTAAATACGGTACAGAACCCCCTAAGACCTTTAAAAAATGAGCAAGCAAACCAAAAATTACTGCACCAGCCACTGGACAAAAAATTAAAAGAAAGTAAAACAATAACTTATTAAACGGAATATCACCGCTAAGCTCACCAGTCTGGCCGTTAACAACAAAAGTAATCTTTTTTTTACCAAATTTGTAAGTCAAAAACCATGCAGGACACATTGCGGTTTTGGGCCTCTCATAGACTGCCGTATCTCGACGTGCTTTTTTTATTTTACCCAAATGGCCCGCGTGAAGAAGTGCGTGGTCAACCACACGCTCCGCTTTAGTTTTTGCACTGATAACAGCATCATCAAAAGAAACATCTGCAACACCTGAAAAGAATCCACGCAGGTATCCTTCATTAAATTCTTTACACTTATCAAATTTAAAAGGCTCAATGCGTTCACTCTCTTCATCCCGCAAAACACTCAATGCATCAACCGTCATTCTCGAAAGAGTCCCGTAAGCAGTACGCAAATAAAAATCATAAGATGGGATTTCTCCACCTGATGAAACCATAACAATTAATGAACTATCGTAATCAACCTTTACAACATAATAAGGTATATATATGCCTCTCACCATCTCAGGCTCTGCACCCAATAAAGTTTTAGGAAGGAAAAAACCAGTTAAATACTCGCTCTTTACCTTTGCAATTGCCTCTTCACGCGTAACCTGAAAAGGAATAATCAAATTAGGCTTCAAAGTCACAGCTTCACGCACGAAATGCATTTTTGAATTACCACAATAGACACAAAAGTCTGGAACTCCCTCATCAATTAATGAGATTTCAGTTCCACAAGTTTCACAAGCATAAATTTTGTTTTTATAGTAACCATCATGTTTGCTGGAAATATTCTCTAATGATATATCCTTATCCAAAAACTCAGTTTTACAATTATCGCATATCAACTTCTGAAGCCCTATATCAAGCCTCAAATTACCATTGCACTCAGAACAACACCCATTCATAAATTACTCCTCCAAAAGCACCACCCAACGTTGATTTTTTATACAAAATAGTATCGCAGTAAAATACACATCGAACAGTTAGAATTTTTTCAGCCAGTTCTCCAGATTAGCGTAACCTTCAATCAGCTCATAAGTTGAGTGAGCGTCGAGACCATAAACGATATGAGAGTGGTCAGGGATCATGTCCCAGAATTCGGGAGTCAGGAAACCTTTCCGCATTGAGGATGAGAAATTCCATTCAAAATATACACCACTCCAGTTGCCATCTGGATAAGCTGCGTCAATCATTTTGGAAGCGTATTCCCTCTCCTTTGGGCCAAAAGATTCATTGCGTCTGAAGACTCTGTCAGGGTGCGCAACCACATCAAAGAGGCCAGTTTTGATACCTTCAGCGATTGCGAGGCTCTGACCCCATGGCTCATTCGTCTTGTCATAATTGAACACACTGATTAGTCCGTCAGGTTGTTCATAGAAGTGCTGGCCAAGAATCAGCAAATCAATGCCAGGCATTGAGCGAAGCTCCTTATAGTAATCAAGATAACTTGGTAAATACTCGATCTCAAGGCCGCAGAGAATTTCAATCTGGCCAGCGAATCTAATCTTCAATGAATTAATTGAATCAATGTAGTCCTGTAGTTCTGACATATCCATGCGATATGGAATCTGATCACCTGGGTAGGGCACGTGATCAGTGAATACGATTCGTGGAGCACCAGAATCGAGGGCTGCCCAAACGTACTCGATATCGCTTTCGAGAGATGCGTGCTTACAGCGTGATGTGTGGACGTGGAAGACTTCGCCTCGAACCGGGGTGTATGCCATATTAGTAGTCGATTTCCTTCAGGATAGCGTCGAGAAGCGCAGCATTCTTGAATGTGAACGCTTCAGTTACGTAAGGTGTATCTTCGCCAGCAACTGCGCGACCGAAATTCTCAATCTCGAGTTTGTAGTTGTTTGGAACATCGAGTTCAACCTTCTTTGTAACGCCATCGATTGTCACGTCGTAACTTACATTTCCGCAGCCATTGTACTCAACTGGTGACACAATTGTGCCCTTTGTGCCCTTGACATAGAGACGGTCGTAGCGGCCACCTTCCATCAAAGTCATGCCGCAGTTGAAAGCAGCGCGCACGCCGTTATCGAATCTTAAAATTGCGGCTGTCGAATAATCGACACCTTTGTCAGTCATTTCGGCAACTGCTTTAACCATATCAACTTCTGAATTGACAAGACTTAGAATCAAACTTGTGCAGTAGCAGCCGAGGTCGTAAACCATTCCGCCACCGTTTTCTTTGTTGAGGCGGATGTCGTTCTCGTAGCCCTGAGTGTAGAACGCAGTCTCGATGAACTGAACGTCACCGATTGCGCCACTCTCGACTATTTCTTTGAGCGACTTAACATAAGGGCTGTGAAGATAAGCGAAAGCCTCCATAAGGATCACGCCGTTCTCTCTTGCAACTGCGTACATTTCCTTCGCTTCGCTTAAATTCATTGCGATTGGCTTCTCGCAAAGGACATTCTTCTTCGCCTTCAAAGCCTTTATTACCCACTCCTTATGAAGGTCATTTGGAAGTGGCACATAAACTGCCTGAACCTCTGGGTCATTAAGAAGGTTCTCGTATCCAACATATCCCTTCTCAAAACCAAACTTTGCTACATATTTATCAACCTTCTCCTGGCGTCTTCCAGCGATAGCATAAAGTTCGCAGTTGTCTGCCAAAAGCATGCCTGGGATCACTCCCCAGTCAGCGATATTTGCTGTTCCCAAAACTCCCCATTTGATTCCCATAGTTCTATCTCCTTATTATTTATTGACTCGCTTTGAGTCTGATTTCCAGCTTAAATCCCTGTGTGCAAGCTATTAGTCTGCACCAAGAAGCGCTGTGAGTTCATCGTAAACACTCGCCACATGCTCCTGTGTAACACCAAAATCCATCTTCTTATAAGTCCACGCGCATCTTGCAATACCCAGTTCCTTAAGCGCTAAGTGAATATCCTTATACCATCTTAAAGTGTCCTCAGGATCCGCTCTGTCGATTACGCCATACTCACCGCAGTAAAGTGGCACGTTGTACTTCTCAGCAACAGCAGTCGCACGCTTGAACATCTTAATAAAATAGTCCACGTCAACAAGCTTATCAGGAAGGCCCTCGAACTCGTCATCGTAGTCCATTCCGAAGATGGTTTTCGATTTCGCGCGAGTAACCGAAACGAGCTCAGGGTATGGCTCCTTAAAATCGAGTGGCATCGTTCTAACCCAAGGCGCGGCCTGGTGCGTAAATACAAACGGCGAATAGCAGTGGAACGTGTAAACCATGTTGTGAGTGCAAGGCGCCTCCATAAGCGGCAAACCCGCAATCGAACTGTTGTAAATGCCACCAACAATAATTGGAGTCTGTGGCGCAAACTTACGCACGCGTGGCACCGTCTTCTTAATAATCTCGTTCCAAGGCAGCGCCATTCTCGCCTCAGTAACTTCGTTCAACAGCTCGAAAGCAACATCTTCTCTACTACCATACCTTCTCGCAATCTCTTCCCAAAGAACCGCAAACTGCTCCTGAAGCTGCTCACTATCAAAGAACCCAGTGTAGTTCACATCATCGAAAACATAACCACAAGTCTTATGCAAATCAATAACCACATTGAGGTTTGCCTTTGAGCACCAGTCAAGGCAGTTATCAATATACTTAAATCCTGATTCTTTTATAGTTCCGTCATCTTCCTGAATCACATTGTAGTCAATTGGAAGTCTTACATGATCAAGGCCATAGCCCTTAATAATCTTAATGTCATCTTCAGTTATATATGTCTCGTATCTCTCAGTTGTATAGTCGTCGCCACACTGCGAAATCCAGCCACCAAGATTGATACCTTTTGTAAATCCTTTAAATTCCATACTTACCGGTTCCTTTATCAATACTATGTTTTGATTATATCGTTTGATGGTTGGTTAATGTGTGAATTTTTTGTTGTGGTTTATTCTATCAACCATTCTAATTAATGTTGCAGTTAGAAAAGTTGTCAGATTAGTGGACCTCATATTCTATCAACCCTTCTAATTAATGTTGCAGTTAGAAAGGTTGTCGGATTAAGGGCCCTCATATTCTATCAACCCTTCTAATTAATGTTGCAGTTAGAAAGGTTGTCAGATTAGGAGGCCTCATAACTCAAATCGACTTCTATCATTATTTGTTTCTAGAAGATAACTCAGCTGATGAAGCGCGTAGATGTTTATCCAGATGACCTCGGCATTACAGATTCAATGAATGTATATCATTCTTTCAATATAAATGAAATCAATCAGAAGATATTAGAAGAACAACTGTTAAAAGACATACATGAATTAATTGAAGAATCCAGTAAACAATAATCAAGGCATAAAAAATCCCGAGCACCATAGCACCCGGGATTCAAATAATCAAAAATAATTCCTTCCTCTTCCAATAAGACTTAAGCAACTTTGCTGCAAGTTACGCGAGCGTAGCGAGACGTTATGTTCGCAGCCAAGCAAAGGTTGCTTAAGGATTAATTCCAGCTGACAGGCAGAGGTCTGCAAACTCATTTGAAGTTGCAAAGCCACTGAAGATGTCTTCGCGAGTTGC
The DNA here is from genome assembly GCA_045598005.1 of Saccharofermentans sp. Taxonomy (GTDB): domain Bacteria; phylum Bacillota; class Clostridia; order Saccharofermentanales; family Saccharofermentanaceae; genus Saccharofermentans. Next base: position 47,980 of record JAZLLF010000037.1, on the reverse strand, counting down.
GCCGTTTGAGAGAAGTTCAACCCAGTAGCTCTTCTCGACATAAGTGCCATCGCGGCCCATGAATGTCTGGTAAAGGCGGCTTACAAATTCGGAATCGTCGTGATTTGCGCCAATAAACTCATCTGAGAAGAAAAACTCATGAGCGAGAGCTGTTCCTGTGATCGAGCGGTTTACGAGCATTGAGGCCCAGTAAGCTGCTCCCTGCTCATCAACTTCACGCCCAAGGCAGGTTGTATACATTCTTGAAGTGAATGCCTCGACAGCTGTCTCGTTTGGAGTTACCACGAGTTCGGCACCTGGGTTAATTCCGTAGGAACGGCAGATTGTGTGCCATTCTGGGGAAGTTATGAAGCCGGTGAAAATGCTTTCGCGAGGGGCACCGCTCGAAAGCAAATCTGCCCAGTAACTAATCTCCTCTGGCGAGGCGCTTCGGTTCATAAATGTGTGGTAGAGGTCGTCGACGTACTCGCTGTTGCTGCGGCTGCGTGCGATGTACTCCTGCGAAAAGAAGAACGAATTGGCTGCTTCGGCGCCGCTTAAGCCATGCTTAATTGAGTTGGCCCAGAAGTTGCGGCCTGATGTGTCGCAAGGGCGGCCGAGAACAACGGTGTAAAGTCTTTCGCAGAACTGGAGGATGCCATCTGAAACGCCATCTTCAAGCGGTGTTGCGGAAGACGATGGGCTGTTCTGGTAAATTGCGCAGTTAGCAGGAAGCTTGATTACTTCCTGATGATTACGCTCGTAATACAAGTATTCATCTGCCTCACCCTCATTTCCAATGTGGGAACGCTCATTTTGAATAACATCAAGAAGAATTGGATTATTCTGAACGTAAATAGCAGTAACAGCAGTGCTTTTAAGATCGAGAATTGCAAGGTTTGAATTATTGCTTATATCGATGTCAGTCAATATATTGTTGTAACTGATTCTAAGTTCCCTGAGGATAGAAAACCCACTTAAATTAACTGAACTGTAGTCACCACTAGAGTAAAACGTTTCAACACCTGTTAAATATTCGATACCAGTTACGTCAGAGATATTGTTAGCAGATGAAACTGAAAGCGTTTTAAAATTACTAATCTCGTCTGACTGGAGATATCCATCCTGATTAGTATCGACATCTTTACCAAGTTGAATTCTAAGATTCATGTCAGGAAAATGCGCACTATCAAGTGGCACGCCATCTGTATAAGGAGTTGTAATAATCTGACAATTTGAGTTAACAACAAGAGTATTATCGTCATGACCGTAACCATAATATGGCGCAGTAAGTTCATACTGATTATTAACGTAAGCGTCTATAAGGAGTGGATTATTTGCAATATAAATGGATTCAATACCTGTGTTTGCAACGTTAAGATAGTTAAGATTTGGACACTCAACAAGACTGATGCTTACAAGATCAGTGTTATTACTAATTTCCAGATGACGAAGTGTCGGACAACCAATTATTGAGAAATAACTAACTTTTGAATCGTAGCACTCAACAAACTCCAGACTTGGGAATCCGCTTAAATCTACATTCCGCAAAAATGTGCGTGAATGATTGAATCTCAAAGTCTTAAGATTTGGGAAGAGTCTTAATGCCCTGATATCCTTGTCATATAAACTTTCACCAATTTCTTCAGGGATGTTAATTTCAGTAATATTCTGAAGTTCTGCGACTGTCAAAGTACCATCATGGTCAGGGTTAATTGCTTCGTTATTTATAAGATATCTGGCCATGATTGGTCCAAAATAATACATAATAGAAACATCTTCCGCTGCACTTACATTCTTCACACTAAGCGCTGGAATAATCATTGCTGCGGTCAAAACTACCGCCAGAATTTTACGTAATTTCATGTTCCCCTCCAATTATTTCAAATGCATCTTAAGGATTTATGCCGGCTTCCTGGCAAAGTGCCACAAACTCCGGTGAACTTGCAAAGCCGTTAAATACATCCTCGCGTGTAGCACCGCTATCTAATGCAATCATCCAATAAACTGTTCCATTACTGTCACGTTCACGTCCCATGAACGTAAGATACATGCGATCAATAAATTCAAAATTATTATAATTGCGATCAGCAAACTCCTGCGAAAAGAAGAACTCCCTTGCCAGCTCAGTTCCAGTAATTGAGCCTTCGCGAAGTCTTGCTGCCCAGTACGCTGCACCATCAGCATCAACCTCACGAGCAAGGCATGTTGTGTACATGCGGTGAACAAATTCGTCGATTGGTGATACAGGTTCTGTTGGATTTCCACCAGGATTAATTCCATATCCCTGACAGATATTCTGCCATTCAGGACAGGATACGAATCCCCAGAAAACGCTTTCGCGAGAGGTGCCGTGAAAAAGAAGTGATTTCCAGTAATTAACTTCTGAATCAGAGCCCTGACGATTCATAAAAGTTCTATAGAGGTCCAAAACAAACTGTTCAGCAGTACGGCCACGTGCCACATACTCATCTGAGAAGAAGAATGAGTGTGCTGCGTCGGCGCCAGTTGTGCCGTTCATTATGGAATCAGCCCAGTAGTTTCTTCCCGAAATATCGCACTCACGACCAAGTACGACCGTGTAAAGTCTTTCGCAGAACTGAAGGACGCCATCAGGGGTATTTGATGGAAGTGGAAATACTGTTGGAGTAGGCTCAGATGAAGGCGGATCAAAATGCACCTGGCAGTTTCTTGGGAGCGTAATCACAAGTCTGCCATCAACGTAATAAAGAAAAGCTGATTCATATCCCGCATCAACAACTTCAGGAATAGTATTAAGCATAATGAAAGCAAGTGTTGGGTTATTATGAACATACAAATGTGTTACTGAGGTACCTCCAATATCAAGATTTGAAAGCAGAGGATTATTACTTATATCAAGTTCCTCAATATGTCTTGCATTCCATATCGTCAGACTTTCAAGTTTCGTATTGTGACTTACATCAACTGAATAAATATAATTACTTGTAAGACAAAGGTATTTAAGGTTAGGAAAATACGCAAGTCCTGTAATTGTAGGATCCTTTGCATTCGATCCACGCACATTGAGGGAAACACATGCGTCCATCTCACTTTGCGAAAGGAATCCGTCACCATTAGTGTCAGCATCCCTTCGAACTGCATATCGCATATCGTACTCAGGGAAATGCGCACTATCGATATCGACACCATCTGTATATGTAGTAGAAACAATTGTTGTTGTGTCATTTGTAATCAGCTGATTATCGCCATGGGCATACAAATAGTATGGACTTGTAAGCTGGTTTGCATTATTAACGTGAGCGTCAACAAGCATAGGACACTTTGCAACATAAACTGTATTAATTCCTGTATTAGCAATATTAAGGTAATTAAGATTTGGGCATTCTACGAGATTAATTGATGTAAGTTTTGTGTCGCTACTTAAATCAAGGTGGCGAAGACCTGTACAGTTAAAAAGTGATACATTCTTAATCGAAGAGCCATAGCACTCAACATATTCAAGTCTAGACATATCGTCAAGTATCAGGGTATCCATTGTCAAAGCACCCTTAAACTTAAGTACTTTGAGATTGAGAAGATAATTAAGCCTCTGAACATCATAAATCTTGAGAGTTCCGCATATTGAAGCAGGAATCTCAAGTTCCGTAACCTGATTTCGCTCATCAAGTGAGAACTCATCATTATGATCAGGATTATAAACATCACTGTTCTTCAGATAGTTACCAAAATCGGTACTGAATTCTGAAAAATAGCAATACGAATATGGTCCATCATGATATGCCTCAACATCATTAACTTTAAGCATTGGAAGCACCATCGCCGCTGCCAAAACTGTTGCCAGAATCTTACGTAATCTCATATCTTTTTCCTCTTATTCTGAAATTAATCTTAAAAATTTACTACTTCCCAAAAGCCTTAATGAATTTTGCTGAGTCTTCTGCACAAGCGAAGCGCGGAAGCCCGCGAAGCAAAATTTATTAAGGATTAATCCCTGCTTCCTGGCAAAGTGCCACAAACTCAGGTGATGTTGAAAATGCGTTAAATACATCTTCTCTTGTTGCACCAGCTGAAAGCGCATTCAACCAGTACTGTCTTCCGTCCGAGTCACCTTCACGTCCAACAAACGCAGCGTACAGACGCTCCAAAAATTCAGACTCGTTATAGTTATGACTTAAAAACTCCTCCGAGAAGAAGAAACTATGCGCAAATTCTGTTCCAGTAATCTGTCGCTGTCTGAGAAGTGAATCCCAATACTCAAGTCCTGGCCCGTCAAGCTCGCGCGAAAGAGCGTTCCAATACATGCGCTGAACAAAAGACTGGATTGTAAGTGGTACACGGACAGGATTACCACCAGGATTAATTCCATATTCCTGACAGATATTCTTCCATTCAGGGCAGGATACAAATCCGAGAAATACATCCTCACGAGAAGTACCATTATCAATGAGAGAACTCCAGTAAAGAATCTCTGGATCACTAGCAATACGATTCATAAATGTTCTATAAAGATCATTAACAAATGCAAATGAAGATGTCTCGCGTGCCAAATATTCATCTGAAAAGAAAAATGAATGTGCTGCATCAGCTCCAGTTGTGCCACTCATAACAGAAGCAGCCCAGTAGTTACGCCCCGAAATATCACACTCACGATCAAGTACGACTGTGTAAAGTCTTTCGCAGAACTGGAGAACGCCGTTTGGAGTATTTGATGGTAGAGGGAATACTGTTGGTGTTGGCTCAGGTGAAGCCGCGTCGAAATGCACCTGACAGTTTCTTGGAAGCATAATAACAGTCCCTCCATTCACCTGATAATAAACATACTCGCTGCTGGTTCCTTCGTTTGCTACCTGCGGAATCGTATTACTCATTATATAAACAAGCGTTGGATTGTTCTGAATATATAAATCTGTGATACCTGTATCAGAAATTCTAAGCCTCTCAAGATTAGGGTTATGACTAATATCAAGAGATGTAAGTCCTGGAGAAACTCCAAGATAAAGTTCCTTAAGATTTGTAAACGAGCTAAGATTAAGAGAATTCACGTTAGCACTCATATATATCTTCTCAACATTTGTAAAAATCCCAAGCACATCAGCATCAACTATACCATCAGTTGGATTAATAGCTAATTCTCTGCAGCCATCAATCTCACTTTGCTGAAGGAAACCATCGTGATTAATGTCATAATACTCTGCAATTTCAGAACGCATACTCTTATTAGGAAAACGAGTACTATCAAGAGGCACGCCATCTGTATAAGGAGTTGTCACAATTGTAGTAGCAGCATTCGTTACGAGTACATTGCTACCGTGACCATATCCATACCATGGTCCAGACACCTGATACTGATTATTAAGATATGCATCAGCAAGCAGTGGATTATTGGCAACATAGATTGTGGCAATTCCAGTGTTTGCAATATTCAGATTATTAAGATTTGGACATTCACTTATGTTTAATCCTGTTACACCTGTATTGCTACTAATATCAAGATGCTGAAGCTTAGTGCATCCAATTAGCGAAACATAAGTAACATTAGAACCATAGAATTCTACATCCTCAATTGATGGAAAATCATTTAAATATACAAATTTTAGATTACTACCTGAATTATTAAATCTGAGTGTCTTAAGATTTGGAAAATACTTAAGAGCCTGTATGTCCTTTGTATATAGATTTGCACACACCTCAGCCGGAATATTAATCTCTGTAACGTTTTGTAATTCTGAACTTGTCAATCGATCATCATTATTAGGATTAATCTCACTATTATTGGTTAAATATGAAGCCATAGCAGAACCAAAATAAAAACTAATCTGCAAATCACTTGCAGCTTCAACATCATTAACTCTAATCATTGGAAGCATTACTACAGTTGCCAAAACCGCTGCCAAAATCTTACGTAATCTCATAACAAACTCCTCTCCCTTAAAAAAGCATTGGCACGAATTTCTTGGCATATCTGCTCCAGAATTCCATGTCGTGGCCGCCAGAGCTTTCTTCGTATGTGTGCTTAATCTCACGTGAATTAAGGAATGTTTCGAAGCCTCGTGTTGGCTCCAAGAGGAAATCCTCAGTTCCAATCGCCATGAAGATTTGTGGAATCTTATCTGCTTTGCCATTAGATAGAAGTTCATCTATCAATACTTCAGGATTATTGCGGCTCTTCTCTACTATAGCTAAATCTCCAAAGCACTCTCTGTAGTACTCATAATTTGCCATGCCATCGAATTCACCAGGGCTTAGAAGTGGCATCTTGTGAATGATGTAAGCTGGTGACAAAGCAACTACTTTCGAGAAAGTGTCAGGGTACATAAGCGAAGTTTTAAGTGCGCCGAAGCCTCCCATGGACATGCCCATGATGAAGGTGTCTTCGCGCTTTTTGGCAAGGCCGAAGGTCCTTCTTACGTAATCCACAAGTTCCACGCCAACGAAGCTTCCGTACTTGTGCCCAGTCGAGATGCCGTCCACGTAAAATCCGTTCTCGCCGCTTGGCATCACAATCGCGAAATTATACTTCTCCGCGAACTCCTCAGGAATCCAGTTCCCCGCAGCGCCAGTGTACCCGTGCAAAAGGAAAATCGTCTTCATCGACTTGTACTTCTCGCTGTCCATCTCCCCACCGAAAGTGAGCATCGGATCGTTCGGAATAATCATCTTGAAAGTCACTGGTCTGTTCAGTGAATTCGAATAAAATTCAATCGTAAAATTTGCCATAATTCGCCCTCTTCTTATACTGCTTGTCGCCATCATAAGTATAACTCAGAATCAGCTTTCATGGAGCAAAGGGGGCGTAAAAATTTTCAGAATAAATCCAGCATCGAATCGAGGTAAATCATCTCTCTCACCTCCAGCTGATGCTCCGGTTTTGTCAAATAATATAGAAGAAACTCCAGCACAACGGCGCTTCCAAGACTTCTGCCCTCAATCTTAAAATTTGTAATTCCCATCGGCAGAAACCTGCTTCTGATATCTTCGATTCCAATGAACGCCCTGCTTCTCATCGCCTTCGAAAACTTATACCCCTCATGAGTCTTATCTGACCCACAAACATGGTCCTCACAAAGTTCACCAATGCTCTTACGACTCACGTTCTCGTAACACTCTTTACGAACCTTACAATTAATGTCGCAGCACTCATTAACGAGCAGTTCAACTTTGCTCTTCTGGATGCTGGTTAATTTATCAAGTTTGTCAGTCTGATAATTGAATCTAAAGTCAGGGACAACGAACCTGAAGTTATCGTTATCAAGTTCTTTTATTAACTCATTTATGTCAGTGATTACCTTAGTCGTTGACGAGACAAAGTAATAATTATCGTAGTTGTTTTTTATATAGTTTAGGAGTCTATCTGAATAGATGATTACACCTGGCTGCTTAATGCTGCGACTGAATATTTTTAAAAGTTCGTTGCACTTTTTATCGCTCAGGTGTTCATCTTCAATAAGTGAATTACTGAATGTAAGTCTTTGTTCGATATCGTACTGGTTAATAAGTTCAAGAACCTCTTTTGGGTTCTGATCACCAAAGCCAACTCGCCCGCCACCCCAGAGCGCGTCGCCAGGCGCGCCATAGATTGACCCGATATCACACCAGTCATAAAAGAAGTCCCTGTGTTTCTTAAAAATTGGCAGGAAAACCTTATAGAGTTCATAAAACTCGAATAGTCCCGGTAAATGAAAAATCGCCTTTGGCTCCATTGGTTTTCCTCTGTTCTAAAACGTTTATATGACGTGGTTCAAGTATAGCATAAATTGTAGGTTGACAAACGTATACCTTTCGAGTTATAAGTAAGTATACACATGTGTACCTTGCAAGGATGAACTTATAGGAGGATGACTATGATTAAGTTGTCAGATGCGGAATGGAAGATTGCGGCAGAGCTTTGGGAGCGCGGCGAGATGACGATTACTGAACTCACAAAGGGGCTCGGTGCGGAGGCTGGCTGGGGCAAAAACACCATCATTACTCTTCTCAAGCGAATGGAAGAAAAGGGCGCCGTAAGTTTTGTTCAGAAAGACAAGGCGAAACACTTTTCGATGAAGATCGACAGAACTGACGCTGAGGTGGAGGAAACAACGAGTTTTCTCGACAAGGTGTATAGCGGAAATGTCGGACTTATGATTTCGAATCTGATTAAGAGTGACAAGTTGTCCAAGGAAGATATTGAGGAGCTTCAGAAGATTTTGGAGGAGAATTAAGATGCTTAGATACATTATCGGAATTAGCGTCATAACCTGTGGACTTCTGATCATGAGGCGCATAATGGCAGGCAAAATCAGCCGCCGACTCCAGTATGCGCTTTGGCTTTTGGTTCCTCTTTATATGATAATTGCGCCGTTTTTCTCTATTGAGATTACGGTGCCAGCAAAAGAAATTATTGTTAATGAGCAAGTCGAGGTAACTACACTTCCAACTGGAAATTCTGACCTCGAACCGGTACCTCTTGACGTTTCTGATGAGAGTAACAATGTTACAAACATCGAAAAACCAGTGGTTACAAGAACAATCAACTGGCCAGCGACTTTACGCAACATCGCGGGGTTAGTGTCACTTATAATCATTGGCGGAGTGGCTGTTTATAACCTGGGCTTCGTGATTTACTGCAGACGCAAGAGGACATTTGTCGAGGTTGACCCAATAAGTAATCTTAAAGTCTACAAGCTGAACCACTCGAGTTCCCCATTTCTCATGGGACGCGAGATTTACATAAGCGACTCCCTCTCTTCTCATGAGATGGCCCGTTATGCAATCTGCCACGAGTACTGTCACTTCAGGCACGGGGACCCACTTTGGACGACGGTTAGATTTTTGGTGCTTGCTCTTAACTGGTATAACCCGCTGGTCTGGTATGCATTTATGGTCGTGGAACAGGACTGTGAGCTTGCTTGTGATGAGGAAGTTTTGGTTTTCGTGGGAGAAGACAAAAACATCGAGTACGGCAAAGTGCTACTCACACTTCTTGCAGATAAGTCCCTTGGAAAGCGTGATTTCTACCTGACGACAGCGATGAACGGAAGGAGCAAGAAATTCATGAAGGACAGAATTACAAATATTAAAGTCACACATAAGCAAAGCCTCGCGCCAGTTGCAGTTACTCTTATTGCTGCAGTTCTTATGGCAGGTTGCTCGCTCGTCGAGTTTAACGAAGAGACTACTGCTTTGGATGCGCCAAGTTCAGCTGAATCCGAGGTTGACGCGATTACTTCTGAGACATCCGAAGTTACTGATGATTCTATGCCTGAAACAAGCACCACTAATGTTGCTTACGAAGGCACCGATGGCATGATTACATCAATGGAAATCCCACCTCTCGGCGAACTTGAAGACGGCTACTACACAGTCACAATGACCCCAATCAACGTGACTACTGATGATGGTCAGGACACAGCGACTTTCATGCCTTGGGTGCAGTACGCAGTTACTCAGGAGTACATCGACAATCTCCAGGAATGGGATATCATCGATTTGTCTGAGTGCGATGGAGAATTTAGTGACCTCGATCAGGTGGTAACAGAATTGCGCCATAACGAAGACGAACCTTTCCGCCAGCTTGGCACAGATTACACAGGCGAAATGCTCGTTGCCAACAGTTCTTACGGACTCTACTTCTTCAAAGTTGCCGACAGCGACATCTGGCACCTCATGTCATTCAACAGATCTCCAATTCACGCCAGCACTTCCTGGATGCGCCTCCCTCTTAGCGACGACCTCGTAATTTACGACGGCGCCTCCATGCTCTTCTTCGGCAACCAAAACGGCGAAATGACACCCGAAGAAATCACAGCCTACCGCGAGTTCACTGACACAACTTACTCCGAAGGCTCTCTCGAAAGCATCCGCGACTTCTTTGCCTTCAACGGCGACGAAGTTGGCTTCTTCGGCTACGACTACACAGTCATCCGAGTTGTCGACAACGAGATCACAGAGGTTTATTTCTGGTACAAAGCGTGATGTGATAGTTTTGAATTGATCGAATGCGAAAAACACTGGTCATTATTGGTGGCCAGTGTTTTTGTTTGGTTGTTTATTAGTGGCGGTGGGGCTGAGCAACGCGAATTGTTAGTGGATTGGTTAGCGGAATTTTCTGAACTAACAGATTCACTAACATTTGATCCAAAATCGACTATTTGTTAGCAGATGTGTTAGTAGAATTTTCTGCACTAACAGATTCACTAACATTCGGTCCAAAATCCGCTGTTTGTTAGCAGATGTGTTAGTGGAATTTTCTGCACTAACAGATTCACTAACATTTGCTCCAAAATCCGCTGTTTGTTAGCAGATGTGTTAGTGGAATTTTCTGCACTAACAGATTCACTAACATTTGCTCCTAAATCGGCTATTTGTTAGCAGATTGGTTAGTGGAATTTTCTGCACTAACAGATTCACTAACATTTGCTCCAAAATCCGCTGTTTGTTAGCAGATTGGTTAGTGAGATTTTCTGCACTAACAGATTCACTAACATTAGGCCACAAATCGGCCTTCCACAAGTAATTGCGTTTGATTTGCGATGTATTCCGCAGAAGCGCAGCGCCCGAGGACCTCAACGCAAATCACTAACGCAATTGCAAACGCAATTACCCATTATCCTCTCTCATTCAGCACCGTCTGCGCCCTATCCTCAATAATCTCGATGACTTCCTCAAGACTCTTATCACCAGAAAAATAAGCTGGCATTTCTTCATAAAGAATCATCGAAATATCAGAGTCACCAGACAGATAGCCCGAGGCGCTTTCAATCATTAACGAATACATCGCAAGGCTGTTATCAGCATCAGCGTAAGTATAGTAACGTACTGGCTCACCAGGATCAGTTATTTCCCTGACTTCGTTCTCAAGAGCGATAGCTTCAACCAAATGATACATATACGCCTGCTCGCAGCTGCGCTTTAGAGAATTAGCGTGATATGCCATAAGTGACTGAGAATCATCATTTAGAGCGAAATTAATAAAATCAACAGCGCCGTTAACATCAGTGCAGGAAGCTGCTACAGCAATTGAAGACTGCACATTAATCTGTGGACCTCTTCCATCAATTGAAGGAAGTCCAGAAAGACTATTATCTACATTTGCAAGTCCTGGAAAACCAAGATAATGGAACTGATTATATGTATAGAAGTGACTTGAAGGACTCTGGTAAAACTCATCAACAGTGTAACTTCCGTTTACATTATTCATGCAAAACTCCGCCAAAGCATAGAAAGCATCACTATTAAGCTCAATCTCGCCATCCTGAACGAACTGATCAAGCATATTGTTAAAGCACAAAATGAAATAATTAATCTGATTGCGATCAAGACTAATCGGATCAAGACCATTACATTCATTCGATAAGAACTCCAGATACTCCTCGAAAGTAAACCCGCGCCTTGTATACTCAGAAGGACTCATAGCACCCGTATGAATTCCTGACATTACGATTCCAATTGGCATCTGAAAAAGCGCCCCGTCAGAATCTTTCGCGAGCTCAAACGCATTGGAAAAATACACCTCATTATCATAAATTTCGCTGTCCTCAAAATAAGGCGAAAGATCTGTCAGATAGTCGCTACTATTAAGTTCGGTGAACTCGAAGCCGTCCAGAATAATATCCGGACCGTCACCCGCCATCAAGTCGACCGCAAGTTCCGCTGTCATCGCGGCACTATCAGACACATACTGGCCATAGTCAAAGTGGAAGTCATCGAACTCGCCTGGCACATAAGAATTATCAATCGCAATGTAGTAGCGATCCTGGGATTCATTGAAGCGGAAGATGAGCTCGCTTTCGACAATGCTCACCTCTCGCGAAAGCGCGCTCGCCGTAAGAAGAATTCTTCCCGCATATGGGTTCGAATCCTGCTCCTCGATTCTGTAAAAAGCCGCATGCCCGATGTCAGTTCTCACCTGCATGCCATCGAGAAGATAAAGCGCATCTCCAACAAGCGCTGCCGGCGCAACATAGTTCTCGAAAGTAGCAACTGGCAAATTACTGTGATTCAAATCAAAGATTTTCACAAACTTCATCGTCTCCAAATCAAGCGTTGCGACAAAATCCTCACCCTGCAAAAACAGGTCATTAACAAATGAATTTGTAGGATTACTGAATTCGAGCGTACTTGGATTATCATCAAAATCTTCAAGCGCCGCATTCATATCAAGAAGCTCCAGTTCCATAGTCGTTGTATCGAGGATGAGGCACATCGGGCCACTTGCTTTCGAGGCAGTTACCGCAAAGTGCGTGCTGTCAATTCTTCTGATGTCGTGAACCATCTCCGCCCCCGCTGAAGTGAGCTGCACGCCCAAAGGACAGGTCTCAATTTCATCTGTCAAAACGTCGTACACCAAAAGTCTTCCGCCGCTAATGTAAGGCGCAGTCTCGCTGGAGTAGTTACCAGTCAGAAGTACCACCTTCGAGCCGTCAGAGCAATTACCCCAAATGCGCGCGCTCAAATCCATTCTGTCATTAAATGTCTCTGGCACTGTGTCCTCAACAATTTCGCCAGACTCATCAATCTCCAATCGATGGTAAGAATTGCGCCCAGTCGAATAATCTTCTTCCTTATAAAAAACGAAATACCCTTCCTCAGTCGCAACCGCCATCGCGCAGTAATATCCAATGCCGTTGCCGCTATTCTCCACATAGCGATTATAGTCACTCAAATCCACGAAAAGGATTCTCTCGCCAGTTGTGTAATCATACTTAACAAAATGCGCAAAATCACGCATGTGCATATCACTTGCAGGTGCTTCAGGCGTAATCTCATATCCCGTAATAAGCGCCGTAACTGTAGTCTCATCAACCGCAACAATGTGATTACAAATCTGTCCCAAATGAGGATCCTGATACTCGGCCTCGAAATCAAACTTACGGTACTGATACCAGGCAACATCTTCAAGATCAACGATCTCGCCCGACTCATCAACCACAATATCAACATCGACATTCGGTCTGGAAGTTACTGTCGGTTCGGTCTTATCGCTGCAACCGACAACTGACAAAATCATTGAACATACTATTATTAAAGCTGTGAACTTTCTCATAATCGCACCATCCCTCGTAAAGTGTTAACCCGATTATAGACAAGCGATGTGTAGAAGTTGTGTATGAGTTGTGTAGAGTAGATTACAATTAGATTTTTAAGGCGATTTAAATGTGATACGCAGGACATGTTAGTTAATGTGTTAGTGGATATTTCCATACTAACAGATTCACTAACATTTGGTCCAAAATCGGCTATTTGTTAGCAGATTGGTTAGTGGAATTTTCTGCACTAACGGATTCACTAACATCAGGTCTAAAATCAGTTATTTGTTAGCTGATTGGTTAGTGGAATTTTCTGTGCTAACAGATTCACTAACATTCGGCCCAAAATCGGCTGTTTGTTAGCAGATTGGTTAGTGGAATTTTCTACACTAACTGATTCACTAACATTCGATCCAAAATCGAGTATTTGTTAGCAGATCAGTTAGTGGAATTTTCTGCACTAACAGATTCACTAACATGCGGCCCAAAATCGGCTATTTGTTAGCAGATTGGTTAGTGGAATTTTCTCCACTAACGGATTCACTAACATCCAGCCCAAAATCAGCCTTCCGTAAGTAATTGCGGTTGCCTCGCTGCAAGTTACGCGCAAGAAGTAATTGCGTTTGATTTGCGATGTATTCCGCAGAAGCGCAGCGCCCGAGGACCTCAGCGCAAATCACTAACGCAATTACTAACGCAATTACCCATTATCCTCTCTCATTCAGCACCGTCTGCGCCCTGTCCTCGATAATCGCAATAACTTCCTCAAGACTCTTATCACCAGAAAAATACGCTGGCATCTCTTCGTAAAGAATCACAAATATATCGTTATCGCCACCATAGTATCCTGACGTACCATCGACTTCAGCCGAGAACAACTCGAGGCTAAGTTCAATATCCTCATCTGTATAAATGTAAGGGCGAAACATCGGATCCTCGAGAACACGAATTTCGTTCTCATTGGCAACGCGAACATTATAGTTATTCAGATAATCTCTGGTTACGTCTCGCCTTACTGAATTCCCTGAAGCATAAAGCTGATTACTTTGATTCTCGCGTCCCAAAGCATATTCGATAAAATCAACTGCCCCTTCAACAGAAGCACAGGAAGTCGTTACACCAATAGAATTCTCGCCCACAAGAAGTGGTCCACGTCCATCGATTGATGGGAGTCCTCTCGTAGCACTAAAGTTACGTAAATCTCCTGCTACGGCACTGGAAGAATTCAAAGACTGAATATAGCATTGACCATATAGATAATATGAATATCTGTGATCCACGACACCGCTTTCGATAGAATCGTCAGTAGCATAAACATCATTTACGTTATTCAAAACATAATCCGCAAGCGCATAGAATGCGTCATTATCAAGATCAATTCTGCCATCATTAATGAACTCATTTCGCATGGCATTGAACAGAAGAACAAAGTAGTCAATCCTGTCGTTGTTCATATAGTAGCTGCTAATCGGATCGTACCCGTTGCACTCGCCGTTAACAAGATTTATGTACTCGTCGAAAGTAAACCCGCGCTGGCTATAACTTTCGAGAGAAGAGATCGGCGTCGTAATTCCAGCAACGCAAAATCTTGTTGGCACCTGGTAAAGTGCGCCGCCGTTAAGCGCCAACTCGAACACGCGCGCGTAGTATATCTCGTCGTCAAAAATGCCGGAATTTTCGAGGTGTGGCATGAGATCGACGAGGCAGTCGTCCTTGTTGAGTTCCTCGTACTCGAAACCGTCCAGAATTATGTCAGGGCCGTCCCCCGCCATGATGTCGACCATAAGTTGCGCCGTCATCTCGGAAGTATCTGCTGCATATGCGCCGTAATCGTCGAAGAAATCTTCGGGCGAGCCTGGCGTGTACGAATTGTCAATTGCCACGTAGTAAAGCTCCTGCGAATCGTTGTAGCGGTAAATCATCTCGCACTCGTCGTATGTCATCCACCTGCCGAGAGCGCTCGCCACCAAAAGCGTCCTGCCCGCGTACGGATTTTCGTCCAACTTTTCAAAAAGGTAAACGCCCGCAACGCCGTCCCTCTCGCGAGGAAGAAGCCCGTTCATCATGACAGTATATTCCTCACTGCTACTAACTGCCGCCGCCCCATTCTCGAAAACATACGCATTGTGATTACAGTGATTAAAATCAACCACCTTATAAAACTTTCCGCTCTCCAAATCATAAGCAGCCACAAAATCTTCCCCATAAACAGAGAAATCACTCGAATACGAATTACAAGGCTGACTCCACTCAAGATCAGTCAGATCATCCGTAATCTCACTCATGGCCTCAGCCACATCAATCATCTCAGTTGACATATCAGAGATATCAACCCTGAGTGCCAAAATCTCAGTCTCGCTATACGCAACAACCGCATAATTAGTTGAATCGATTTTGCGAAGTCCAGCTAACATTGTCGCACCAGCGGCAGTCAGTCCAACTCCCATCGGACAACTCTCCACTTCGTCGGTTGCGACGTCATAACTAATAATTCTTGGGTTAGCAATTAAAGAATCCAGCGACCAGTTTCCAGTCAGCATAACAATCCTTGTGCCATCGACCGCGCTGCCATAAATGTTCACGTCTGAATCCATTTTCGACGCGAGGTTTACTGGAACTGTATCCTCAATCACGGCGCCATCAGGAGCAATCGCCGCCACGTGATACTCGCAGACGCCATTGGTGTAATTATAGTATCTATAGATGACGAAGTAGTTATCGTCCCCCTTAAGGGCGCTTACTACCATATACTCCTGCTGGCCGTTCTCGTCTTCCACGTACCTCTGAAAATCCGTCAAATCCATGAAGAACAGTCTCTCGCCAGTGGTGTAATCATACTCACAGACATGTGCAAACTCCCTCTGGTAACCTTCCTCGCCAAAAGGGATTCCATCACTATTTATTAAATAACCCTGAACAAGCGTCAAAATCGAAGTCTCATCCGCACTCAAAACACCATTTGTAATCTGCTGATAATGCGGATCTCTGTACTCCGTCTCAATCTCGTAGCTACTCATTTTGTACCACGTAGCATCGTCACTTGAAGCAATCACGCCATCCGAATCAACGGCAATATCCACATCACCTGGCGCCATTGAAGTTTCCGTTATTTTTGCCTCTGAAGAGCACGCGCCCATCGCGAAAAGCATCGCCCCAACCAGTAAAGCCGCAACAAACTTCTTCATAAAATCCCAATCCCCCATAGTCTCTTAACCTGATTATAACCAGGTGATGTGTAGAAGTTGTGTATGAGTTGTGTAGAGTAGATTACAATTGAATGTTTGCGGGGATTTTGGGCGAGATGTGCGGGACATGTTAGCAGATATGTTAGTAGAATTTTTTGTACTAACGGATTTACTAACATCCAGCCCAAAATCGGCTATTTGTTAGCAGATTGGTTAGTGGAATTTTCTACACTAACAGATTCACTAACATCCAGCCCAAAATCAGCTATTTGTTAGCAGATTGGTTAGTATATTTTGCCGCACTAACAATTATGCTAACATTCAAGCCCAAAACGCCATTTTGTTAGTAGATGTGTTAGTGAATATTTTCACACTAACGGATTCACTAACATTCGGCTCCAAAACACCGATTTGTTAGCAGATGTGTTAGTAGCAAAAAACGCACTAACGAAGCCACTAACAAATCAATTATTATAATCCCGCCACCCCCAAAAAGTCTCGAAAAACAGGCCAATTGTATGCGATTGTCTGTAATTGTCGATTATTTTGTGCCAATTCCACTTGCAAACAGAGTAGGCTATTTACATGGAAACAATTCATCTACCAAAAAGATGGTACATCGCGGAAATCAACCATCTTCAAAAGCAACTTGATTCATTACCACTCGTAAAAACTGGTGCGCAGCGAGGCAAACGAATCGTTCGAATTTACAAATCAGAAGGCTATAAAGTAATAACGGCTGGCCGTCCTGATTACGCCGAATACGAGGCAATCGCACAAAAGAGACTGCTGCTTTCGAACAAGCTTCAAATACTAAAGAAAGAATGGAGGCAATTTTTTAAAACATCTTTCGAAGTGGAAAGCAGCAAATATGTCGTATGCCCAAACAAGAAGTCTGTTTACAATTCAGAATGCTGGGACAAATTGATTGATGACGAGTGCACAGCGGAGAACGATAAGCATTATGAATTTGATGGGCATGATTTCAGGTCGCGTCTGGAACAATTTGTAGCGCAGGCAGTAAAAGAACTTCACCTGGAATACAAATACGACTCTGGGCTAAAGCTTGGCACAAGCAAAGTTTTCACGGATTTCGCGTTCAACTTTGAAGTGTTCAATTGCACAACTTTTTGCGAGTGCCTCGGCATGCTGGACAGCAAAGATTATGTGATCAGCACCAACAAGAAACTTTCCGTCTACTTCTTCAACAACATCTACATCAACAGGGAACTTTTCATCATAAGCGGCGACTCGAAATACATCCCCACAGCCGAAGAAATCAAATTAGATCTCGTCTTCATGGTTGAGATGCTTTGCGCTCGTTACATGAAAGAAGTTAACTGAAATTTGTGCGTTGATGCATAATTACGAGGTAATTATAATACAATTATTACAACATACATTCATAGAGCAATTCACAAAAGATGGTGACCAGCATGAGAAAAGAATACGACATTAAATCACTTAACCCAAAGAAGAATTCTTACGCACCAAAAGAGAAGCAGCAGATTACAATCAATCTGAATACTTCTACTATTGAATACTTCAAAGAAATGTCACAGGAATCTGGTGTCCCTTATCAGGTGCTTATCAACCTTTACCTCGATCAGTGCGTCAAGGAGAACAAGCGCCTGCAGTTCGGTTGATAAATCCTGGTCGGCCAACCACCGACCAGCCAACCAACCACAGTCCTATTCTGCGCCACAACACCAACCTCAGTAATTCTCGTTCACGTAAAGCAGCATTCTTTCGTAAAGTGCATCTGCAATTTCGGCTGGAGTTTTGCCAAGAGTGTCGTAAGTAATTAACTCATCAAAAATCATGCTATAGATTGTAAAATCTCTGATGTAGACGTAATCAACAGAATTGATCATCTCGATATAAGAATCAACAATCTCTGGTGTAACTTCAGATGCATAATGGAGGTACTCAGCAAAATAAGGATTGTACTCAACTTCATCTAAGTGTGTCAGATAGTAAAAATACGCATCATCAACTTCTTGATTTACAGAGCTCCATCCGTTATTGGCGTACATCATTTCCTGCAAATCGTAGTCGAAGAAATATGTAAGGAAATCGACGCATGCTTCAGGATGAGCTGCGCCTGAAGATACGGCAGTAAGTCCAAGCGGATCAATAACATGTGACGAACCATTTATAGATGGATAGCCAACAAAATCCAAAAGACCACCAGCCTCATCAACGATTCCCGCATAACCAAGAATGCTGTATGGTGCATCATTAGAAAGCAATATCTCGCCTCTTGAAATTCTATTTAATCCTTCCCACATGTCTTCAATAGTAGCAGAAGCAGGAAGTCCATTATTAATCGCGCAAGTAATAGCCTGCTCCAATTCGCTTCGTGTCAGTATAAAATTACCATCCTCATCAATAAAATCGACAAAAGAATATTCAAGAATATAAGACGCAAGCCAGTGCTGATACGATGTATTGATAATGCTATTTACATCTGGAGCCAGTGAGTACATCTCCTGATAAGTCATGTCGCAATTCAAATTAGCATCTTCTCTGGCAACATAACCACGCATCGCAAATCTTGGGAACAGCTGATAACACACGCCATCGCGGCACATCAGATTCCAAAGTGACTCGTAAAGAACCGATGAATCAAAGCGCTCGTTTGTCTCAAGATAAGGAAGCATGTCGATAACCATACCACTTCGTCCAAAATACTCGTAATCAAAATCATTGCCATAGAAAATATCAGGAGTATCGCCTTCGTTAAACTGCGCATTTAGTCTCGCAAAAAACGCCAGTTCAGACTCAGTCGTACCATCCCCAACAAAGTTATAATTCTGCACATAAACGCGGTAGGTGTCCTGCGAAGTATTGTACTTGTACACAGCGTAGTTGAGCATATAATCCTGCGCAATCTCTACGCCGCCAACCGTAATCGGAATCCTGTCCGAAAAGTCAATCGTCGGATCATACTCATACATCTGAAACGCAATCGCACCACCAGGCATATTAAATGTCTTAACAAATCTGTCTGCATCAATAATGTGGTACACATCGTCGTTAAGCATATCGCACGCTGGACGCATATCGAAAGATGACCACAGCGCGAAATAATTCTTCTCGTAATTCTCAAAATCCACGCGATAAATTCCCAAATCATCAACCACGAACTGGCCCTTACATTCGCTAAAATCGAGCCCTAAGTCATCGCTGTTACAAAGAAGCTCAACGCTGCCTGTCTCGAAATCTATTTCGAAATAATTGAAGTCTGCTCCCCTGCCGTAGCACATAATATAGGTGCGCCCCTCATACTCCCAGAAACTAGTTGTTCTTGTGTCGAAACAATCAATGTCCGCGCTTTCGATGCGCGCAATCTCATTTCCAGTGGCGTCGTACTGAACTACAGCACCACCATTACCATTGTTCTGGCAAAGAATAACGAAACCGTCTTTATATGGATAGATTTTATCAGCATAACTAGGCGCTCTTAACGAATCGTCAATAATACTGCCGTCTTCAAGGGAACTGAAAACAAGTTTGCCGGAACCTTCACTTACAAGTGCGCCATTAATAACGGAGTAACTCCAGCCTCCCTTATCCTCAAGCTCGAGTTCTCTTACTATCTCACCTTCTGCCGCAATCGAATAATAGACACAGCGCTCACACTGTCCATTCGAGTCTTTAATATACTGTACGACAGCACCATAATTCTCACCGTCGTAGCCAATATACGCAAACTTCGCAAGCAGGTCTAAAGAACCAGGATTGATATCAACGTACGTCTCTTTGTAACCAGTCTTGCCAGAAACATGTTCCATAAACATCGGATCGTTCTCTGCGGCATCAGCAACCGATTCAGTCGAGATCGCAGAGTCAGTTTCTTTGCTCTTAGATGAGCATGAAGTAAGAACCATACTCACGGTCATAACTGTTGCTATAAACACGCTAATTGCTTTAACTCGAAATGTACGTTTCATAATATCAGTCCCCCTAAAATTATCTTACCAAACAGATGTGTAGGAGTTGTGTAAAGCAGATTACAAATCGCTGTTTGGTGCGATTTTGCAGTGTTTTTATCGACCTGTTAGCAGATTGGTTAGTGGAATTTCTCGCACTAACAGATTCACTAACATTCGACCCAAAATCAGCTATTTGTTAGCAGATCGGTTAGTGGAATTTCTCGCACTAACAGATTCACTAACATTCGACCTCAAATCAGCTATTTGTTAGCAGATTGGTTAGTGGAATTCTTTGTACTAACAGATTCACTAACATTCGACCACAAACGCCAACTCCCCAATATCAAATTAAATCAAAAGCAATTAAAATCCCATTATCTATTTATTAATATTCTCTTAAGGCCACGCAAAAACCAACATTAACTCATCTCATCCAAAACAGTCTGAACGCGATCCGCAATAATCGGAATTACCTCATCCAAAGTCTTGTCACCAGCAAAATACGCCTGCATCTCTTCATAAAAGATAAGATTCACATCCGAGTTTGAAGTAATGATTTCAGACGAAGCAGTCAAAGTCTCAACATACAAATCATCTTCGTCACCATTAAAAAGATAATCATCCTTCTGCCAATATGGCACATTAACATCATTAGCTACGGCTTCGTTAAAGTAAGCTACATACTGCTCGGCAATTGCATTAACTCGCGCAACACATATCTCATCACCATATTCCTCCAAAACGGCCACAAGGAACGGAACCAGTTCATCAACCATCGGGCACGTCGCTGCCAAAGCAACTGAACTTGAACAATAATACTTAACACCACCGTCTCCACTCAAAGAAGGCAACGCTGTAACAACACTATTCTGATACTCTCTAATAATCGGAAAATTGTTAACACCATCAAAGAAGAAGCACTCTTCCTCATCGAAAAAGCACTCGCTCGAAATAGACGACGGATTTAGTCTTGTATTCACGAACTGAGCCATCATTCTGAATTCATCGTTATCAATACTGACGCGCCCATCAACAACAAAGTCACTATACGAGTAATCAAACAACTCTATAAAATAATCAATCTGAGATTTCTGGCTTGTTATTGGATCACTGCCATTTGCGCAACTATCAACCAGCGACAAATACTCCTCGTAAGTAATTCCACCACCGTTACGTTCCACATCAACAAATTCACGTTTCCATAAAACACAGACAGGTCTGACACTTAAAGGCAACTGAAAAAGAACATCCGAATACCCAAAAATCGCTGGCAAATAATCCTCTTCATTTACCTCATCCAAGAGCAAATCATTAAGTGGCATCAGGCAGTAATCATTATTAATCTCACCATAATTAAATGAATCCAGCAAAATATCCGGACCATCGCCAGCGATAATATCCATTCGAAGCTGATTCATTAGTTCAGTCTGAGCACCAAGAAGCGCAAGATTATATTGAGTTATATCTGAAGTCGACACTGAATTCATAACAGAAGCATCAACATTCAGAAAATCTTCCAGAAAATATCTGTCATCAAAAATCAGATATACCGAATCGCTTTCTTCATTAAATCTATAAATCGCATCCGCAGTCTTACGATCAATCGCCCCATCAAAGTCGGCAACTCTTATTATTACTTCACCAACATTAGGATTACTATCAGCCTTTTTAAACTTCCAAACGTTATAGAACATTCCACCCTGTTCGCCAGTGCTATTATCCATATAGTATGTGATTATTACGTCAGGTGTCGCATATGCGATTATAAAATCCCCAACAACGGCTCTGTTAATATTGCAGTTGTTATAGTCAAAAATTTTAACAATCGCATTGTCAGCAAAATCGTAATGATAGATTCCGGTAATATCAGTAAACAGAATTCTGTCATTTACATTGGAACATTTATTCTCGAGTACTTCAGATGGCAAAGACTCAACAGGTCTCATATCAAAAGCTGACCCGTCAATTAAAAATGCCTCATTCTCCTGATTAACATAAGACCCGATAATAACTAACGCCTTATTGTCACCGAGAGTATAAACGCCATCGATATAAGAATTTACATCGTAAACTTCAAGCGTCGTTTCTTCAAAAGACGTGAAATTTAAATCAGTTATTGCAAGCTTCAGGATAGTATTGTTATCAAGGTCTGACACCTGATAAACAACATAAATGGAATCCTCCGAAGCCCAGCATTTAAGAGGATAACTACTGCCAGAAAACAAAGCGTCAACTACGCTGTTCTGAATTCTCTCACCTACACTACTACTTCGCACATTTAGTTCCTGAACAAACACCTCATCCAAAAGATTGCCTTCAGCATCAAGCGCCGTTTCTGAGCAGATGCAGTACAAATTATTCTCGGCAGCAATCCACGCATAAATGCTACAGCCACCTATTCCCGAAGGCGCGCGATAAGACAAACCTTCGTCAATTAAATCAATTGAGCCATTAAGCACGGTGCTGCCATCGTCGTTAAGCGAATAGTCGCACACCTTAAAATCCTGAACAAACGCACCATCAAAACGCTCTTTTATGATGATTTCGTCTTCAGTAGCAAATAGAACAGGATCTCCGGTAAAATCCCAGGCTGCACCGTTATAGCCCTGATAAATTTCGGTCGCATAATTTGAAGTTTCATACCACTCTGATTCCTGCACATACGTCACTTCGCGCGCCGAATCGTCTGAAATTTTGCACCCTGAGAAAACACCTGTGCCAAGCACCAGCACAAGCGAAAAGGAAACTAACCGTTTCATCATTTAACCCCTTTCGTTAAGAACCGTCTGAGCCCTGTCGTTCATGATCAGAATCACTTCATCAAGAGTCTTGTCACCAGCGAAATACGCCTGCATTTCCTCGTAAACAATCAGGTTAATTGAAGGGTCAGCGTAATTGACGTAACTACACCTTTCGATGATGGAGCGATAGTAATCTATCATTTCGGGACCGGCATAAATTTCCGGCATCTCAAGCATGCTGACGCCTTCTTCCTCGCGCATGGTGTTATAGTAATCGCACTCAGCGTTATAGCACTCAAGGCTTGCACTCTGGATGACATCGAACGCTTCCCTGTTAAGTGTTGTAAGGCCGCG
The DNA here is from genome assembly GCA_045598005.1 of Saccharofermentans sp. Classification (GTDB taxonomy): domain Bacteria; phylum Bacillota; class Clostridia; order Saccharofermentanales; family Saccharofermentanaceae; genus Saccharofermentans. The sequence goes on along the minus strand of JAZLLF010000037.1, from coordinate 24,794 downwards.
ACTGCCATAGTAGCCAGGCATTCCAAGATCCAGCATAGATTCTGCTAACATCATAAACTTGACAAACCTGTAGCATCCTTCAGGGTCGCTGCAGTTTGCAGAAATCGAGATGGAACTATCAACCTCGAGGGCAAGACCTGAACCAGCATAACTAGGATATGCAATAAGATTTACATCGTGATAATCCCAGCACTCATAAGAAACGTAGGTCAGATAATCACCAATCGACTGTATAATTAGTGAATTCGCCGCCATAAATTCATGGTATCCAAACTCCTGCTGCCTCTGACGGAAATCGTTATTGGCATACTCGGCAAGTTCCCTGAAGGCCGCATTATCAAAATTCACCTTGCCCTCATCATTCAGGCAATAAGCCATAACCGATGGCATCAAAGTTTCCATAAAATGAAACCTCTGATATGCAATAGGATCCCTGCCATTACACACACTCGACACAAACTCCCTGTACTCATCAAAGGTAAGTCCCTCGACATCCGAATAATCCGAATTCATGTTACCAATCGCGCTAATTGAGAATGTCAGCGGCACATACAAAAGTTTGTCGTTAACCTTGGATGCCTCCATCACATTCACGAAATACAAATTCTCATCGTATTCGCTATCTTCCCTCATAAGTTCTGATACATCATAAAGCAGATCCGAACTTAAAAGCTGCGAAGAGCGAAAAGCATTCGTGATGATATCAGGACTGTCACCTGCCATAAGATCAACAGCCTCCTGATAACTTAAATTCTGCTCCGCTATAAGATACTGCGTATGTGCAGAATTGACATCGTTTCCAACATCAAGCTGCGGCAGAAATCCTTCAATCGCATATCTGTTATCAATCTCGATAAAATACTCATCATCCGTCTCATTAAACTTACTTACATAAGCTGAATATGCTGTTCCATCGATGGTAAGAATTGTCTTGCCCGCATTAGGATTACTTGCCTCTCTTGTAAGGGTCAGACAATATGAATTACAACTATTGTTTGCTGAATCAACAACAACAATTTTGTCATTTGAATACTCCAGTATTCTTGGAGATTCAATTAAAGCTCTGTCAAACGTACACCAGTTCCAGTCAAAGATTTTTTCGATTGTTTTACTTTCAAAATCAATCTTATAAAAGCCCGTTGGATTAACGCCAATTACTTCATTTGATTCATTAAGATACGTAAGACTTGTGAAATAATAATCGGTCAAAAACTCAGAATCTTCACCTGAAAGTTCCGACACTTCGCCTGTTGTCACATCAAGCCTAAAGTAGTGCGATACGCTTCCGGTTGTTACAAAAATCACGTTGTTATCGTCATATGGAAAAACTGTTCCAATATCGAAATACGGACTTCCATCAATAGCATTGCGCAAGTCAATTTCCTGATTATTACCATATTCATCAGTGATATGAATTACGTAATAGTTCGCTATATCGTAAATGAACATGAATTTTACGTCTTTGCCACTCAAATTAAGGTAATGCTTTGTGACACCATTAGTCTCAAAACCATAATCTTCGTTCGTACCTTCAACAACAAAATCACCTTCGCAGCACTCAAAATCACCACTATCGAGGTTGTAAAAATACGCCTTATCCCAGGTCATAATTCGAAGGTTATTACCTTCTCTAATTACCTCTTCTACAAAATAGGAAAACTCATATTGCTTTATAAGAGGTGCAAGATTAATGGTCCTTGTGTTCTGTCCATCTGAGTTAAAAAAGTCAATTAAAGTCTCCCTTATCGAACCGTCATTAGAGGTAATCTCTACTGCCTGAAAAAATTCGCTATTATATTTTCCAAGCGCCCATGAATATGTGAATACGTTATTGCCATCGTTATAGTCTGGGTAGATATCAAGCATGTTGAAAGCTTCGTACGAGAACCAGTCATCTGTCGCTTCTACTTTCGAAGATTTGCTGTCAAACTTTAAAAGGGAGCATCCGACGAGGCTACTAAGGAGCATGATTGTTGCAAGAAGCGCTGCAACACTTCTTTTTGTGCCGTGCATAATGCTTTCGACGCGAATCTTAAGGAAGGATTTGCTCTTGCCATTCATTGAAGTTGTAGCAAGAAGCGTAAATCTGCTGTTTGTTGCCATATCCAAAAGCATCGTGCTGTACTCATTCTTCGCGCTCTTCCCAAGAAGTTCAATCACGCCTTCGTCTGCTGCCATCTCGCTGTCGCGCTCGACAATAACGAACGCAATCCAGACAAGCGGATCAAACCAAAGTGCCACCAAAAGCGCGTACTTCAGCGCGTGCCAAATGGAGTCGCCCTGCTTATAGTGACAATACTCGTGACAGAGCGAGTACTCGTACTGACTACTACCCTGCTCCATGCCCGAAGGAACATAAATTGACCTTCCAAAAAGGAAAGGCGAATCAATGCCATCAAGTGTATATACGTTAAGATTGCCATAAGAAGTTTTTGCAAGGAACTTGCGTCGCCTTAAAATTTTCCACGCAAAAACCAGATTATTAACCACAATTATGTTTCCAACAATTATGGTTCCTGTTACGTAACTTATTTTCAGGAAATCAACCTTATGTGCTACTGTTTTCTGATTGTTTTTAACTACCTGAACATCCTCAGTCTGTGCAAAATCCTGTGTATTATTTTTGCTGCTTTCCGGAACAACTATATTGCCAGCCTCTTCAGTCTGCTGCGTTCTATCAAGATACATATTAGCTATATCCTGGTTATACCCAAGTGATGTGGAACTTGACACAACCGGCGCGTTATAAGCATCTACTCTCGAACTTGGCACTCCAGTCTTGGCAACAGGAATCACAACAAATAGCGAAAGCGCAATGTACAAAGGCACAAAAAGCCACATAGCATACTGTGCCCTGCGTGAAATTTTACCCTCAAACAGTGACCTTAAAACAACTATCGAAATAAGAAGAATATTATGTGCAATAAATGATTTCATATCACTCACCATCCTTAATAATCTTACGAATCTCTTCAATCTCCTCTGCTGACAAATTCTCGTGCTTCAAAAGATTACTAATCATAAGGCCAATATTGCCGCCATAAATCTTATTAACAAGCGATCTGGTCTCCTCAATCTCAGCCTGGTCCCTGTCAATCGCTGGATAGTAAACTTTTGATTTCTTATCAGTCTCAAATCTGATACTGCCCTTATCAGTCATTCTGTTAAGAAGCGTAATAACAGTCGATCTCGCCCAGCCAGTTGACTCTTCAAGTGCACGCGCGAGTTCCATGGTCGACATCGATCCCTGATTCCAAAGAAGTTCCATTATTTTCCATTCAGTATCTGTGAGTTTAACCATGATTAATTACCTCGTTTGCTTGATCTGGTATCTAGTTTGTCGTTAGGGCACGTTGTTTATTTGTGTCGACAGTTGTAGACGATTATTTTACTTTATATTATCCTCTTAGTCGACAAGTGTCAACATAGATTGCGAATTGAGGTGTTAGTAATTGTGTTAGTAGGTATTGCTGTACTACCAGATTCACTAACATTTGGACCAAAACAGGCTGTTTGTTAGCAGATGTGTTAGTGGTTTTTTCTGGACTAACAGATTCACTAACATTCGGTCCAAAATCCGCTGTTTGTTAGCAGATTGGTTAGTGGAATTTCTCGCACTAACAGATTCACTAACATTCGGCCCAAAATCCGCTGGTTGTTAGCAGATTGGTTAGTGGAATTTCTCGCACTAACAGATTCACTAACATTCGGCCCAAAACAGGCTATTTGTTAGCAGATATGTTAGCGGTTTTTTCTGGACTAACAGATTCACTAACATTCGCTCCAAAATCCGTTGTTTGTTAGCAGATTGGTTAGTGGAATTTCTCGCACTAACAGATTCACTAACATTCGGCCCAAAATCCGCTGTTTGTTAGCAGATCGGTTAGTGGAATTTCCCCCACTAACCGATTCACTAACATCCGACACACCACCACCCAAAACCCATCAAAAAAACTCGGAACCTCCGAAGAAGTCCCGAGTCCTGAAATCAAATTAATCCAACAACCAAAATCAAAGAAGTGGTGTGTCGTTATGCTGTGTTCTATCACTCTTGTTGATGTGAATGAACATGTTGTGGAGGAGGTTAACACTCGTAAGAATTACCTCACCCTGATGGAGTTTACGAACGTGCTTGATTGAATAATCATCAAGATGGCTCGCAACTGCGTTGATCTCATCGTTAAGCATGAGACGATGGATAAGAAGTGTACCAATCTGACCAAAGAGGATTGAAGATACGTCCTTAGGGTTCTGTGTTGTGAGGTAAAGGAAGATACCCTTCTTACGTCCCTCTCTTGCAAGAAGTGTAAGACCACCGTGGAACTCCTTATCTGAATATCTTGACTTAGCGTATCTGTGAACCTCATCGATAAAGAATACGAATGGGCTGATATTCTCCTGCGCCATAACGAAATTACTTACAAGATCAATTACCATTCCACCGATACCATCAGATGCACCAAGTGAAGAAGTATCGATATAAAGGCTTGCCTCAGGCAATTGAACGAACTCTGCAATTACATCGAGAAGATTATACATAGAATTGTCATCAGAAAAGAATGACAGGAACTTTGTATTTGTCATCTGATACTGAATCTTCTGGATAAGAGATGCGTTGTGGTTAGCCTTAAGAGAATCGTAACGGTACTTAAAGTTATAGTTGTTATCACGATCTGGCTCACTTACTGACTCAGCCTGAATCTGCTCAGGAAGAAGCTCGATATTGAAGTTTGTATCCTCATTTGTAATTGAAGCAAGATTCTCCTGAACCTCATCGATGCTCTCACCAACCTTTGGATAGTAAGAATCTACGCCAATCTTCTTCATGTAACGAAGTGAAGTAATAGCCTCAGAAAGAACGGCACCCTGGCTGCTGTTCTCAGTCTCGAAAAGCTTCTCCCACTGCTCCATTGTAATCTTACTTGGCGAAATAGTAGTGTCTACACCAAGTGTAAGTTTTGTGATTTCCTCAGAAGAGAAAGCGTTACGATACTCACCAGTTGGGTCGATAATCAAAGCCTTACGCTTTGTTGATACTACCTTATCAAGGATAGCAAGTGCAGTTGTAGACTTACCACTGTTTGTAGCACCGATACACATCAAATGACGATTGAAAAGTGTACTTGGCTTAAGTGATACTGAAGCCTGTGACTTATTAAGGAAAGTCGCAAATGGTGGAAGTGAATCTTCCTGCTCCATACCAAATTCAAGTGAGTTAAGGAAGATCTCATAAATCTCATCTGTAGCAAGGTAAACCTTGTCAGTAATACCAAGTGTCTTAAAACCTGCAAGCTCAAACTTCTTCTTATCAGGAAGCATGAGGGCAATAGTATCGATGGAAATCTCGTGGTAGTCGTTAGCACCAGCGCCACTTCCATTCATCTCATAAATACTCTTACGTGAAGACTTATTCTCGAAAACTTCACCAAGGAAAATACCTGATGTTGACTCAATTACAACAAAATAGTTAATTGTATTTGGAAGAAAAGATTCATTAAACTTACTTCTGTCACCCATTAACTGAAGGTTATCGATCTGTGCGATACTGCATCCTCTGTATACCTGTGTAACTTTACCGATATAGTAATCCTGAGGATTAAGATCCCCGTATAGTGCTTCAATTGTCATGTATGACCTCCCCCACTGGCTCGTAAAATATTTACTATTCTATTATAAGTTATAACCTTTGTGAAATGGGGGGATGTTTTGTAAACTTTGGTCCACAAATGTGAACAAAACTTTTATTCAAATAAGTTCTCACAGTTAAATTTCTGTCCAATTATCAGTAAATATCGTGTTCTGTTTTCACATAGTCCCTGAATAACTCAAGGCATTCATCCCTCTTATATTCCTCTCCGAAATTGTCACCCGATTCGCTCCACTTACTGTAGAAGATTTCATCCCTGAACCCTATGGAATCAGTGTCCTCTATGGAGCAGCCGTAATACACTTTGTCAATGTTTGCCCAGAGGATTGCACCCTTACACATAGGGCATGGAGCTGCAGTTGTATATAAAGAAGCGCCAGACAGATCGTGAGTGCCCATATTTCTTGAAGCATCACGTATTGCTTCCATCTCCCCGTGGCATGTAGCGTCGTTATTTAGAAGAACCCTGTTATGGCCACTTCCGATAACTTCGCCATTTTTTACGATAACGCAGCCAAACGGTCCGCCATGCTTATGTTTAATGCCTTCATATGCTTCTTCGATCGCAAGTCTCATGTAATCCATCTGCGTTTACCCTCTTTTAAGCGTTTTCTCTAATTATACAGATAAACAGGCAACAAAAAAGGCTCGAACCTTACGATTCAAGCCTTATCGGTCGAGGTGACAGGGTTCGAACCTACTACCGAGGCTCGCCATGTTTCTAACTGCGCATCAAGTGTGGTCAGGTATCGATAGTTACATTAACTATCCACTTACCATTACGCTTGCCATTTTCTCGACTAATCAAACCTTTTTCCTGCATCTCGATTGTTCTGGTCTTAATTGTTCGTTCAGACTTTCCAATAGCAACAGCCAATTCTTTTTGCGTAATATTAGGATTCTTTACGATTTCTTTCAAAATCGCTATTTCTTCCAAAGTGCAATTTTTGCACTTTGGATTAGAATCATTTGCACTTTGAATTAACTTTCCACTAATATGCATCTCTCGATTATAAAGTTCGTTCTTTTCATCCAAAAGGAGATTTCTCAAGAATTTTTCCAAATACTCTGTGGTCTCATGAACGCCATTCTTCAAATTGTTATAGTTAGCTCTTACAAGTGCATTTCTAAAGTACCATGCATTCTGAGCAAATATATCATTCGCAGCATCAAACCCAAGTGTTCGAAGATACTTAATAAAGAACACTGCTGTTGTTCTGGTATTTCCTTCGCCAAATATATGTATCTGCCAAAGTCTTGATACAAACACAGCCAAGTGATGAATAATTTCATCCATAGTTAAGTCTTTATAACTGAACTTTTTTTCTTCTGAAAAGTCATACTCCAAAGTAGCTCTGAGTTCCAAGGCACTTCCATATAAAACAGTTGCACCATCAAGAACCCACTCTTTCTTGGTAATGTTATAATCTCTGATTTTTCCGGCATGTTTATATATTCCGGTAAACAATCTTCTGTGAATAGAAATATACTCGTTCGGTGTAAAACTAAACGCAGGCTCCGAAAGAATGGCAGCTATTCTTAATGAAACTTTATCTGCTTCTTCAGTGCGATTATCATCATCCTTCTTAGGATTTGCCTCATAATAACTATTCAAAAGTTTCGAAGCTTCATCAATTGAGATATCGCCTTCAATATTTTTAATAGCAGTATCAATCAAATATTGAGATGGCTTTAATCCGTCAACAGCTTGTAAACCAATAGCAGTATGCCATGCATACCCCTTATCACGCTTGCTTGGTTCAGATTGTGTTATGTATTCTTCAAAAGGATCCTTATCCAAATTAACACCTCAAAATTAGTCGCTTTATCGTAATCTTCTATCCTTTATATTATAGCAAAACACAGAGCAACTTCGTAAAAAAAACATCTACCCAAAATCTACCTAAACGCATCTCGAACACCCAAAACAGTCCTATTAATGTCATTGTTTCCAGTTGAAGGAACGCAGGCAACAAAAAAGGCTCGAACCTTACGATTCAAGCCTTCTATGGTCGAGGTGACAGGGTTCGAACCTGCGACCCCATGCTCCCAAATAACCAACAAAACCCTCATGTTGTTATAAAAGTTCAGATAATAATTCTATTATTTCTTTTATTCTATTTTTATCGTCCAAAGACTCATTATTGATTATCTCATTATTTGATATATTGTAAAAGTTTTTTTCGACTAATAACGCTGTTTTGGATCTCTCGCTATCTAATATATGAGAATAAATATCAGATACCATTTTTGCTGAAGTGTGACCTGAATCGCCCTGGACTGCTTTTATATCACCGTTAGTAATCTTCAACTTGTATGTAATACTCGTATGCCTCAACGAATGAAATACAACTTTAGGCAAGTTATTATCATTTATTAGTTTTGCAAAACGGTCACTGATTATTCTTTTTTCAACTGGATTACCATTCTCAAAACAAAATACAAGATTGTAGTCATGGTATTCTTTTCCAAGTCGTATTCGGTTATGTTCTACTTCTTCTTTTCGCTCATTCAACAATTTTACTATTGTTTGAGGAAGATAAACTCTTCTTTTTGAGGATTGAGTTTTTGGTGTTTTTAACACAACAGTAGTTGAAGATTTATTGATATTAGGAAATTCAAGCAATATCTCTCGATGGTGTTTTTCAATAATAATATCTGTTTTAACTCTTTCAATGATGCGATCAATATAGATATACGGTTCCTTTGAATCTAAGAATACCCTGTCCCATTGAAGACCTAATATTTCTGCGATTCGAAGTGTACAACCAAAGGCAAGATGCATTGATAAAAGCAGTAATTTATCATTACACAAATCGCAAGCTCTCAAAAAAGTTTCAGCATCCCAAATATCTCGTTCAGAATATGCTACTTTGGGAAGTGTTATGGTATCGCAAGGATTATTCTCAATCATTCTTCTTTTAACTGCCTCTCGAAAGACACCGTTGATGATTTTATGAATCTCTTTGACAACTCGCTCGCTACAACCAGCATCAAGTCTATTCAAATAGAATTGGTCCAACAATTCAGCAGTAATACTAGTTAATAATAAATCTCCAAGAAAAGGATAGATGTGCTTTTCCGTGCGACTTAACGCATACTCGATAGTAGTATAACTCCATTTTCGATTGGCATAATATTTGAAAAAACGAATAGCTGCTTCTTTAAAAGTAATTTCGCTCATATCCACCTCTTTCTTCATTTTGCGAGGTAATTATTCACATTGCAAATGTGTGAAATGAGGCTTTGAATGTTTGACATTTTCATAGAAAAGTGCTTCGTCAGAATCGAACTGACTAAAACCTTTTAAGCACGTATAACGGTAACTGTAAGCCCCCAGTTACCGAATTATATCTAAATTTCTAAAATATCAAGTTGTTGGTGGATCAACATCATAGGACTAACAAATCAACACGAGAATCACCTATCTCCTATTGACCGTGTTACCTTTCTTCTTACGGAACTGCTCTCCTTACGTGATCCACTGTGGTTCGTGGGTTAGGACGGAACAGAAGTATCATTATATTCACTACATAGTCATCGCACGGTTTTTCCAAAACCTTCATATCCGGCACATTCTCGCTCGTAACTTTGCGGTGATGTGTATAGATGCGTTTACTAATAAAATAGCAGTTAGTCTTTGCGTGTGGGATAATTTGCTTGTATGTGTGTTAAAGTCTTGATATTTGTGAGTATTAAGTTTTCAAGGAACGAAGCAGATTACAGTGAAGTGTACTCGCTTGGAATATCAGAAAATGGCCGTTTATTCGTACAGATAATTCAAAACAACGCCATTTCCAGGCTTAATAATGTTGAAAATAACAGTAATTGATGCTATAATTTTCACATCAGCGAGATTACAGTTAAGTACACTTCACTGTAATCTTTTTTATTTGCAAAATTGCACAAAGACACATCGTGTGTCTTTATTTAAACCATTGATTTTATTGACTTTGCAGGTTTCGCAAAAAATAAATCAATGTGTGTTATTTGCTTAATTTTCTTATATCGTAAAAGTGAACAGTATTATATAGATTGAAAGAACCATTTGTATCTGTAAAATAGTCCCATTGAACTTTGGTAAAGTCTACTTTGTAACCTGCAGCTTTCAACTCTTTTTTACAATACATATATTGCTTTTCAACATCAGGACAATTGCCGATATGTTTTGGTCTTTGCTTAAAGGCTGTTTTGTAATACTTTGATGTGAATTTTTCGCTAAATAACATTGTATTGATTCCTTTCAACTTTTTGTTGTTTATTTCTTGTTTAGTTCATCATACAAAACAGCATGTCTAATTATCGGGACAATTACTTGTTAATTGAAAGGGTTAATTGAAAGCGTTGTTATTCCGTAGATGCAGATCAACAGGTATAACAATAAAATAAGGAGCCATTTCTGGCTCCTTACTAAAAAACACATCGTGTGTCTTTATCTAAACTACTGATTTTATTGGCTTTGCAGGTTTCGCAAATAATAAATCAATGTGTGTTTTACAGTTTATCAATATCATCTCCTGGATTTGCTGGATCAACATCAACATCATCGGTAACATCTGCTGTTGAATTTGCTGCAAGTTCAGTAACATCAATTATTTTTTGAGAATAATCGATTGGTAGTGCTTCATATGCGATTTCAAAATACTTAAGAATACTCTTCATATCGTCTTGCATCAACAAGCAAACATCGTGTAATTGTCTAATGTCACCTGTGGTCTGATGCCTATATAAACCCTTAATGTAAAAAATCTTATCTCGGTCGTTAATAAAGAACGGAATGATATCATTCTTTAAACATTCTTTAAGCATAATCAATCGCCCTATTCTTCCATTACCATCATAAAATGGATGGATTTTTTCAAAATCCGAATGAAACTTAACAATATCTTCTAATGACTTTGTTGGTGAAGCATTATATGAATTGATGAGTTCATTTAGTGATTCTTTTACCTTACTAGGTTTTGTCGTTGTTAATTCGCCAACTTCATTAGGAACTTTTTTATAATCTCCAACAACAGCTTCAATAGAATGTGATGATAATGTACCAGTCTTTAAGATGAAGTGTAAATTCTTAATGTAATCATCTGATAGGGGTTCGTTAAAAGTGGTTAAAATATGTTTAAAACACGAAAAATGATTTACAGTTTCAATTATGTCATCAACTTTTATATTATCACCAGCAACTGATTGTGTATCAAATATAAATCGAGTCTGCTCTTTTGTTAATTGACTGCCTTCTATATGATTAGAATTAAATGCAAAGTCAACCTGTAGTTTATTATATATACCACCTTTTATATTGTGCTGCATTTCATCAAGAAGTGCTTCAATCAAATATTTTGCTGTTTCCATATAATCTATAATCTCCATTTAAGATACATATTCACTAAACAATCTGTCTAGTGTATTGCGACTAATTCCCAATTCTTTAGCAATAGCAGCTTTACTTATTCTTCTCGATTGATAAGCCTCGTAATAATCACCAATATTATCAATCTGAATCTTTTCTCGACCTTTAAACTTACCTAATTTCTTAGCTATAGCAACGCCTTCACGTTGTCTTTCTAATATTAGTTCACGTTCAAACTCAGCTATTGCTGCAAGCATTGTGAACTGAAGTCTTCCTGAAGGTGTAGAAGTATCGAACTGTTCTTTAGCAGATATGAAAGATGCTCCTTTGTTTTCTATCGTCTTAACTAAATCTATTAGATCAGAAACAGAACGACCTAAACGAGAAAGCTCGCTAACATACACAACGTCACCTTCACGAATGTAATTCAACATTTCTGTTAATTGTTCTCTGTTAGTATTGCTACCAGAAGCCTTATCAATAAAATATTTATCAATGCCAAACTTCTTCAGTATTTCTATTTGTCGAGCTTCGTTCTGTTCAACTGTTGAGACTCTGATATATGCGATATTTTGACCTTTCATATCCTCACCTGTTCAAATAGGTTCTTAGAGTTAATTGAACAAACTGTTCAAAAAATAAAAATACCACTCTATTTTAACAATTATTGAGGCACTTAAAAAGGTTCAAATAGACTATACCCTATTTAAACATTAGAACATTTCCACAAGAAACTTATCTGTCATACTATTATTTTCATCGCAAATCGAACGGTACTTCTTTCTAATCGTTCGATTTACATTGATATTTTCGTTCGTTTTGCATATAATATAGTCATTAAATAAAGAAAGGATGATGATTATGTCTATAACTGCAACTGAATTGAAACTGAATCTCGGCAAATATTTGCTCCTTGCTGCAACCGAGGATATATATATCACAAAGAATGGAACTACTGTTGCAAAATTAGTTTCTCCCTATCAGGACAAACTCTCCTTAGTGGATGAACTCTTTGGTAGCGTCCCTGACACTCTCACACTAGAAGAAGCCAGAGAGGAGAGGTTGAGTAAAATATGAAAGCGTTAATTGACACTTGCGTTGTCATGGATTTTTTGCAACACAGAGAACCATTCGCCGATGACGCAAAAGCTATCTTTCACGCTGCTGCATGTGAACAATTTACAGGTTGTATAACAGCAAAATCAGCAACGGATATTTACTATCTAACTCATCGCTGTACTCACAGTGATAAGGACGCCCGCAGCAAATTGAATTCATTATTAAGTATTATAAGCATGATTGATACGGCTGCAGTGGATATATTTCATGCTCTATCTTCAGAAACTCCTGACTTTGAAGATGCAGTTATGATTGAAACCGCATCCAGATCACATGTTGATTGTATTGTAACTCGCAACCAAAAAGATTATAAAAAATCTTCTGTCCCTATTTTTAATCCAACAGAATTTTTGCAACAGTTAAATGATGAATAAACAGAATAATACTTCATTTCTACTGCCTTGATTATTATCAAGGCAGTTTTATATTAGATTATAATAATCAAAATTATACCAACTGTTTTCTAATCTCCTCTTGTTCCTCATTATACTCTTTCATATAACTAGAAAATGTTGTATAAGAGATTCCCATAATCTTGGCAGCCTGAGTTCTTGGTAATTTTTGATTGATACATAAAGTTTCGTAGTAATCTGCAAATTGCTCTTTTGTGAACTTCTTCTGGCCACCAAATTTATGACCTCTTCTTTTAGCTGCCTCAATACCTTCTCGTTGACGTTGCTTTATCATTGTTCTTTCTCTATCAGCCATATAAGAAACTATATGAAGTGTTAGATCAGCAATTAACATCCCACCTAAATCAGAAGCACTATTTCGGGTATCTAACAAAGGCATGTTTAATACTGAAATATGAGCTTCTATAACTTTAGTGATGTGATACCATTCCTTCTGAATCTCCTTGTAGTCTCTACCCAAACGGTCAATATCTTCAATAAAGACAACATCGCCCTTTTTTAAAACTTTTAAAAGTTCTTTATAGCCAGGTCTATTAAAGTTTTTTCCTGTTGCCTTGTCTTCAAAGATGATAATGTTAGGATATTGTGTTCGCAGCGCATCATACTGCCTATTAAGATTCTGTTCTTTACTACTAACTCGTACATAGCCATAATTCATGTTTAATACTCCTTGAAATTAGAACGAATGGAATAATATTAGCAATATCCAAAAGGTGCTGCAAAATAAGCTGTGCGATCTGTAGCAAGGTATCTTTTATTAACACCAACATAACCAACCAGATCATTACCATTCCTATATGTAGTACCTGTATTACCTTCTAATGTATATAGATAGGTTCCATCAAAATAAATAACAATAGCAATATGTCGATAATCTGCATGCTGAAATGATGGGTGTGGCAATCCATCATTTGTAATCATTATCAAATCACCAGTTTGTGGCGTATAACCTAATTCTTGCATTTGACTTTTTGGAATCAACAAATGCTTATCATTATAATAAGCTGCTGTATATGCTACAGTCTCTTCGTATCTGAAGTACCCAGAACTAATTAAATCACCTGCAGGTGAATATGTTCCGTTATATATACTTTGATGTATTATTCCGTTGTAATTTGCAAGCCAAGATACAAATGAATTACACCAATTCGCATTCCAACTTCTTCCATGACCATAGCAAGCGAAGCCTTGTGGTTCTGGAAGCCCTAATAAATTATTATACCAATCATAATAAAACTCAGTTCCATTTCCTCTATATGGTGCAGTATTGTAATCAGTACATTGAAAACTAACACCTGGAGGCATCATAATAGGAAGATTATTCATCTCTTGTGCATATATGTTATAAGCGTAATTGGCAGCAATATATAATACTGTTTCTTTCCAGGTTGCTTGAATCGAAGCCATCTGATGAACAGTTTCAGCCCACTCTCGAATTTTAGGAACAAGTGCTGTTCCCTCTTCCATTGTTGTTAGATCATATATATATTTGTGCACATTATAATTATCCGAATCAGGCATATATGTTTCGAATATATTTGGGATACCATTGTTATTATAATCAGCAGCGGCATATTCAACGTTTTGTATATAAAACGATTGAGGAGTTAAACTATCACTTACAACTTTATAGAGACAGTTATATTCTGTTTTTGCTGGATCAAAAAAACGTTTCCAATAATTATTTTCTCGTGATAAAGAGACACTATAAAGGCACATTATCGCCTCTCGTGGAGTTCTCGGAGTTGATACTACACCAGTTCGTTCAGCACTATGTGTAACCGTTTCCGTACCAAGTAGAATTCTATGAGAATGTGGACTCCAATGAGACATATTATTTCTGGAAGAACAATCTTCAGGGCATCTGCTATCTGATGGATTATAAACCATCACCAAACCATATATATCTTCAAGTTCATTGTATTCAATGTTATCTTCAATCGTTGCAATTAACGGCTCGCCTCTAACTAGAAGCTTATTATCAGCACTTAAAGCATCAGAAGACATTCCATCAGCATTGGTCACATTAAATCCAGGACAAGAATAATAAAGCACGAAAAAAGCATTATACAGGCACGGTACTGCTATATCAAATTCATTAGAAGTAGCGCAAACAGTGCTGTTAATTCTATCGTCATACACCCAATTATTATTGAAATTTGCGACATAACACCATCCATCAGAAAACAAATAGTCTTCTGAAGATGTATCAAAAGTAGTCGAATAAATATTTCCTTCATCTTGGTTATAAAAAGAATCACTCCAGTAGAAAAGGTCGTTACTACCTGCTGCATATTGATTCTCAAAATATGCCACCTGCTTTGGACCATCGTTACTTGTATCATTCTGGCAAGACATTAACGTCCATGCTAAAGCAATTACATTTGCCCAGTTGATAGGAGTAACTTCAGAAGGAATAGGAATTCCATTATTGTTACAATAATCTACGCAATCGGCATAATAAGAAGTCTCAATATCATACATCGCAGAATGAAGTTCTTGATATTGAGCGAAACGTGTCTTTCGTATTATAGAGTTATAGTCTTGCGCACCAAAAAGAGTAAATAAAATACTGGCTAATATTGTTACAATCAGTATTATTGCAACAAACGGTGTCATGATCCCAACAAAAAAAGCTGACAATACGCCAAGGGCAGTAGCAATTTTTTCTGCAGGTTCATTTTGTTTAGCTTTTCTTTTAGATTTTGATGTAAAAGAATTTTGAACAGATTTACTTACGTTCTTTATGCTTTTTAAAATTACTTTTCTAGCTAAAACTGAAGTTTTAGGAACATAATGTGTAATATTTACTTTTTCTACTGTTCCTTTTACTGCTTCTGCAGTTTTTGGTGCTGGATTAGGTGAATATTCATAATCCTTTTTGCTAGAAAATTTTGTTGTAGAATTTGATGTTTTATTTGATTCAGAAGTATTTCTTATTTTTTCGCTATAATCCTTCTTTACTTTATTTTCTGCATCATGACGTTCTGAAACATCTTTATCTATACGCTTCTCCTGAGCTTTAGAAAGCAATGCAATTTGACGTTCCTTATCCAATTCAGTTGAAATGTTAGTACGATTAGTCTTTTTCAAAAGAGACTTATATTCGAATCGTTTTCCTTCATCTACAATTGAAGTATTATCCGTTTTATCATCTTTTGTATGAATATAGCGCATATTTTCTCTCCACTAAAAGAAAAGGCAGCCTGCCGAAGTAGTTTTACTTCAAAGCAAGCTGCCTTAACGGTTTAATCTGTGTTAATCAATTCATAAAGTGCTGTTCCAGGTTTAATCTCAGATTCAAAAGGAATAATTGAACCAGCATATTTAATTATTCCTGTACTTCTTCTAATACGTTCTTCTGGATACTTTTCACCACGAATAAACTTTGTGAGCATCGGTGGAATATCCAATATTCGTGTTAAATCTTCAGTTATTTGGATTTCATCACATTTAAGAATTTGTACGAATTCAGAATTACCAACAATTTTTTGTCCGTTTGAACTTTCAAGTAAATCTTGGATTTGCTGTGTAATACCTGTTGAATAGCAGTGTGACTTTCTACCCATTTTCCAAAGTGTCATGATTAGTGGTTCAACAGCTGTTCCAAAAAATGTGTGGATCTCATCTATATAGATATAAGTCCAACGATTTTCACTAAGGTTTCTGGAGATCCTATTAAAAATCTGATCAATAACTACCATATTGGCATATGTTTTAAGGTTCTTATCAAGCTCCTTAAAATTAAACACTGTCAATCCTGGATCGGTTGAAGTATTTGTTTCTTCTGCGAAGATATTGAGACTTCCAGATACATATGGTTCCATAATTACAGCTATTTGCTGCGCATATTCTTCAGGCTGTTTCTTAATCTCATTATATAAATCAATCAAAGTTGGCATCTTTGACTGATAAAAAGATTTCTTTAAAGGCTTATAGACAGTTGTCGCACATCTATCTACTATTGCTCTGACATTAGCTATAGGAATTTCACCTTCACACATGACGTTGACTACTTCTTGTAGAAAAGATACTTTGGATCTAATTGGATCAGAATTTCCTTCTACTGAATATACATCAGATATATCCATCAGGTTAATTCTATCTTTTGAAGATACGGATACATTGATAGTTGTACCTTTTAATTCTTTAGCAAGAGAAATATATTCTGCTGAAGGATCTAAGATAATAATATCAGCAAAAGGTTCTTTGTATCGTCTTTCAATAATTTCTAATTTAGTCTGAACTGACTTACCAGAACCAGAAACACCATAGATCAAACCGTTTCCATTTAACAAATTAGCTCTGTTGATAGAATTTACATTACCAGTAATTGGATTAACGCCAATCCATGTCGCTTGTTTTCCAAAACTCTGTATTGATTGATTTGTAAATGGGATAAATGCAGCGATACTTTCAGTCGTTAACACACGCTTTACATCCAATATCTGCATACCGAAAGGAACTGTCGAGTATAGTCCAGGAATCTGCTGATTAGTTAGACTGCTGATAGTAACACTTTGAGAACGACCATATTCCTTGATTATTTTGGTATTTAATTCAAGTTCCTCAAGTGTATCTGCCGTGATTAAGAGCGTCACGTTGCACGAAGCTAGACGTTGATCTCTTTCAGTTACTGAAGCATATACATCAAGCGACGCCTCATTTTCCTGCTGTAATACAGGTGGAAGATAATCATCAATAATCATCTGACGAGCTTTTGACTTCTTATACTGATTTATTTTCTGGCGTGAAAATGCTACTGTCCTGTTAATCATTTGATTAGTAGTTTCTTCTGTTAAAGGCTTAATATCAATACTTGCTATGCAAAGTTTTGGTATCTTATTAGCAAGAGAAGAAAAGAAATTATCTTCAATTCCAGAACCAATATCCTGGAGATACATTGTTCTAAAATATCTTTCATCTATCTTTAAATATGTTGGATGCTTTTCCCAAGAAGAAGGACAGCAGCAAGAACGAATGTCATTACCATTTAGATCACCTAGATTAGAAAAGAAGAACTCTTCCATAGAATTTTGATGGTAAATTCTATGATAAAGGTTAAGTCGTTCTTTTAAATTAAGTTTCTTTAATTGTGAATCCATAGAACGAAGCGAATCATCAATACTAACTTCACAATTTCTAAAAAACTCTCTTGCGTCCTCTATACTAGGCTTCACAGTAGTTACAGTAAGATATATTCCAATCTGCAGTTGAACTCTACTGTTAATAGCTGCCCATTTGTGCGAATTCATTGATGATGCTAAAACGTCATTAGCAGCTGCTTCCGTCTTAATAAGTTCATATATCTCTTCGGCTGTTCTATTGTTGCTAATAACGCTAATTTGATAGTTTGCTTCTTCCGTAAAAGATGCAAGAAGTGTTTCAAATTTGAACAGGATAGTATTTTTGTCATCTTTAGAAAGATTGGAAAAATCAAGATTCGAAACATAGTAAACCATTGAGAATTTCTTGTTATATTGACATATACCGTCCTCATAAAAAGTATCAAGAGGAATAAAATCTTGGATATATCTAGGTACACGGTATTTATTCTTAATTAAAAATTTCATGATATATGGCTCCTTATACTCTTCTTGCTCCCCACATTCACTATTCTTGGGTGTTAATAGATCAGCAAAAAACACTTTTATAACCTTCTCCATAGGAAGTCCGTATGCGCCTACTGTTTCAGGAAAGAAAGCAGCGATGGGTGCTTCCAACAAAATAAGCAACCACATTTGCGCACGAGGGAGCAAATATGGATATGTAAAAACCATAGATACGACTCCAACGATTGCCATAATCGAGACTACGATAATATTTCGAGCAGAAGCTGAACCTAAAAATGTAGGTCTATATCGAGAAATATCACTATTTATTCTTATCTTCATACTACTCTCCTTTAAAAAATGCGATCAGTTAATTGATCCACACCACTTATCAATGCACCTAAAATAGAAATATCAAGAATAGCTTTTAAGTGAACTGACAAATTAGGCATCAAATTGAATACTGGTGCTATATCATCCAACAAGTTCGGTAAATTAGTGCGATATAACGCAAAAATATAAATCATCGCCAATATCATTACTGCTTCAAGTGCAAATTTAGCCAAATAGGTCAAATATCTAACAGCCATATTTTCAGTTTCTTTGCTGCCAAATAGTGCCAGAGATAATGGAGCCATAATTATTATTGAATAGAGCTTAAACATTCTTGTTATGCCAGCAATTATCAATTTAATTGATGTGCTGCAGCATAGAACAAATATAACGATTACTAGAATAGCGTTAATAATACTTGTAATTGGATTTGCAAGATTGTCTGTAAATGTACTTACTATATATTGACCGTTTGTAAAAATAGTATCCAGGCCAGTTTGAACATCATCAAACTCCCAAATAAGTTCTCTATAACCTAACGAAACTTCAACATTAGTTACTGATGACGGCAATTGTACGATGATATCATTAAACAGTTGGATGAATATACTTACAATCCATTGATAACCGTTAATTAAAGCTAATGGAACGAAGAAACGAGCCAGCTGAAAAAACATAGTTGACATTGTATCCTTGTGATCATAGTCACTTGAGTTTTTCAGAAAACCAATCATCCATACCAGTACCAAAACTGCAGTTCCTACAAGTGAAACTGCAGTTCCGAAGGATGAAACGATATTCTGATACACAGTTCCCCAGTCACCTGAGTATGGACTAACAGTAAGCATCTGAACAACAATATTTAAAGCTGATTCCAATATATACATTCCAAGCGCATAGAATAAATCTACTCCATGAAAAAGTGGCGATAACAAATGATTTATAAATTCAGTTCCGTTCTCTGCAAGCCACTGCAGAAATTGTTCCCACATGATTTAAAAGCTCCTTTCAAGCAAAATAAAAGGAGCCTTTCAGCTCCTTATTTTCAAAAAGACACATCGTGTGTCTTCCCCTAAACTACTAATTTTATTGGCTTTGCAGGTTTTGCAAAAAATAAAACAGTGTGCGTTATTATAATTTTTCTTTTCTGATAATCTCCTGAGCAGCATCATCATATTCATAAAATTCGAATAATAAAGAATAATCTCGCATCTTTTCGTATGGTACTGCCTGATAGATTTCTTCACTACTTTTATCTGTTGAGTAATACAAAAATCTATACATATAACCGATCCAAAACGCAATATCGGCAGAACATAATTGTTCTCTATCTTTTACAAAACTCAGTTCTAATTCGATTTCTTCAAGATTAACATCGGCATCTTGGTATTGGCGTGTTGAATACGGCGTATCCATATGAATTTTACAGAAGTCAGATATAACATATTTACTTATAAAATCTGATAAATTATATTCATTCTTTAATGCAGCCACAAAAAGAAAACCTTGCTGCTCACAAATAAAATCTATAACGCTTGGGGAATCATCTTTAAAAAATGTCAATTTCATCACTCCCTATCTCATGAATTGTATTTGGAAAAATGATATTTCTAATTTTTGTTGGTTCTAATAATGTTTCGTGCAGAGTTGCCACTGAATAATTATTATCCCTAATAGCTTGAAAAACCTCGTTAATATATAATCCTTTCCTTAATATATTTAATTCTGTTTTCTTTTTATCATAGATGTTATCTTTTTCTTTTCTAGAAAGAAGATTACTATCTGATAATTCGATTCTTTCATCGACACTTAATTTATGTTCTCCAACATGTTGTAACAATTCACAAGCCTCTGGTGTTTTTGCTACATATTGGATTCCATAATTAAAGCAATCAATCAACTGCAAAAAAGTGTAATCAGTTATGTTGCCGTGAATATAATCACTAATACAACGATTATTGATATCATCTGCAATTGCACCTACAACAAAGAGTTTCCCTTTATCGAGATTTTTAAAATAATTGTAAAAATCAGTTCCTGCTATCTCTTCGAGCTTTCCTCTGTTGTATAAAACGTAATACATCCATTCTTCTTTGGATAAGAACACAGAATTTTTGGCAGTAATAACATTTTGTGGAATTCTAAACTCATAAATTGCAGATGTTTTAAAATTTGAAATTAGTTGTAAAACTTGATTACGGTTGGTTCCTAAATAGAAACCTTTACCAAAATCTATTTTACTCCGTGAAATATCAGGAGAAACTTCTCCATAAATTCCACTACGAGAACCATGATAAAAAATTGTTTTATTTGTCTGTGGATTCGTTAAGAATTCTCCCATATAGCGTTCTCCTTTTTTTACATTGTATCATTACTCACAATCACACGTAATAACCTAGACATCATTAGTCGAAATATCACTATCATATTCAGTATGAGCCTTATAAAACTCAATTGCCTTCTCTATATAAGTGATTTGTAATTCTTCTGTCTGTAAATGACTTGGAATGTAGTTCTTTATAAATTGATTATTAAGTTTAATTGATGGTTCTTTGCCTGTAGGCACTTTCTCTTTGCCTTCGATTATTTCGACAATCACTTCTGCAGAAAGCTCTCCATAAAGTTCCTGTGCTTTATAGATGTTCTGGATACATTTCTGATTGATTCTTACTTTGTTTTGTTTGCAATACATAGCAAGAAGATTCATATTATGCTGATTCAATTTAACAATATAATCTGCAGCTGTTCTCACAGAAATCAATTCCAGATCAACGCAATACAATATTTCTTCAGGCAAATTATTCAAT
This sequence comes from Saccharofermentans sp., assembly GCA_045598005.1. Taxonomy (GTDB): domain Bacteria; phylum Bacillota; class Clostridia; order Saccharofermentanales; family Saccharofermentanaceae; genus Saccharofermentans. The sequence goes on along the minus strand of JAZLLF010000037.1, from coordinate 3,573 downwards.
TGTATATAGCGATAATATGTGCTTTTACTAATGTTATATTTTGTAGCAAGTACAACGGCATTATTTACAGATGAATTGTCATCTTCATTTGTATCAGATTCCAACAATAAATCAGTACGTTTACCTTGAACACTCACTGCTTCCATTTCAAGTTTAAATGCTTTGGCCATTTCTGACGGAAGAATCTTCTTTCTTACTTTAAGATTAAGATCGTTTCTAATAACATTTATTTCAAAGTCATTCTGAGGATAAATAGTAATTGCTGGTACCAATTCAATACCTAATTCTTTAGCTATCACCCATCTTCTTGTGCCTGAAATAATAATATATCCATCACCCTTTTGAGTAATCAATAAAGGCTGAAGAATACCAAATGTTTCTATTGATTCCTGGAGTTCATTAAAGTCTTTAGATTCTCTATTAAGTTTCCAGGGAGAAGTTTCATCTGGAAAGAGGGCTTCTACAGGAACCATATCCACCCTGCTATCATTTTTAAAATTATTTAATAGTGCGTTCATTTCAAAATCCTACCTTATTAGTAGTTTTTTCTTTTTCCCCTGGGGGAAAAAGGTTAAATATCAATATCGTCATCATGAATAATATCTGCATCTGATGGTATTTCATTAACAGTTATTCTCGAAGGAATAAACTCCGTTTTATAAAAGTCATCAGCTGTTAGAATTATTTCTAAATTCTCATATTTATCTTCAACTATCTTTCTAGCCTCATATGCATCTGATGCAGACACATATATTTCTTTAACCAACGTTTCTTCAATTTCTACTTTAAAAAACTGTTTTGAAGGAGCAGAGAAAAGATCTGTCTCCTGGTATTTTTTTACTTTATCGAACATAGATTTCAATTCATCAAATCCAGAAGATGCTTCGATTCCTGAAGACCATTCGATTTTATTAAAATCAATTAGAGATATCAGATCTGTAGAATCTTTAATTTCATTTGCAGTAATTACTTCAGGATAAGAATGTTCTGCTAAAAGCATATTCATTTGTGAAGCAACCTCATCATAAGTATCTACTCTTAAATCTGGAATACTTTCATATGCTTTATCATCAATCCAACCAATCCCACGATTAAAATCAATCCAACCAATTTCTTTGTTTTCAAAAAACATCTTACCTGCAGTATCAATTTCCAAACGTGGATCAGACATTATTTTTAAGAATATCGTCATCATCGATTCACCGTCACGCTGGCCCAAACTTTTTTTAGCGATAGCTGCCTGTGAATACATTTTTGAGATCAGGCGTGTGGCTTTTTCTGTAAATTTATTCATTAAAAACCTCCTATTAGAAAAATCAGTGCATACGGCACCGATGTATTTGAATTTTCGAAAAATTCATGTGAATTTTTTGGTCATTTCTCTCGCAAGCAGGCGAAAATGTATATACATTTTCACGCTTGTTAGGGGATTCCCCCTAAAACCCCTTAAACATCGATACTATCGAGTTCAATTTCATCGAAACTTTCATTATCAATTTGAGTATAAAGAGGTTTCAAAGTGCCATCACTCCAGGAATAATGAAGTGCTTCTACTACCTGTTGCATATCTGGGAAATATGGCTTATCAACAAAAATATCTGTTGCTATATTCCAAATTCTTTCCTTATTTGATTCAATATCCTTTGAAACTAAATACATATCATTCGAAAGAGGATAGATTAAATAATCAAGAAACGGTGGAAGTGAAAAACTATTGAATATATCCTCAACCTTATCAACATCTCTCGCTAACCACATTCCTTCATACTGAATTTGATTAACTATTTGTTCTTCTTTGTTTGAAGAATGAATAAAGTCGGACAATAGAAAAACGTTTGCCATCATTGAACTCCTTTCTTGCATATTAAAAGGAGCCTTTCAGCTCCCTATTTTTAAAAAGACACATCGTGTGTCTTCCTCTAAACCACTGATTTTATTGGCTTTGCGAGTTTCGCAAAAAATAAATCAATGTGTGTTTTAGATATCAATATCATCATCGACTTCTGGTTCAGTAGCCATTTCATTAACATTTATCTGCGCTAAATCAATTCCAAACAAGTCAAAAACTTTATGTTTAAAATCTGATTCAATATCACCCAAGGCAACAAAAGACAAAGGAATGGCTATTGGTTTAGCAGTTCCATCTCCGTAAAGCATATTTTTCATGTAATCATCTAATTCTAAGTTCTGCGAAAACTCATATGCCCTATGACGTGCTTCATTTATAAGCATTGCTCTTTCAAGCTGTGTTAAATTAGGTGCAAACTTCGCTGCCTGAATACTTGCTCGTGCTTCATCTTCCCAATATATTTTCGTTTCATTTCCAGATTCATAATCCGATATATATTCTTCTCTAAAAGGTCGATGACCATAATACTCATGTGCAAGGACAGCACGAATTGATAACTGATCCCTTGGATGATTTGAATAATATACATCAGGAAATACATTTTGAGTTATATAGATTTTATCATCCATAAAATTATAGCAAGTGCCATTTACGCTATTTAAATATCTTTCATCATTAAACACAAGAATATCTTCAGGAATATCTATTGACTTAGCTGCTTCAATTACCATCTTAATTTCAGAATCCGTTAATGGTTCTTTAGAAAGTTTTCGATATCCATTTGAGAATTTTTTATCATTATCAAAATCTGTAAATGATAAACTAACAACACAGTGTCTAATATATCCGCACTTACATCCACCCACAATGCGTTCCAATTGCTTTGTTAAAGGTGAGTATGTCATATTAAATTCTGGTTTTACACTACAATACGGACATACCACCTTGGTATCACCAGTTGAGACAATTTCATCGACAACAGCCCAGGACAATTCCGAATTACAATCACGAGTAATATTTCTAATCATACATAAAAAACCATCCTTGTTTTTTACTAATTATATCATTTATTAAAAAGACACATCGTGTGTATTCATCTAAACCACTGATTTTATTGGCTTTGCGAGTTTCGCAAAAAATAAATCAATGTGTGTCAAACTTAATTACTGAAACTTGATAGATGTGTTAAACCTATCAGCGCAGAAGCTTGTGAAATCAGTTCTGTACTTAGGAGCAACCTTGACAGGTGTCAGCGCAGAAGCACCTGCTGCGGCAGCAACTGCTCCGAATATCCTTGACAGGTGTGTTAAACCTATCAGCTCCGAAGCTTGTGATCCATAGCGTAACCTCTTTTAATTCCTTGACAGGTGTGTTAAACCTATCAGCGCAGAAGCTATGTGTATGGCTTTACTTTGCCCCTAACACCTTGACAGGTGTGTTAAACCTATCAGCGCAGAAGCACTCCAACATTAGGCGAATACAAAGAAGGTCCTTGACAGGTGTGTTAAACCTATCAGCGCAGAAGCTAAGAATTTCTATAAGAAATGCGGATATACCCTTGACAGGTGTGTTAAACCTATCAGCGCAGAAGCAACTAAAACAGTTGCAGCTCTTGATCAAGACCTTGACAGGTGTGTTAAACCTATCAGCGCAGAAGCATAGTATTCCAAATGATCAATCTTCTGAATCCTTGACAGGTGTGTTAAACCTATCAGCGCAGAAGC
>JAZLLF010000036.1:0-48878 GCA_045598005.1 Saccharofermentans sp. | reverse complement strand
CGATGTAGTTGTTGAGGAAATATAAAAGATGACCTAAAGCTTTCTGACAGAGTATATAATTGTTCATGTGGAAACAAGATGGACAGAGACATAAATGCAGCAATAAATATCTGCAATGAGGGACGTCGATTGCTGGAAACAGCGTAACACAAAAGATAGAACGCTCATGTGAATGAGCAGAAAATAAACCGTGGGACACACGGGGATAGCTTATTGATACTTGTCTCGTTAGAGACATTGAGTAAGAAGCCCCCACTTCAAGCATGAAATGCTAAGTGGTGGGAGCATGTCACCATATAGCGAAAGTTGAATTTTACGGAAGTGTAAAATTTCAAAAAACTGTCATACTATTTTCCAAACAAAGCGATAGAATACGAATATAGTTAGATGTGTTCGGAGGGCGTAATTATGGGGAATTACGATGACAATAGAATTATTAAGACAACAGTTAAAAAGCTAAATGCTCTTGATGATGAGCGATATGCTTATATGATTGCTGATGTTATGATGCACAGGATGTACGAAGGGGCTGTTGCACCAACACCTATTGAAGGTGAGAAGATAGCTTCCTATACTGACTCCAAGGGAAGAAAATGGCTTCCACTTTTTACTGACAGCGAAGAGTTTAATAAGGGTGAATCAGCATCTGAGTTTAAGGATATTCCAATGTTAGATATCCTTAAGGAAGGTCTTGAGAATCCTGATTTGAAGGGTGTAATTATTAATCCATATGGAGAGTCACGTAAACTTGAGAAGGGAACTCTCGAGATGACATTCATGGTTTATAAGAAGGAATTCACAAAAGACTGACAGTTTATATTTTTGATGTTAAAAGACTCCCAGGGTTTAGTCCTGGGAGTCTTATTGTGTTAAGTTTCTTCTGTGATGTCAGATGTTTCAGATGAATCCATGATTTCTTCTGAGTCAGTTGTTTCATCTGTCTCATCAGTTACAGTTTCAACTGTATCTTCTGGTTCCAGTTCGCTATCAGCGTTTTCAGCTTCTATTACTGAGAATGCATATTCGATCTCTGATTCTGTAAAATTTAAAAGCTCAAGTCTTCTTCTTTGTCTGTCTTCACTATAGCCATCCGCTATAAGCTGGCGAAGCTGATAAAGAGCGAACTCATTAAAATCAATAGAACCCTCTTCGACACATTCGTCTATCGCTTCGTTAATTTCATCTTCTGTATTTGAATAGACAAATCGGATTGTTCTAACAAGAGTGCTTCTTGATGACTGTGTACTAGCATAGAATACAACCATTTGCTTGAGATCATGCTGTGATAATGAAGTTTTGGTTGTTGTTGCTACTGTATATCTAGTGCGAGTAGTGTATCCAGTATATGTAGTTCTTCGGTTATTTCTTGAAGAATCAGAATCGAGGCATGCTTTCAGCATTGTTGGGAACATAAAGAACAGTACTATTAAAATTATAATTGGATTTGTTCCTTTTTTCTTCTGCGCATTAGCCTTCGCCTTCGCCTGCTGAATCGCCTTTAATTCTTCATCGTTGTCTTTAAAAATTGGCGTTGTGTTATTATGACGCATATTTGTTCTGTATGCGCTGTAAGTATTTGAATTGTTATTCGTATTTGGACGTGGCTGAGGCTTTTTTACAGGTGCACTATTATCGCCTGGTTTTACTTCCCAGACAGGTTTTGTTGCTGTTACAGGTGTTGCAACATGACTAGTTTCTGGTTTTGCTGGCTGCTTAGGCTCAGCGACTTCAGTTTTTGGTGCTTCTGCCTTAACTTCTGGAGCCTTTGGAGCTTCGACTTTTGCTGGCGCAGTTACTACTGGTTCAGCCTTAGGAGGCTCAGCTTTAGTTGTTTCAGTTATTACTGGCTCAGCCTTAGGGACTTCTACCTTAGCTGGTTCTGTCTTTACAGGTTCAGTTTTTGGCTGCTCAACTTTAATATCTGGCTTGATAACAGATGTATTGCCAGTTGAAACTGATGAAGTGATATCCGTTGAAAAAAGGTCAGATTCGCTCTTATGAGTTGTATGCGTTGGTGGTTTAAGTGGATCGTGATGATGCTTTTCTGGATTTAAAGTATCGATATCCTTTGCAGAGCTTCCATCCTTGATTATTGGGTTTCTGCTACGATCGTTATTTCTGGCTGCATCTGCTTTCTTCTGCTTTTCAAGAAAAGGATTGTAGTCATCATCCTCTTTAATACGGTACTTTGAATCAATATCGTCATTGTCAATTGAGAAGCGATCAGAAAAGATTTTTTTGAAAATGCCCATGTTTTTTACCACTTTTTTACGTTTTGTTCGTATTATACCCCATTTTTCGCATAATTTGCTCGAAATTCAGCAATATTTGTAAAGAATCCTCGCTTTTTCTCTGATAGGATGAATGTATTAGCGCAAGACTTCATTTACTGCTTGGTTTAGGAATGAAGATTGCTGTGCGTAACTTTTGTGGAGCAGGTCTTCTTTCACCGGGAGGCCTGTTTTTTTGTTTGTGAACAAAACAAAATGCACACCCAGTTAGTATCTGGATGTGCATTTTTCTTAATCAGAATTGTGTAATTATGGACGAATTCCAGCCTGATTACAAAGAGTTATAAATTCAGCTGATGTAGCAAATCCATTAAATACTGATTCACGGCTTGAACCATTTTGAAGCTTTGTTACCCAGTAATTAAGGCCATCAGAATCAGCTTCACGTCCCATAAATGTTCTATAAAGACGCGCAACATATTCTTCGTTGGATATATTTTGAGATGTGAATTCTCCTCCGAAGAAGAATGAACGAGCAGCTTCAGTTCCTGTTGCGTTTCCTCCTGAAAGAACGTCTGTCCAATAATTAATTCCATCTGGTTCTCCGTCTCTTGCAAGGCAGGTTGTATATAATCTTGTTGCAAACGCTCTTACTAAATCAGTTGGAGGAACTCGTGTGCTACCAGAAGAGATGCCATAGGAAGCACATATATCTTCCCATTCAATTGAATTAATGAATCCGTTAACAATATCTGTTTTTGATGTTCCACCGGATATTAAGTTACTCCAGTAAGCTAATTCAGTTGAGTTACCAGTTCTATCGAAGAAGACATTATAAAGAATTCCAACAAATTCAGAATTAGTTCTGTTTGTATTAACAAATTCTGGACTCATAAGGAAGTTTCTTGCAATATCTGCACCTGTCATTCCCTGATCAGCGGAACCAACCCAGTAGTTAATTTCGTTGGTTTCAGGAATTCTATTCATTGTTTTTGTGTAAAGACGAACGATGAATCCTTCAAGTCCAGTTGATGGTACTGGTGTCGGAGTTACCGGGTTAGGCGCGTTTATAATATTAAAATAAACAGTCAGTGTGCCACCATAGTTACCAGTAAATGTTACAGTAACTTTTGCTCTTCCAATTGCATTGTTATTGCTATAAGAAACAGAATAATCTGTTCCTTTTGTAAGTGTTTTTGTTCCATCTTTTACTGTTATGGAAGGTGTAAGTGCTGTTCCGTTATAAATTTGATCAGGAATAGCAGTAATCGAATTTGTGTTTAAACGTTTTGGATTAATACTATAGTAAGCGTACGTTGTTCCAGTATAGTTGCCCTTTCCAGTTATTGTGCATACAGCTGTATGATTTGGATCTACATTTATATTGTTAGAAAAACTTAGTGTATAGTCTCTGTCTTTAACAAGAACTTTGCCTGCACAGGTTACTGTTGGATTAATAGTAACAGGAGAACCAGTGTATGTTTGCGATGAATAGTTGGTAACGTCGCAGTCAAAAGAACTAATGTCTTTTGGCACAATACTATAAGTAAATGTTCTGCTTCCAATGATATTTACACCATCACCTTTAATTGTATATTTGGCAGATGTACTTCCTGTTGAAAGATTAATATTATTGCTTGTACCTGTTACGGTAAAATGTGTTCCTTTAACCAAAGTTATTTTTCCACATTTGAAGATTGTTTCATTAGGCAAAACAGCCGAACCGGTATATTGGAAATTGCCAATGTTGTTTGTAGTGGCAGGCATGTAACTGTAATTTACATCTGAAATATTTGCGGCTTTGCAAATAATGGTTACATTTTTTCTGAATAGTTCTTTACCGTTTTGTTTGAATATACCAGTCAGCGTATAAGTTCCAATCTTTGTACAATAAACAGAGGCAACGTTGTTGCCCTGATAATCGATAATACAATTTGATGAATTCGTTGACCAGGTTGATGTCAGAGTACTCCAGCCAACAGTTCCAACTTTAATCTCACCACGATATTCGTCTGAAAAGTGCTCGATGGGAGTAGTTACCGTGCTGCCAAAGGCAACAGTGAGGGTATTATTTCTGTCTAGTATTGTTTCATAGCGTGGTGTGAAGTAATTGCTGTCATAATCAATTGTAAAACTCTTATTCCAACTTAATCTTATATGCGAACTGTTATCTCTGCCGTCAGCTCTTGTGAATTCCAGAACCCAGTAATAAGTGCCATTGTACTCACAGCAAACGCAGGATGCCGTTTTGAAACTTGTGCTCATCATTGCAGCTCCAGCAGGGCCGCTTCCTACCTGGAACCAGATGTTATACATCTGCTCTGCAGTATATGATTCTTTTGTTTTGTAAATGAATTCCTGCTCTGTATACATGCTGTTGCTTCTGCATGTAGTAAATGATGTTCTGTTAGGTCTTGTATTGCTGTAACTAAATGCAAGTTCTGCTGCTCTTCGTTTTGCAATTTCTTCAAGATCACTATCAGTCTTTAAGGCATATATTCTTCCTACTGGGTGCTTGCCAGTATTGTCAATCCAGTAGCCATCTCCGCCTTGACGGTCTCGATTGATGTAGTTGTAAATTAAGTCATTCTGCACATAACCGGTAACACTGTAAGTAATTGTTGCAGCAGCTACTTTGGCACTGTCTGCAAAAACAGAAATGACAAGTAAAATAGCAATAAATGAGATTGCTAATAATCCTAGTTTCTTTTTTAAATTCGATGTAAATGTACGCATAATACCACCCTTTTGCATTTTGTCTGTAAAATTAATATAAATGTTATCTGATTAATTATCAACAAATCTTGCTGTTTTTTGTTGTGTTAATATTCGCGAATAGAAAAAGAACCAGCTAACACTGCGATAGAGGGAGAGAGCAGTATTAACTGGTTCCGATAAATGGGCCTTGGTGATTACACGTGCAGGTTTGCTATTTACCTGAAGACACTTATAACTTGTAATTTTGGTTGGGCAATTTCAGAGGTATCTCTCTAATAGCCGCTGCACATATTAAAAAGGAAACAAGAGGAGAGAGGGAGCTATTAATTTAAGAAAATAAGAAGTAGTTACTTCAAGGTGTATTAGCTATAATGCTTCCTTATTTAATTGTGTTTCACCTGTCTATATTTTAAGTGCTCTGTTCCTGTTTGTCGGAGTATTTGAAGTTGCTGTTTTCAAATATTAATGCGTAAATTTTTACGCTTTTTCCCGGTTAAACGTGTATAATGGAACTAAATTTACATTGCGGGGTGTAGATAATGGATATTAAAGAAGCTTTGAGGCAGTCGCGCTCGATAGGTGGCAGGTCGCAGGAATACATGGCACTTGAACTTGGCGTAGCGAGAAAAACAGTACAGAATTGGGAGAAGGGCGTAAGCGAACCTACTATTGGTCAGGCTGTGAAGTGGTTTGATGTACTTAAGATAAGTCCTCTTCCATACCTGTTTCATGTTGTTAATCCTGACCTTTCTGATCTTAGTAGTGACAGTTCAATCGAAGAACTTCGTACAGCTCTTGAAAGGCTGATTGAAGGTCTTCCAGAAGAGGGTGTAAGACAGCTTTTGTATTTGTTTTATGGAGAGCATGGAAGTGCTCCACGTGGTGTCATGAATATGGTCACAGCGCACCTTCAGACACCAATGCATGACAGGGTTACAAACAGTAAGGTAATTCTTCAAAGTTATAATATGGCCAGCCGTAAGAAGCAGCTTACTTCACCTGATAATGTTCAGCCAAATATTAATCTTCTTTCGAAGGCAATTTCGCTTGGAGAAGATGCTGCTGTAAGTGGTTCCACGGCATATGTGCTTGGAGATACGGAGAATTACTAAGGAGGATAAATATGAAGACTGGTAAAGAATTGTACGAATCATTTTCGAAGGAGCAGCTTATTGAGCTTCTTATGGCAGACAGTCGAAATGTAGTCGCAATGGATGGTGTATGGTTTCAGTCCGTTGAGAGGGAACTTGGAATGGATGCTGCAATGCACCACGACGAGGAAGCGTGGAAGAGATATACAGTAACGGAAGCGCGTCGTATTAAGAAGTTTTTGGGTTTATCGGAGGCGCCAGGTCTTGAGGGACTTGCTGCAGCTCTTCCACTTAGAATGGTTGACCGCGCTAATGAGACATCCTGTGAGATTACTGGCAATAAACTTCTTTATAAAATTGTTACCTGCCGTGTTCAGGAGGCAAGAACAAAGAAGGGAATGCCACTTCATCCATGTAAAAGTGCAGCTGTTTATGAGTATGGATATTTCGCAGCTGCAATTGATGAGCGAATTAAGACTAAGTGTGTGAGTTGTTATCCTGACTTGGATGAGGCATGTAAAGATTGTGCATGCTGTTGGGAGTTCACCATTTAAGTTTATAAAATTGAACGATTTTGACCGTTTTTATTGGTTTGTTTACTTTTCTGTGATTGAATTTGACTGTTTGCGTAAATATAATTATTGGCGTAGAGGTCAAAAGGGAGGGAAGTAACATGCTTACTGAAGAGAGAATTCTTAAGATTAAAGAGATTGTAGATAGTAACGGAAGCGCTACAGTTCAGGAACTTATGGAGATTCTTGGTGCATCTGAATCTACTCTTCGAAGAGATCTTAAGGTAATGGACGATCGTGGTCTTATTACCAGAGTTCACGGTGGTGCAGTATCCAAGGATAATGGTCAGTCCATGGTTACAATTGACCGCGATATTCTTGAGCGTAAGGCTACTAATATTGAAGATAAAACTTCAATTGGTAAATATGCAGCGTCTTTAATTGAACCAGGTGATTTTGTTTATATTGATTCTGGAAGTACAACAGAGTTAATTGCTGGTTTTATTACTGAGAAGAATGCCGTTTATGTAACTAACTGCGTATCAGTTGCAAGAACACTTGGAGCAGGTGGATTTAAGGTAATTCTTCTTGGCGGTGAATTCAAAATTACAACTGAAGCTATCGTTGGTGATGAAGCTGTTTATAACCTTAATAAATATAACTTTACAAAGGGTTTCTTCGGAACTAACGGAATTGATCTGAAGCGTGGCTTTACAACTCCTGAAATGCGTGAGGCGGCCGTTAAGCGTGAAGCAATCCTTCGTACAAAGGAACGTTTCATTCTTGCTGACAGTACAAAGTTTGGACTTATATCAAGCATCAATTTCTGTTCGTTTACAGAGGCTTCTGTAATTACAACTGGAAAACTTACATCTGAGTTTAAGGGTAAAAACAATATTATTGTTGTTTAAGTCTATTACATATTTATATATTAGTGAGGGTCCTGATTTTGTGATCGGGACCCTTTGTTGTTGTACTTTCTTTTTCTTTTGATAGTTGATGATTTTGACCGTTTGTGACTGTTTTAGGCGGTTTTTGGTGCAATGTGCACAAAACCACCCTGGCAAATTTGTGCCTGTGGTTGGCGTTTTGTGATTGAACGTGACCATTTGCACTCGTATAATCAGTTCATAACAATCATTATCGGTCAAAACCGATTAAAAATAATCAAAACTAGGAAAGGAAAAACGGGCAATGATTTACACAGTAACATTTAATCCTTCACTTGATTACATCGTAAACGTTGAGCACTTCAAGACAGGTGTTGTAAACCGAATCACTAAGGAACTTATTTTCCCAGGTGGTAAGGGAATCAATGTATCGATGGTATTAAATAATCTGGGATTTGAAACTACTGCACTTGGCTTTATGGCAGGATTCACAGGCAAAGAGATTGTAAGACTTCTCGATGTTAAGGGAATCAAGAGTGATTTTATTAATGTTACAGAAGGTAACTCAAGAATCAACTTCAAGATGAGATCTGACGAAGAGACTGAGATCAATGGACAGGGTCCAAAGATCACAGAAGAGAATATTAAAGAACTCTATGCACAGCTTGATAAGCTTCAGGCAGGTGACACACTTGTTCTTGCAGGATCAATTCCAGATACTCTTCCACAGTCAATGTACATGGACATAATGAAGTATCTTGAAGGCAGAGGAATCGACATTGCAGTAGATGCTACAAGAAAGCTTCTCATGAATGTTCTTCCATACGGACCATTCCTCATTAAGCCAAACAACCATGAGCTTGGTGAGATCTTCGGAGTTACTTTAACTGACAAGGATGAAATCATCACATACGCTAAGAAGCTCCAGGAGATGGGCGCACGAAACGTACTTATCTCAATGGCAGGCGATGGTGCAGTTCTCGTAGCTGAGAATGGTGAGACATATAAAGCAGAATCACCTAAGGGCAAACTTGTTAACTCAGTTGGTGCAGGAGATTCAATGGTAGCTGGATTCATCTCCGGATATAAGGAGACAGGAAGCTACAAGGAAGCACTTCGTAAGGGACTTTGCACAGGTTCAGCATCAGCCTTTAGCGAAGAGCTTGCTACAAAGGAAGAAGTAGAAGAATTAATTAAAAACTATAAAGGACTATAAAAAGGAGGACAAAAGCATGCGTATCAGAGACTTACTCGCAAAAGAAAGCATTAAGCTTGGTGGAAGCGCATCAGACAAGAAGGACGTTCTTAACCAGATGGTTGACCTCATGAGTAAGAGCGGCAAGATCTCAGACGTAGATACATACCGTAAGGGTGTTTTCGCGAGAGAAGAAGAAGGATCAACAGGTGTTGGTGATGGTATCGCTATTCCACACTGTAAGAGCGATGCAGTAAAGGCTCCAGGACTTGCAGCAATGACAGTTCCAGCAGGAGTTGAGTACGATGCACTTGATGGAGCTCCAGTAGATATTCTTTTCCTCATCGCAGCTCCAAACACAAAGGATAATGTACACCTCGATGTACTCTCAAAGCTTTCAGTTCTCCTTATGAACGAGGAGTTCACAGCAGCTTTGAAGTCAGCTAAGTCAGTAGACGAGTTCCTTAAGATCATCGACGATGCTGAGAAGGCAGCAGATGAAGAAGAGAAGCCAGCAGAGGTTGCTTCTACAAACGGTAAGTACGTAGTAGCAGTTACAGCCTGCCCAACAGGTATCGCCCATACATATATGGCAGCTGAGGCTCTCGAAAAGAAGGCAGCAGAGCTCGGCGTTGGTATCAAGGTTGAGACAAGAGGTTCATCTGGAGCAAAGAATGTTCTTACAGCAGATGACATCAAGAAGGCTGACGGCGTTATCGTAGCAGCTGACACAAAGGTTCCAATGGACAGATTCGATGGCAAGCCAGTTATCACATGTAAGGTTGCTGACGGAATCAACAAGGCAGAAGAGCTTATCAATAAGGCTGCAGCAGGTGATGCTCCTGCATTTAAGGCAACAGGTGCAGCTACAACAGAGTCTGAGGACAAGGGTTCAATTGGACATCAGATTTATAAGCACCTCATGAGTGGTGTATCACACATGCTTCCATTCGTTATCGGTGGTGGTATTCTCGTAGCTCTCGCATTCCTTATCGATACACTCGCAGGATATGGTGCTACAGCTGGCGGCAACTTTGGTAACATGCTCGCTATCTCATCATTCCTTAAGAACATCGGTGGCCTTGCAATGGGTCTTATGGTTCCAGTTCTTGCAGGTTACATCGCTTACTCAATCGCTGACCGTCCAGGTCTCGCAGTTGGTTTTGTTGGTGGTATGATTGCATCTTCTGGTAACCCAGCAGCAGCTGGATTTATCTGGGCTGGTCAGTCAACAGGCTTTAACGCTTTCATCGAGAGATTTGGTTTCGTTGGTGAAGGTGGCGGAGCTACAGTATCTGGCTTCCTTGGTGGTATCGTTGCAGGTTTCCTTGCAGGTTACATTATCCTTGGTCTTAAGAAGCTTACAGAGAAGCTTCCTGCTTCACTTGATGGTATTAAGCCAACACTTATCTTCCCACTCGTTGGTATCTTCTGCATCGGTGTATTGATGACATTCATCTTTAACCCACTTATCGGTGTTATCAACACAGCACTTTCAGCAATGCTTACATCTATCTCTAATGCTGGTTACATCACAATTCTTGGTCTTCTCCTCGGTGCAATGATGGCAATCGATATGGGTGGTCCTATCAACAAGGCTGCTTACGTATTCGGTACAGGTATGCTTGCTACAGCAGCTGATCTTGTAGCATCTGGTGCATCAGTTGACAGTCCAGCAGTAGCTGCTTGCTATATCGCAATGGCTGCAATCATGGTTGGTGGTATGGTTCCACCTGTAGGTATCGCTCTTGCTTGCCTTATCTTCCCTAAGAAGTTTACAAAGGCTGAGAGAGGTTCAACAGTATCTAACTTTGTAATGGGTGCTTCATTCATCACAGAGGGTGCTATCCCATTCGCAGCTGCTGACCCAGGACGCGTTATCCCAGCAACAATGGCTGGTGCAGGTGTTGCAGGTTTCCTTTCAGCTCTCTTCGGATGTACTCTTATGGCTCCACACGGTGGTATCTTCGTATTTGCTACAGTTGGTAACCCACTCCTCTACGTAGTAGCTTGGCTTGTAGGTTCAGTTATTACAGCAGTACTTCTTGGACTTCTTAAGAAGAACGCAGTTGAGGCTTAATGTTAATAAACTGATATAATTAATGGTGATCGGCTTTCCTTCTTAAAGAGGGAAGGCCGTAATCCAACTTAAAACAAACAATAAAAATTAACGGCAAATGAGGTAATTAAAAATGACAGAGATTAAGTATGTAATTAAGGATGAGATGGGAATTCACGCAAGACCAGCAGGTGAGCTTGTTAAGGCATGTGCTGCATACCCATGTAAGATCATGATTTCAAACGGAACAAAGTCAATGGACGCTAAGAGAATCATGGGCGTTATGTCTTTGGGCGTTAAGTGTGGTCAGGAAATTACAATGTCTTTCGACGGCGAGAACGAGGCTGAGGCTTCAGCTGCAATCGCTGCTTTCCTTGAGGAGAAGCTTTAATTTATGGAATACCAGGGCAAATGCGTTTTTAACGGAATCGCAATCGGACGCATTGCGATTTACGATAAGGGCGACAATAACATAAAGCAGACAACAATCGAAGATGCTCAGGCTGAAATCGCACGTTTTGAGGCTGCTAAGGAAGAAGCAAAGTCACAGCTTGCTGCTCTTTACGAGAAGGCTCTCGTAGAGGTTGGTGAAGTGAACGCAGCAATCCTTGAAGTACACCAGATGATGCTCGATGATCTTGATTATGTTGAGTCAATCACAAACATGATCGAGTCACAGAAGGTTAATGCAGAGTATGCTGTTTTGACAACAGGTGATAATTTCTCAGAGATGTTCGCATCAATGGATGATGATTACATGAAGGCAAGAGCAGCTGATGTCAAGGATATTTCGAGCCGCGTTATCAACGTTTTGACAGGAATAGGAAGTGGCGCAATCAATTCAGAAGAGCCAGTAATTCTTCTTGCTGATGATCTTGCTCCATCTGAGACAGTTCAGCTTGATAAGTCAAAGATTCTTGGATTTGTAACACGTCACGGTTCTTCTAATTCACATACTGCAATTCTTGCACGTACTATGAATATCCCAGCACTTATCAGTGTTGATTATCCAGAAGACTGTAACGGTAAGATGGGTATCGTTGATGGTAACAAGGGTGTGATTATTATTGATCCTCCTATGTCAGTTATCGATGAGTATCACAAGAAATTCGATGAGCAGCAGGAGCAGCGTAAGCTTTTGCAGGAGCTTAAGGATAAGGAAGACATCACAATCGATGGCAAGACAATTCATCTTTACGCTAACATTGGAAGCGTTGGTGATGTAGCTGCTGTTCTTGAGAACGGTGCAACAGGAATCGGTCTTTTCCGTTCTGAGTTCCTCTATCTTGAGTCTTCAACATATCCAACTGAGGATGAGCAGTTCAAGGCTTATAAGACAGTTGCTGAGAACATGGCAGGTAAGAAGGTAGTTATCCGTACACTTGATATCGGTGCTGATAAGCAGGTTGATTATTTTGACCTTGCAAAGGAAGAGAATCCAGCAATGGGTTATCGTGCAATCCGTATCTGTCTTGATCGCATTGAAGTATTTAAGACACAGCTTCGTGCTTTGTACCGTGCTTCTTACTATGGAAATATCTCAATCATGTTCCCAATGATTATCTCTGAATCTGAAGTTATTAAGATTAAGGAGATTATCGCTGAGGTTAAGAGCGAGCTTACAGCTGAGGGTGTTCCTTTTAAGGATTGTGAGCTTGGAATTATGATCGAGACACCAGCCGCTGTTATGATGGCAGAAGAACTTGGTCGTCACGTTGACTTCTTCTCAGTAGGAACTAACGATCTTACACAGTATACTTTGGCAATCGACCGTCAGAATGCTGCACTTGATAACATTTACGATTCACATCATCCAGCTCTTATGAAGATGCTTCAGATGATCGTAGATGGTGGTCACAAGTCAGGTTGCTGGGTTGGTATCTGTGGTGAGCTTGGTGCTGATACAACTCTTACAGAAACATTCCTTAAGATGGGCTTTGATGAGCTCTCAGTATCACCTTCAATGGTTCTTAAGGTTAGATCAAAGATCAGAGCAACAGATGTTTCAAAGCTTTGATTGGTTATTTAATTTAATAATTGCTTAAGTTGAGGCCGTCTCGGAATGAGATGGCCTTTATTTTTGTCTGGAACTTTACTGTGTAAACAGATTTGTAAATTGCTTGTGGTTGCATTGACTCTTTTCTTTACAATCCCGGTTTCAGACTGTAAACTACAGCCGCTATGATTTGGATGTTATTAGTTTTGGTTTACGGACTCCTTAAAGGAGCAAGAGAGATTGTTAAGAAGAAGTGCCTCGAGAGAAATTCTGTTGTTGAGGTTCTCTTCTTTTATACATTAGTTGGATTTTTGCTGGTGCTTTTATTTCCAGGAAGAGAAGAAGCACTGACACTTCCGCTAACTTATTTACCAAGTATTTTTATTAAGTCGTTTGTTATTTTTCTTGCGTGGATTTTAAGTTTTATGGCTATTAAATCGATGCCGGTTAGTATGTATGGCGTTCTTGATATGAGCCGCGTCCTTTTCGCAACGCTTCTTGGAACGCTGGTTTTGCACGAGACTTTATCCATGGGGCAGATGATAGGTTTGCCGCTTGTTCTTGTTGGCCTTTTCCTGATGCGAATTATTAAGGGGAAGAAGAATCAGGAGGAGAAGGTTAGTACGAAGACGATTGTTTTTGCTTTCCTTTCGTGCGCGCTTAATGCCGTGTCGGGCTTTCTTGATAAGGTTCTTATGAAGGACATTACAAGTAGTCAGCTTCAGATCTGGTATATGTTTTTCCTCGTAATTATGTATGGCGGATTCCTTCTTGTAAGAAGGACAAAGGTTAACTGGAAGGCGCTTTTAAGTAATTACTGGATTGTGCTTCTTGCGGTGATGTTTATCGTTGCTGATAAAGCGCTTTTTGTAGCAAACGGCTACCCCGAAAGTAAAATTACAGTGATGACGCTTATCAAGCAGTCTTCCTGCTTTGTTACGATTGCTCTTGGAAAACTCGTATTTAAGGAAAAAAATATCGCAAAGAAAGCAGCATGCGCCGCTATTATTCTTGTTGGAATTTTAACCGCTGCTTTTGTTAGTTAAGAAGCGCTGTCTTCCTTTGGAAGTTTCCTGAAGAAATAAATTGCGAAGATAATTGAAGGGATAAGCATCAGTACATTAGATACTGGCTGTGCTTCGATTATTCCGTTTAATCCTCTTAGCATTGCCATTATGTAAAGAACAGGAATAAAGATAATTCCACTTTTAAGTGAAGAAAGAATTGAAGCAAATAGCTTCTGACCTGTTGTCTGAAGTGCCATTTCGGTCATTGTGCAAAATGGTGCGCAAAGCTGAGTGATGCCCTGTAGGTACAAAGCTCCGATTGCGATTTTGATTACATCCGGGTCGTCACGGAAAAGAACTACAATCTGCTCGTTAAAAACAAGTACACCGATAGTAACGATTGCGATAGCAATTTCGGCGTATTTGAAGGCAAACCAGAAAGCTTCTTTTACACGGCTGAATCTACGTGCACCGTAGTTAAAAGCACATACTGGCTGGAAGCCCTGAGCGATTCCAAGTGCTACTGAGAAAATGAAAAATACAATTCTTGATACAATACTTAAAGCCGCAATCGCAGCGTCGCCAAATGGTCCTGCAACTACATTCAGAATAATTGTTGAGATACTCTGAAGCGACTGTCTTAGAAGACTTGGAAGGCCTGTTGCAGTAATCTCGCCAATTCTTTTTAAGTTCAAAGAGAAGTTTCTGAATGCGAGTTTGCACTGCGTCTTTCCTCTTAAGAAGAAACTCAAAAGAATTCCAAAACTGATTATCTGCGAAAGGCATGTTGAAAGGCCTGCTCCAGCGATTCCCATGTTAAGACCAAACATAAAAATCGGGTCTCCAATAATGTTAAGAACTGCACCGGTAAGAAGACCCACCATACCAAGTGATGCTCTTCCTTCGTATCGAAGAATGTTGTTCATTGTAAAACTCGATACGATAAATGGAGCAGAAATCAAAATATAAATGATATATGTCTTTGCAAAAGGCGCAATTGTCTTCGTGCTTCCAAGAATAAAGGTAAGCGGATCCAGGAAAATAAACGAGATAATTGCCACGAGCGAACTTACGATGATTGCAAAGAAAAATCCCGTTGTCGCAATGATATTTGCTTCATCGTTATTCTTGCTTCCAAGGGCTCTTGAAAGCATACTTCCAGCACCCTGCCCGAAAAGGAAACCGACAGCCTGAAGAATTGCCATATAACCAAAAACAATTCCAACCGCACCACTCGCACTTGTTCCAAGCTGTCCAATGAACGCCTGGTCAACCATGTTATAGATAGTTGTTACCATCATGCTGATGATTGTTGGGATGGAAAGTTTAACAATGAGACTAGAGACCGGAGTCTTAGTCATCTTTATGTATTGTGCTTCTGCTGCTGATTTTTCTTTATTTTCCATTACTGACACCATTGTCCATATGATTCTGTTTGTTACTATTTTACTCTTTGATTTTAATATCGGTATTTTTAAATTTTCCTAAAATTACAGCATGGTTTTCCTTTGAAATTATGCGATTA
Organism: Saccharofermentans sp.; assembly: GCA_045598005.1. Lineage (GTDB taxonomy): Bacteria > Bacillota > Clostridia > Saccharofermentanales > Saccharofermentanaceae > Saccharofermentans. The sequence goes on along the minus strand of JAZLLF010000036.1, from coordinate 33,654 downwards.
GGGCAGAAGCATTCTCCATTTTGCTACTGTTTTCAATTATGAAATAACACGTATAATGAAATTGGTAATTTGAAAGGGAGGATCAGCCTTATGGAGAAAAACTGTGATTACTGTGGCGCATTAATCAGTGATTCAATGGAAAAATGTCCTTCTTGTGGTGCAGTAAATGCTAATTACAAGAGAGTATCTAATTCGCAGCCAAAGACTTTGTCAGAACTTAAGGCATGGTATGTAGAGAAGAATCTTCCAGATGAGAGAGTAACCCGTTTCTTTATTGGTAAGAATATTAAAGAACCAAAGGCATTTGGTATTTATAGACATCCAGAGACAGGTAAATACATTGTTTACAAGAACAAGGCAGATGGAACACGTGCCGTAAGATATGAAGGTGACGATGAGGCATATGCTGTAAATGAGATTTTTCAGAAACTTCGTGAAACTATCTCAATTCAGAAGGGTATGAATGCCGTTGATTCCAATTATGGTAAGTCAGGTACATCTTTTTATAATGGCAGCCCTCGTAAAAAACGCCGTTCGCTTAAGACATATCTCATTGTTATATTATGTGTCTGGCTCTCAGGTGTAATTCTTGCTTTCGGCGTAGCTCTTTCGGATATATTTGGTGGCAAAAAGCATCCTGATCGTGATAAGTATTATAAGTATGAGGATGAGTATTACTATAATTTCCGAGGCAAGTACTATTACTATAACGAAGATAATAATGACTGGTATTACTACGGAAATGATGCACCATTTGATGTAGATGACTATGAAGATTACGAGATCGATTACGATTCATCTTCTGATGATCTTGGTAATTTCTATGATTCTGATGTTTATCACGACTGGTACGATTCTCAGAATGATTACGATTCTGATGATAACTGGGATTCTGGTTGGGATTCAAACGATAACTGGGATTCAGATTATGGTGGAGACTGGGATAGTGACTGGTAATAATCAGAGGTGAATTGATATGAAATTGAATTGTGAATTCTGTGGAGCATTAATGAATGATTACGATTTGAAGTGCCCAAACTGTGGTGCAGGAAATGCTCATGTAAAAACTCCAGATAATGTTCCTCATACTATTGAAGAACTTAAGAAATGGTATGTGGATATGAAGCTTCCTTCAGAAAATATTACCCGTTTCTTCATTGGTAAGAATTATAAAGAGCCCCGAGCTTTTGGAATCTACAAAGACTTAAGTAAGGGTAGCTTTATCGTTTATAAGAACAAAAACGATGGCACACGTGTTATTCACTACGATGGTGGTGACGAGAACTATGCTGTAAATGAAGTTTATCTTAAACTTAAGGAAAAGATTGCAATTTATATGCGAAAGTAAAAATAGAGGTTGTCTTGCGACAACCTCTTAGTTTTTGATTAACAACTATAAGCTTAAATCTTAACCTACAATCTCCATAACAAGATCAAATACACCAACTGACTTTAAGAAGAGAATGAGAAGAAGGATAGGTGCGATGTACTTAATCATTACGATATAAAGCTTACGACGCCCCATCTTTGCGCCTGACTTCTCAACTTCGTCGATAACGAGCTTAGGTCCAACAACCCAGCCAACGAGAATACATGTAAGGATTGAACAGATTGGCATAAGAGCGTTGTTACTGATGTAGTCCATGATATCAAGAATCTGAGCTACGGCTCCTGTTGGAAGAGTAACCTCGAAGTACCATACGTTATAACCGAGACATACAGCAATACCAGCTACAAGAGCGATTGCTGTCTCTACAAGAGTTGCCTTAAGACGGCTCCATCCAAACTGATCCATAAGGCTTGATACGACAGCCTCGAGAATTGACATGGCACTTGTGATAGCTGCAAAAAGTACCATAGCAAAGAAGAGAATTCCGATGAATGTTCCAAGTTTACCCATTGAAGCAAAGATCTTTGGGAGAGATACGAAGATAAGGCTTGGACCTGAAGCCTGAAGTCCTTCGTGGCCCATGAATACGTAAACAGAAGGAACAATCATTACACCTGCAAGGAAAGCTACTGCAGTATCAAAAATCTCAATCTGGTTGATTGATTTTGAGAGGTTAGCATCGTCAGATACGTAAGAACCATAAGCAATCATGATACCCATGGCAACTGAGAGACTGAAGAAGAGCTGTCCCATTGCATCGAGAACTGCAGAGAAAAGTGAGTTCACAGTAATGTTTTTAACGTCAGGAATTATATAAATCTTAAGTCCATCCATACCTGTACGTACAATGCCATCAGCATCTGTGTGTGAAATAGTAAGTGAGTAAACTGAGATACCGATAACGAGAACGAGAAGGATTGGCATTAAGACTTTTGAAGAACTCTCAATACCCTTGTTAACACCAAGAATAATGATGAAAGATACTACAGCAAGGAAGATTACCATTAGGATAATTGGTTCCCACTGTGCAGTAATAAAACTGCCAAAGTATCCGTCTTCAGCAGATGCAACGCCCTGACCTGTAAGGAAAGCTAAGAAGTACTTAATTACCCAGCCTCCGATAGCTACGTAGTATGGCATGATGATCATCGGAACAAGACATGCAATAACACCAAGTGGCTTCCAGCCCTTCTTTATCTGAGAGTAAGCTGTAAGCGGGCTCTGCTTTGTCTTACGTCCGATTGCAATCTCAGTAGTAAGAAGTGCAAATCCGAAAGTAAGAGCAAGAATTACATAAGTTACAAGGAAAAGTCCTCCGCCATTCTTGGCTGCGAGGTAAGGGAAACGCCAGATGTTTCCAAGGCCAACGGCACTTCCTGCAGCAGCAAGAACAAATCCGATAGAGCCTGTAAATGAATTACGTTTTGTCTTTTGTTCGCTCATAAAAACCCCATTGTTTAAAATAAGTTGCTTGTTCGATTCTATCATACGATTTTCATTTAATCTCTGATTTGGTGACATTGGTAAAAAAATATTAATAAATTACGCGCCTTATACATCTGGATGGGGCAGACTTACTTTGATAGAGTTATTATATTTTTTAGATTAACGAAACATATTAATAATTAGTGTCGTCAGAATAACAAACTATTTTAGCGGGTGGTTTCATATGAGAAAGAATTTTTACAAACTTTTGGCTCTTTTTTGTGCCCTGATATTTACTTTTAACGGAATGGGAGTATTTGAGTCTAAGCTTCTTGCGGATGCTGACAGAACCCAGATTGCTTCCTTTGTAGAGCGAAGCTATAACTACATCCTCGATCGTGAAGCAGATTCTTCCGGACTTAATTACTGGACAGAGAAAATTGCAAGTGGGCAGATGAATGCGTCACTTCTTGTTACAAACTTCATCGAAAGTAATGAGTTCACGTCAAGGCATTTTCCAAATGCAGAAGTAGTTAATACGATTTACAGAGTAATGCTTTCGAGAGAGGCTGATGGCAGCGGAAGAGATTACTGGACGTCTTTCCTTGATAACGGCATGTCTCCAAGAGTCGTAATCAATGGTTTTTCTGATTCGAATGAGTTTAAGACTCTTTGTGCGTCTTATGGTATTACTGCTGGACGCGTTCCATATGTGGAGAATCGTGACGTTAATATCAATGTTACGTCTTATGTTGTGGCAATTTACCGTAATGCTTTTGGAAATAACCCTGATGTATCTGGTCTTAACTACTGGACTGGAAAGATTAACAGACGCGAGTCTTATGCAGAAGATATTGTATCAGCGCTTATTTTCTCCAGTGATTTCGCGGGTGAGACAGCTACCGACGAGGGATTTGCTACAGCACTTTACAGAATCTGTTTTGGCGGCACAATTGATGCTGAGGGACTTAATTACTGGGTGAATTTCCTTAAGCGTCATACTCGTCCAGAGATGGTTAATCAGTTTGTTAAAAATAGCAATTTCCGTAATCTTATTGTTTCTTATGGTCTTACTCCAAAGCCAACAGCAAGTCCTACTCCAACTCCAATAAGAGGTAAAATTGTAGCTCTGACTTTTGACGATGGCCCTTATTCACCAGTTACAAACAGGATTCTTGATTCACTTGAGGCTGTAGGTGGACGCGCTACCTTCTTTGTTGTTGGTAACAGAGTAAATACTTATGCTTCATCAGTAAGAAGAGCAGCTGCTCTTGGTTGTGAGATTGGTAATCACACATATGATCACAGAGCTACGCTTACATCCATGTCTGCATCACAGATAAGAAGTGAGATTGCTGACTGTAATACAGCGGTTCATAACCTTCTTGGTTATAACCCTGTGATAATGAGACCTGTTGGTGGTGCTTTTAATTCTACTGTTTCAAGTAACGTGGGAATGCCAATGATTATCTGGTCGCTTGATACACAGGACTGGAAAAACCGTAATACACAGTCAGTCGTAAATGCTATTTTAAATAATGTCAGAGATGGTGATATTATTCTTATGCATGACCTTTATCCAACGACTGCGGCAGCCATGGAAATTGTTATTCCTGAACTTGTTCGCCGTGGATATACTCTTGTAACTGTCAGTGAACTTGCAAGAGCAAGAGGTTTAAATCTTAATAATGGTGCTGCATATTATTCTGTAAGACCATAACAAAAGGGAAATAGATATGAAGGCTTTTACAAAAATTCTGGCGTTACTTCTTTCGGTTGTAATGCTTACATCATGTAGCAAGAAGGAACCTTTCTCGAAAGATTCATTTACTTATGAAAAGTTCCAGGAAGTTTATTCTAATTATCAGTATATCGAAGATGAGGAAGCAGGTTTTGATTACTGGAGTGCAGCTTACGATGAGCGTGCTGAAGTGCAGATTTATTCTGTATTTGATGGACAGGCAAGCGCCATGTGGGATATGTACAATAGCGAAGGATATACTATTGCTCGGATAAGAGGTTATATGGTGCCAGCAGATGTTCTGGATGCTGGTGGCAAAAATTTCTATGAGCATGGTGTTCAGTATTTCGAAGATAATTTTAATACTGACGAATATAAGCTTGTTTTATTTGAAGATGGTTCTCACGAGCAGTATATCGTTTGTAATGCGTCTAATTTTTATGGCGGTTACTATATCTGCGATGACATGGTAATTGGAGTTTATGCTTATGCTGGTGAGGGATTTGGTATAAGTGTTCCAGAAGAGGCAGTTGCTGAAATTGACAGAGTACTGGGAGAACTTAATCTTCCTTCTCCTTCCAGTGAGTTAAGATAACAAAGAACTGTCTATAGTGTAGTATTGTGGGTTGAAACAGTAAGTAGTAACTCCAATATCTATAGCGTAAAGTTCATCACCGATATCTGCCATATAGTAAGTTTTTACGCATATAAGTCCACGCTTTCCACCGTCAAATACTGCGTAAAGTGTGCTGTCCTCGTATACAGGCTCAAGTGCCAGAGTCAAGAATTCGTCAGGATTGAATGCTGATGCTGAGATGTGGGCAGGTGTGTGTTCTATATTCTTACTATCCAGTGCAACAAGAAATTTGAAAGAATCAGCTCCTGCTTTACTTTCAATGGTGACTTTTGAAATTTCAGGTTTGAATATAAATATTCTTGTTGGAATCAGTATATAGAAGATAAGAGAAATAACTACGAATACTGATATCAGTACGTTGACTCTGCCTGATGCTTTTTCGTTTTCTCCATGAGAAGCGAAGATAATGTAAATAACTGTAATTATTCCACCTGTGACTGCAAGAATCTTTCCAAGTAAAGAAAATTCAGCGAGCATTCTTGTAAGTCTTAAGTTAAGAATATAGGAAGAATCAATGTGAAAACCTGTAGGCACAAAAAGATCAAGACCATTCACAATTATCAAAATAACTGGAATTGCAACAAAGGTAAGTAAAAGTGGTAATAAGGATCTTTTTTTCTCGTACATATTAATAACCTGATATCTGTTTGTTTACCCTGCTTTGAGCATTATAGCCGAAAAAGTATTCTGTGAATATAATTAACGGTCTGAATGATATATAATGCTTAAGGAATTTTGGATTACAAAGAAAAACTTTAGGAGGATTTCCATGAAGAATAAATTAATAAAAGTTCTTGCAGCAGTTTTGTCTGTTTTTGTTATTCTTCCAATGATTAACATAAAAACAGTAAACGCAGCAAAGACAGGTGCAGATCTTCGTTATTATATCTGGACAAATGGTACAACAGTATCTTCAGATGTTAAGGCGATTACATACCATCATCTTGATGATGTAAATTTCCTTGATGTTACTGCTCAGATTTCAATGGACAGAAGAAATCAGATTATTACTTTCAAGCATACTTCTTTCCAGACAGATGGTGGTGCTTCAACTTCTTTCATTCAGTTTAAGTACGATGTTACATCAGGTAAAATCTTAAACGATAATATGGATATTAGTGGTACTGTAAATGCCAACCTCTATTCTGCATCTTACAGATGTGCAATTGATCTTAACTTTATTCCTAAGAAGACAGCACTTGATTTTATACCTGTTCAGATTAACGGTAATCCTTCACAGAGACTTTTGGACGATGCAAAGCTTGCTATGGTACTTGGTGTAAACTACTCTTTCGATGATTTTGAGACAATGCTCAGAGCAAAGGGATATTCTTTAAGCATGCTTGGCTTTACTGCAGACTGCTTCAGAACAACTCCTGCTCCTTCTTCTGCTACATGGCTTTATACTGACCTTGCTTCAGCGAAAGTATATACTGACGCAAATCATCTTGGTCTTAAGCTCCAGTTCCCTGAAGGAACTGATGTAACAGGTCTTACATACAGCGTAGTTTATGGTAGTTCTGTTATTGCTACAGGAACTGGTCCTGAGATTTCGCTTTGGGCAGCAAATGCTGGCTTTAACGGTAATTTCCCAGGTGGTACATATGCTGTTGAATTTAAGGACAGCTTTGATATGACAGTTTATAGTGATACATGTACTGTCTATAGTTCTGGAAATCTTCCTGCATTTAATCCTGCAGCAAGCGGTTCAGGTGTAGATGGATTTGTTGACAGACTTTATTCTGTTGTTATGAATCGTCAGGGAGATTCAGCTGGTAAGGCATACTGGGTTAATCTTCTTACTTCAAAGTCTTTAACTGGTGCAGATGCAGCACGCGAGTTCCTTTTAAGCGATGAGTTCACATCAAAGTACTATACTAACGATACATTTATTGAAGTTCTTTACAGACTCTTCTTTAACAGAAGCACAGCTTCTGATCCATCAGGCAAGGCATACTGGGTTGGACTCCTCAACGGTGGTGCAAGTCGTCAGGATGTTATCGGAGGTTTTGTAAACTCAAATGAGTGGGCAACAATCTGTCTTCAGTACGGTATCGCTTCAGGTGGAACAGGAACACCAGTTATTCCTCAGGCAGTAAGAGATTTTGCTACAAGACTTTATTCAACATGTCTTGGTCGTGCTGGAGATGAGGCTGGTATTAACTACTGGACAACAGAACTTGCAGCAAGAAGAATTTCGGGAAGAACAGCTGCTCATGAGTTCTTCTTCTCAAATGAGTTTATTGATGGTAACCATAGTGACAGAGAATTTGTAGCAAGACTATATAGAACATTTATGGGAAGAGATGGTTCTGAAGATGAGATTAACTACTGGGCTTCTCTTTTGGTAAATCAGAGTCGAGAAGCTATATTCAATGGCTTTGCAGCATCCGATGAATTTGCTAATCTTTGTAGAAGTGCAGGAATTAATCCTTAAGCAAACTTTGCCTGGTTGCGAATATAACGTCTCGCTTCGCTCGCGTAAGAGTCTTATAAAAAATGAGATAAAATGAATATTGGCAGGATCCTTCGGGATCCTGCTTTTTGTTGTTAATATTCTAACTAGCGTTCTAAGTGGTGTGTTGATTAGAACGGTTGGTAGATTATAAGGCTTTGTATTCTAACTACCCTTCTAACTGAAGTGGCAGTTAGAAAGGTTGTGAGATTCTAGGTCCCCTCAGTCAGAATATCAGTCTAATTGGTGTGGCAATCAGACGGGTTGTCAGATTCTGAGCCCCTTCAGTCAGAATATCAGTCTAATTAGTGTGGCAATCAGACGGGTTAGGCTGAGTGTTTGTCCAAATCATGGCCTGATGATTTTAATTTTCTTCAAAAGAGAATAAATGATATTTATTTGTTACTTTCAGGTGATTATTTTTGATTTGTGAAAAGCTAAAATGGTAGTGTCTTCAAAAATTATTAGAGATTTTGTTTGATGTTTGTCTAATGTTTTTTTAAGACAGCGGGGGATTTTTCTTTATTAGTTTGATATGATTTAGTTGGGTGGTTTTTATGTACAGATTTCGTTTTATGAATACGGAAGTCGATAATGTAACAATGAACGAGGCGGTTGATGAAGTTATTCGCCTTGCTTCTGGTTGCGTAAAAGAAAAACCAAATGCTTTTGTAGTTACTCCTAATGTAAATCATATTGTTAAACTCGAGAAGGATAAGGAATTCCAGGAAGCTTATAAGAATGCAGCGCTTGTTCTTGCAGATGGAATGCCACTTATCTGGTTTTCGAAGTGGTATAAAACTCCTATTAAGGAAAAGGTTTCAGGATCTGATTTATTCCCACTTGTGTGTGAAGAAGCAGCAAAGAAGGGACTTAAGATGTTCTTCCTTGGTTGTGGTGAAGGCGTAGGTCAGAAGGCTGCAGATAATCTTAAGGCTAAGTATCCTGGACTTCAGGTGGTTGGAACATATTCACCACCAATGTATTTCGAGAATTCTCCTGAGGAAGTTAATAAAGTAATTGAGATTATTCACGAAGCAAAGCCAGACATTATGGTTATGGGTCTTTCTGCACCAAGGCAGGAGAAGTTCATAAATAAGTACAGACATCAGCTGAATATTCCGGTATCGCTTTGTCTTGGAGCTTCAATTGATTTTGAAGCAGGAACCAAGAAGAGATGTCCAAAATGGATGTCACAGCACGGACTTGAGTGGCTGTACAGATTCAATGAAGAGCCGGTAAGACTATTCAGAAGATATTTCATAGAAAACTTCAGAGTTTTCCCATTAGTACTTAAATATAAGAATGTAGCGAGGGAAGTGCGCGAGCACGACCCTCGTTTTATGCGTGTACTTTTGGTTTCAAATATGTATCCGGATAAGAAATTTCCATCCTGGGGACTATTTGTAAAGCGATTTGCAGACGAGCTGGATGAACTTAAAATTAATTACAAAAAGGCAGTTATGCATAAGCCAACTGGTAAGCTCGACAAGGCTTTTAAGTACTTCTGCTTCTATACAAAAACGTTTTTTGCATCTGCAAGCAGAAAGTACGACGTAATTTATGTTCACTATGTTTCACACAGCAGTCCCGCTATTTTGCTTGGAAATAAAATTCGCCCTAAAAGAATAATTGCCAACGTTCATGGAGACGATGTTCTTCCAGTAACTGATGTCCAGAAGAAGATGGTTAAGTATGCGGATGAACTTATGAAGGTTTCTGATAAAGTAGTTTCTCCTAGTAAGCATTTCGCGAAGATTATTACAGATAATTTCGAAATACCTGAGGAGAAAGTTGTTGTTTATCCTTCATGTGGTGTTGATGAGAAGCTTTTTAGTTTTTGTGAGAATCCAGCTCGCGATGAAGGTGATAAGGATAAGCCAGGGCCAATTTTTGGTATGGCAGGGCGCATCGATTACGATAAGGGATGGGATCTTTTTATAAGAGCAGTCAGGTTTTCTGTTGATGAGGAGCTTAAGGCTCAGTATGTTGTTGTAGGTTCTGGCGGCATGGAGCAGGAATTTTACGACATGAGGGAAGAATACAGACTCAAGGGGACAATTGCCAGAAAGCCAATGATGACAGAAGAGGAGCTTGCTGATTTCTTCCATAAGATTGACTTTTTTGTTTTTCCTTCAATGCGTGACGAGAGTCTTGGACTTACTCCTCTTGAGGCGATGAGTACAGGACTTCCGGTTATTGCAAGCGATATCGCTGTTGTACATGAGTATGTAGACGAGAGTAATGGTATTATTTTTACCAAAGGCGATGCCGAAGAATTATCGAAAGCATTATTCAAGGCGAATGAGATTTATTCCGATAAGGAAAAATACATGAAATACAGGGAGGCTTCACGCGCAAAAGCTGCCCTCTACCATAGAAGTAAAATTAGAGAAACTTTGAAGGAGATTCTCTATGTCTGATATAGAAGTAACAATTATCGTTGAAGCTTATAATCACGAGAAATATCTGAATAAATGTCTGGAGTCTCTGGTTACTCAGAAGACTAATTTCAGGTACGAGATTTTAATTAACGACGATATGTCTACAGACAATACACGAAGAATAATTGAAAACTATTATGCTGAATTTCCTTCAATGATTGTACCTTTATTTCAGGCTGAGAATCAGTATAGCAAGGGCGTAAGTATCCCTTTCGATGTGCTTTATAGTGAAATAAGAGGCAGATATATTGCTTTCTGCGAAGGCGATGATTTCTGGCGCGATGAGAATAAACTTCAGCGTCAGTACGATGCTTTGGAGCAGAATAAAAACTGCAGTTTCTGTGTGCATAACGTAATTATGGTTGAAGAGAATGGTGACATGAGATCAACCATGATTCCCCAAAATCCTTCCCGCATCCCTTCGAAAGACGGGGTCATAAGTGCTAATGATTTTGCAAAACTGGTATTTTGTGGGAACTACCCTTTCCAGACTTCTTCGTACTTTTTCAGACGTGAACTTTTTGAGATTGTTACAAGCGGAAAGCTTCCAGTTCAGAGGCTTACAAATGACGATTATGTTCTTTTGTATCTTGCTTCATTAAGTGATGTTTATTACATAGATTTGCCAATGTCCTGCTACAGACAAAACGCCAAAGGCAGCTGGTCTTCGGAGCATCCAGTTGAAGCGGCTTTGGAAGTTCGTGAGAGATTTACTTCTACAATGAAGGCTGAGGCGATTTTTGGAAAGTATGTTGATGGCAAATACGATGAACTTATAAAGGCATCTGCAGCAAGATATATTCTTGCCTGGAGTGATGTTTTCCCTGAGGAAGCGAAGGCACTCCTTAAGGAAAGTGGTGTAGATTTTAAAACTATCAGGAACAACCTTAAATTTAAGTACTCTGTTTATTACGTTCTTCTTTACACATTCCCAAAGCTTCATACGCTTCTTAAAAGGTACGGACGCAGATTTTTTGGAAATTAATTTGGTAAAAACTACCAATTTGGACGATGCAGGCAGACTTTGCTAAGCATAAACTTCTAATATGAATGTTTATGTTTGGGAGGGTTTTATGAAGAAAGCATTTTTGAAGATTGCTTCCGCTTTTCTTGCAGCAGCAGTTATGCTTCCTTTATTGAGTGTCAATAAAGATGTAAAGGCAGCAGGCGCTACTGTTACTTCGGAAGATATCCGTCAGTATATTCTTAACAGTTCAGAGAGTGTGCCATCAGGTTCAAATGGCGATAAGGCTTTTACAATGTCAGAGAGTACACTTTCTAATGCATCAGGAATTCAGATCATTGCAAATGCAAATTCACCGGAACTTGTTTTTGTAGGTTTTGTTTCCAGTACTAATATTTCAATGCAGGAAAGAATCAGCATAACTACAACAACAAATACTGTGTCTGGAAATCAGGTTCTTCTTGATTACACATATAATGGTGTAAGCTTCAGAATGACGACAAAGAATTTTGATACTAATTATGTTCCTGGTGAGACAAATCTTGTTTGGAATATGGTTGGTAATCAGAGTGTTCCAGGTTCTACTCTTAGTAGTGCAAGAACTTCAGCAACTGCTTTCCTTCCAAACTTCCTTACACGAGTTCAGGAAATGCTTAATGATTATGGTTTCGCACTTTGTGATTGTGGATTTACTTATTCTGATTATATTTATCCAGCAGTTACATTTACTGCTGGTCAGTGGGTTGGTACTGATAGAGGAACACGTAATGTTTATACAGATGTATCAACAATTACTCTCCGTCTTGGAGGTGTATCTGCACCAGACGGTGTAACAGTTAATTACAAAGTTTATAAGTCTTTAGGCGATGATAGAAGGCTTCTTATTTATAAAGGCAATGGTACAACTGCTTCAGTAACAGTTGGTCAGGGTACAGCTATTTCTCCTGATGAGTCAGGATGGTTTACAGCTGGTACATATACAATTGAATTCTACGATTCTCATGGACGTTACATTATAGGTGCTTCATGTACTGTTAAAAATACAAACGGACCAGCACTTCCACCATTCGTTCCATCAACAGGTACAGGCGTTGAAGCATTTGTAAAGAGACTTTATACAGTAGTTTTGACAAGAGATGCTGAGGCAGATGGCGTTAGCTACTGGTCACAGATTTTAAACAGAAAGATGGCTACAGGTGGTGATGCAGCCCGTGAGTTCCTTACAAGTGATGAGTTTACAGCAAAGGGATATGGAGACAGAAACTATGTAAGAATTCTTTACAGACTTTTCTTTAACAGAGTTTGTACATCAGATGAGCTTACATACTGGACTAATGTATTGAATACAGAGTCACGTGAGTCAGTTACAACTGGATTTATTAATTCCAACGAGTGGCAGGAAATCTGTGCAGGTTATGGTATTGAGTCTGGTGCAGCAGTAGCTGTTGACCCAACAGCTTCAGTAAGAGCTTTCGTTACAAGATTCTATACAACATGTCTCGGCCGTGATGCTGAAGAAGCTGGTGTTAATTACTGGACTGAGCAGCTTGTTGCTGGAAACATCTCCGGAAGAGCAGCAGCTCATGAATTCTTCTTTGGTGGTGAGTTCGTTGCTTCTAACCACAGTGACAGCGAGTTCGTAGCACGTCTTTACAGAACATTCATGAATCGTGAAGGTTCATCAGATGAGATTTCTTATTGGGTATCTAATGTAGAAGCTTATGGAAGAGAGTCAGTATTTAATGGCTTCGCTTCTTCAGATGAGTTTGCTTCACTTTGCAACGAGGCAGGAATTAATCCTTAATGAATTTTTCTTCGAGGGCTTCCGCGCTTCGCTTGTGCAGAATACTCAGAAAAATTCATAAGGATTTCTAAGAGTGTACTTGCAGCAAAGTTGCTTAAGTCTTATACGTAAGGCTGCGCTTCTGCGGAAGACTCCTTAAAGCATTTAAGGATTAACTAGAAGAACTTGCAGCAAAGTTGCTTAAGATTTATCTAAAATTTAATTGGCGGGATCTTTCAGAAATGGAAGGTCCCGCTTTTTTGTGTTGTGGATGTATTGACGTACGAGTACATATGAAAGAAAATTAAAAAGAATTTACAAATAAGGGAGAAAGACTATGTTTGCAAGAACGAATAAGTTAGTTAGTGCTGCGCTTTCGGCTGTATTTTTGATGACATCTGCGCTTACATCCATGGCTGTTTTGGATAAGGGCGAAATCGTCAGTGCAGATACTAAGGTTTACGATACAGGATGCATTACATATTACGATATCGATAAAAAAGAAGATGGCTCAAATGGTACTCCAACACCAACGTATGGCGAGACCAGAGAGATGGCGATTTTCCGTTATATTAATGCTAACGGAGAGTTAACGACAGTTGAAAATGATGGCTACAACACTTATACAACAACTGTTTCAAAAGGCGATAGCATCGATCTTTTTATTACTTTCGAAATGGAGAACACCACAGGTGCATATATGAAGTATTCACTTCGATATAGCGCAATGGGTGGATATATCTGGGGTAATAAAATTACTGCCTTTGTTAGTAAATATGAAAGTTATGAATCATATTGGCAGGCACCAATGAGCAAGGATTATAACCCTGCGGTTCCTTTGGAGTTTGAACTAACTCAGAGTGATTTTCCAGATGATGTAAATAGTGATATCTCTGAGTTAATTACAGCTAGACTTAATCAGTTTTTCTATCGTGCTGAACTTCTTTTGAACGAACACGGGTTTTCATGGACTGATTTTGGTTTTTATTCATCTGACTTCCTCGAAATGATTGGTGCTGAACCAACTGCGACACCAACATTAACACCAACTACAGAGCCAACAGAAGAGCCGGAACCAACAGTAGAGGCAACACCAACAGATGTTCCTTCTGTTCCACTTGACCAGGTTACTGCTTTTGCAGAAAGACTTTATACATGTGCTCTTGATCGTGAATGTGATGAGGACGGCAGAGATTACTGGGCCGAGGTGCTTCGTAGTGGAGCTTCTGCGGCTGAGGCAGCTCATGAGTTCCTGTTTAGCCAGGAAGTTGAGGATGCTAATATTTCTAATATTGAGTTCGTGAGAAGACTTTATAAGACATTCATGGGACGTGATTGCGTTGACGATGAGATTGAGTACTGGATTGGAGTAATGGCTCTTGGTGAGACAAGAGAATCCATTTTCGCTGGATTTGTTGATTCGGAGGAATGGGTAAATCTTTGCTATCTTGCTGGAATTAATTCAGGAAGCAGTACATTGCCAACTGTGGATAAGCCAGCAACTCAGGCAGTCATTGATTTTGCCACAAGACTTTATACAACATGTCTTGGTCGTGAAGGTGAGCAGGAAGGAATCGATTACTGGGCTAATCAGCTTACAAATGGCAGAGCTTCAGGAACTGAAGCAGCTCGCACATTCTTCTTCTGTGATGAGTTTATTGATGGTGACCATTCAGATATTGAATTTGTAACAAGACTTTACAGAACATTCATGGGACGTGATGCTTCTTCAGAAGAAATAGATTTCTGGGTAACTAATGTAGACGCTTATGGCAGAGAAGCAGTGTTTAGTGGATTTGCTACTTCAGATGAGTTTGCTGAGCTTTGTAATGATGCAGGGATTAATCCTTAATTACATTTTCTTCGCGGGCTTCCGCGCTTCGCTTGTGCAGAAGACTCAGAAAATTTAACTTAAGACTTATACAAAAATAATAATGACAGGGTTCTTCGGAGCCCTGTTTTTGATTGTTTGTGTGTTCCAAGCTCTCTTTATGGGTAAATAAGTCTCATAAATTTGTGGCAATTTGCGTTTTTGATTGCGAACGTTTTTTTATTCTGCGAGAATCGAAACAAATATAAAACTATCGGAGGATTTTATGGATAACGGAAATTATTGTGGGCCATGTGGAATGAAGACATGGATTGAGAAAATTGAGACAATTATTGCTAACAAAGACAATTTAAGTATGGAAGATTATAAGGAAGCATACTATCAGCTTGCTTTTGCTTATGCAGAATTATTTTGTGATCTTAATAGTCTTGAGGCAGGTGTTATTGATAAAATTGGTAGGGATGAGGCGCTTAAGCTTTTTGAGAAATGCGGTTCTTCGAGTGTGACTTTGGATGATTCCATGACTATGGAAGAAAAGCTTTCGAAGATTCTGGAGCGCATAAAAAACAGAGATTAAGGGATAATTTTTGGAAACAGGGAGATAAGGGATATGGACAGAGATAAGTTAACGAAAGCGTATATTTATAACTTAATTACAGGTGCAGTGATTACTTTTTCAATAATTTGGATGTTCTCGGGAATTAAGTTTGGAGTAGAGGAAGCTGCGCTTACATCTTCGAAGTTCGCGATGTTTAAGTATTATACGGTTGATTCAAATGTCATTATGGGAGTTATTGCTTTCGTGGTGGCATATCTTCAGAAGAAGGTTTTGGATGGGAAAGAGGACAAGCTTACGGTTTGGGCTTATGTGCTTAAACTTGTTGGAAATGTTGGCGTTACGCTTACGATGCTTGTTACTGTTTTCTTCCTGGCGCCTACATTCGAGAATGGATGGGTGACCTGCTTTAATAACAGTAATTTTTTCCTTCACCTTATAAATCCGCTTCTTAGTATTTTTGTTTTTCTTAAGTATGAGAGGACGAAGGAAGTTCGGTTTAAGCATACGTTTACAGGTATTGTTACGATGCTTATTTACGCAGTTTACTATGTAATTAACTGTGCAGTGCATTCTTCCGGGAATGTGGTTCTGCCTGGATATGACTGGTACGGATTTTTTGCATTAGGATTAAAAAGCGGAGTTGTTGTACTTCCAATAATTATCCTTGTTACCTATGGTATAAGTTTTGCGCTTTGGAAATTGAACAGAATTAAGGTCAAAGTTCAATAATGAGCGATTATTAGCGATATAATTAGATTAATAATTTATTTGGAGGCTACTATGAAGGCGAAGAAATATTGTTTTGATGGTGATAAGAAGTTAAAGCTTGATAAGCTTGCTACAAACAGCAAGAGTGACAAGGTAAAGAAGGAAGAAATCATTGAGAAGACAAAGGAAAATCAGATTAAGATTGCTGCACTTCAAGAAAGACTTTATGCTGATGGAAGAGAAGGTGTAATTCTCGTTCTTCAGGCAATCGATGCCGCAGGTAAGGACAGTACAGTTAAGCACGTAATGTCTGGCATTAATCCTCAGGGTGTTGATGTTGTAAGTTTTAAGCAGCCAAACAGCGAGGAACTTTCTCACGATTTCCTCTGGAGAGTTAATAAGCACCTCCCACAGCGTGGAAAGATTGGTATTTTTAACCGCTCTTATTACGAGGACGTTCTTGTAGTTCAGGTTCATAACATTAATCGTTCATACCATATGGCAAAGCGTGTGGTTGAGATGGACGACAAGAAGTTTTTCGAAAAGAGATATAAGCACATTCGTAATTACGAAGAATATCTTTACGACAACAGCTATCGTATCGTGAAGATTTTCCTTAATGTTTCCAAGGAAGAGCAGAAGGAGAGATTCCTTGAGCGTATCGATACTCCTGAGAAGAACTGGAAGTTTGATGCGGGAGATCTTAAGGAGAGAGCTTTGTGGGATGAGTACCATGAGGTATTTGAGGATGTAATTAACGCTACTGCTACAAAGGAGAACCCTTGGTATGTTCTTCCTGCAGATCAGAAGTGGTACACAAGATATCTTGTTTCGGAGATTTTGCTTAAGACTCTCGAAGATATTGATCCTCAGTATCCTGACTTCCCAGAAGAGGAGAAGGCTGAGCTCATCAGATGTCGCGAAGAGCTTATGAATGAGTGATTTGAATATAGGAGAGGGGACTTCAGAATTATTCTGAAGTTATATTTTCATGTCAGAGAAAAAAACATCGCCGAAAGATAAGTTTGAGGCTAAATTAAAGAAAGAATTTGAAGAAGCAAAAAAAGAATTAAAAAATGAAGCCAAAGAACTAGAAGATATCAATGCGAAAATATTTGAGAAAAATATACGGAATTTTTGCATAAAAGCATTATTGGCAATAGCAGTTGTTGTTATGTTCATTCTGGTAAATGGATTCGGATTTTCTGCATTATTCCTAGCTTGTGCGGCTGCTTTTTTTATTTACCTGAGTATTACCGAAGCTGGAAAATCATATCATTCTATGCGTGAAATGGCCCAGAGGTATCAGGATGAAGAGTATTTGAAATCCATGTCGTTGAGTTCTGTAAGAACAGAGACTGAAAGACTTCATAATATTATTAACAGAGTATTTGTTGATGATTCTGGAAAAATTAGCTTTGCAAATAAAACTACAGGAATGTTTGTTGAGCCAACATTTTCCTTTAGTCCTGTTAATCTTCAAACAACGGAGGATGGCTGTTCTTTTGAAATAGTAATAAAAAACACAGGGAAAAAGGCTATTAATATTGCGAGTGCTTTTTCGAAATTAAAAATTACTATTAATTGTGATGTTAAGATTAATGATCTTTCTTCCAAATTTTTTGATTTTAATTCAACAGAGGAGCCAAATTCTTTTGTTGGGACTATTAAATCTAATACAGTTCAGGCTGGTAGCTCAGTGAATGCATTAATTGTTGCTTCTTCTTCACGCAGAGTTGATGATTTTACTGTGACTTATATGTTCACATAATCAAACTTACAAAACTGTAAGTTTGGTGTAAGGCGAATCGATGTTACCTGTTTTCTTATGCTGATAAGATTGAATCATCAAAGAAAACAAAGGCACAAAGCCAAATGAAAGAGGTAACTATTATGAAGAATTCAGTAATTAAGACAGCACTTACAATCGAACTTATTGCAGCAGTTGCATTTTTTGTATTATCACTTATCACAAGCATTAGAATGGGTACAAGAATGGATTACTCATTAATGACAATCATGTTCGCTGTAATTACATGTGGCTTCGCAGATTTGGATAAGAAAGAGAAGAATGCAAAGCTTGCTGAAACAAACGAGATCTGATTAAAATCAGCAACAAAATAATAACGTATTTGAAGACTGCTTCGATTTAACATGAATCGGGGCAGTTTTTCTTCCCCTCCTGATAAAAACACATATATTTTGGTGTAAAATTGATACATAAAAATTAATCGGAGAGTTTAAATGATTACTTACAAATGTAATAACTGTGGCGGAGAGATGTCTATATCAGCATCTGGTAGTCTTACATGTTCTTACTGTGGAAACAAGAGTAATTTCTCGGACAGTGAGCTTAAGAATTATCGCGAGTTCAGAACCACGATGCTGACTTATCTGAAGGCTCTTGCTGATAACAAGGCAGATGAGAAAGCAACAGGAACACTTTGGGGCTATTCTGAGACAGCTCTTTATGAAACAAGTGACGGAGAAGACGTTAACATCCAGTATCTTTTCAGAGCTAATGACGATGGCGTAAACATGTTTATGTGCAAAGACAGCGTCATTTATATTTTTGAAGGCGAGCATAAAGCCAAGGCCACGAGAATGCTTAATGCTATTAAGAGAGTTGAATTCCCTGGAGCTGATGTTAAGAATCTGGACAGATGCATTCCAAAGCTTAAAGCAGAACTTGAACTTAGTGACGGAATACTTCTTGCGTTTGAGAGGGAAGAGAATATGTATCCTCTTGGAGCCTTCGGAAGTCTCGATTATAAGCATGCAGCATGGATTTTGTCGCGACTTGAGAATATCTGTTGCATCCTTGAGTATAGTGAGCTTTTGCATAACGGAATTAATCTGGAATCAGTGTACATAAATCCGTTTATGCATGAGGCAGCGCTTTACGGAGGCTGGTGGAACACTGTTACAAAGCCTTTAAATTCAGTGGATGACCTCGTATCGATTCGTAAAGTCTGTGACAGGGTCATGGGAGTGAATCAATACGAAGTTCCTAATGCTTTCAAGGCGTTTTTGAAGAATAAACCAGGCCGGGATGCCTACGAGGACTTTGATATGTGGGACAATGTAATTGAGCATGGTTTAGGTGGAAGACATTTCCATAAAATGAATATAAATACACTTAATAAGGAGATTTAAAAATGGGTGGTGGATCTTATACAGGTGCAGACTGGCGCAGACTTCGTGAAAGTAGAAAGCTTTCAACAGCTGCAACTTCAAATCAGATTTTTAAAAGAACAGAGATGGATCAGAGATTTGATCCTAAGTTTATTAACATAAGAGAAGCAAGAGACAGTGAGGAGCATCCTGATTCAACTCCAATTATTATTGGACTTGATGTAACTGGTTCAATGGGTTATCTGGCAACACAGATTGCCAAGGAGTCTCTTAATGAGACAATGATGAAGCTTTATTCCACAGGTGTTGTTCCAGATCCTCAGCTTATGTTCGCTGCTATTGGAGATGTAATCGACAGGGCCCCTTTGCAGGTTACTCAGTTTGAGTCAGATATCAGAATTGGTGAGCAGCTTCTTGATTTGTGGCTTGAGAACAGAGGTGGAGATGCACCTGAAGACTTTGAGCTTCTCTGGTATTTTGCAGCAAAGCATACTTCTATCGACAGCTTCGAAAAGCGAGGCAAGAAGGGCTTCATTATCACAATCGGTGATGCTGATGTGCATACAGACGTAACCGGCGATAATATTGCCAAGATTTTTAACGACAGCAAGTTCCCTTATTCAAGTAAGAGACTTCTTAAAATGGCACAGGAGAAGTACGAAGTATTCCACATTAATATTGCTGGAAGATCATCACTTAATAATTTCAAAGAACTTCTTCCAGGTCATATTGCTTCAGTTGATCGTAATGAGATCAATAGACTTCCTGAGATTATCATAAGTATCATTCAGTTAAGTCTTGGTGATAACCTTGATAAGGTTCTTGATCAGTGGGATGCACTAACAAAGCCAGTTGTATTAAGAGCTGTTAGGGATTTGGATTTTTCAAAGCAGAAGAAGAAAGGCTTTTTCTTTTAATTAAATGAAACCAAGAATTTCAATTGTAATCGGTCGCGGATATGGTGACGAGGGTAAAGGCCTCGTCACTGACTATCTTGCGGCTGATTCTTTATATAGTTCGAATTCACTTGTAATTCGTCATAATGGTGGAGCTCAGTCAGGTCATACAGTTGAACTTGAGGATAAAAGATTTGTTTTCCATGAACTGTCTTCAGGATCAATGCGAAAAAGCGATACTTTCTGGGCGTCTACTTATCTTCCTGATTTGTTTAAACTATCGGAGGAACTTGAAGATTTTAAAAAACTTACAGGTTTTGCTCCGAAGGTTTTTGCAGATAAAAAAACGAATATCACAATTATCTACGATGTGTTTATTAACATGATTATCGAGACTTCCCGTGGTGATTCAAGACACGGAAGCTGCGGCATGGGAATTAATGAAGCAGACTTAAGAAATAAGGCTGGGTTTGGCCTTACAATTGGTGAAGTAGCATATGATACTACTAGTGAATTAGTTCTTAAGCTTCTAAGAATCTTAAATGAATATGTCCCTGTAAGACTTAAGGAACTTAATATTTCTGAAGATGATATGGGTGAATTTAAGGACTTACTTTATGACGATAATGTTCTTTATAATTTTGCGTCAAAGATTAAGGAGAACGTAAGTCTTGTTAGTCTTGTTGATAACGTTAAAGAGTTTATCTGTAGTTATAGTCACGTGATCTTTGAAAGTGGTCAGGGCCTTTTATTAGACGCTGATTATGAGGAAAGTCTTCCTCACGTGACAGCTTCAAAGACAGGACTTACTAACCCATTTAATCTTCTTAAAAACCTAGATCTTACAATCGATGAAGTTTACTATGTAACAAGAAGTTACGTTACAAAGCATGGCGCAGGATATTTTAAAAATGAGTGCAAGCCAGAAGATATTGGAAGTATTAACATGGATAAAACTAATATCCATAATGCATGGCAGGGGTCAATCAGATACGGTAAATATGATTCTATAGATGACATATTAAAGCCAGTTATCGAAGACCTCAAAACGCTTTCTTATAAGACAAAAAATACGCTCATTGTAACTCACCTTAATGAGACTTCAGGTGCGGTTGTTTTTAAGGATAAAGCAGTAGATATTAAAGACTTTGCAAACGATTCAAAAATTAAGGAAACGTTTGACTTTATCGGCACATCCTATAGTGGCTACGGCGCCGATATCTCGTTACTTCGTATATAAGAAACGCTGCTGCTTTGGAGTAATGCCCTTCCACTCTTTGTATGCCTTTATAAAGTGGCTGCTGTCAAAAAATCCAGTCTGCGTCGCGATATAGGATACATCGTAGTTTGTGTGCATAAGAAGTTCGTCCGCTTTATTAAGGCGGATGTAGTTAATATATTCTTTGCAAGATCTTCCGTAGTTATCTCGAAAGAGGCGTGCAAAGTGCGAATAACTTAAGTGACATTTCGCTGCGAGATCTGCGACTTCCAGGTTCTCTGCAGAATGAGTATCTATATATTCGAGAATATGGAAGAAGGATAAGGACACGTCACTTTGCTTGTCGTTCTTTTCGAGAATTTTCTTGTCGCACATTCTGGCGATATATATGAGAATGCTGAAGATATTGGACTGCATTTTGAATGTGTGTAAAAGTTCACGGGAATGGCATTCATTTACAGCGGAAATTACTTCAGACGATATCTCGAGGGCGTTTTTTACAATAAGGCAGAAATCCTGCTCAGAAGTTCTCGTTACGAAATAGTCGTACATTTTCTGAACATAAGCGTCAGGGATATTAATTGTATGGATATCAAACTTGATTACAGCGTAAGAAACTTCTTCTGTGCATTCAGGGACAGAAGCAACTTCGTGAAGCTGCAAAGGGTAGATGTAGCAGATATCTCCAGGCTCTAATACAAAACTATAGTCATTACAGATGAGTTTAATCTTGCCGCTTTTTATATAAAGAATTTCAGAATAGTAGTGCCAGTGCTTTGGCGAATTAACTGACGACGTATAAAAAACGTCGTATGGCGTATCCTGTCTGTCGATATATTCAAATAATTCCATAGTGACCCTCACTTGCTTGTGATAGATTTATACAATTTTTTGCAAGATTCATAATACATTTATATCACGCAAATAACGATAATTGAAGCATAGGAAACAAGTGGAGGACAAATCAATGAATACACTGATTCTTAATAGTAACTGGACAATGAGAAGAGTAGGTTCTGACGACATAATACCTGCAAAGGTTCCAGGCTCTGTTTATTGTGATTTATTAGACTCTGGTCGTATGGAAAATCCATATTGGAAAGATAACGAGATTAAAGCGCTTGAACTTATGGATTACGACTACGAATATACATGTATCTTTGATGCTGACAGTAGTTTTCTTACAAGTGAAGAGACATATTTACGATTTGAAGGTCTCGATACAATCTGCGATGTTTATCTTAATGGTCAGCATTTCTTCTATGCTAACAATATGCATCGAATCTGGGAGAAATCAGTTAAGGGTTTTATTCAGGAAGGTTCAAATGAACTTAAGGTAGTTTTCCATTCTCCAACAAAGTTTATCGAGGAAGAATTCAAGAAGGCGCCTACTCTTGGAACTGAAGATGCCATGAACGGATTTGTACATATCCGTAAAGCGCACTGCATGTTTGGATGGGACTGGGGAGCACATCTTCCTGATATGGGAATCTGGCGTGATGTTAGTATCTTTGCCGTTAACGAAGGAAGAATTCTTTCTGTTGAGATTCTCCAGGAACATAACGAGAACAGCGTTAACCTAACAGTTAATCCAGAAATCGAAGCATATGAATGCGATATAAAACTTCAGTATGTTGTTAAAACTCCTAATGGTGAGCTTCTTACTTCTGACGATAACAGAATTACTATAGATAATCCGGAACTCTGGTGGCCAAATGGATTTGGCGATCATCCACTTTATGAGGTGACTGTAAACCTTCTAGATTCATCTATGAGAATCGTTCATTCCATGACAAAGAAAATTGGTCTTCGAACAATTACCATGGATCGTACACCTGATCAGTATGGTGAGAAGTTCTGTGTTTCAGTAAACGGAATTAATATTTTCGCCATGGGTGCGGATTATATTCCTGAGGATCACCTTCTTGGAAGAGTTACTCCTGAGGTTACACGCCGTCTTCTTGAGAAGGCAGTATTTGCCAACTTCAATTCTATTAGAGTCTGGGGTGGCGGCTACTATCCTGATGACTGGTTCTACGATATCTGCGATGAGATGGGAATCATTGTGTGGCAGGATTTCATGTTTGCGTGCGCTGTTTATGATTTGACTCCTGCTTTCGAAGAGAATATCAGAGCGGAGTTTAAGGACAACATTGTAAGGCTTCGCCATCACGCTTCTTTGGGACTTATGTGTGGTAACAACGAGATGGAGCAGTTCGTTCTTGAGAGGAACTGGGTGAGCAAGGAAAGCGAAGTTGAAGACTACGTAAAGATGTACGAGGAGATTCTTCCTCAAATGATGCGAAAGTATGCGCCACAGGTTTTCTACTGGCCTGCAAGTCCATCTTCAGGTGGCGGTTTTGATAATCCTCAGGATGAGAACAGGGGTGATGTTCATTACTGGGATGTATGGCATGGTAATAAGCCTTTCTCAGAGTACCGCAAGTTTAAGTTCAGGTATTTGTCTGAGTTTGGGTTCCAGTCTTTCCCTTCTGTTAAGACAGTTGAGACTTTTACGGACGATGAGCATGACATGAATATCTTCTCCTACATTATGGAGAGGCATCAGCGTAACGGTTCTGCTAATGGAAAGATCATGAATTATATGCAGCAGACTTACAGGTACCCTACAAATTTTGACACTGTAATTTACGCTTCCCAGCTTTTGCAGGCAGACGCCATTAAGTATGGTGTTGAGCACTTTAGGCGAAATCGTAACGAAGACAGATGCATGGGTGCAGTTTACTGGCAGTTTAATGACTGCTGGCCAGTAGCATCCTGGTCAAGTGTCGATTATGAGGGAAGACTTAAGGCACTTCATTACTATGCAAGAAGGTTCTTTGCTCCGGTCATGATCTCCTGTGAAGAAGAGGGAATGCTTGGAAGCGGTCAGGAACTTGTAAGACTTCCATTTGGCTTTCCAAAGTCAGTAAAACTCTGTGTTTCAAACGAAACAATGGAAGACAAGGAAGTTACGGTTAACTGGTTCATTCGTAATTCTGACGGAACAGTTTTACGTAAGTACAGTGTAATTAGAATTGTGCCAAAACTGACTTCCTGCTGGCTTGATAAGATGGAGCTTCCTGAGCTTGATATCTATAACGAGTATGTAAGTTACGAGGCGGTTATCGGAGGAGATGTAGTATCTGAAGGAACAGTGATTCTTTCTCTTCCAAAGTACTTTAATTACAAAAATCCTAATCTCAGATACGAGGTAAATGGCAATAAGATTACTGTTTTTGCTGACAGTTATGCAAAGAGTGTTGAGATAAGAAATACAAACGATGATCTTATTTTGTCAGACAATTTCTTTGACATGAATGGCGGAAGCAAACAAATAGAAGTTATAAGTGGCAACATTGATTCTTTGCGCTTAAGAAGCGTATATGACATTAACTAAGGAGATAAATTTATGAACGCAAAATACATTATCGATACAGCAGAAAATAAAGCTTTTATGAATGAACTTACAAATGACCTTCTTAACTTTGGTCATAAGTTTCCATCTCCTAATGGAAGTTCTTACTACCTTGGTGACGATGGAACTCCATGGGTAGAAAGACCAAGAGAGACATGGATTACATGCCGTATGTCACATGTATATAGTATCGGAGCATTGCTCGGACACGAAGGTTCAATGGAACTTACAAAGCAGGCGCTTAAGGGATTAAAGGGTGAGCTTCACGATGACAAAAATGGTGGATGGTTTCCAGGAATTACAGCTGAT
This sequence comes from Saccharofermentans sp., assembly GCA_045598005.1. Taxonomy (GTDB): domain Bacteria; phylum Bacillota; class Clostridia; order Saccharofermentanales; family Saccharofermentanaceae; genus Saccharofermentans. The sequence continues at coordinate 8,740 of JAZLLF010000036.1, read as the reverse complement.
GGAAAGATTCTTCCAAACAAGCAGTGCTACGCTCATGCTTTCGTAATTCTTGCTGCTGCTTCTGGTGTTCTTGTAGAAGCAGAAGGTGCGAAGGAACTTCTTGATGAGGCGCTTGCTCTTTACGACAAGAAATTCTGGAATGACGAAGAGGGTCTTTCATGTGATACATGGAATACTGAGTTTACGAAGTGCGATTCCTACAGAGGTCTTAATGCAAATATGCATACAGTTGAGGCTTTCCTTGCTGTAGCTGATGTTACTGGAAATGCGGTTTACCGTGAGCGTGCAGGAAGAATTATTAATCATGTAATCTCATGGGCAAAGGAAAACAACTGGAGAATTCCTGAACATTTTACGAGTACTTGGGAAGCTGATCTTGAGTGTAATAAAGACAGACCAGCAGATCAGTTTAAGCCTTATGGCGCAACTCCAGGACATGGAATCGAGTGGGCAAGACTTATTACACAGTGGACTTCTTCAGTTTATGAATACGGTTCAGAGAATTATGATCACTACGTAGATGCTGCTTGTAATCTTTATAACAGAGCAATTGCTGACGCATGGAATTCTGACGGTGCTCCTGGAATCTGCTACACAACAGACTGGGAAGGAAAGCCAGTCGTTCACGACAGAATGCACTGGACTTTGGCAGAAGCAATTAACACATCTGCAGTTCTTTACAGAGCCACAAATAACAGTAAGTACGCTACTGATTACGCAATATTTATGGAGTATCTCGATAGTAAAGTTCTTGATCACGAGAATGGTTCATGGTTCCACCAGCTTGATCAGAATAATAACGTGATTGGAACAGTCTGGCCAGGTAAGTCTGATATCTATCACGCGCTTCAGTCTACACTTATTCCTTATTGCGACATCTCGGTTTCAGTGGCTGTTGCCGTAGCTTCAAAGTGAGGTGTAAAAGACATGAGTACTGATGTAATTGCTTTGGGTGAACTTCTTATCGACTTTACAATGAATGGCGAAAGCACGCAAGGAAATCCTCTCTTTGAGGCTAATCCGGGTGGAGCTCCATGCAATGTGCTTTCGATGCTGAGTAAACTTGGGAAAAGCACAAAGTTTATAGGTAAAGTTGGCGACGACCAGTTTGGAAAGATGCTTCGAAATACAATCGAAGACGCAGGGATTGACAGTAAGTACCTTCTTAACGATTCGAATATTCCTACAACACTTGCCTTCGTGCATAAGCTTCCTGACGGTGACAGAGATTTCTCCTTTTATCGAAAGCCAGGTGCTGACCTGATGCTAAGAGCAGATGACATTTCTTATGAGATGTTTGATGACGCGAAGATCTTCCATTTTGGTACTTTGTCTATGACAGACTCTGAGATTGAAGCAGCAACTTTGAAGGCAGTTGAGATTGCCAAAAGTAAGGGCATGATTATCTCGCTTGATCCTAATTTAAGACCTCCACTTTGGGATAATCTGGAGCACGCGAGGGAGATGATGCTTAAGGCGATTTCCCTTTGTGATGTGCTTAAAATTTCAGACAATGAAGTACAGTTTGTAACGGGTCTTGAGAATTACGATGAATGTATTCACTATCTTCAGGGAAAGTTTAAAACAAAGATGATTTGTCTTACTCTTGGTAAAGATGGAAGCCGCGTATATTACAAAAATATGCGAGTTGAATGCGCTGGTTTTCACCAGGAGAACGTTATCGATACTACAGGCGCTGGTGATACGTTCTGTGGATGCGTTCTTAACTACATTCTGGAGCATGGTCTTGATAATTTAAGCGAAGATGATCTTTCCAGAATGCTTACTTTCTCTAACGCTGCAGCTTCAATTGTAACTACAAAGCGTGGTGCAATTAAGGCTATGCCAGATAGAGAAGAAGTACTTAATCTGATTAAATAACCCCCTATTTTTTTATAACCTCCCTTTTTGATGCAACCTCCACGATTTCTTTGCGTCTTATATAATGTAAGACGAAGACGTGGAGGTTTCTATATATGCGTAGTTTTAAAATCGTTGCTGTAATTTTGATGGCAGCTGTTCTTTTTACAGGCTGTACTGAAAAGCCAGAAAAGAAACATAAGACAAGAAGAACAGTAAGAACAGAACCTACTTTTAATTATGAAGGTGAGAGCAGAGGAACAATGCTTGATAATTCTGAAGAGGGTATTCAGAATATGTTTAGGAGTGGTGATATGCCAACTTCAATTAGATATACAGTAAGAGATTATGAATCTGCAGTTACTTATATAATTTCAGATCCTGAATTAATCAGTGATTTAATGGATGCTATCGAAGAAGTGACTGTTCGTGAATTTGATACTGAGCAGGCAGTTTTGGCATGGGACAGCATTTATTTCTGCGGATTATATCCTGATACAGCTGGAGGATCTACTACTTACGAGATGAAATTAAAGTCTGGTATTTACGATTCTGCAAATGGCTGGCTTTGCATTAATTACTGTGAGGATTTTTCTAATGTACTTCAAAGAATTATGTCAGAAGGAATGTGCGTTTCTTACGATGACGTGACTCTTGAGGCTTTTGAGGATATTACTGGTTCATATGGTAACCGTAACGAGGATATGGAAGTCGGCATTTTTGAATCACGTGATGGATACTTTGGAATCAATATCTGGACTGACGGCAATGATCTGTTCGATGGAAATACTTCAATAATTATTACATCAATTGAGATTTCTGGTTCAGGTTATCTTGTTCACGGATTAATTGGTGATGAAGAGGTGTCATATAACGTAAGTCAGAGTAATGGACGCCTCTGTTTTGAAGGTCATACGATTGAAGGAAATGTTATTGAGTAATTGATTTTTTTTGTATATGTTATTCTTAACGTTTCGCTTTCGAGGATATGGATATGAAGAATATAAAATTATTGGCAGCAGTACTTATTCTGGCTTTGTGTTTTACTTCTGCATGTAATAAGAAGGCAGAAGAGACAGAAGTTACAAAATCTAAGCCTGACAAGAGTAATGAGACAACTATAGAGACAACGGTTACCGAAGAGACTGAAACAAGCGTGGAATTAACAAACACGCCTACAGCTACACCAACTTCGTCTCCAACTCCAACGCCAGATGTGCCTTTGGATGAGAAGATTGTTCTTGTAAGAAATGAGCTTATGGCGCTTCATAATGCACATCCAGACGATACAGTTTATATTGGTTTCAGCGTAAATATTGATGATGATTTTATTTACTGCGGTGTTTATTCCACAAAGGGTTACGAGTATGAACCTTCATGTGAATATGTTCGCATCGTGAGTAGAATGAACGATATTGAACCTGACGTTTATACATACGACTGGGTAATGAGACACACTAATCAGGAGATTAAATACAGCAGCCTCGTTGATGGAATTGATACGCTTCCTAATGGACACTACGGAGGAGTAATAAGAAGCATCACTTCTGATGGAACAATGATGGAAGTTACTGTGGGTGAGATTGTTGGAACTGGTTCAAGTGACTATCCAATTATCTGTAATCCTGTTCGCCTTTGGATTCCAATTAATAGCAGCCATACATTCTACGATGGCGTTTCCATGTTCTACTATACTAATAACACTCCGTTTGCTGAATATAACAGCATTCTCGAAAGTCCATTCTGGAATCTTGTAACTCATAACTATACATCAGAAGCAGTTTACATTGCTTATGATTCAACCCCATATAACCATTCTGTTTATGGTCCTTGTTACGGTTTCCGCTTAAATAATCAGAGAAGCGCTGCTGAGCAGAGAAGTTACGGCTATACATATGATAGTGGTGTTTCGGTTGTAATTGATGTTACTGATGGTTCTGCCACTAGACTTAGCACCCATACATCTTAAAAGCGAGGGAACGCTAAATGGGAAAAGACTTTCTTAGTGCTTTCGAGGAGCATATTCCCCCCCCCATCTTTTGAAGGCAAAATAGCGGAGTAATATGGAGACATCAAAGTTACTCTTGATTTTGCCCATTGGCTCTGTTAACATGAGCCTCACAATTTAAAAAGTTCAAGGCCGGTGCCTTGGTAGGAATGATATTGAAATGTGCTAACGGGATTAGTGCGCCCTTTCCATTCCTACCAGGGTACCGGTCTTTTTTTGCGCCCGAAAGCACGACGCACCTTGACAACTGAATCCTCAAACACACCGCTTTAAACCGGTGAAGTACCGCAACGACCTGCGAAAGCAGCGAGCGTACCAGGGTTTAAAGACTAGCAGCTCAAAGAGTGTGGATTGAGGGGGAAAGAACCATTAAAAAACAAAAAAATAATTTAATTAAAAGGAGAAAAAATTATGACAAAGATTTTAAAAGTATCAGAGAACTCAACAGTATTCGTAAATGGCAGAATCACATCATCTTCTGTGACAACTCGTAAGCGCATTAAGTCTGACTTCAGCAGAAAAGTAAGAACATACACATCAATCGTTCTTCACGATGCAAAAATTCTCGAGAGCATCCCAGGTCAGATTACTTTGGAAGAGCTTCACGCTCACTATAAGTTCTTCCCATCCAAGATCAGTGGTTTTGGCTTTGTTGCTGTAAACGATACAGAGAATATGCCAAAGATTCATGTGGCAAACAGTGAAGGCAAATACCATGAGGCTTCACTTAATGAGGAACTCACACAGGGTGTTAACGTAACACTTGAACTTAAGGTGGAACATGAGAATTTTGTTCTCACAAATGTGTACGTGAACGAAGTAAAAGCAGCATGATGAAGTGTTTTTTGAGGAGGGCAGATGGCCCGCGCTTTTGCGAGCCAGGCTCCTTAACTTCATTATCATTTGGTTGTTAGTGAATGTGTTAGTGCGCTGCGCTACACTAACGGATCTGCTAACAAACAGGGTTAAATTGTCGATTTGTTAGTAAATGTGTTAGTGCGCTGTGCCACACTAACGGATCTGCTAACAAACAGGGTTAAATTGTCGATTTGTTAGTGAATGTGTTAGTGCGCTGCGCCACACTAACGGATCTGCTAACAAACAGGGTTAAAAAGGCGATTTGTTAGTAAATATGTTAGTGCGCTGTGCCACACTAACGGATCTGCTAACATTAGCCCGAACAAATCATCACTGCTCAGCAAGATACAGATTGATTCTTGAATAAAGGCTCGAAGCGATCTCGTCAACAGGCTTATTCTGTGAATAATAAGACTGAACTTCCTCATCGATAATCTCGTAAAGACCCCAGTCATAGAATTCAACAAAGTCGCAGGCGTAAATAGCGTTACGGAAATTATCTATGGTCTCTGGATCCATCTCGTTGATCTGTTCAATCGTAAGTTTATAACCTATGGAATCATCAGTAATGCCACTGTGGTCTATAGAATCAGCAAACCAGGTCTCGAGCACTTCGTCGTTTACTGGAATTGTGTATTGAGACAGACAGGCTCTTTGAACATTAACGTCCAAAAGGTGAAGTATAAGTTCAATACATGCTTCTGGATTAGAAGCGGAAGAAGATACTGCCATCTGACCAAATGAGTTAGCCAAATGAATTGAGCCGTTAAGCGTTGGATAACCAATGAATGTCAGTTCATCCCTGATGTCATGTCTTGTTGTATTAACATAGTCCAGATCGAAGAAACTGAAATTCCAGAGAAGAAAACTACTTTTTGTTGAAGCGTCTAAATTCTCGAAGGAAACTGGCCAGGTTTCGCACCCGCTTTCGAAAGCATATTCAAGGATAGTCTTAAAATCATCCTCAGAATAATTATTGGAATGAATTGTATATGCAATTGCCTGTTCAGCAATTCTAGTTGAAAGTTCACCGTCATAAATCTGGCTTCCTGAAGTCTGAGCAAGATTACATATGTCTTCGATTGACATCTCAGTATTATCGCCAACAACGCTTGAAGCACCTATATATCCAGATAACTGATAAGCTGCAAATATTCTGTAGCAGGATCCATCAGGATTAATCATAAGGTTTCTTATGGATGGAGTTGCTTTTTCCAAGGCAGCATTAATCTCATCGCCCATAAACTCATTCATATCAATAATTGTCTCGTTTTGAGCGAACAGATCATAATCGAAATCATCACCATAAAAGATGTCAGGGGCATTTCCATCGTTGAAGTACTGAATAAGTGCAGCCTGCTGATCTGCTGGGCCGCCAACACTGTCCCACCCAAATTCGATGCTGTAGTCTTCGATATAAGCGCGATAAGTGTCCTGAGAAGTGTTGAAGTTATAAACTGCCCAGTTAAGAGCGCTGTCGTTACGGCAGTCAAAACCGCCAATTATAATCTCGATTCTGTCACTATAATCCACGTCAGGGTTGTAGGTGTAAACCTGCATCTCGCACATTCCGATATCGTAGTTGTAGTACTTGATGAAATGTTCATTATCAACAGCTACATATTCAGGAGTGTTGTTATATGAAGCAGGAATCATGTTAATTCCGTTCCAGTCAGCAAGTGTAATCTTTGAAGAGTTTTCAAAATCCAGTAAATACTCACCATTAAGGTCAAAAATATACTGACCATAACAAGTGTCTGTCGGACTGCTGTTCTCACTTCTTGGATCATAAATAAGGTGACTTTCAGAAGAATCGAAGTCGACTTCGTAATAGTTCTGGTGAGTTGCACTGCCTGCAATAACATAAGTTTTACCATTAGTCTCGTAAACAGGCTTTGTATCGTTAAACCAGTCCCAACCGCTGTTTACTACTTCACTAATGAGGTTCCAGTCATAATCATACAAAATGACTTTGTTCTGGTAGAGAAGATATATTCCTGATTCTGAGGCCTGAACACCACGGATATCAGAATCAAGTCTTTGGGACTTCGCGATCTCGCTGCTTTCGAGATTCAAAATGCATACTCTGTCGTCGTATGTTGTGTAGTAGAAATTACCATCGTAGTAGTCTGTTATGGCGTAGTAATTTAATGCAAACTCACCGGAAAGATCCTTTTCAGAAGTAATCTCGCCGGAGCTATTTACCTGGTACATTGTTGTTCTTACTTCGATGCTATTTTCAATAAGGCAGCCAACAAGTGCATATGCGTAGTCGCCGCTTTTCATGCAGGCTCTTATCTCGCTCCATCCATCTTCAGAATAGAACTCGGTTGTTACTGCATCATATACGTAGTTGGATCTGCCGTTTATAGCGGGCCTGGTTTCCTTTGAAGAGCATGAAGTAAGGAAAACGTTTGCGCCAATAGTAAGCGCCATAAATGTGCTGATAATTCTTCGCTTATAAACCATATGACACCAGCTCTCCTGTAACTGCGTTAAGTAAAATTGCCTCTGTACGAACGTCATCACCTGAACTTACAACATGGAGTACCCAGAAAGGACACATATAAGTGTTGTAGGAAAAATCAAGAGCTCCGCTGCAACCTTCCTCGAAAGGGAAATACACGAGTTCAGCAGCAAACACCTGTGCATGATTACTTCCAAGAAAAAATGCATCATGAATTGCACCATTAATTGAATTCTGTATGCATTCTTCAAGAGGCATAACAGGAAGATTTGAACTGACAGCTTCATTGATTATCAGATTATAGTTTCTGATGTCTACAATGATTTCGTTATCCTGGTCATAAAAATCACCCCAATAAACGTCTTCGGACCAGACAGTACTGCCTTCAAATTCACCATATCTGATGCGTGAATAACCAGCAAAACTATACCCTGGAATTCCAACAGGAAGGCCATCAATTGTTTCTCTTAAGGTATACAAAGTGATGTCACCATTAATAGTGTCAGTTAAGTTAGTCGCGAGCTGATTATCAGTGAGAATATTAATTCCCATGTCATCAAAATTTATGCCACTATTAATAAAATCGCTGAAGTTGAATACGATTCTTGATACATTCGTATCAAGGTTATATTTCTCGCCAATAAGTGGAATCAGTTCGGAAATTTCAGGTATCTCGTCTGAAGGAACAACATCTGCTGAGTTAACTGTGTTGTTAATGATATCCTCGTAGTTTTGGGACATAATTGGGCCATTAATAATGTTGCGAAGGTTACTTCCGATTAATGTCCATCTGTCAGAAGTATCGATATGCCTCTGGCCAATCTGGCTGTTTTCTTCGCAGGAATAAATATTAACTGTAGTTACGCCGTAATCGTAATAATAAAGATCGTAATCAATGATGTAATTACCATCATCGTATGTTGCGGTTATGTGGTGGCTTTCGGGATCTATAGTAAAGTCGCACTCGCTGGTAACATATTCCGTTTCTCTTATTGGAAATGTTTCTTCAGTTTCCTCCACGATTTCGCTACTCGAAAAGGTAGATATCGGTGTACCGCTTTCGAGAATGCGCTCTGTATGTGTTGTAGTATCAGTACTGGTCGCAGATGAAGAGCAGGCCGTAAATAATACGGCGCTTCCAAGTAATATGGATATGGTTTTAAGTTTCAAATTGACTGTCATGAATATCTCCCTAATTTTTCCACCGCTAATTACATATTAGCAGACTGTTGTTTAAAATCTATAGTAATCCTGATCAGCTTGATCTCATGCTTATAAGTCAGCGAAAACGTAATTAAAAATAGAGATTTCGCTGACTTATAATTGACTATTAAAAGAGGGCGTGATAATCTTTTTTTATGAATAACAGTCAAAACATTATTGGAAGAATTGAAGAATGTAGCCGTTTAGACAGATGCATGCGTTCTAATACAGCTCAATTGGTAGTTGTATATGGAAGAAGACGTGTAGGAAAGACTTTTTTAATCAATGAGTATTTCAATAACAGGTTTGCTTTTAAGCTAACTGGAGTATATGGTCAGAAAAGA
>JAZLLF010000035.1:0-18667 GCA_045598005.1 Saccharofermentans sp. | reverse complement strand
ACAAAATAAAGGACGCTCATGTGAATGAGCAGAAAATAAACCGTGGGACACACGGGGATAGCTTATTGATACTTGTCTCGTTAGAGACATTGAGTAAGAAGCCCCCACTTCAAGCATGAAATGCTAAGTGGTGGGAGCATGTCACACCAGTACTTTTTGTAATAGGTGCGATCATCCTTCTTATAGGTGTTCTTATTTGGGCAGCAAGTCCACTATTTAATAAACTGTTTTTCAAAAACGATGTAATTAGTTATGAAGGTGTAATAGTAGATTGGGGTTGTTATTTATCACCAATGGACGATGGTACTTACACAAGCGATCTTGTGGTTGATGTTGGTGGAAGCACAGTTGAAGTTCAATTAGTAACCGATACCATGATGTCCTATAAAGATGAGCAGAAGGTCACAGTTTATGAACTTAAAGGTTACAGATCTTTAGATAGTGAACAGGTTTACGATAACCCACGCAATCATATTATCGGCAGATTTGTAGCTATATTAGGAATTGGCATTTTAGTAATGTCTGTTTTCCGTAGTGGAAAGTATAACTGGTTAAGGGATTTTGCAAATTGAGAATTTGTGTACCTATTGAATGGGTTATGACCGAATTATTAATAATGAGATTTTGAGAGAAAAATTATTGCAGATGATTAAAAATGGAAGTGTAAAAATTGGGAATACAGAAATGTACTATGCTCAGTTTGGAAGCGGGGAAAGAGTATTAATTGCTTTACCCGGACTTTCAGACGGGCTTGCTACAGTTAAGGGTAAAGCATTAGTTTTAATGGCATCTTTAAAGTTATTCCTTAAGGATTTTACTGTATATATGTTCAGTAGAAAAAACAGCATGCCAGAAGGGTACACAATTGAGCAGATGGCTGATGACCAGGTTGAAGCAATGCGACTTTTGGGAATTAACAAGGCATCTATTCTTGGAGTATCACAGGGTGGAATGATTTCTCAGTACATAGCAATTAAGTATCCTGAAATGGTAGACAAGCTTATCCTTGCTGTTACAGCACCTGCCATAAATGAAGTACTTAAAGAGAATGTAACAGGATGGATTGATATGGTAGGGAAAGATGATCATACGTCGCTTATGGTAGATACTGCAGAGAAGATGTATTCTGAAAAATATCTTTCCAAGAACAGGAAAATGTTTCCGATAGTAGCAAAATTCACGAAGCCAAAAAGTTATGAGCGATTCTTAAGAAATGCGAATGCAATTCTTGCTTTCGATGCGAGGGCGCGACTTAGTGAGATTAAAAGTAGTACACTAATCATAGCAGGTGACGACGATAAAACCGTTGGAAATGAAGCTGCACATGAATTGAAAAGCGGCATAGAGAATAGCGAACTTTTTGTATATGAAGGCTTAGGTCATGGAGCTTTTGAAGAAGCAAAGGATTTCTATGATCGTGTATATAAATATGTTATCTAACAGTTTGTAAGGGTGTACAAAGGGAAATATGAAAATACTTGTTATTAACTGTAGTCCCGTTAGAAATGGAGCGACAGCAGAAATAGTAAATATAGTAAAAAACAACGTTAGTTCTGGAAATGAAGTAAGAAGTATTTGTATTGATGACTATGAGATTGCTTTATGTAAGGGTTGCAGAACCTGTCATACTACTGTGAAGTGTTTCCAAAACGATGATGTTACAAAACTAATGGATCAGTATGAATGGGCAGACAGAATTGTATCTGTGTCTCCTTCATACTGGGCAGATATTCCAGGTCAGTTTAAGGTGTTTATAGATAGATGCACACCCTGGTGTAATACACATGAGCCACATGCGAAATTATCTTCTGGCAAGAAAGGCTACACCATTGCATTAAGAACAGGTCCAAGTATGCCTGAATGCGAAAGAATCATTAGTAGTATCGAACATTTTCACGGTCATTTGGAAATTGAATCTTGTGGCAAGTTAGGCCTGTGTTCTATTGAAAACAGGGAAGATGTAGCCGCAAGAATCGATGAGATAAAGGAATTTTGTAATAAAATTTTGAACTAATACACTTAGATATTTCTGAACATTTTGAGCAGCAAAAAAGAGTTATCCAGGCTATATAGCGAGGATAACTCTTAGTTTTTTAAGTAGAAAAAATTACTGAATAACTGTGCAAGGATTTCCGCCAGCAACTGAGCCAGAAGGGATGTCGTCGTTTACAACACTTCCTCCAAGAATCACTACGTTATCTCCAATTGTTACGCCTGGCATAACGTGAACATTAGGACCAAAGCATACGTTGTTTCCAACTCTGATTGCACGTGCAAATTCAACGCCTTCGTTTCTTCTTTCAGCGTCGAAAGGACGTGCCTTTGTGTAGAAACCGCAGTTAGGACCAATAAAGCAGTTCTCTCCAAAGAAAACTCCACCAGCGTCCTGGATTACAAGGTTACACTCTGAATTAAAGTTGTTACCGACTTCGATGTTCCATCCATAGTCACAGTAAAATGGTGGCTCTACATTGATGTCTGATCCAACAGCGCCAATGATTCCGCTGATTCTCTTCTTGCGCTCTGCACCATTTGCTGGGCTGAGCTTGTTGTATTCGTGGCATAAATCGCGGCAGTCACGTCTTTCCTTCAAAAGACCATCGTCCATGTTGACGTTAAATGGCTCGCCGTTAAGCATCTTATCCTTCTCTCTCATATTGTGCCTCCTAGAGTTCTTAACGTCACTCATTCTAACACAGATTTGTCTAAATTACGGTTCTGTAACGAATTTGGAAAACAGTTTCATTTTGGTTGACTTTTATCTGGCGCGAGCGTATATTAACAAAGCGAAAATGAAAACCGTTTTCACTTTGTTGGATTATTTAAAGCAGGTAAGTTAATAGAACATGAATAATCGTGGTAACTATAAAACAAAGCAGAGTCTTGACCTTCTCGATTACTTAAAAACAATCGAAGGTCAGCATTTTAATGTCTGCGATATTCATGATCACTTCCAGTCTGAAGGTAAGAATATCGGTACAACAACAATCTATCGCCAGCTTGAGAAACTCGTTGACGATGGTCTTGTAACAAAATACATTCTTGAGCCAGGAAGCCCTGCATGCTTTGAGTATGTTTCACCTGACAAGCACGTTCATGGTGGTGTCTGCTTTCACTTAAGATGTGAGATATGCGGAAGACTTATCCATATGCAGTGTGAAGAACTTAACGGTATTGCGTCACATGTAATGGAAGAGCATGGTTTTCGCGTGGATCCTATGCGTACAGTTTTCTATGGCGTGTGCGCAGACTGCATTAATGAAGATGAGGAGGGATATAAGTTATGCCGCTCCTGATAGCATGCCTTGCAGGCGTTTTTATTCTCGTTGGTGCTTTATTAACACACGTATCAAAGGATTCACATAAAATTGAAGCAGTGTCTTTCGCGCTTGCTCTTGGTGCCCTTGTGTCACTTATGATTTTTGACCTTGTGCCAGATATTATTGAGGGTATAACGGAAGGTGGCTCCAGTATCTGGCTTTGCATTATATTCGTGTTCGCAGGCTTTGGCCTTCTTGTGCTTCTCGATTTGTTTACGCCAGATCACGATGATCACAAGGATACTCCGGAGAATCACGATAATGAGAATTCTGCGCACATTGGAATCATGTCAGCACTTGCTGTAATTCTCCATAATATAATTGAGGGTATGACTGTTTATACTCTGGCGATGTCCTCAGCACAGCAGGGTGCAATCCTCGCCATTAGTATCGGCCTTCATAATATCCCTATGGGAATGCTTATTTATTCAACACTTTCCCATAAGAATAATTTCTCGAAATGGTTGCTTACAGCTCTCGTAATTATCTCAACTCCAATCGGCGGAATTCTGATGATGCTTATGAGTTCACTTTTGACAGAAGCTCTGATTTCGGCACTTGTTTCAATTGCTGCTGGAATGATCGTTTATCTGATTTTCATGGAGCTTTTACCACATGTAATTAAGACACGACCTGTAAAGTTTTCGTTAATAGGCGTAGTAATAGGTTTTCTTGCTGTACTTTTGAGTACAATTTTCGGTTGATGTGATAAAATTAAGAAGCGTGTGCATGAGGCGCACGCTTCATTTTTTCTATCAAAGGAGATAGACCATGCCTTTATTTGATTATTTGGAGAGAAACGCCAAACTTTATGGCAATGAAGTAGCTCTTATTGAACTTAATCCTGAGCAGCAGGAGATGGGCCGCATCACATGGAAAGAGTATGAACTTATTCAGCCAACAGAGAAGCAGTCTTACAGAAGAGAGATTACCTGGAAGGTATTTGATGAGAAGGCAAACCGCCTTGCAAATATGCTTTTAAGCAGAGGAATCAAGAAGGGTAATAAGATTGGTATCCTCATGATGAACTGCCTTGAGTGGCTCCCAATTTATTTTGGTATTTTGAAGACTGGAGCTATCGCAGTTCCTTTCAATTTCAGATATGCAGCAGAAGAGATTAAGTACTGCGCAGATCTTGCAGATCTCGATATTCTGTTCTTTGGTCCAGAGTTTATCGGACGTATTGAGCAGGTAGTGGATGATATTTCGAAGAATCGTCTTCTCGTATACGTAGGTGGTGACAGTTGTCCTACATTTGCAGAGAGCTATCGTGATCTTGTTGCTGATTATTCAAGTGAAGCTCCAAACATTGAGATTACAGATGATGAGTATGGCGCTATTTACTTCAGTTCAGGAACAACTGGTTTTCCTAAGGCTATTTTGCATAAGCACAGAAGTCTTATGCACGCAGCTGCTGTAGAGCAGAATCACCATTCACAGGGACGCGAGGACTGCTTCCTCTGTATTCCACCTTTGTACCATACAGGAGCAAAGATGCACTGGATGGGTTCACTTGTAGCAGGTTCTCCAGCAGTTCTTCTTAAGGGAACAAAGCCACAGTATATTATGGAAGCTGCTTCTAATGAGCACTGTACAATCGTATGGCTTTTGGTGCCTTGGGCACAGGATATTCTCGACGCATTAGATCGTGGAGACATTAAGCTTGAGGATTATAATATCGATCAGTGGAGACTTATGCATATTGGTGCTCAGCCAGTACCTAAGTCACTCATTAAGAGATGGCTCGAGTATTTCCCACATCATCAGTACGATACAAACTATGGTCTTTCTGAGTCTATCGGACCTGGCTGCGTACACTTGGGTGTTGAGAACGTTCATAAGGTTGGTGCTATCGGTATCCCTGGATATGGATGGGAAGTTAAGATTATTAACGAAGATGGAAGTATCGTAAATCAGGGTGAAGCTGGTGAGCTTTGCGTTAAGGGCCCTGGTGTTATGGAGTGCTACTACAAGAACGAAGAGGCTACAGCTGCCTGCCTTAAGGATGGCTGGCTCTTAACTGGTGACGTTGCAAAGCAGGATGAGGATGGATTTATCTTCCTCGTTGACCGTAAGAAGGACGTTATCGTTTGTGGTGGTGAGAACCTCTATCCAGTTGAGATTGAGGACTTCATGCGTAAGCACGACAAGATTAAGGATGTTGCTGTAATCGGATTTGCTGACAAGCGTCTTGGTGAGATTGCAGGTGCCATCGTAGAAGTTAAGGAAGGCATGACTCTTACAGAGGAAGAAGTTAACGAGTTTAACGCTGGCATGCCACGATATAAGAGACCACGTAAGATTATTTTCGCTCCAGTTCTTCGTAATGCTACAGGTAAGATCGAGAAGCCAAAGCTTCGTCAGATTTATAGCTGCGAGAGACTCGTAGAGCACGAGAACGAAGACTAATCCTGCTTCACAAAAGTTACAAATTAACAGAGCCACCTTAAGATTCAAAGTCTGTAAGGTGGCTCTTGTTAGTTCTGGCTTAAATGTTAGCAAATCCGTTAACAAAAATTCGAACTGTTTACTGTTTTACTAACAAAACGTCGTTTTTACTCCAAATGTTAGCAAATCCGTTAACAAAAATTTCAAGCGTTAACTATTTTGCTAACAAAACGTCGTTTTGACCTCAAATGTTAGCAAATCCGTTAACAAAATTTTCAACCGTTAACTGTTTTGCTAACAAAACATCGTTTTGACTCCAAATGTTAGCAAATCCGTTAACAAAATTTTCAAGCGTTAACTATTTTGCTAACAAAACGTCGTTTTTACTCCAAATGTTAGCAAATTCGTTAACAAAAATTCGAACTGTTAACTGTTTTGCTAACAAAACATCGTTTTGACCCCAAATGTTAGCAAATCCGTTAACAAAAATTTCAAGCGTTAACTATTTTACTAACAAAACACAAATCAAGAAAAATCAGCGTTCTTCAAGGAATTTTTTAATCTCATCAAGCTGTTCAATGCAGGTTTTTCTGCCCAGTTCATAAACGCGCTTAAGTTCATTCTCATCTTTCTCGATTGAGCCAATATTAAGTGGCTCAGGAGGTCTTATAACATAAGAATCGCCACGCTTTTCTGATTCTGACACATATGCGAGCTGTTCGTTATACATTATGTGACGATTTTTAAGTGCCTCAACAGTATTTGGATACTTATGCAAAAACAAATTAAAAGCCTTCATTATTGAAGTGTAAGGTTTCTTAACAAAATCAGCTGGCTGAGTGAGAATTACAAGGTTCTTCTCGTACCCGGTTTTGTTCATGAATTCCAGAGGAATTGAGTCGGAGATTCCGCCATCTAATAACTCGTATCCATCGATTTTTACAACGCGGGAAGCAATTGGCATTGAAGCCGAAGCTCTTATCCATTCAAGGTCATTATATTTGCCGTCAGAAAGCTTCTTGTAAACAGCTTTTCCTGTATTTAAATCAGTTGCGACAACATAGAATTCCATTGGATTTTTCACGAAAGTCTCGATATCAAAATAATCGAGTGTGGAAGGCAATTCGTGGTAGCAAAAATCTGCACCATAAATGTCGCCAGTAAATACCAGGGAACGAATGCCCTTGTATCTCCAGTTGCGGTTGAATTTAAGGTTATAGCGTATAACTCGGCCTATCTGTGAAGACTTGTAATTTACGCCAAAACAGGCTCCTGCAGATACTCCACAGGCTCCGTCAAAATTAATACCATTTTCCATAAGGACGTCGATGACACCGGCTGTAAAGAGGCCTCTCATCGCGCCGCCTTCCATTACTAATCCCTTTTTCATAGGCTCTATTATAGACATATTTCTTCTTCTCGAAAAGGTAATCAAAAACCTGCCTAAAATCGCAATTATTTTTTATGGTAATTTGCGAATACAATACGGCTATTATTCGCTTTTGATTTTGGCAAAAATGTCGAAAGGTTGCCTTAATACTCCGGTGTTATACTAGTGATGGAGAGTTTTATTTACGTTTTTGTTGAGAGGTATTTTATGAGTTTTGCAGTTGGTGACGCTGTAGTTTATGGTGGTAGCGGTGTTTGTAAGATTGATGACATTACAGACATCAGTTTTTTTCACGAGAGACCATCAAAACATTATATTTTGACTCCTCTTTTTGTTAATCAGCCATCCACAGTTTATGTGCCTTTTAACAACGAGAAACTTGTTTCCAAAATGAAGCCTGTTATTACGAAGGATGAAGCTTATGAGCTTATTCATCGTGTAAAGACTAACGATTTTGCCTGGATTGAAGATCGTAATGAGCGTAAGGTTAAGTTCATTGACTGTCTTTCTAACGGCACACATGCAGAGATTATTGACATGATTGGCGTAATTATCAATCGCCGTGAAGAACTTCTGAATGAAGGTAAGACACTCAATATGCAGGATGAGCGTATTTTGAATGACGCTGAGAGACGTATGACTGCTGAGCTTGCTGTTGCATTGGAGAAGGAGCCATCTGAGATTAAGGACTTAATCAGAACAGAACTTGGCAAATGATTTTCTTAAGTCTTATATAACGTAAAATTTTAGTAACGGAGTCGGATTTTCTGGCTCCGTTTTTGATTGAAATAATATTTTTTATTGAAAGCGCTCGCGTCATCCTTTATTATTTAATAACGTGCGCTCGTGTGCGTGTGCGCGTTTTTTTATATATTAAAGAAACGAAGGTATTTTCGATGATAGTTGGTATTGTTGGATTAGGTCTTATCGGTGCATCTTTTGCGAAGGCTTATAAGCAGAGTGGTGAAGAGATTAACGTGCTTGGATGGAACAGAACACAGTCTGTTGCAGATGAAGCAAAGAGAATCGGAGTTATTGACGATTATCTTACAGAGGAGAATTTAAAGCTTTGTGATCTTGTTATCGTGAGCCTTTATCCTGCTGCTTCTGTAAAGTGGATTGAGGATCGTAAGGATAAGTTCAACAAGAACGGTATCGTAATCGATGCCTGCGGTACAAAGAGATATATCTGCCGTGAGTGTTTTAGAATCGCTAAGGAGAATGGATTCACATTTATCGGCTGTCACCCAATGGCAGGAACAAAGTTCTCAGGTATGGATTACTCAAGAGGAAACATGTATATCGGCGCTCCTATGGTAGTTTGTCCAGAGAATATGGATGACTGGAAGAACAGAGAGAGACTTGAGCAGATGCTTGAGCCATGTGGCTTTGGTACATACGCTCTTGCTACTCCAGAAGATCACGACAAGATGATCGCTTTTACTTCGCAGATGCCACATATCGTATCTAATGCATATGTTAAGAGTCCTAACGCACTTAACCACAAGGGTTTCTCAGCTGGTTCATATAAGGATATGACTCGTGTAGCATGGCTTAACCCAGATATGTGGACACAGCTTTTCCTCGAGAACAAGGACAATCTAATTTTTGAAATCGACACTATCGTTACTGAACTTAATAAGTACAAAGAGGCGATGCTTGAGGATGATTACGACAAGCTTCGTGAACTCCTCCAGGAAGGTAAGGATAGAAAGGAACAGGTAGACGGAGTATGAAGGGTATCTATGTAGGTGCAAAAAAGCCATACAAGGTAATTATCGGAGCTGGTGCTCTTACACAGGTAGGAGCAATTATGAAAAGAACAGACGACAAGATCACAAAGGTTCTTATCGTTAGTGAGACAAATGTTGCTCCACTTTACTTAGAGACTGTAAAGAAGGGTCTTGAAATAGCAAAGTACGAAGTATTCGAGTATGTGTTTGAGGCTGGCGAGCAGTCTAAGAATATTAACACAATCACAAAGATGTGGGCAGTAATGGCAGAGAATGGTTTTACAAGAACTGATGCTATCGTTGCTCTTGGTGGTGGTGTTACTGGAGATATGTGCGGATTTGCTGCTGCGACATTCCTTCGTGGAATCAAGGTTTTCCAGGTTCCAACATCACTTCTTGCAATGGTAGATGCTTCTGTCGGAGGTAAGACAGGTATCGATCTTCCAGAGGGCAAGAACTTAGTTGGTGCTTTCCACCAGCCTGCAGCCGTAATTGAAGATACAGACTGCCTTAAGACTTTGTCAGATGAAGTCTTCACAGAAGGTATGGCAGAAGTTTTGAAGTATGCATTCATTATGGACTTGGAACTTTACGATCTTCTTAAGAAGAATGCAGACGAGGGTAAGGCTCTTACTTTAAGAGAAGATTCAGAGCTTCTTGAGAAGGTTGTTGGAATGTGTGTTTCTGACAAGGTTGAAGTTATCGTTGAAGATGAGTTCGATAACGGCAGACGTCAGACTTTAAATTATGGTCATACAATCGGTCACGTAATTGAGCGTGATAACAACTTTAAACTTGCTCATGGTAACTGCGTTGCCAAGGGTATGGGAATCATGATTACAGCAGGTGAAGCAAACGGTAAGTGTGCTTCTGATGTAGCTGATGAGATGCGTAATCTCATTAAGGCATATGGCCTTGAGGTTGAAGATAAGATCACACCAGACGAGATGATTGCAGGTGCAATGAATGATAAGAAGAAGCGTGGAAATACAATTTCTACAATCGAAGTAAATACAATCGGTAAGGCTGAGATTGTTAAGAGAACACCTGAAGAATTCCTTGAGTTCCTTAAGAAAGGACAGAATGCATGATAATTTCTTTTAAGGACAGAAGTCTTAACGGAACTATTGAAGCTCCTGCATCTAAGTCAATTTACCATAGAGAACTTATCGTAAGATTCCTCTGTGGTGACAGAAGTAATCTTATAGATTTACTTGGCGACAATGACGATGTAAAGGCAACCAAAGCATGCCTTAGAGCTTTAAGAGACGCTCGTGACGGTGTTACAGAAGGTGATGTAATTCTCCCATGTAACGAGAGCGGTTCTACACTTCGTTTTATGATTCCTGTAGCATCTGCTTTTCTTTTAAGAGCAGGGGATTCAATTAGCAGAAGACTTGTTTTTGAGACTAAGGGAAGACTTTGCGATAGACCATTAGGTGAACTTTCAGATGCGATGGCACCTCATGGCATTACTATTAGTAAAGACATGGAAGCAAGAACAGTTATCGTAGAAGGCGAGATGACTTCCGGAGTTTATACAATCGATGGCAGCGTTTCTTCACAGTATATTTCCGGTCTTATCATGGCTCTTCCAATGTTCAGTGAAGAATCAAGAATTGATGTAACTGGTGGCATTAAGTCAGTTCACTATATCGAGCTTACTGAGAACGTTCTTAAGAAGTACGGCTGCGGTATTAGAAGAATTGATGATACATACTATCCAGAAAATAACGGATATAAGACAAAGCCTGAAGATTCATTCAGCGTTGAGGGTGACTGGAGTAACGGTGCATTCCTTTTGTGCCTTAAGGAATTTACTGGAATTGAAGTTACTAACTTAAATCTTGATTCAGCTCAGGGAGATAAGGCAATCGTAGAGTTCCTTAATGAAGTTAAGAACGCTAACGGAAATGAAGTTATTTTCGATTGTGCTGATATTCCTGATATTGCTCCATATATGGCAGTGCTTGCTGCTTTTAAGACAACTAAGACAACACTTACAAGCACAGCAAGACTTCGCATTAAGGAGTCCGATAGATCAAAGGCAGTTTGCGAGCAGCTTGCTTCAGTAGGAGTAAAAACAGAGGAGAACGAGGACTCAATTGTTATCTATGGCTTTGAAGGAAATGCTCCAGAAGAAGCAGTAGCAATTGATTCTTATCACGATCACAGAATGGCAATGTGCGCAGTATTAATTGCTGCCGCTTTAAAAACAGAAATCTCAATTGATGAGATTGACTGTATGAATAAATCTTTCCCAGAGCTTAGGGAATTAGTTATTAAGGAGTTATGCAAATGAGCATGAACAGCATTTACAGGGGTGAGGTTTTAAACCTTGAGATTTATGGTGAATCTCATAGCCCAACAATTGGTGTTTATATTGAAGGCCTCCCACAAGGTGTTAAGCCAGATGAGGACTATACAAGAGCACTTATGGCAAGAAGAGCACCAGGCCAGAACGCATGGTCTACTCCACGTAAGGAGAAGGATGCAGTTATTTTCGAAAGCGAAGGTAACAAGCTTCACGGCTATATTGTAAACACAAATACAAAGCCAAAGGACTATGCTTCAATCATGAACACACCACGTCCTTCACATGCTGATTTTACAGCACGTATTAAGTACGGCGAGGAAGCATCGAAGTCAGGTGGCGGAATCTTCTCTGGAAGAATGACAGCTCCTCTTTGTATCGCTGGTTCAATTGCTCTTAATGAGTTAAGCAAGCGTGGCATCAGTATCTACTCACACGTTAAGTCAATCGCAGGTGTTGAGGACGACGTTTACGCTAATCACTCTACACTCGATAGCGACTTCGAGAGCAAACTTTCAGAAGTTAAGACAAAGGAATTCCCTGTAGTAGATGATGCCAAGGGCGAACTTATGAAGGCTAAGATTGAAGAAGCAAGAATGGATTTGGATTCTGTTGGAGGCATTATTGAGACTGTTGTTTATGGTATGCCAGAAGGAATCGGAGGACCAATCTTTGGCGGAATCGAAGCCAAGGTTGCAACACTTCTTTATGCTATTCCAGCTGTTAAGGGTGTTGAATTTGGTAACGGCTACGAAGTAGCAGAACTTAAGGGTTCTGAGAATAACGATTCATTCGTTATGGATGGCGGTAACGTAACAATGAGAACTAACCACAGTGGTGGAATCTTAGGTGGTATCTCAGTTGGAGGGACAGTTGCACCAATCGTTGTAAACTGCGCAATCAAGCCTACACCATCAATCTCCAAGGAGCAGGATACGGTAGATATCAGTAAGAAAGAAAATGCGAAGATAACAATTGCGGGACGTCATGATCCATGTATCGTTCCAAGAGCAGTTCCTGTAACAGAGGCTGCAGTTGCTATTGCGCTTTACGATATGATTTTGGCTAAGGAGGCTTAATACGATGGGATTAGATGAATTAAGAATTGAGATTGATGCAGCAGACAGAGAACTTCTCGCTGCACTTGCAAAGAGAACTGCTATTGCTCGTAAGATTGGTGAAGTTAAAAAGCTTGAGGGTAAGGCTGTTTACGATAAGGCTCGTGAGGATCAGAAGATTGAGATTTTGAAGAATCAGGCAGCTGATGAGATTAAGTCTTATATCCCTGAGTTCTATGAGACTGTTTTTGATATTTCAAGAAAGCATCAGGAGAAGCCACTTTTTGGTGTACTTGGACAAAAGCTCCCACACACATATTCTCCAGCAATTCATAACATCTTTACTTCAGATTACACATATACAATTATCGAGAAGGAAGTTGAAGAGCTTGATGCTCTTTTCGCATCAGGGGCTTACGGTGGATTTAACGTAACAATTCCACATAAGAGAGAAGCCGCAGCTCGCTGTGATGTTCTCGAGCAGGATGCAGCTGATTGTAATTCAGTAAATACAGTTGTATTTGGTAAGGATGGCAAGGTTTACGGATATAACACAGATATCTTTGGATTCTGCTTCATGCTTACAAGTGCAGGCATCGATCCTAAGGGTAAGAAGTGTCTCGTATTAGGTCATGGTGGTGCAGCTTCAGCTGTAGGATATGGCCTTAACAAGATGGGCGCTGCTGATATTAAGTTCTCTGACCTTTACGAAGAGATTAACTACGAGAATGTTTACGATGTATGTGCAGATGCTGAGGTAATCATCAACTGTACTCCTGTTGGTATGTATCCAAAGGTAGATAATCAGGTTGTAGATCTTTCTAGATTTACAAAGTGTGACTCATTTGCAGACGTTGTTTATAACCCATCAAGAACTAAGCTTTTGCAGCAGGCTAAGTCGCTCGGCATGAAGACAGCTGGTGGTCTTACAATGCTCGTTGGTCAGGCTTATAAGTCATATAAGTTCTTCATTGGTGACAATGCTGGTGCTGACAATATCACACCAGAGGCTGGTGAGATGATCAAAAGAGTAGTTACAACTCTTGAGAACAGAATGATGAATATCACTCTTATTGGTATGCCAGGTTGTGGTAAGTCAACTCTTGCTAAGGAGATTGCACGCCTTACAGGCCGTGAGCTCATCGATCTTGATGACGAGTATTCAAAGGAATACGGCGAGTCACCTTCAACAACAATTACTGAGAAGGGTGAGGATGCTTTCCGTAAGAATGAGACAGCTCTTGCAGCTAAGTTCCTTCCTGGTTCAGGCAAGATCATTTCATGCGGCGGTGGTATCGTAACACGTGATGAGAATTACTTCTGGCTTAGAAATAATTCAAGAATTATCTACGTTAAGAGACCTCTTGATGTTCTCGCTTCTGAGGATCGTCCTCTTACAGCAAGAAATGGTGTAGAGAAGCTTTATGAGCAGCGTAAGGAAAGATATGAGGAGCTTGCTGACATTACTGTTGAAGTTCCAAAGATGGAGAACAAGAAGGAATTCCTCGACGCAGCAGTTGCTATCCTTCGTAAGGAGGGACTTGAGTTATGACAAAACTCTTAGTTCTTAACGGTCCTAACCTCAACATGCTTGGCATTCGTGAGCCAGATATCTATGGCCGCACAACTTATGCTGATGTAGTAGCAATGATTACTAAGCACTGTGAGGAGAAGGGTGTAGAAGTAGAGTGCAAGCAGAGCAACCATGAGGGGGACCTCGTTGATTACATCCAGCAGGCTTACTTTGATAATGTAGATGGAATTGTTATTAATCCAGGTGCTTATACACATACATCAGTAGCAATTCTTGATGCACTTAAGGCAGTTCAGATTCCTACAATTGAGATTCACATCTCGAAAGTAGATGAGCGCGAGGCTTTCCGTCAGATTTCTTATGTTTCTTACTACGCTAAGGACTTAATTATCGGACGTGGAGTTCAGGGATATCTTGATGCAATTGACCTGCTTCTCTGATAAAGGGAACACGTTAATATAAATATGTTATAATCCTATAGTTATTAATTAAGAAATGAGGGCCAGAACATGGGCTTATTTGGAAATAAAGACGACGATAAGAAAAAGAAGCTTGTTGGTAGTGATGAGGCTGATGACAGACTCTTAGCTGCCATTGATGAAGCTGAAGCTGAAATTGAGCAGGACAAACTTGATAAGGTTGCTGCACGTAAGGAAGCTCAGGAGAAGGCTTCACTCGAGAATGAAGCAAAGATCAAAGCTGCAAAAGAGAAGATTTTGAAGACTCTTCCAAATGAGGGAAGAAGAGCTTACATGATGGTAACTGAGAATATTGCTGCTGAGGAAACTTTCGTTAAGGTTAAGGGTAAGGTTGTTGGTGAGATTCACGTTGACGATACACTCTTTATCTATAGAGTTGGTGGCACAGTAATTGAAGCAAAGGCTACAAATCTTGAGCCAGTTGCTGATGAGATTTCAGAGGATAATGTTCCTGAGAGCGTTAAGGCTATTAAGAACTGTCCTGTAGTTATTACTCTTTCTGTAGACTGCACACGTCTTGGAATTATTCCATCAAAGGTTGCACCTTTCTGTACTGTAATTGCTTCTATCAAGCCACAGACAGTAGTTGACAAGAAGACACCTATTGAGAACCCAGCACTTCTTGGTATGTCACTTTGCTTTAATGACTATAAGACTGATAAGGAGTATATGAACGCTCTTTTCAGACATATCATTAACGGCAGATTTATCGCTCCTGCTCATATTGATACTGAGAAGGCTACTCCTAATGGAAAGCCAGCTCTTAAGATAATTGCAACTACAAACAAGAATGGTGATCAGGTTCTTCCTATCTTTACAGATCTTCCTGCACTTGGTGCATGGAAGGAACTTTTTGAGGCTGATGTTAAGCCACAGGTTCTTGTAATGACTTTCCCAGAGATTGCAAAGCTTACTGAGAAGGACGGCATGAATTTTGTTCTTAACTGCAGAGGACCAATTGCAATTGAGGTTCCAAGAAACATTGTTGATACAATCGTTGCTACAAAGGGATATCAGGATCAGTTTGGCAAGAAGCCAAAGTTTGAGAAGGAAACAATCAGTGATGAGGCTCATAAGATTCTCGTTGGTGAAGTTCCAAAGAGTAAGGAGTCTGATGCAATCAGAGAGACTTTGAAGAAGTATGGCGCTGCTCATAGCGAGATTATTTCAATTGGTTTCCTTGCAATGAGAAGAAATGGAAAGAACGGTTATCTCGTAATCGTTGACTGTCCTAAGAATGTTTCACGTGAGATTTTCGCTGATATTAAGGCAGCATGTGCACCTCATATGATTGCAATCAAGGAGATTGGTTTCTCACTTTATGCAGAGACTGTTTTTGCAGATCAGTATTTCTCAGATCATGCTTTCGAGTATGTAAAGAATCCAAACGCATAAGTCATATTAATTGTTGTTTATATTAAAAATAAAAGAGATGCTTCAAAATGTATTAAGTTTTTGAAACATCTCTTTTTATATACGGAATTTGTTATTCATAATTTGTGTTTTTCCTTGTATGATAGTAAAGGCTGCGCCAAATTTGGAATCAGCAAGGCGTAGCATGTTATTTATAGAGGAGGAGAAGAATGAGTTTTATTAAGAAAGTAAGCGCACTTCTTGCTGCTGTTATGGCATTTTCTATTGTTGGAATGTCAGTTGGAGCAAAGAATGTTGCAGCTGCAACAACTTCTATTGATGTAAAGACAGGTACTTATACACAGCGTATCAGCCATGGTCTTTATGAGTACTACGAGATTGGTAGAACAAGCTGTATTGAGTTCGTTGTAAATGGTTTGACAGCAGGTCAGAATTACACACTTAGCGGCAGTTATGTTAGTGACATGGGATATCTTGTTATAGCTCCTAATTTGAATTATCTTGCATCTTCTAATTATCAGGTTAAGGGTGTTTCTGGTGGTTCCAAGGTTACTCTTGACAGCGATAATATCTTAAGTAGTTATTATGATGGTAATGGATATCTTATTGAAGGTTACTATAAATTTACTGTAAATGGTGTAGAAGAAATCGTTCATGTAACAGGTGATACATTAAATGGATCATATAGTCGTAGCTTATATGGCTCAATTTCCTGTACTCCTGGTTTGCCAAATGTTGTTATGGTTCATCACGGCCAGATTGGAGTAGTTCAGACTGGTGTTACAAATCAGCTTATTACTAATCTTACAGATGATATGCCATCTTTGAGTTCAACACGTTGCTGGAAGGTTGAGTATTTTGATAGTATCTCACACATTGTTGATGGTCCTAATGTAGTTCCAACACCAGTAACTACAGTTGTAAATAATAGCAATTCATTTTCAGTAACTGCATCAGCAGGTTTTGCTAATTCTTTTGGTAATTTCATCACAGGTTTTTATCGTATTGGTGTTTATGATAATGCTTCTGCAGCAGGTAATCCAATCGCTCAGGTTATGTTCTATGTAACAGGTAATGGAGAGAGAGACGGTTACTATCCAGATAACAATCCAGAAAGACCTGACTTTGGTCTTGGCGGATTCGTAGAGAGATGCTACACATGCTGCCTTGGAAGAGCTTCAGAGCCAGCAGGTAAGGCATACTGGATTCACTGCCTTGAGGGTGCTTACACAGGTTGTGACGTAGCTAAGGAATTCTTCTTCTGTGATGAGTTCAATAGCCTCAGACTTTCAAATGAAGAGTACGTAACAAGACTTTATAAGACATTCATGGATCGTACACCAGAGCAGGCTGGATTTGATTTCTGGGTTAACTGCCTTAGAAATGGTTCATCAAGACTTGATGTATTCTATGGATTCGTAAATTCACCAGAGTGGAGAGATATCTGTGCTGTCTATGGAATCAGATCTGGTGGTGTAGTAATGCCAACAAACGTATCAATCAGCGCATCACAGCAGGCAATTGCATTTGTTGGAAGACTTTATGCAACAGGACTTGGAAGAGATCCAGAGGCAGCAGGTCTTAAGATGTGGGCAGAGGCTCTTGACCGTGGAACAGCTACAGGTACATCAGTAGCATCAAACTTCTTCCTCGGAGCTGAGTTCACAAACCAGAATGTTTCAAATCAGGAATTCCTCATCAGAGCATATAGAATCTTCATGGATCGTCCAATCGATATTGATAATGATCCTGGATTCCTTTACTGGCTTGGACAGCTTAACTCTGGCAGACTCTCAAGAGCAGATATCGTTAATACTTTCGCTGCTTCAGATGAGTTCAGAAATATCTGTGCAGGTGCAGGATTTAACGCTTAATTGTTAATATACTGTGAAATATTAAAGGTTCACCCGTTTTGGGTGGACCTTTTTGCTGTCTGATTGTGGAAATGATAATTAGCAGGCTGATATAATAATCAAGTATTCTTGTGAAGAATTAAGAAGAGAAAAATTTAAGAGGAGGACATTATGAAGTTAATTAAGAAGATTAGTGCACTTCTTGCTGCTGTTATGGCTTTTTCATTTGTTGGAATGACAATTAATGCAAAAGATGTAAGTGCAGCAAGCCTTGCAGTACGTAATGCAACATTGCAGCACGACGAAGGAAATGGTGGCTCAATTATGCCATTCGATTACTATGAGTTGGGTCGCGCTGAATACATCGATGTTGAGATTCCTGAGGGATATTACACACTGTATGTTAACTACAGAAGCAGTATGGTTTATAACGCTGCTCAGTATACTGCACTTATTTATCCAGATATGGGTATTCCTGTAGGTGGAGGAAAGACAAGAATTTCTCAAAATTATATTTCAAGAAATTACTACCAGGATGGTTATTTGCAGGCTGGTTATTATGAGATTACTTTTACAAGTGATTCAGCAAATTATTTTGCAAGAGTTCATGCTAGTAGTTCAGGAAGTATTTATAATAATCCTATTGAGGGTGCAGCTATTGCATATCCTGGAACACAGACAACATATACTAACGGTGTTTATGGAAGTCCAGAACCTTGTGCAGTAATTGGTGTTACAAATGATATTTGGGCTGAGGTAACAGATTTCGGTTATGCCGCACTTGTAGATGGTTACTCAAGATGGACAGTTACATACTGGGATATGGTTAACCACGGCACCAATATGGGTGGTGATGAGCTCATTTCAGCTCCTTTCAAGTCTTATACAATGCACTTTGGTGATTTGATTGCTCAGATGGGACGTACAGATATGTATGATTCTAACGGAAACTTAAAGCCAGGTATGTACCGCATTAATATTACTGATGGTTTTTCAGGTGGTGGTGCAGTTGCAACTGTTTGGGTCAGAGTTACAGGTAATGCTGCTGATGGTGTTTATCCAGAAACAGAAGGTGGCCTTGGCGGATTTGTAGAAAGATGTTATACATGCTGTCTCGGAAGAGCTTCAGAGCCAGCTGGTAAGGCATACTGGATTCACTGCCTTGAGGGTGCTTACACGGGATGTGATGTAGCTAAGGAATTCTTCTTCTGTGATGAGTTCAAT
>JAZLLF010000034.1:0-52852 GCA_045598005.1 Saccharofermentans sp. | reverse complement strand
GATATAAATAATGTTCAATAATGCAATGGGCCTTATCTTGGCCGACAATAAAAAGATTACTTTGGGAGAGCTCACAGGTCCACGTGCTTTGTCAGCTGTTCCATTTGCCGGACGTTACAGAATCATCGACTTTATGCTTTCAAACATGGTTAATTCCGGTATTAAGAATGTTGGTGTTCTTACATATAACAAGTACAAGTCATTGATGGATCACCTCGGAACTGGTGCTGCGTGGTCATTGGACCGTAAGAATGATGGTCTCCATATTCTTCCACCATATGTAAACTCTGAGGTTACTAATGTAAATGGTGATGAGGAACTCGCTGGTATTCTTGATTTCCTTAAGACATCATCACGTACAGATTATGTTATCGTAGCTAATTCAAATGTAGTTCTTAATACAACATTTGATGATATGATTGCAGCTCATGAGAAGTCAGGCGCTGATCTTACAGTTATGTACAATAGAGATGCTAATAAGTACGGATCTCCTTGCTATATCCTTGAGTGTGATGAGGGAGGATTTGTAAAGGATATGCTTTATAATCCAGATAAATCTTCATCAAATAAGAGCTCACTTGGTATCATTTGTTTGAGAAGAGATATGCTCGTTGATATTATCAGTAAGCAGATGTCTCATGGTGCTTCACACTTTGGTATCCACTCAATGGTTAAGATGTTTGATGAGATCAAGGTTTATGCTTATGAGTATGCAGGAACAGCTTTGAGAATCAACAATGTACAGGCTTACTTCAAGGCATCTATGAGCCTTCTTAATGAGAATGTTCGTGATGACCTCTTCTGGAGTGGAAAGCCAATTTACACAAAGGTTAAGGATGAGGCTCCAACACTTTACTTCGAGTCTTCTGATGTTAAGAATACAATCGTATCTGATGGTTGTAGAATCTATGGTCAGATTGAAGATTCAGTAATCTTCCGTGGAGTTACAATTTCAAAGAATACAACAATTAAGAACTGTGTAGTAATGCAGGATGCTCATATTTCTGAGAATTGTCATCTTGAGAATGTAATTCTTGATAAGAATGCATTTGTAAGACCAGGTGTAAGACTTGTTGGACATTCTGATTACCCAGTAGTAATTGGTAAGGGGGCAGGAATCTAATTATGGATAAGATTAAAGTTTTATTTGCATCACCAGAGGTAAGTCCATTTGTTAAAGTTGGTGGACTTGCAGACGTAGTAGGTGCACTTCCAGTTGAACTTAATAAGCAGGAGGTTGATGCAAGAGTAATTCTTCCTCTTTATCGTAAAATTAAGATTAAGTACCAGGATGAGCTTAAGTTCCTTGGATGGAAAATGGTTCATATGGGTTGGAGATCACTTTACGCTGGTCTTTTCTCAATTGAGAAGAATGGTACAACTTTCTACTTCGTAGATAATGAGTATTATTTCAACTTTGATCAGGTTTATGTAGAGTACGTATTTGATATTGAGAGATATTGCTTCTTCCAGAGAGCAGTTCTTGATTTCATGGGTGACTTCATGAATTTCGAGCCAAATGTACTCCACTGTAATGACTGGCAGACAGGTATGATGCCAATGCTTCTTGATGCTCACTTTAAGAAGCATGGATATCACAATAGTGTTCAGACAGTATTCACAATTCATAATCTTAAGTATCAGGGCGTTCACTCAATCGATGTTGTAAGAGAGATGCTTGATCTTCCTGATGAGTATTTGAGAGATGAGTTCTGTATTAAGGATCGTGCTATCAATTTCATGAAGGCTGGTATTGTATATTCAAATTCTGTAACTACAGTATCTCCAACATATGCATATGAGATTATGACTGACTACTATGGTGAAGGTCTTAACTATACTCTTCAGAGATATGCATTTAAGGTATCAGGTATCCTCAACGGTATTAATGACCTTGAGTATAATCCAGCTACAGATAGCAAGCTTCCAATGAAGTACGATATCACTAACTGGAAGGAAGGAAAGGCAGCTTGTAAGAAGTCACTTCAGGAGCAGCTTCACCTCGAGGTTAACCCTGGTGCACCTCTTTGTGTAATGATTTCACGTCTTGTTGATCAGAAGGGCTTGGATCTCCTTCTTTATGTTCTCGATGAGATGCTTTACGATGGAATGCAGGTTGTAATTCTTGGTACTGGTGATAACTATTATGAGAGATCTCTTGTAGAGACAGCTAATAGAAATCCAGGTAAGATGTGCGCTTGTATCGATTTCGATTCAGGTCTTGCTCATACAATGTATGCAGCTGCAGATATCTTCCTTATGCCTTCACTTTTCGAGCCATGTGGTCTTTCACAGCTTGTTTCAATGGCATACGGTACTGTACCTGTAGTTCGTGAGACAGGTGGACTTAAGGATACAGTTACTCCTTATAACGAGTTTACTGGTGAGGGTAATGGTTTCTCATTCGCTAATATTAATGCTCATGAGTTCCTTTTCATTACTAAGTATGCTTGCGATCTTTATAGAAACCATAAGGATGTATGGGAGAAGATTGTTGAGACTGGAATGAAGGGTGATTACTCATGGACAAAGAGTGCTGCAGAGTATGCTGGTCTCTATTCACTTATCACTGGTATTCCACTTCCAGAAATTAAGGCACCAGAAGTAGTTGAGTCTGAAGTAAAGAAGGAGCCTGCAAAGAAGGCTGCTCCTAAGAAGGCTCCAGCTAAGAAGCCAGCTGAGAAGAAAACTGCTGCTAAGAAGCCAACTTCAAAGAAGGCAGCAACAAAGAAGGACGAGGAGAAAAAGTAATTCATGTTCCTTCACGCTTCTAGAGTTTTAGATTACAGAACACCTTTTGGTGCGATGCCTTCTGATGGCAGCGTTAAGTTGTTCTTTGATACTTCTTTAGATGCTGAGAATGTAACTTTATGCTACACATATGGCCTTTATGATTTTTCATATCATGAAGAGCCAATGTGTGTGGCTGATATAAAGGCAGACCACAAGAGATACAGAGTAGATATTGCTCTTCCTCATGAACCGGGTCTGCTTTTTTATTGGTTCCGTTTCAGACTTCCAGCATCTAATCCTGATTTTCCTCATGAATTTGATGGATTGATGGAATTTGATTTTAATACATGCTACGCGACTTTGTTTTATGTTGCTGAAGCAGATACTTCTGATGGTTCAGGTAAGGTATATTATGAGCCACCAAAGGTAGGCGCAGATGAGGATAAGTATCCTTATGCATGGCAGATTACAGTTTATGAGAAAAATTTCGTTACACCTGATTTGATGAAGGGTGCAATGATTTATCAGATTTTCCCAGACAGATTTGCAAGAGATAAAAAGTTTTCTTTCGAGAAGATGGTCGAGAGTTCATACCGTGAGGAGCGTGTTTTCCACGAGGACTGGTATGAGGATGTGGATATTTATGGTAAGCCTTCTACAGGTTATCTCGCATGTGATTTCTTCGGTGGTTCGCTCGAAGGTATTATCGAAAAACTTCGTTATATTAAGTCTTTAGGCATTGATATTATATATATGAATCCTATTAGCGAAGCTCGTTCGTCACATCGTTATGACACTGCAGATTATCTTAATGTTGATCCTATTCTTGGTACAAACGACACTTTGCGAAAGCTTACTTCTGAGGCAAAGAAGCTTGGCATCAGCATAATTATGGATGGTGTTTTCAGTCATACAGGTGCTGATAGTAAATACTTTAATAAGTTCGATCGCTACGAAGGTGTTGGAGCTTATAAGGCATTTGATACTTCAGAAGAGAGCAGTTTCAGATCCTGGTACAATTTTTATCGTGATGATGAAGGAAAGATTACTTACGATTCCTGGTGGGGATTTCCAGATCTTCCAAATGTAAATGAGAATGATCTTTCTTATCGCAGATTCGTGTTTGGCGAAGGCGGCGTTGTTGACACCTGGACTAAGCTTGGTGCTGGTGGAATCAGACTTGATGTTTCTGATGAACTCCCAGATGGTTTTATTCGTCACATGAGAGATACTTTGAAGTCTTATACAGATGGAAACGGAATTCTTGTAGGTGAAGTCTGGGAAGATGCTAGTAACAAGTGTAGTTATGGAAGTTACCGTGATTTTATGCTTGGAAGAACACATGACAGTGTAATGGGTTATACATTTAGAAGTGCTGTTCTTGCTTTCCTTAATGGTGTAATTGATGCAGAGTCATTCAATAATCAGATGGAAGGCTTTAGAGAAAGATATCCGGCACAGGCTTATTACTCAATCATGAATCTGATTTCTTCTCATGATGTTCCACGTGCTTTTACTTTATTTTCAAAGCCACAGGATTCAGAGAGCAGGGAAGAACAGAAGTTATTCAAGGTAAGTGAAGAACAGTATGATAATTGTACAAAACTTGCAAGAATGGCTTATGCAATTCAGGTTGGATATATAGGTGCATGCTGTCTTTACTATGGAGATGAGATTCTTATGGAAGGATATAAAGATCCTTTTAACAGAAGAACATATCCATGGGATAAGCTTACTTCTAAGCAGGAAGAAGAACTTAAAGTAATTAAAAAGATTGCAGCTCTTCGTGTTGATAATCCAGTTCTTCGTACTGGTTATTATGAAACTTTATTGGCAAAAGAGAATAATTTTGCATTTAGACGCTTTGTTGATGAAGAAGGTAATGATTTCTTTGGTAATAGCATTTCTCAGGGAAGTAAAGAAATTATTTTAATTACTAACAGAATGGACGAAGTAAAGACATATAAAGTTGATTATAATAAGGTATCTTTAGTAGAAAAGAAGTCAAAAGCAAAGAAAAAGAATGATTACATTATTAAAGGTGATAGTGAGAAGTCGATTGAAGTAACACTTGCACCGAATTCATTCGTATTTATTGTTTATTGACGTTTGGGAGGCATTTTATGGCAGAGAATGAAGTACTTGTTGAGGGACAGCAGGTTGAAGAAGCAACAACAATGGATGTTACTGATAAAAAGTGTCCGAACTGTGGTGCTACAGTAACATATGATCCAAATACTCTTTCAATGACTTGTGAGTATTGTGGTTATCATAAGGAACTTCCAAAACCAGAAGCAGGAAAAGAGATTGAAGAGATTGATTTTGCATCTGCGAAGATTCGTCAGAATCAGAACTGGGGCACAAAGAAGAAGAGCATCGTATGTAAGATGTGTGGTGCAGAGACTTTGTACGATGAGGCAGAGACTGCATCAGTTTGTCCTTATTGTGGTTCAACAAGTGTAATGCCAGTTGATGATGATGAGAATGTAATGGCTCCTGGTGGAGTTGTTCCATTTGAAGTTGACAGAGAGAAAGCTGCCAAGCTCTTCAGAACATGGCTTTCGAAGAAGTTCTTCGCAAAGAAGGATGCAAAGAATTGTGAAGCAAATGACTTTAATGGCATTTATCTTCCATACTGGACTTACGATTCTGATACTACTTCTTCTTATAATGCTCAGCTTGGATTTGATTATAAGGTTCAGCAGCGTGGCAGCGATGGCAAAATGCATACTGTAACAAAGACAAGATGGAGAAGCTATACTGGTATCTACGAAGAGTTTATTGATGATCAGGTTGTTTATGCTAGTAAGAAGACAACTAATCCATATATCGAAAGTGTTTCACAGTTTGATTTTTCAAAGCTTCGTGAATACTCTCCAGAGTTTATCGCTGGATTTGCAGCTGAGCGCTATACATTAGGCCTTGATGATGGATGGAATAAGGCAAAAGTGTTTATTAAGCAGACTCTTACTTCACACTTATCATCAAAACTTAGAAACCAGTATAAGGCTGATAAGGTAGGAACAATTAATCTTTCAACAAGTTATGATAATGTTACTTTTAAGTACATTCTTGCACCAGTATGGATTGCAAGCTTCAGATATGGTAATGATGTTTATAATTTTGTTGTAAACGGACAGACAGGAAAGATTGCTGGAAAGTATCCTATTTCTAAGCTTAAGGTATTCCTTACAATCCTTGCAATTGTCGCAGTTATTGCTTTACTTATCTTTCTTGCCAATATGTAATTCTTAACGAATGTTAACAAACTATTAACGAGCAGGCTTATGTCTGCTCGTTTTTTTGTTAGTTTGTGTCAAAAATGTGGAGAATAATTATTTTTATTTTCTGAAAAATATAATAAATATATACTTTTGCAGTGTAAATGTATAAATTATTTGATAATTTAGTTGGCGAAATATTAAAAATTTTTTGAATTGAGTCAAATATCGTAGTAATTTAACCTTAATTTTATTGTTGGAGGACTCTAGAATGTTGAATTTTAGAAAGAAAGAAGCAGCTATTTTACTTTCTTCAGCTTTGCTTGTTTCTGCGTTTTTGCCTAGTATTAAGTCTGCGTATGCAGCTTCACCTAAAGCAGATGACGTCTATGATCGTGGAAGTTCGATTGCAGCAATTTTGAGTAACTACGAAGTATTCGCTGGCGGTGATGTAAATTTTGGGAATCACTGCGTAGGTTCAGTTGTTTCCGGCGGTGATGCTATTGTTGTGAATATGGGTGAGGGTGCCATTGCTCCTTCATATTTCCATAATTTGACTAGTTTCGGAAATATGAATAGCTCTTCATTTTTGACTTCAGATTTAGAAAATCAGAGATGCGCTTTCTTTTACTATGATCAGATTGATGAAGGTATTGTAACTAGATTAAATCAGTGGGGTAGAGGTGAAGTTCCTAACTATAATCCTGGTTACATGAATGTTGAAAATATAATGACAGCTATAGAGGCTGAATCTGCTTCTATTGCTGCTAGTAGTGCCTATACTTTGGATGCTGATACATCAGCACCAATCGAGTTAATTAATAATTCTGATCCTAATACTTGCTATTTGAATGTTGATGTTTCAAAGAAGACAATAACTATTGATTATAGTGATTTTGCTGCTGCTTTTAATGGTGAAAAGCAGGGAGTATTACGTCTTTATGATAGTACTTCTCCTTATACTATTGGATCCGGTACTTTTTGGTCTCCATATGAAACACACTATAATGGTCCATCAATTGCTGATTTAGCAACAGGTGGTTATACAATTAGTATTGTTAATGTAGGTGATAATCCAGTTGTTTTGGATTTTAATTCAATTACACTTGGTGATTATTGGCAGAATGCTTCACCAATTGCAAATAAGTTTAAAACTCTTCCAGGTGCAACTAATGGTGCACAGATTAATACTTCACTTGGAATGAACTTCGTATGGAATCTTCCTGATGCAACAGGTGATGTTACTGTTAATTTTGGTACTGGTCATATTGTTGCTCCAAAAGCAACTGTTTCTTTTGAAGGTGGTAACTTTGAAGGTGGAGTAATTGCTAATGAAGTTATTTCAACTGCTAGTGAAGGACATTTCTATCCATATCATCCTATGGTAGCTCCAACACCTACACCAACAGTTACTCCAACAGCTACAGCTACACCAACAGTAACTCCTGCTGATGGCGGTGACGATGAGACACCTACACCAACAACAACTGCTACTCCAACAGCTACAAATACACCAGTAGTAACAGCAACACCTACAGTTACTGCTACTCCAACAGCTACAAACACACCGGTAGCAACTGCTACACCAACAGTAACTATTACTCCAACAGCTACAAGTACACCAGTAGTAACAGCAACACCTACAGTTACAGCTACTCCAACGGCTACAAATACACCAAGGGCAACAGCAACACCAACAGTAACTGTTACTCCAACAGCTACAAGTACACCAGTAGTAACTGCAACACCAACAGTTACAGCTACTCCAACGGTTACAAGTACACCAGTAGTAACTGCAACACCAACAGTTACAGCTACTCCAACGGTTACAAGTACACCAAGGGCAACTGCAACACCAACAGTAACTGTTACACCTACTATCACAAATACACCAACTGTGACGCCTACACCAATCGGTGGCGGAGATGATGAGACTCCAACTCCAACAACTACTGTTACACCTACACCAATTGGTGGCGGAGATGATGGAACACCAACACCAACACCATTTGGTAGTGGAAGTGATGATGAGACTCCAACTCCTACACCTTTGACTGGCGGTGGAGAAGGAACACCAACTCCAACTCCTCCAGGAGGTACTGGAACAGGTGATAATGAGGATCCAACTCCTACACCTGCAAATACAGCAACTCCTACAGGTGGTTCTTTAACAGCAACACCAACATCAGCATCTGGTGGTGGTACAACTGTAAGAACAGGTGAAGCAATTTCAATCTCATTGATTGCAGCTATCGTATTACTTGCTGCTGCTTCAGCAATCTTCGTGGGTCGTTTTGTTTCAAAGCGAGAAGAATAATATTTAATGGATTTTAAATGGTCGATTCGTAAGGATCGACCATTTTTGTTGCCAAAAAAAGAAAAGTTTTGTTTATGAACAAAAAGTAAAATTGTGAACGATTTGTAAACGAAGTAATTTTCATTTCCTGCGAAATGTCTTTTGCTTTTATGATTTTTAAGATATTTGTACAAAATTTTTGATAAATAGGTGATATATTTACGCAAAACATTTTGAATTAGTGGGATAATCGATGTAGTTTAGAAGGGAATTTAATGGGAGGTATTTATGAGACAGTTTAGAATTAAAGAAATGTCTATTGCTGTTGTAGCTATGATGCTTGTAATTTCTCTGGCACCTTTCTGCAAATACAACAAGTTAATGGCAGGTTCTTACTACGACTTAGGCGCAGCTTCTGGATTTAATGTTTTCGTTGAAGATGGTTTCAAAGTAACTGGAGCCGATTGCCCTGGTAATTTCGCTGCAGGCGGAGAAGTTAGTGTTCCAAGTAACTATTCAGTTTTGGGTGGAAAAGCCGTTGCAGATAATATCGTTTC
Organism: Saccharofermentans sp.; assembly: GCA_045598005.1. Taxonomy (GTDB): domain Bacteria; phylum Bacillota; class Clostridia; order Saccharofermentanales; family Saccharofermentanaceae; genus Saccharofermentans. The sequence continues at coordinate 44,045 of JAZLLF010000034.1, read as the reverse complement.
AGGTAATATTGTTGACTCACCAGTCTATACTTCAAGTGTTGCCGGTATTGATTTTACTGCTGAGTTTGATCACTTAAGACATGTTTCTGAGGCTTATGCTGCATTTACACCTAATGGTACAGTTAAGAATTCTGATGGTTGGAAGGCTAACATTATTTTTAATGGTACTAACGAAGAGTTAAATGTATTTAAAATTACTTCTTCAGAGTGGCATAGCATGGTTGCTGCCGGTGGTGGAAGTCAGTTAAGAATCGATTTTAATGTTCCAGCTGGTTCTAAGATTCTTATCAATATTATTGGTGACAACGATCCAGTAAATATGTATGTAGATGAAACAGTTAATGTTAACTGTGGTTGTTATTTGAATGGACAGCCAGTATCTAATGGAACTGCAAATAACGGTTTGATTCTTTGGAATTTTACTGAAGTTACAAATGTATATATTAATACAAGCATGGGTTGTTTGCTTGCTCCTAATGCTGCTGTACATACAGCTGATGGCGCTTCTGGTAACCCACACTTTGAAGGTAGTGTAATTGCAAAGTCTTACGATGGACACAATCAGTTTGGTGGAACTCCTTTTACACATTCATTAAAGGATCCAGGATCAGATGATCCAACACCAACACCTACTGTTACTCCAACTGTTACACCAACAGTTACAGTTACTCCAACAGTAACAACTACACCAACAGCTACAGCTACTCCAACAGTTACAAATACACCAGTAGTAACAGCTACACCAACAGTAACTGCAACACCAACTGCTACAAATACACCAGTAGCAACAGCTACACCTACAGTTACTGCTACTCCAACAGCTACAAATACACCAGTAGCAACAGCTACACCAACAGTAACAGTTACTCCTACAGCAACTACATCTCCAACACCTATTGGAGGTGGTGATGGTGAGACACCTACACCAACAGTTACTTCAACACCAACAGCTACAGCTACTCCAACAGTAACAAATACACCAGTATCAACAGCTACACCAACAGTAACAGTTACTCCTACAGCAACTACATCTCCAACACCTATTGGAGGTGGTGATGGTGAAACACCTACACCAACAGCTACAGCTACACCAACAGTAACTGCAACACCTACACCAAATGGGGATGGTGATGATGATACTCCAACACCAACACCTACAGTTTCTCCAACACCATTTGGTAGTGGAAATGATGATGAGACTCCAACTCCTACACCTCCAACAAGTGGTGGTGAAGGTACACCAACTCCAACTCCTCCAGGAGGTACTGGAACAGGTGATAACGAGGATCCAACTCCAACTCCTGCAGCTACAGCTACTCCTACAAGTGGCGCTTCAACTGCAACACCTACACCTACAACTAGTGGTGGTACAACTGTTAGAACAGGTGAAGCAATTTCTATCTCATTGATTGCAGCCCTTGTAATGCTTGCTGCTGCATCAGCAATTTTCGTTGGTCGCTTTGTATCAAAGAGAGAAGAGTAAATAGTTGATAAAACGTTGATATGATCGGTTCATTTGAGCCGATCATATTTTTTTGTAAAAAATTGAAATTAATGCTTGACACCCCAATAGGACATAAGTATAATTGTTCTTGCTTGAAAGAGCAGTAAACAAATGCGGCCGTGGCGGAATCGGCAGACGCGCACGTTTGAGGGGCGTGTGGTTAACACCGTACGAGTTCAAGTCTCGTCGGCCGCACCAGTAAAACTCAGGAATCTTTCCTGAGTTTTTTTATTGCTCATTTTATTTTCAGATGTGATATAATCATCAAGTTATTATTTATTTCTAAGGGGCAATTTATGAAAGAGATTATGCTTGGTAACGAGGCTGTTGCCAGAGGTGCGTTTGAAGCAGGCGTAAAGTTTGTTTCTTCTTATCCTGGAACACCTAGTACTGAAATTACAGAAACTATTGCTAAATATAAAGAAATCGCCTGTGAGTGGGCACCTAATGAGAAGGTTGGAGCTGAGGCTGCAATTGGTTCTTCTATCAGAGGTGCGCGTTCGATGACATGTATGAAGCATGTTGGTATGAACGTTTGCGCAGACCCAATGTTCACTGTTTCATATTCTGGTATTAATGGTGGTTTGGTATTCTGCGTTGCTGATGATCCTGGTATGCATTCATCACAGAATGAGCAGGATTCACGTCACTATGCTCGTGCTTCAAAGATTCCTATGTTTGAGCCAGCAGATAGTAGTGAGTGTAAGGAATTCACTAAGTATGCTTTTGAGTTTTCAGAGAAGTATGATACTCCTGTTATTATCAGACTTCATACACGTGTTTCTCACTCAAGAAGTATTGTAGAGCTTTGTGATCAAAATCCTATTGCACTTAAGGATTATGTTAAGGATTCTAAGAAGTACGTTATGATGCCAGCTAATGCTATTGTTAAGCATGTAGTTGTTGAGAAGAGAACAGCAGATATTGTTGCTGCATGTGATAAGGACCTTTGTGTTGGTCTTCATAAGGAAGAAATCAATGACACTAAGCTTGGTATTATTACTGCAGGTGCTTCTTATCAGTATGTTAAGGAAGCACTTCCAAATGCTTCAGTCCTTAAGCTTGGTATGGTATGGCCACTTTCAACTGAAACAATCAAGGCCTTTGCTAAGAAGGTTGATCGTCTTGTTGTAGTTGAAGAGCTTGATCCTTTCCTTGAGACAGAGATTAAGGCTATGGGTGTTCAGTGTGAAGGTAAGGAATTGTTTACTCTTCTCGGTGAGTATTCAACACGTATGGTTCAGGCTGCTTTAAGTGATAAGCCACTTGCTAATCCTGCTATTGATGTTTCAAAGCTTCCAGTAGCTCCTGGCCGTCCACCAGTACTTTGTGCTGGATGTCCACATAAGGGATTGTTCCTTGCTCTTTCAAGACTTAAGGTTAATGTTACAGGTGATATTGGATGTTATACACTTGGTGCACTTCCTCCAATGCAGGCTGTTGATGCATGTATTTGTATGGGTGCTTCAGTAGGTATGGCACACGGATTTGATAAGGCAACAGATGGTGAGGCTTCAACTAATACAGTAGGTGTTATTGGAGATTCAACTTTCCTCCATTCTGGTATTACAAATCTTATGAATGCTGTATATAACGGCAGCACAATGACACTTATTATTCTTGATAACTCTATTACTGGTATGACAGGTCATCAGCAGAATCCTGCTACTGGTCTTAATATTAGACTTGAGGCTGCTCCACAGGTTAGCCTTGAGAAGCTTTGCGAGAGCGTTGGAGTTCTTCCAGAGGCAATTCGTGTTGTTGATCCTGTTGATACATTTGGTGCACAGCAGGTTATTAAGGAAGAGCTTGAGAGAAGAGCTGTTTCTGTTATTATCGCAAGAAGACCTTGTGCTCTTATTCCTACTGGAAGAGCAAAGAAGGGTGTTGAGGTACACGTTGATTTCGAGAAGTGTAAGAAGTGTGGTGCGTGTGGAAAGATTATGTGCCCAGCTCTTATTATTGGCGAAGATAAGACTCCTGTTATTGATGCTGAAACATGTAATAACTGTGGTCTTTGTGTAAATGTTTGTAAGTTCAACGCACTTGAGAAGGGAGAGGAGTAATTATGAGTAATCTTGAGACTTCTATTGTTCTTGCTGGCGTTGGTGGTCAGGGAACACTTATTGCAGGAAAGCTTCTTGGTATCCTTGCTCTTAAGCTTGGTCTTGATGTAAAGGTTTCTGAAGTTCACGGAATGAGCCAGAGAGGTGGTTCTGTTATTACATATGTAAAGATTGGTAAGGAAGTGTATTCTCCAATTATCGAGGAAGGTGCAGCTGATTTCGTTCTTTCTTTTGAGGAAGTTGAGTCTATTAGATGGGCAAAGCTTTTGAAAGAAGGCGGAGTAATGATTGTTAATAATCAGCAGATTAAGTCTTTACCAGTTCTTATGGGACAGCAGCAGTATCCAGAAAATATTCTAGATTCCCTTAAGAGTGCTGCTTCAGAGGGAACAAAAGTTGTTTCCGTAAATGCATACGATCTTGCTATGGAAGTTGGAACTTCAAAGGCTGTAAACATCGTTATGATGGGTGCACTTTCAAAGTACCTTGGTGTAGATGAGGCACTTTGGAAGGAAGCAATTGAGGAAGCTTTCTCAGCAAAGCCTAAGACAATTCCAGGAAATATTCTCGCTTTCGAGAAGGGCATGAACGCTGTAGGCTGATTTTAATTAATTCCAAAAGTTAAGGGCTGTCTGACAGCCCTTTTTTAGTGCTTTGAATCTATTCTTTCGTAGTAGAACATGAATTGCTGCATTATTCCAGCTTCGTTATAAACAGAGTAGTTATAATTGCCGCTATAGTATTTATCGATAATTCGCTGCATCCATACATCTATTGGGAAACGTTTATATCTGGAAAGCGCGAAAAGCATTATGCAGTTAGCAACCTTTGGCCCGACTCCATTCATCGAAAGTAAAATCTCATAGGCTTTATCATCGTTGGCGTTATAAAGGACTTCATCGGTTATTTTACCTGTAGAAAAGTCATTAACTGCATTAAGGATATAAGGTGTTCTGTATCCAGCTCCAAGTGAGTTAATTTCTTCAGAAGTTGCTCGTGACAATTCTTCTGGAGAAGGGAATGTGTAGTATTCTTTCTTTAAAGGCTGGATAAAAGGTGACTCCATATGTGGAACTATTTTTCTGCCATATTTCTTGCTTATCTTATCAACACAAGTTGTGATTGAAGGGATCGAACGTCTTTGAGAAACAATATAACTTATGACTGTCTCAAAAAGCTCCTGCTTCAAAATACGGATACCTGATCCGAATTCTGCTGCATCCTTAAGGTATAAGTCATCAGGCAGAATATTATTTACGATAGAATTATAATCACGTTTTAAATCAAAATAATTTTCCCAAAGTGAATTGAATTCATCTTCGCTACATGAAAAAGCGAATGTGTTATTTCCAAGGTCAGCAATCTGTAAATATCTGCCAAATGCTACAGTTTCAACGTGAGTATCATCAATTTGATGAATACGGAATGCCTGGCCGCTATTAGCGATTTTGAATGGATCAAAAAAATCGAGCTCTTTTACTGTGTATTTCATAAGAAAAACCTCACTTTGGAAATTAGTATAATTCTATCAGTATTATCGTTGTATTTAGTCAGTGATTTTTGATATACAATGCTTTTTGTGTCAGACTTGTAACAAATCGTAGGCATTAGTGAGTCAATTACAAAAGAAAAATAAGGATTTTCGAACTATTAAGATATAATTATTCTAGTTAATTATGAAAGTAGGTAACTTATGTTAGCTTTTGGTACTATAAAAAATCGTTTGCTTAAGCTTTCAGCTGCATTTCTTGTTGCTGTTATGCTTTTGTGTGGTTTTTCATATGCTCCAGATTTAAATGCAGATACAATTGCCGTTGTAGTAAACGTTACTTCTTATCTTAATGTTAGAAGTGCTCCTGTTAATGGAAGTGTAGTTGGAACACTTTTGCCTGGCGCTAGAGTTACAATTCTTGATACTTCAAATCCTGGATGGTACAAAATACAGTATGGAAGTATTGTAGGTTATTGTAGTTCTGATTATTTGTTTATTGAATCTAATGAATCTCCTCTTCCATCGGATGTTGATTTTGAGACTTCAATTGCTTCTTTCCCTGAATCCTATAAAGGAAAGCTCAGAAGTCTTCACGAGGCTCATCCAAACTGGATTTTTACTCCAGTTGATTGTGGTACATGGAGTTCAGCACTTACACTTGAGCAGAAAAGTGGTGTGTCACTTGTACCACTGACTTCTGACAGATCTTGGCTTGATTTGTCTGAAAGAGGTGTAATTGATTCTCCTAACTGGGTAAATGCATCTGATGCGATTATTGCTTACTATATGGATCCACGAAATATGCTTTCGGAAGGTAATATCTTCCAATTTATGGATTTGTACTATCCTGTTGCGGGAACAACTATTTCAGAGACTGCTATTTCCGGTGCGTTGAATGGTACATTTATGGCAGGCACAACACGTGATTTTACTATCGATGGCACTAATCGTCTTGCTCCATATCAGGCTTTCGCTATTGCAGCAGAGGAGAGCGGAGTTAATCCAATTTTCCTTTTAACTCATGTTATACAGGAATGTGGCGCTAACGGAAGTTCATCATCAAGCGGAGCCAGCGGATATTATAATTTGTACAATATTGGTGCATATTCAAACGTAATTAACGCTTCTCGTGTTGGTTTGAATTTTGCTCGTTATGGTCTCGATGACGCATTTAATCAGAGATACAATATTCCTTGGAATACTGCTGGAAAGTCCTGCGTATTTGGAGCAAAGTGGATTGCTGATTATTATATTTACAGAGGCCAGAGTACTTTGTACTTTATGCGATTTAACCTCGTTTCTGGTGGATATTATACAAGAGGACAGCATCAGTACATGACAGCGCTTCAGTCATGTTCATCAGAAAGTTCAAGAATGTATCAGGCTTATAAGAGAGCTGGAATCCTGGATACAGTTATTAATTTTAAGATTCCTGTATATTCTGGTATGCCAGATTCAGCTTCACCATATCCACAGGCAATGAATGTTACTGGATATCCAACACCAACACCTACAGCAACACCTACAGAAGAAGTTACACCAACACCAGTTGTTGAGAAGGTACAGTCTTTTGTAAGCAGACTTTACTGGCTTGCTTTGGCAAGAGAACCAGATATGGAAGGATTTAATTACTGGGTTAGTGCTGTTTGCTTCAATGGTGGATCTGGTCAGGATATATCATTAGGCTTTATATTCAGTCCTGAACTTGAGGCACAGAATCTGACTAATGAACAGTTTGTTGAACGACTATATCTGATTTATCTGGACAGACCACCTGAGGAGGGTGGAGTCGAATACTGGGCATCGTGTCTTAATAACGGAGAATCTAAACAGGATGTAGTATATGGATTTATACATTCACCTGAATTCGTAAGTCTTTGTGAGGACGCGGGCTTCAGAGCATATTAGTAAAAATAAAGACGGGATGTTGATATCCCGTCTTTTGTTATTCACCTAATTTGTAGTAGTTATTAAGCTGGCACTTGATATTACCGTTATATAGTTTGGTTCGCTTATCAGCTTTTCTTCCTATTGCTTTCTCGAAAGAATCATCAGGAGAAATAACAGAAAGTCTAATGCCCTTTTTACATCTGCCATCCTTTGTGAGATATGTCTTTCCTATATTACGGAATATCTCAGCCGCTTCCTCTGGTGTCAGAAGTCTTCCACCATATGGAGGATTAGTAAGGATAAGCTGTCTTTCAAACTTTGTTATTGATGCTAGAGAAGAAGGGTCCCTTGTAAAAGCATCAGCGACTGCAAACTTAATTAAATGGCCAACACCTGCGGCATCAGCGTTATTGCGCGCTGCATAGACAGCCTTCTTATCAATATCTGATCCCCAAAAGAAGCAATCATCCATTTCAGATAAATCTTCTTCGTCCAAAGCTTCTTCTCTTGCTTTGTTATAGTAATCTTTTCCTATGTAAGGCAAAGCTTCATATGAAAAATGTCTGTTCTTACCAGGAGCAACATTACATGCCATTAAGCAGGCTTCAATAAGAATTGTTCCAGAACCACAGAATGGATCAACAAGAGCTTCGTATCCAAAAGGCTTATAGTGAGCAAGTGATACCATACCGGAAGCAATAGTTTCTCTGATAGGCGCTTCGTGGGTGAGAGGACGATAACCACGCTTGTGTAAGCCTTCACCAGAAGTATCAATCATCATTCGGACAGTATCGTTAGTAATACCGAACTGAATTCTCACTTCACCGATGTTACGATCTTCGGAAATTATGCCATCGCTATTTAAACCTCGTGAAGAGCAGAGTGATTTAACAATTGCTTTCTTAGTGAGGCTCTGAAGAGCACTGATTCCAAATAGTTTTGAACGAAGGGAAAAGCCGTTAACGATAAAGGCGTATCCCTTTGGAATAAACATATCCCAGTTTATAGCAGCAGTTTCATCAAAAAATGTTTCAAATGAATCGGCAAAGAAAGAACCAACTTCAAAAAAGACGCGCTCTCCTCGGCGCACCCACATATTTACTCGGGCAACATCTAATTCCCATGTAGCATCTGAAGCATCTAAAGTAACAACTCCATCAGTTACCTTGATTTTTTCTCGATCATAACCACAATTGATGAGGTCGTCTCGTACAAGACTTTCAAGACCAAATAAACAAGTAATTACAATTTTCATATGAACGATTATATCAGAAAAACAAGCTAATGATACAAGTATTCAAAAAATCACTGTCAATAGCTATTTTTGCGAATTTTATGTCCGTAGCTGGTGGACACTATAGAAATGAACATACGTTTAAAAGTCTTGAAAGCCCTATAAACAAGGCGATAACAAGTTTGTAAAAATCTCGTAATTGTTTCGTAACAATTGAAACCCCAAAATAGAAACTCAATGATACTAGGCATTTGGAGCCTGTTAAAAAAACAAAGCCCTGTTTTATAGTTATCGACAGAGTTATGAACATTATGAACATTGTTTATATGAAAATGAGGCGATATTTATAACCTTTTAATTTATTTTGTAAAATTTCTTTGACTAAAAATGTTCACAACTTCATGTAACAAGAATGTTATAATTATTTGGATTATAAGGAGGCGTTTTATGTCTGATTTGCTTGAATTTGCTCGAATTTCTAAGGAAGCTTCTAGAAAAATGGCTGTTCTTACTGAAGATGTTAAGAATCTTGCCTTATCTAATATTGCTCTGTCGCTCATGGACACTACTTCTTTTATCTATAATGCTAATGATTTGGATTTGAAGGCTGCTATCGACAATAATCTTGATAAGACTTTATTAAAGCGTCTCGCTTTCGATGATGCCAAAATTAAGGATGTTGTTTCTGGTATTAAGGGTCTTATTTCTCTTCCTGATCCTGTTGGAAGAACTTTACTTCATACTACTTTGGATGATGAACTTGATTTATATCGTGTCAGCTGTCCTATTGGTGTTATTGGAATGATTTTTGAATCACGTCCTGACGCTTTGGTTCAGATTGCTTCTTTGTGTGTAAAAAGTGGTAATGCTGTTATTCTTAAGGGTGGTAGTGAGGCAATTAATACTAATAAGGCTTTAGCTGAAGTTATTTATCGTGCCGGAGTTAGTTCTGGTCTTCCAGAGGGCTGGCTTCATCTCATTACTACTAGAGAAGATGTTAATACAATGCTTACTCTTGATGACTATATTGATTTAATTATTCCTCGTGGTTCTAATTCATTTGTTCAGTACATTATGAATAATACAAATATTCCTGTTATGGGTCATGCTGATGGTGTTTGTCACACATATATTAATTCTGAGGCTGATTTTGATCTTGCTTTGAAGGTATCAATTGATGCCAAGACTCAGTATGTTTCTGTTTGTAACTGTACAGAGACTTTTCTTGTTGATTCTTCTATTAAGGATTCATTCCTTCCTTTGCTTATAGAGAAGTTAAAAGAGCATAATGTTGAGATTTTCGGTGATGAATATGTGTCTTCAACATTTAACTGTGAGCCTGTTGAGGACTGGCATCATGAATATCTTGATTATAAGGCTTCAGTTAAGATTGTTAATGATGTAAATGATGCTATTGAACATATTAATAAATATGGCTCTGCTCATACTGATTCTATTATTACAACTAATATTGAAACTGCAGAATTGTTTATGAATTCTGTTGATTCGGCTAATGTGTATATGAACTGCTCAACAAGATTTGCTGATGGATTCAGATATGGTTTTGGCGCTGAGGTTGGTGTATCAACATCAAAGCTTCATGCAAGAGGTCCTGTAGGTCTTGAAGGTTTGGTTACATATAAGTACAAGTTATATGGTAATGGCCATATAGTTGATGATTACGCTAAGAATATTAAAAATTTTAAACATATAAGGAGAGATATATGATTATTTCGATTGCTTCAGATCATGCTGGTTATGAATTAAGACAGAAGGTTGTTGCTCATCTTAAGGAGTTAGGCCATGAAGTTTTAGAGGGAGGAGCTGATTCTGCTGATGTTCCATATAGCTATGTAGAAGCTGGAACAAAAATTGCTGAGGATATTCTTTCTGGAAAAGCAGATAAGGGTATTGCTATTTGCGGTACAGGTATTGGTATTTCTATTGTTGTTAATAAGCACAAGGGAATTCGTTGTGGACTTTGCAGCAATGAGTACATGGCTCGTATGTGTCGTCAGCACAACGATGCTAATGTTTTGGCATTTGGTGCTCGTGTTGTTGGTCAGGCTGTAGCTTTAGCTATGGTAGATGATTTCCTTACTGAAGAATTTGCTGGTGAAAGACATGCAGTTCGTGTAAATGACATCAAAGCTCTTGAGGAAAAGTATTATAAGTAATTTGCTCTAATGATTTTTGTTTCCGTTAATATTCGCTTGTTTTAGGTAAGGTTTACGTTTTGTTAATATTTTTTACTTGTTAAAGTGGTTATGGAATGGAAAACAATAGTTTGAAAATCTTTATTTTTATTTTTTAGGAGTAAAATAGAATTATTAAATTTTACTTAGGAGGTTTTGATGGATTATTTGTTGTTATCCGGAGATTCCTGGTTCGCTAGATTTTGGGGGGCGTTTGTTGAACGTATTATAGAAGAAGCTAAAATCGGTGATATTGGTGAAGAAATCAGTCATGGAATTCTTCCGAGTTATTTTAATATCGGTGAAGGATTTGAGAGACTCCTTACTGATGCAGTTGTTGTTTCCTGGATTGCAATTGGAATTTTTGTAATTCTCTTTGCAATTTGTGCATACAAACCTAAGATTAATCCTAGCAAAAAGCAGACGATTGCAGAGATGCTCGTTGAGTTGATTGTTTCGGTTGCAATGAGTTTTGGTATGACAAAGAAGGAAGCTGAACATATTGCTCCTATGATTGGTACCATTGGTATTGTAATTATGGGATGTAATGTTATTTCTTATCTTAAGGTTTCACCACCTGCAAAGAATATTGCTTTCCCAGTTGCCATGGCTGTTATAGCTATTGTCTATGTTCTTTATATTTCAATCAGATTTGTTGGATTTAAGGGCTTTTGGGCATCTATGACATCTCCAATGAAGGCTCTTTTACCATTTAAGATTCTTGATATGCTGATTAAGCCATGTTCATTGGCATTGCGTCTTTTTGGTAACGTATTTGGTGCATTTGTTTTTATGGAGTTTATTTCCATTCTCGTACCAATTATTCTTCCTGGTATTTTGGGATTATGGTTTGATCTTGCCGATGGTATTCTTCAGGCTGTCGTATTTGCATATCTTACAATGTCTTATATTGGAGAGATTGTTGAGGTTGGTCATGAATACCATGAGCACCCAGAATTATTTAAAAAGCAGAAAAAATCTAAAAAAGTGGCAGAAAATGTTGCTGCCTAATTGATGGAGGGTTATATGAACGATTTAATGAATTTTATGCCTATGTTATTGGATGCAGCTACAATTGCCCCTAAGGCAATGGCTGCTCTTGGTGCCGGTGTTGCAATTGGTTTTGGTGCTTTAGGTTCAGGCCTTGGTATGGGTATTGCAGCAGGTCACGCTCTTGAAGCTGGTGCTAGACAGCCTGAGATTTTTGGTAAGATCCAGACACTTCTTCTTACAGCAATCGTATTTATCGAGTCAATTTGTATTTATGCACTCGTTGTTGCATTGCTTCTTATTTTTACAGTTAACTAATGGGAGTCGATTAGAGCGATGGTTAATTTTGAGATAATTAAAGTGGTTCTTGATGCTGCGGAAGAACCAGGTTTATTCGCACCTGAACAGCTTGCTGGTTATTTAGTAACTTTTATCATTGTTATTTTTAATGTTGTTGTTGCTTATTTACTTATTAAGTTTGTTCTCTTTAAGCCTATTATGGGTATCATTTCGAAGCGTCAGGCTTTGATTGATCAGTCTGTAGAGGATGCAAAGAAGGTTGCTGAAGAGGCAAAGAACAGTTCAGATGAATCAAGAAAGACAATTGATAGTGCTCGTTTGCAGGCAGCTGAAATTCTTGAGAATTCAAAGGTAAATGCTGAGAAGCAGAACGAGATTATTATTGCCAAGGCAAATGAAGAAGCTGATGCAATTATTAGCAGAGCTGAGAATGATGCTAAGAGAATTAAGAAGGCAGCACTTGAAGATATGAAGGATGAGATTTCAGATCTTGCTGTTGTTATTGCATCAAAGATTCTTGGAGATATCGTTGCTGAAGATAAGTTAAAGTCTTTATCAACAAAGTATACTGAAGAAGTTTTGGAAGATGAGGTAAAGAAGCTTGGCTAAGTCAGAAAATAAGAATCCTGAAATGCCTTTGCTTATTCGTGTCGTTGCGGCAGGTGATATTTCGGAGAGCCAGTTTTCAGTTATTGCTGAAAACTTTGCTTCTGAGAATAACATCAAAGAGTATGAACTTGAGTATGAGGTAGACGAGTCACTTATCGGTGGTTTTGTTATTTATACTCTTGGTAGCCGTTATGATTACAGTATTAAGGGTCAGCTCGAGAGAATTGGAAGCTATGTTAAGCGTTCCAGAGCTCTTGAAGAGGATGATGCTGATGCTGATCTTAATAAAGATAAGATCTACACAAGTATTGCAAAGACAATTAATGATTTCCCTGAATCTTATACTATCAGTATTGACAGTGCAGAACTTAAGGGACTTGAAGGCGATCAGCTCAGAGACAGAGTAATTGCCGCATTTAAAGCAGTTGATAATATTGAAGAAATCGGTATCGTCAGAAGTGTTAGTGATGGAGTAGCTACTGTTTCAGGCCTTGATCACTGTATGCTTTCAGAGCTTGTAGGTTTTAATAATGGTGGTTATGGTATCGCTATGAACCTTGAGAAGAACTCTGTTGGTGTCGTACTTCTTTCTGATGCTAATTCTGTTGTTGAGGGAATGGTTTGTAAGAGAACCCGTACAACAGTATCTGTACCAGTTGGTTTTGGTCTTCTTGGAAGAGTTGTAAATCCATTAGGTAAACCAATTGATGGTAAGGGAATTATTCGTTATTCATCAACGAGACCTATTGAATCTCCAGCTCCTGCAATTGTTGACCGTTCACCTGTTAACAAGCCACTTCATACTGGTATTACAGCAATTGATGCGCTTACTCCGATTGGTCGTGGTCAGCGTGAGCTTATTATTGGTGATCGTCAGACAGGTAAGACAGCTATTGCAATTGATACTATTCTTAATCAGAAGGATAAAGATACTATCTGTGTATATGTAGCAATCGGACAGAAGATGAGCAATATTGTTTCTACTGTAAATCTTCTTGAAAAGCATGGTGCACTTGACTATACAGTAGTTGTAGCTGCAAGTGCTTCTGATTCTGCTTCTCTTCAGTACATTGCGCCATTTTCTGGTTGTGCAATTGCTGAGGAATTCATGTTTAAACACAACAAAGATGTTCTTATCGTTTATGATGATTTGAGTAAGCATGCTCAGGCTTATCGTGCAATTTCACTTCTTTTGAGAAGACCACCTGGACGTGAAGCTTATCCTGGTGATGTTTTTTATCTCCATTCAAGACTTCTTGAGAGAGCTGCAAAGCTTTCTGATGAGTTGGGTGGTGGTTCTATTACAGCGCTTCCTATTATCGAGACACTTGGTAATGATATTTCTGCATATATTCCAACTAATGTAATTTCTATTACAGATGGACAGATTTATCTTGCTCCAGAGTTGTTCTTCTCAGGTCAGCGTCCTGCAATTAATGCCGGTCTTTCTGTATCTCGTGTAGGTGGTGCAGCTCAGACAAAGGCAACAAAGAAGGTTGGTGGACCACTTCGAATTGCGCTTGCTCAGGCTAGAGAGATGGCTTCTTTCGCTCAGTTTGGATCTGATCTTGATGAGAATACACAGCTGCAGCTTAAGAGAGGTATTGTTCTTAATGAAGTATTGAAGCAGGAGCAGTATTCACCTTGGTCAATGGAAGAGCAGGTTGTAATCCTTTATCTTGCTACTACTGACAGAATGAACTTCCTTGCAAAGGAAGATATTAAGGAATATTACACTGGCGCAATTGATAATATGTGGGTTTCTTCTTCAGAACTCATGAATAAGATTGCTGAGACAGGCGTTTTCGATGATGAAACAAGAGACGCTGTCGGTAAGGCTCTCGATGAATACTATGAGAGTTATGTTGCTGAACATAGTGAATATCGTACAGAGGAATAATTACTAAATGGAAAGTCTTAATGCTATAAAGAAAAGAATTAAGAGTGTATATGACATCGGGCAGATGACAAACGCTATGCAGCTTGTCAGCTCTGCCAAGATGCGCCGTTCTATGGTTATGCATGAGGCTGTACATCCTTTCTTTACTCTTTGTGCTGAGAGTATGCAGGAGATTCGTAATAATACTTCGAGTATTGATAATCCATTTTTTGTTCTTAATCAGAAGGCAACAGGTGAGACATGGAAGATTGGCTACTTTGTTTTAAGTGGTGATCAGGGTCTTGCAGGTGCCTACAATAACAACATGGTAAAGATTACAGAAGAGCATGTAAGAAGTAAGATTCTTGAGAATACCCGAAAGGGACTTTCTACAGATTACAAGCTTTATGTTTTCGGTAAGCTTGCTAGAGAGAAACTTATGCATAACGGATTTAATGTTGATCCAGAGTTTGCATTCCCAATCTCTGAACCAAACTTTTTTCAGGCTCGTAAAGTAGGTTCCATCATCAGACAGAAATTCCTTCAGAATGAGTTTGATCTTGTATATCTTATTTATACAAAGATGGAATCTGCATCGAATATGGTTCCAGTTGTAATGCGTCTTGCTCCAGTTGATATGAAGTCCATTAATGCTGTTCTCCCAGATGTGGATGATGCAGGATTTGCTTTGGAAAAGGGTGGATCAATGGAGTATTTTCCTAACGCTAACGAAGTGTTTGACTTCCTTGTTGATTCGTATCTGAACGCTATGATTTATGGCGCCATGGTAGATGCTTACGCAAGTGAACAGACAGCAAGACTTACTGCTATGGATAATGCAACAAAGAATGCTGATGAAATGATTAAAAAATTGCAGCTTATTAGCAATCGCGCGAGACAGGCAAAGATTACTAATGAGCTTACAGAAATTATTAATGGTGCCGAACAGGCTAATAATTTGTAAAGAATAACTTTTAGGAGATTTTATTATGGCACTTGGAAAAGTTGTACAGATAATCGGACCGGTTATTGACTGCGAATTCAAAAATGGTGAGATTCCAAAGATTAATGATGCCGTTAGAATTCATTTCAATCCGGACGGAAGTGAAAGTGCTAGTGATGTTTTTGCTGAAGTTTTGCAGCAGCGTGGCGCAGGTATCGTTCGTTGCGTTTCTTTTAACGCAACTGAAGGACTTATGAGAGGACTTGTTGCTGAATCTTTGGGTGCTGCGGTTAAGGTTCCTGTAGGTGAAAGAATTACAGGTCGTCTTTTTGATGCTCTTGGTAGACCAATCGATAATATGGGTCCTGTTGACTGTGATGATCATTGGGAAATCCATAGACCAGCTCCATCTTTTGTTGATCAGTATTCATCTGCATCAATGCTTGAGACTGGTATTAAGGTAATTGACTTGCTCGTTCCATTCAGCCGTGGTGGTAAAATTGGTCTTTTCGGTGGTGCCGGAGTAGGTAAGACAGTCCTTATTCTTGAGCTTATTAGAAATATCGCATCTGAGCTTGGTGGTTATTCAGTTTTCTCAGGTGTTGGTGAGCGTAGCCGTGAGGGTAATGACCTTTGGGGTGAGATGAAGGCATCTGGAGTACTTGATAAAACAATCATGGTATTTGGTCAGATGAACGAGACATCTGGTGCCCGAATGAGAGTTCCACTTACTGGTCTTACAATGGCTGAGTACTTAAGAGATGAGAAGAAGAAGGATGTTCTTCTCTTTATCGATAATATCTATCGTTTTGTACAGGCTGGTTCTGAGGTTTCTGCGCTTCTTGGACGTATTCCATCAGCTGTAGGATATCAGCCAACACTTGCTAATGAGGTTGGCGAACTTCAGGAAAGAATCACATCTACACGTAATGGTTCTATTACTTCAATTCAGGCTGTATACGTTCCAGCTGATGATATTACTGATCCAGCTCCTGCTACTACATTTGCTCACCTTGATGCAAATATCGTTCTTTCAAGATCTGTAGTTGAGCTTGGTATTTATCCTGCTGTTGACCCACTTGAATCATCTTCAAGAATCCTTACTCCTGAGGTAGTTGGTAACGAGCATTATCATGTTGCCAGAATGGTTCAGGAAACACTTCAGAGATATAAGGAACTTCAGGATATTATCGCAATTCTTGGTATGGAAGAGCTTTCTGAAGCAGATCGTCAGATGGTTTCCCGAGCAAGAAAGATTCAGAGATACCTTTCTCAGCCATTCTTTGTAACAGCTGATTCAACTGGTTTTGCACCAAGATATGTTCCTGTTGAGAAGACTGTAAAGGCATTTGGTGAGATTATTTCTGGTTCACTTGATCATATCCCAGAGCAGCACTTCTTCATGAAGGGCGATATTGATGATGTTATTAAATCTTATAAGGAATCTAAGTAATTATGGCTGATAAGTCAGGAAATAAAGTCAAACTTGTTGTAGTAACACCTTATAAGGTCTTTTTTGAGGAAAAAGTATCTTCTGTTACTGTGCCTTCACTTGATGGTGATTACGGTGTTATGGCAGGGCATACTCCACTCGTTCTTGCTCTAAAGGCAGGAATCTGCAGTGTCAGAATTGATAAAGATTATAAGTATTTCACTGTTTCTGAAGGGTTTGCAGAGATTGGTCAGCATCTTGTGCTGATTGTATGTAATTCAGCAGAGTGGCCAGAGGATATTACAGTTAAACGTTTGGCTGATACTTTGAAAGAAACAAAAGAAGATGAAGCTCGTATTCTGGCTCTTGAGGATTCAAAGGCAAGAAAATATGCAATGAAAGAAGTAACACAGCGTTTGAACCGTATAAATGCAAGAATCGATATTCTTAAAAAGTATGGTTCTGATGTTCAGAAAGAGCGACTTGTTTCTTACGATTTAGTATAAGAATTTAAAAACAGGCTTCATTAGAAGCCTGTTTTAATTTTAAGACTGATTCTGCCTATTGTAATAGTCTGCCCATTTTTTAGTTCGTATTCTTTGTTTGTCTGAAGGACAATTCCTTCAATTGAAATGTTATTTGTATTTGCGATATTTGTAAGAGTATAAACACCGTCTTTTAATAGAATTTCTGCATTAAGAGACGTTACTGAACTATCATTTATACAAATATCCGACAGGAAATAATCCGAACCGATTGTGGCTTTTTGAGTATATATTGCGTTGTTTATATATTCTCCATTTACTTTTTCAAGTGATTCAATAAATAACGCATTTATGGAGTTTCCGCCACTAATACTATTGTCGTCAAACAAAACCTGTTTTCTTGTTTCTGTTAAGCCTTTTGTTTCTGAAGGAGTGGATTGTGCTTTTGTGTGTGGTTTAAAGGCTTTTTCAGCAAGAAAATAAGAAATAGTGATAATTAACAGTACCAAAGCAGGAATCAGCCCAAGGAAGAAATATGAAGCGATGATAATCACTAGAGAAATCAAAGGGATAAAATATTTGCCCATTTTGTGATTTCTGTTTGGTGTTATCTTTGCATCCTGAATTAATCTGCAGGTATTTACATATAATTCTTCGTCGTTGTTTTTAATTGAAAATATTAGATGATTGATTTCATCACTGCTTAAAGCATCTTTGAAAAAACTGTTAGTTAGTAGTGATTCAATCTTTGCACTGACAAGACTGTCAATTCGCATTGAAGTGTTCTCGAGGACTGGTTTGTAACAGACATATATTTTTTCGCATTTTTCATTCGTATAGAAGTAATTTCCATCTACAAGAATGTTGTTTAATGGCAGCAGTAAATCAAGTGATCTATGGAAAGATAAGAAAAGATCTCCAATAGCTTTTCTTCTAGTATTGATGTTTATATTCGAAATCTCATTTAAGCTTTTGTATCCAGAAAAATCGTAAGAAACTTCTTTAAAATCCGGATAACTGTAAATATATACAGGAAGATAATTTCCTGGTTCATTGTTATTAATCATTTCAATTGAATGTTCAAAGATTGAAGTATCAGAATCAATACGTTCGCAGATAAAATGGCCAAAGGGACCTTTTCTTATTTCCATATTCCTTCACCTAACCGTTAGTTAAAATGAGCCAATAACTCGGCCTTCGTCGAAAACAAAATCCATTACGTTTTGTCCGTAAGTCATAAGCCCTTCTCGGAAGATGAGGGCTAGTGCAACAAGACAGGCGATAATGATTACTATCTCAACGGTACCCATACCTTTTTTGTTCATGTAAACCTCCTTTATAATCCAATTGAAATGATTGCTGGTGTGGTAGCAACAAGAAGAACACAGACAAAATCAAGCGTCATAGGAAATAGAAGTCCCAAGGCTTCGCGCTCCTGTTTCTTTCTCGCTGCATTTCTACACAGATTCCAGCAGGATGAAGCCTGTAAAGACAAAAGATTCAGGACTTCCTGAGTGCCAAGTCTTCCATATCTGGCAACAAGAAGAAGTGCGGCCTGTGCTTCTGGAATCTGTATTTTTAAAGACATTTTTTCTATTGCATCTGAAGCGGAAATACCACTTAACATCATTGCTCTTAAACTTTTAATCTCTGTAGAAAGGCTTTTATTCTCACTAAATGCATATGAACAGATTTCAATCGCTTTTGGTAATTGAAGACCAGCTTCGAGAAGTGTTGAAATCAGGCATAAAAACAGAGGGATGTCCTGCATTAATTCTTCACGTCTTATAACAGCTTCACGATTGATATCGACATTTCCAAGAAAAAGAACTATGGCGATAGCAGGGAAAACGAAAAGTAAAGAAGAATTTGTACTTAATAAGATTATCAATGCTAATAATCCGGTAATTACAGAAATAGTGAGCTGCTTTTTAATGTAGTTCTCGTAAGCCTGTTTTGGATTGATTGATAGTTCACTGAACAATTCGTGTCTTGAAGAAATAAAGCTTTGAGGAAGGATTTTTACCAGTAAATTACTTAGTGGTGTTTTGCTGTTTTTTATGAGCGTGTTGCTTTTATCCTTTGCTTTCTTTTTATTTCCTTCAGAATGCGTCATGTACCTGAACAGCAGTGCACTTGAAAAGATTCCTATCGCAAATGCAGCCATAAGAATAATTGATCCAATCTTCGATTCTTTTGCTATTTCCAGATAACCGCTTCCCATATTGTTAAGAGCAGCAGTAATTGCAAAAGGCATAATGCACAAAACTACAGCTTCAGCATTTTTACCTGCATTGGCAGCGTTAATTTCATTTTGTACAGCATTCATTTCCGAAAGCATCTGGCAGCTGCTTCTTAAAATTGCCAGATTATTATTTCCAATCTTTGCTGATATTCCTAATGCACCAAAGACTGGAATAGTTTCGGGGAAATTTATTTCTTTCGAAAAAATGTCCAGAGCATCTCTTATATCCATATGAATCTTTATATTATTTTCGAGAGTAATCAAAGGTGCTATCAGCATGCTCTTTTTGCCAAAAGTATTCTCGATAACAGGTCTTATTAATTCGAATGATTTTTCCATGGAATAGCCACTGCTAACGCTTGTAGTCAGTACCTGAAGCAGAACAAGGATTTGAGTTCTCAAATGCTTGTAATTACTTGAAAATAAGCGATTAACGCATTCTTTCCACGGGAAAAAGGCCAGAACAACGGAAATTGTAATTCTTATAAACTGCTGGTTTATAAACATCGAAGAAATCCAGTATAAAACCAGAATAAATGGTGGATATAGCCATATCGATTTAATCAGATAGAGTGTCTTTGGCGTTAGTTTAAGCTGTGTACGTAGAGATTTTTCTGAGTTTTTCTGAATCACAGAGTCTTTCAAGTACAGTACCTCCATTGTTGACATATAGTTTTTCCAGTTGGAAATAGTTGTTGTTAGCCGGTTTAACAAAGCTGATTTCGTCGATATAACGTTTTCCGTCTTTGCTTCGTGTTATGTGTATTATCAGATCAAGCCCCATGGAAATCTGAGTTACAATAGCGTCATAAGGAAGACCAGAGCCTGCCATAATCATGCCTGTTAATCGTTCGAGCATTTCAAAACATGAATTGGCATGTCCGGTACTCATGGAACCCGGGTGTCCAGTGTTAAGTGCGTGCATCATATCTGCTGACTCTGTTCCACGTACTTCTCCAACGATAATTCTGTCTGGACGCATTCTTAATGCCGCTCTGATCATCATTCCGATATTTACTTCGCCATGCCCGTCAGGGCCAGGAAGTCTGGATTCCATTCGAACCAGATTTTTTATTCCCTGAAGATTTAACTCAGCAGAATCTTCAATGGTAATAACTCGTTCGTCTGTGGGAATAAAGCTCGAGAGAACGTTCAAAAACGTAGTCTTACCAGAACCAGTACCGCCACAAAGAAATATGGTCTTTTTGTTGCGTACACATTCACAAAGAAAGCGTGCTGCTTCTTCACTTATAAATCCCTGTCTTATGAGGGTAACTATGTCGTGAGAAACACCAGTGAACTTTCGAATTGTTACAATCGGGCCGTCTGGCGCAACAGGAGGGAGCACAGCATTTGCTCTTGAACCATCAGGTAATCTTAAATCGGATATTGGATTTGCTTCGTTAAGTGGTCTGTTCTGATTTGCAAAAAAGCACGAAATTACAGTCTGAAGTGCCTGAGCATCACGAAATCTTATGTCTGATTTATAAAGTTTTCCTGCTCGTTCATAGAAAATGTTATCTGGACCATTAACCATTATTTCAGTGACAGAAGGATCCTGCATAAGTGGTTCAATTGCATCAAGACGTCTTAAGCTGTTAAATACTTTCTGAGCCAGTTCTCTTTTTCTATCAAGATTCATTTCTATGCCAAAGTCAGTATCACTTATTACGTCTGAAATGATTTCTTTAAGCTTTTCATCACTTGGATCAGCTTCGCTTTTTAATATGTTTAGGACGTAGTAGGTTAATTTTTCCTTGATTGTAGAAATATCATCTGTGTTTTCGATTGTTCGATTAAACTTTGATTGTTTCATTTGTAATTTCCTTTTCCTTTTGTGCACAGTAGTGAACAATTAACTGCTGGTTACTTGTAAGCTGCATTCGAAACTCGTTAATTGTTTTTGTAATTCCGAGGCTTTCCTTGCACATTCGTGTAGGAAGCAGAAAGTGAATGGTGTCAAAGTAAGGCAGAAGCTGACTTAATTCACTGATTCTGAAGCCTTCAACAACAACGAGACTTTTAATATCAATATCGCTTGAATAAGAGAGTGCTTTAAGATTCTTAAGAAGCTTTATGCAGGTCTTAATTCCGTACTCAAATACGTCATCGGAATTGTCTGGTTTTCCCGGGGTTAAATATCCATTGATTTCTGGATTTAAATATTCAAGAATTCTTTCTGGTCTGAATTTTGAAGTTAAAGTATCCTTCAATAGATCTGTTAGAGAACCAGAATCAAGACCTGTTTTTACAGATGTTGACATTCTTATTCCTGACATTAAGTCTATTCGAATCGGATAATCGGAGTTCTCTTTAATGAAAGAAAAGGTTTCGTTTATACTTTGTTCTCTTTCTTCGATGTAAGCATAGGAAATAAGAAGGTGCATCTTCGAATCGAAAGAAGGAACAGAAGGGCCGGGATTAATTTTCTTGTTCACTTTTGATATTGCAGCCTGAATTAACGAACAGTCGATAATATATTTCCCGTCAGAAGATATTGTATAAAGGGGAATCTCTTCACTTGATAATTTATATAATCTGTTGTTTGAAATAGAAACTGAGTAATCAGACATTTGTAATTCCTCCATAAGATTTTCTGAATTATTCAAAGTTATATAAGCGTCTGGATATACAAGAGATAGTCTGTTTTTCAGAAGGGTGAATATATCTTTGTTGTCATCTTTTATAACTATGCTAAATGCCATTCGGTTTACCTCCTTTGTGTGATGTGAAAATGTTCAAAACTTATCGTATGTGTTGATTGTAAGAGGTTTTGAGGCGTTTTTGGCACAAAAAAAGCGACAATTACAGACAATCGCATACAATTCGCCGTTTTTTGTTGACGTAAGTTATAGCGTAGTGATAGAATCACTTGAATAGTTCACTACTTATCAAGAGAGGTGGAGGGATTCGGCCCTATGAAACCCGGCAACCGGCGAGAAGCAACGGTGCCAATTCCGACAGGGAAACCTGAGAGATGAGAGGCGTATAAAGTGATTTTAGAAGCCTTCCTTTTCGGGAAGGATTTTTTATTTATAACCTCTTTCAAAATTTTCATTAAGAAAGGAATTTGAATTATGAGAAACAGAGAAGGTAAATGGTTATTTACATCAGAGTCAGTTACTGAAGGTCATCCAGATAAGGTTTGTGACCAGATTTCTGATAGCGTTCTTGACGCAATTTTGGAGCAGGACCCAATGGCACGTGTTGCTTGTGAGACAAGTGCTACAACAGGTATGGTTCTTGTAATGGGTGAGATTACAACATCTGCATATGTTGATATTCCATCTATCGTTAGAAACAGAATTAAGGAAATCGGTTATGATGGAAGTGATGCAGGTTTTGATTACAAGACATGTGCAATTCTTACATCAATTGACGAGCAGTCTCCTGATATCGCTCAGGGCGTAAATGCTTCACTTGAGAGCCGTGACGGAGCAGAGGATGATTTCGATACAGGTGCTGGTGATCAGGGTATGATGTTCGGTTATGCTAATGACGATACACCAGAGTTTATGCCACTCCCAATTTCTCTTGCTCATAAGCTTTCATTGAAGCTTACAGAGGTTAGAAAGAATGATCCTGACAGTTTCCTTCGTCCAGATGGTAAGAGCCAGGTTACAGTTGAGTATGAGGGCGATAAGGTAAAGAGAATCGAGACTGTTGTTATCTCAACACAGCATAAGGATTGTGTTTCTCATGAGGAACTTTCTAAGTTCGTTAAGGAGAATGTAATTGATGCTGTTGTTCCTTCTGAACTTGTTGACGAGAATACAAAGATTTTCATTAACCCAACAGGCAGATTTGTAATTGGTGGTCCTCAGGGTGATTCAGGTCTTACAGGACGTAAGATTATTGTTGATACTTATGGTGGATTTGGTCGTCACGGCGGCGGAGCTTTCTCAGGTAAGGATCCAACGAAGGTAGACCGTTCAGCAGCTTATGCATCAAGATATATCGCTAAGAATATCGTTGCAGCAGGACTTGCAAAGGAGTGTGAAGTTCAGCTTGCTTATGCAATCGGTGTAGCTCACCCAGTTTCTGTAATGATTGATACATTTGGAACAGGAGTTATCGCTGACAGCAAGATTTCTGAGATTGTTAATAAGGTATTCGATTTAAGACCTGCTGCAATCATTAAGAATCTTAATCTTAGAAGACCAATTTATGCTGCAACTGCTGCTTATGGTCACTTTGGTAGAGAAGATGCTGGATTCCCATGGGAGAAGACAGATAAGGTTGATATCCTTAAGGCTGAGGCTGGAATCTGATAATGTCTTCAGAAATTCTTTCGTTTATTTCTGATGAAGATATAGGTAAAGAGTTAACAAACGAGATCGTTGTTGCCGTAAAGAAGATTTATAGCAACAACGGTTTTGTTATTTTTGCCTGCGACGGAGGATTTACCATAAAGGGTAACTTTGGCGCTGAAATAGTAGAAGGTGCGCAGTATCAGGTATCAGGAAAAGTTGGAACTTATGGAAGACAAATGCAGATTTCTGCAACTTCTATTTCGCAGGCGAAAAGCGATAAGAATAAAGAAGTCTATATTGCAGCGTTTCTTGTGGATAGTTTCCCTGGTGTAGGACAAAAGACCGCAGCATCTCTTGCTGAGAACTACAAAGAGAATGTTCTTCATGAACTGCTTCATAACTATAAGGAAGTTTCAAAGATTATTCCGGGGCTTTCACTTGTAAGAGCAAAGGAATGTTCTAGGCTTATCGATGAAGATGAGAAGTATCTTGAACTTTCTTTAAATCTCAGAATGCTTGGGTTAAGTAAGCATCAGATTGAAATTGCATATAGTACCTTCGGTTTTACGGTTCTTGAAGATGTAACAGAGAACCCATATGTTCTTATGCGTTGTCCAGATATTGGTTTTGAGACCTGCGAGAAAATTGCAGCTGTTCTCGAAGTTGATTTATTAAACGAGCTTCGATTTGAAGGCGCTATTTCAAGTATTGTTGAAACACTTCATGTAACTTCCGGAGATACTTATTTTGATCCGTCAAGAATAAAGAAAGAAGCTTTGGATCTGCTCGGTGTATCCGGGGATGATTATAATCAGAACCAGGTTGAATCAATTTATAATCTTGCCATGGAAAAAGCAGTAAAGGATAAACTCATCGTTGTTTACCATTTCGCGGATGGCAAGTGTTCTTCGTGTGAATTAGATGAAGAGGATGCACGTATATCTTCCATGCTTTATTTCCGTATGGAAGCTGCAATTAAGCGTGAGGTAGAAAGTTTTATTAAGGCTTCAGTAGTAGCACCTGACAGAAAAAGAGTAACAGATAAAATCCTTGATATTTCAAAGGAAGAGGGAATTGTTCCTGATGATAATCAGATGGAAGCTCTTATCATGTGCATGTATCAGCCACTCTCGATAATTACTGGTGGACCTGGTACAGGTAAAACTACTATCACTGGCATTCTTGCACGCCATTTCGAAAGGGAGAATATCAAGTGCGAATACTGTGCTCCAACAGGAAGGGCTGCCAAGCGTTTATCAGATGCAGCAGGAGTAAAAGCTAATACAATTCACCGTCTTCTTGAAATGAGTGCTGAAAATGAAGATGGTACAGGTCGGGTTAGATTTGGAAAGAATGCAAATAACCCTATTGATGCCAGAGTAATTCTTGTTGATGAAGCCTCAATGGTGGATACAACTTTGTTCCATGCTTTGCTTTCTGCAATAAAGGAGAACGCATCTGTTATTCTTATTGGTGACCCTAATCAGCTTCCATCAGTAGGTTCTGGTAATGTGCTTTCAGATTTGCTGGAACTTAGTTTAATTCCTAGAGTTGCACTTCAGTATGTATTCAGACAGTCAGATGAAAGTTCAATTGCATCTAATGCATGCAGAATTTTAAATGGAGAAAGAGTTATTCCTAATGATGATGACTTCAGGGTTATTCCTGTAAAGACTGACGAAGAAGCATTGGGAATAATAAAGAATATGTCAGGCGAGATTGTAAATCAGGATTTTGCAATCCTTTGTCCTACAAAGCAGAATTTACTTGGTACAGCATCACTTAATGCTGAACTTCAGAATCTTTTAATAAAGGAAAAGAATAACGGGACAAAGGTTCGCGCTGATCTTACTTTGTATAAAAACGACAGAGTAATGCAGATAAAGAATAATTATAAGATTGAGTATTACGATCCTTTTGAGATGGAAATTCAAAATGGTATCTATAATGGCGAGATAGGAATAGTTGAAGACTCAGACTTTCTGACAAATAACTGTTACATTGTTTTTGATGGTGACAGGAAGGTTGAATACGATAAAAAGATGCTTTCTGATATTGATCTTGCATATGCAATGACAGTTCATAAGGCACAGGGATGTGAGTTTGATACTGTAGTTATTGCTCTTGGTAAGATGAATTATAAGCTTTCGAATAAGAAGCTTCTTTATACAGCTGTAACCAGAGGAAAGAAACGCGTAGTTATTGTTGATTCCGGTAATCGTCTGAATAAAATGATTTCTTCTCAGGGTGAAGAAGTAAGAAGAACTTCTCTTAAGGATTTTCTTAAGATTTTGGAGAAAAAATATTCATAATGAATTTGTTTTATGATGCTATAAATTTAATCCTTCCCAAAAAGTGTTCTGTTTGTGGAGGGATTCTTGGTGATCCCACAACTGTGTTTGGTGTGGAATCTCCAGTCTGCTTTTCGTGTCTTAAAGGTATCGTTCCGAATCCTTCAGATAAGCGATGGTTCCTGTGTTTATCTGAACCTTATTCAGGTGATCCGTATCCAAAGCTTACTTTGTATATGCCTTTTATGTATAAAGGCTTTTTTAGCAGAGCGATTCCTGTAATTAAGTTTGGAAAGAATCAGGATTTGGCTTTGTTTCTTGGTGTGTTTCTTGGACTGCTTTTGAAAAGCGATGGAGTTACAGGTGACATAATTGTTCCGGTTCCTTTATCGGAGGAACGTTTTAAAGAGCGTGGATTTAATCAGGCTGAAGCAATTTCTCAAAAGGTTGGGGAGCTTCTTGGTGTTCCTGTTGTTAATGACTGTCTTTTAAGAATCAGAAATACGCAAAGGCAGACAGCGATAAAGGATAAGATATATCGAAGTAAGAATATCGAAGGCGCTTTTAAGGTTTCTGATAACTGGAGTGTTGAGAATTTAAGGATACTTCTTATAGATGATGTTGTTACAACTGGTAATACAATTCACGAAGCTGCCATTGAACTTAAAAGAATGGGTGCAAAGCAGGTTGTATGCATTTCGCTTGCTGGTAACAGAGCCTATAAAAATGCAGAATCCTATTAAAATACTAGGAATTGTTTTCTTTATGTTGGAAATCACGCAATAAAAATATATAATATAGTGTCCTGGTTTAAGTGGATTCTATGTTGAACCTTCATGACTTTAATTGGAACCCGGGTCAGTTAACGTAGGTCAGGCCTTTTAAGTTGGAAGACCCAAATTAATTGCAGGGTAACCGCCTTGGAAAAACAAGGGTGTCAAAAAGAGTTTGCTTAGATTGGGATTTGTAATAACTATAAGGTGATTGAATATGGGTTTATTGTATGATGCCAGACAGATAGCAAAGAGAGATCCTGCAGCGCGAAGCGTTGCTGGTGTTATCTTTATGTATTCTGGTTTTCATGCTCTTGTTTATCATAAATTCAGTCATTTTTTATATAAGCATCATATGAAATCCTGGGCCAGATTAAACTCTCAGATTGCAAGATTCTGGACTGGTATTGAAATCCATCCAGGTGCATCTATTGGTGATGGACTCTTTATTGATCACGGAATGGGAGTCGTAATTGGTGAGACAGCAGTCATTGGTAATAACTGCACTATATATCATAACGTAACTTTAGGTGGTCGAGGTCATGCTATTGGCGAGAGAAGACACCCTATTATTGGTGATAATGTTCTTGTTGGTGCCGGTGCCAAGCTTTTGGGGCCTATAACTGTTGGAAGTGATACAAATATTGGTGCAAATGCAGTTGTACTTCATGATGTTCCTGACAGAGCAACTGTTGTTGGTGTACCAGGCAAGATTGTTAAGATTGAAGGTGTCAGCGCCAAATCACACGCAATTGAGCTTGACCATACACTTTCAGATGATCCGCTTCAGATTGAAGTTAAGCAGCTTTGTAATGTTGTAAGTTCTCTTCAGGGACAGCTTGCAGAGCTTAATCAAAAATATAACGAATTGAACAAAGAAACCGAGGAGTAAATTATGAAGATTTTTAATACGCTTACAAGATATAAGGAAGATTTTGTAACTATCGAGCCTAATAAGGTAAAGATGTATGCGTGTGGTCCTACAGTTTACAATTATTTCCATCTTGGAAATGCAAGACCATTTGTAACTTTCGATACACTTAGAAGATATCTTGAGTACAGAGGCTATGAAGTAGAGTTCTGTCAGAATTTTACTGATATCGATGACAAGATGATTAAGCGTGCCAATGAAGAAGGCGTAACAGTAAAGGATATTGCGGACAGATATATTAAGGAATATTACGTTGATGCAGACGGACTTAACTGTAAGCGTCCTACATATCAGCCTAAGGCAACTGAATCAATTGGTGCAATTATTGGTATCGTTAAGAAGCTTTACGATAACGGCGTAGCTTATGTAATTGAAGGCGATGGCGTTTATTACGATGTAACAAAGAAGGCTGATTACGGTAAGCTTTCTCACTATAATCTCGATGAACTTAATGCAGGTGGCGGTGAGAGACATGCTTCTTATGATGGAAAGCGTAATCCTGGTGACTTTGCTCTCTGGAAGTTCAAGAAGGAAGGCGAGCCAGCATGGAATTCACCTTGGGGTGAGGGTCGTCCAGGATGGCATATTGAATGTTCAGCGATGATTAAGAAGCATCTTGGTGACACTATTGATATTCACGGTGGTGGACAGGATTTGATTTTCCCACATCACGAGAACGAGATTGCTCAGAGTGAGGCAGCGAACGGATGTACTCTTGCTAATTTCTGGGTTCATAATGCCTTTGTAAATGTTGATGGTGAGAAGATGAGTAAGTCTCTCGGTAATTTCTTTACTATCAGAGATATCGTTGCACACTTCCCATATCAGGTTATCAGATTCTTTATTCTTAACGGTCACTACAGAATGCCAATCAATTTTTCAGATGAGCTTTTGAGAGCTTCTGAGACTGGACTTAAGAGAATTTCAACTTGTGCTTCAAGCATTAAGTTTGCACTTGATAATAATTCACTTTCGAATAATTCAGGTGAAGCAGACAGTGAACTTAATGAGGCTGTTAAGGTTGCTTCAGAGAGCTTTGTTGCTCATATGGATGATGATTTAAATACTGCCGATGCAATCACAGATATTTATAATCTTGTTAAGGCTTCAAATACTGCACTTGCTTCAAATAAGGCTTCAGCAGAGTCTTTGAAGGCTGCATACGATAAGATCATGGAACTTATGGCTGTTCTCGGTGTTGAGCTTCTTGTTGATAAGGAAGAGGTTCCAGAAGAGATTATGGCACTTGTAAATGAGCGCGCTGAGGCAAAGAAGGCTAAGAATTTTGCTGAGGCTGATAGAATTCGTGATTTGATTACATCAAAGGGATATTCTGTTAAGGATACTCCAAACGGACCTCAGGTTGAGAAGTTATGATAATTCCTTTTATTGCAGCGGATTTGCGTGAAGTAAGTGCTTCTTCTATTGCTTATATTGGAGATTCCGTATATGAGCTTTACGCAAGATGCCATGTAGCAAACAGAAGTGCTTCAAAGTCGGGAAAGATGCATAAGATGACTACTAATTACGTTTGTGCAAAGTCTCAGGCTTTGGCGATAAGAGCGCTTGAGAGTGAACTTACAGAGAAAGAGTATCACTTTTTTCAGAAGGGGAAAAATTCGAATCCTGATTCTATGGCAAAGAATGCCAGCCCAATTGAATACAAGTACGCAACTGGTTTTGAAGCGTTAATTGGCTATTTGTTTCTTGATAATCAGGAAGAGAGACTCGAATATATTGTTAACAGAGCTTTTGAGGTAATTGATAATGAAGGACAATTCTCGTAATTATAATCGCAATCAGCGTGGCAACAAAGGATTTAGAGATAAGCGTTCGTCTTCTGGAAGTGATTATCAAAGAAAACCTAAGGCTTCCTTTGATAGTGATGAATCTTTGGGAGGCGACACTGATTCACCAGCTCCAACATCTGACAGACTCGAAGGTCGTAACAGTGTAATGGAGGCTTTAAGAGCAGGTCGAGAGATTAATAAATTGTGGATTCTCGAGCCTTCTGATGGTCAGAAGATGGATGCACGTCTTGCTAAGATTTTGGACGAAGCTATTAAGCGTAAGATTGTTATTATCAGAGCAACAAGACAGAATCTTGATCAGATGAGTCAGACTCATAATCACCAGGGTGTTATTGCAGCTGTTGCAAGTCACGAGTATGTAGAAATTGAAGATATTCTTGAAGCAGCAGCTAATAAGGGCCATGCTCCACTTATTGCTGTTCTCGATGAACTTAAGGATGCTTATAATCTTGGTTCTATTTTAAGAATAGCTGATGCTGCTGGTGTCGATGGAATTATTATTCCAAAGCATCGTTCTATTGGACTTGATTCAGTTGTAGCAAAGGCTTCTGCAGGTGCTATTGAATATGTACCTGTAGCAAGAGTAACAAATATTGCTCAGACATTGCGTGAACTTAAAGAGAAGCATAATTTCTGGGTTTGTGGAACTGCAATGGAAGGCTCAGTGCCTTATGACAAGGCTGACTATTCTGGATCACTTGCAATTATTATTGGTAGTGAGGGAGAAGGTATGAGAGATATCGTTCGTAAAGAATGTGATTTTCTTATCTCAATTCCTATGGCTGGACAGGTTAATAGTCTTAATGCGGCATGTGCAGCTGCAGTAGTAATTTTTGAAGCGCAGAAGAATCGTACAAAGAAAGATTGAGAATAATGATAAAAGGTTTAAGGAAAATTCTATCTGTATTCATGGTAATCACTGTTTTGCTTTCAGTGGTTTCATGTAATGCGCGTGGAATTAAACCTTTTCAGGAAAACATTTCTTCTCAGGAAATGATAAGACTTTTGGTTTCTTCTATTAACGACAAAAATATCACTGCTGAAAGCTATTCTTCAATTCCTGAAGTTCAGAGGGAAGACATAACATATTCTTATTTCTCAGAGTATCTTTCTATTATCAGAGATATTTCAAACAGGAATGGAAATGTAAAGAGTTTCCGTTTGCTGACTCAGGAAGAGATTGTTGATTACTGCGGTTATTTATATAACGATAAATATGGTTCACTTGTTGGTGCTGAATTAATTTATGCCAATGATACAGATGATTCCATGTGCATTTTTGTTTCTGAGGATGCATCAGGTAAGGCTTTCTTATCTTTAGACTGGATTAAGGATACTATTTCTATTTACAGATATAGTGAATACTATTTTTCAATGATGGATCAGTCTAATTATGATGGTCTTTATACACTCTTAAGACCTGGTCTTTCAGATCTTTATACTGATACTGCGGTTTATTCCAGAGTATTGGCGCTGGTTGATTTTTATAACATTAATGTCAGAAGCGCCATGCGTGATTATAAGATATGCAAGATTCATCCAAATAATTTGAAAGTTGAAATTCCAGAAGTTTATTTTGATGATAGTGGAGTTTTCTCAAATCATTTTGTGGAAGTAGTTTCTGTTTCAAATGAGTCTTATGCTATTAAGGATGAGATACCATTTAGTCCTGATGTTTCACTTCTTTCTCTTTATGAGGAATCTAGTGAAGTAGTAAGATGTGGAAGAAGTTATTCAAGTGAAGAAATAATGCTTCTTCTTGGAAATCCTACAAACATTTCTGGCCACGAATTATCAGATGAAGAAGTTGAGATTTTTGGCGATGATTACACTAATAAAGTGATTATGAACTATAGTGGTGTTCTGTTGCTATTCAGGGTAAATTACACATCTGAAGAAGGCGATTGGGAAGGTGTGCTTCAGACCATTAAAGTCTTAGCTGATAACGATTATACTGTTGGTTCTGATTTGAGAGTAGGTATGAGTAAATCTGAATTATTCGAGATTTTTCCATATATCGAGAACACGGATTTTGTTTTGGGATATAACATTAATGGCACAACATATGAGATTGTGCTTACATTTGATGATGACGATATCTTAAGTATAATCAGAGCTTCTGTTGTCTGATTACAGCTTAACGCTGATCATTTCTTTTAATTCTTCAATTTCATTATTGTTCATTCCATATTTGTTAAGGTACTGCTTTATATCACCAGAGTATTCATTATCAATATAATCCAAAAGAGTAACCATATTGCTGGCATCTGATCTTAAAGTGTGCTTCATCAATGGCTCACGCACTTCAATAAGTGGATCCAGAAAGTGTTTTGCATATTCGTACGAAACTTTGTAATTGGTAATAATATTCTCTCTTTCTGCACCTGCAATCAGGTAAAGGATTGCAGCAATAACTCCAGTCCTGTCTTTTCCATGAGCGCAGTGAAAAAGAACCGTTTTCTCAGAATTCTTAATTATTCTTAAAACTTCAATAATTCTTGGCGCCAGTTCTTCCAGCATGAGCACATAAAAATCACCGAGAGAATGGCTTCGGAGAAACATCATTGTAGGATCATCATCAGAATCTGGATCTCCAAGAAAGAGAGATACGTTATAAAAAGAAGTATCTGCATCCTTCTCGAAAGGGTTACCATAGTGACTTACTTCGGCTTCTGATCTTAAATCAATAACAGTTCTGACTCCAAACTCTTTAAGTTCTTCAAAGGCTTTAACTGAAGCAAGGGAAGGTGACCCGCATCTTAATAGTACTTTCTCTTTGAAAACTCTGTTGTCAGATAATGGCATTCCACCCAAATCTCTTGCATTAATTAAATCGTCAAAATAAAGTCTCTGTGAGTCAGGGTTATAATTCATAAGTGAAGATTTCTCCGTAATTTGTTTTTTTTATTCTACATTAAATTGATGTTGACATTCAATGTTACATGTAATATTATAATCAGGCTAATCGGGAAACCGATGCTTTATATGCGCCTGTAGCTCAACTGGATAGAGTGTCTGACTACGGATCAGAAGGTTGTGGATTCGATCTCTGCCAGGCGCGCCAAAAGGCTTTCTCTTATGAGAAAGCCTTTTTTTTATTTCTTTATTTAAGAATGTTGCCAATTAGGCTGTTCTTGTGATAAAATTCTGTTTCGGTTGACTTTATTTATAAGGAGAATATATATGGCTACTATTACTAATAAGGAGCACAGCCAGGTAGAGATCGCTTTCGAGGCTACAAGAGAAGAGTTCGAGGCTGGACTTCAGAAGTCTTACAACAAGAATAAGAAAAAGTTCCAGGTTCCTGGATTCCGTAAGGGTAAGGTTCCTTACGCACTCGTAGTTAAGTACTACGGTGAGGGTGTTCTTTATGAGGATGCTATCGAGGAAATCGCTAATGCTGCATATGTTGAGGCAGTTAAGGAGAATAACCTCCAGATCGTTTCACGTCCTGAGCTTGATGTACAGGAGATCAACGAGAACGGTATGAAGTATACAATCACAGTTGCTGTTAAGCCTGAGGTTACACTTGGTCAGTATGAGGGCGTTGAGGCTCCATATGCTAAGGCAGAGGTTACAGACGAGAGCATTGATGCTGAGATTGAGCGTATGCGTAAGCGTAACAGCACTCTTGAGAATGTTGAAGACCGTGCTGTTGAAGATGGCGATACAGTAGTTATCGATTATGAAGGTTTCAAGGATGGCGTTGCTTTCGAAGGTGGTAAGGGTGAGAACTACAGCCTTAAGATTGGTTCAAAGTCATTTATCCCAGGTTTTGAGGATCAGATCATTGGTCACAACATCGGTGAAGAGTTTGCAATCGAAGTTAAGTTCCCAGAGGAGTATCACTCAGAGGATCTTAAGGGTGCAGACGCTACATTCAACGTAAAGATTCACAACATTAAGTGTGAGAAGCTTCCAGAGCTTGACGATGAGTTTGTTAAGGATGTATCTGAGTTTGATACACTTGATGAGCTTAAGGCTGATATCAGAAAGAATCAGGAAGAGGCTGCTGAGAAGGAAGCTAAGAATATGTTCATCAACGATGTAGTTGCAGCAGTTGCTGAGAACGCTACAGTTGATATTCCTGAAGCAATCATTGAGTCTGAGGTTGATCAGATGGCTGACGAGCAGGCTCAGGCAATGGCTCAGCAGGGTCTCCAGCTTGACATGTATCTCCAGTATGTTGGTCAGACAATCGATGAGTTCAAGGCTGGTCTTAAGCCAATGGCTGAGATTCGTGCTAAGAATAAGCTCGTTCTCGAGGCTGTATCTAAGGCTATCAATATGGAAGCTACAGCAGAAGAGTACGATGCTGAGGTTGAGGCTATGGCTAAGGCTTACAACATGGAGAAGGAAGATATCGCTAAGGCTCTCGGTGAGGATAATGAGTTCATTAAGGAGAACATCATCAGCCGTAAGACAGTTGAGTATCTTGCTGATAAGGCTGTTAAGGTTGATCCAAAGCCAGCAGAGAAGGCTGACGAAGAGTAATATCTTAGTTATTAACTGATTACTGAAGAGACATTCCTCAATGGGATGTCTCTTTTTTTTGCTGTGTTTTGCATTTTGTAACAATAATTTCAAATATTGAACGAATTAAACTGGCTAATGAATGATAAAATATTCAGTGTGAAAGTTTATATATAGGAGTTAATTTATGGCAAATATGAGATATGGTGGCAACGGTGGAGATCAGGAGGAGATTTTAAGCTGCTCTTTCTGTGGAAAATCTCAGTACGATGTTCCTAGAATGTTCACTGGTGTTAATTGCTATATTTGTGTTGACTGTATTTTCACAGCATATGAGATTGTTGCTCGTGAAGAGAAGTTCCAGAAGAAAAAGAAGCTTAGATCCATGAGACCTAAGAAGGCGTATACACCTAGAAGTATCAGAGAGAAACTCGATTCTTATGTAATTGGTCAGGATGATGCAAAGGTTGCACTTTCTGTTGCAGTTTATAACCACTATAAGCGTGTATTCGGTGAGCTTGCTGATGATGATGTAGAGATTTCAAAGAGTAATATTTTGCTTTTGGGACCTACTGGTAGTGGTAAGACACTTCTTGCTCAGACACTTGCAAGAATTCTTGATGTTCCATTTGCTGTTGCTGATGCTACTTCACTTACTGAAGCAGGTTACGTAGGTGAGGACGTTGAGAATATCCTTTTGAAGCTTATTATGGCTGCAGATTATGATATTGAGCGTGCTCAGATTGGTATCGTTTATATTGATGAGATTGATAAGATCACAAAGAAGAGCGAGAACGTTTCAATCACTCGTGATGTAAGTGGTGAAGGTGTTCAGCAGGCACTTCTTAAGATTCTTGAAGGAACAGTTGCGAGTGTTCCTCCTAAGGGTGGACGTAAGCATCCTAATGAAGAGTGCATCCAGATTGATACTACTAATATTCTCTTTATCTGTGGTGGTGCGTTTGATGGTCTTGATGAGATTATTGCATCAAGAATTGCAGATAAGAAGTTTGGTTTCGGTGCAGATGTTCAGTCAAAGAAGGATATGCACAGTGGTCTTTATTACCATGATGTTGCTCCAATGGATTTGATGAAGTATGGTCTTATTCCTGAGTTCCTTGGACGTATTCCAGTTACGGTTGCACTTAATAAGCTTGAGGTTGAAGATTTGGTTCATGTTCTTACTGAGCCAAAGAATGCTCTTATTAAGCAGTACAAGAAAATCATGAAGTTCGATGATGTAGATCTTGAATTTACAGATGACGCAGTTCTTGCAATCGCTCAGAAGGCAATTGAGCAGAAGACTGGTGCACGTGGACTTCGTTCAATTATTGAGGATATTATGCGTAATGTTATGTATGAGATTCCATCTCAGAAGGACGTTACAAAGTGTATTATCGATGCAGAGTGTGTAAATTCCAGCAAGGAACCAACTCTCGTTTATAAGTCAAAGAAGACAAGCGGTGATGATAATAATACTTCGCTTGGTAATCGTGATGCAGGATAATAATTAATTTTACTGGGAGGTTTTTATGGCAGAGTCATATTATATTTGTCTCGATATTGGTGGTACAAAGATTCTTGGTGCAATTTTTAACACTAAGAAGGAAATAGTTTATCGTCTTAAGAAAAAGACAAAGGCAGATGGTGATTCATCTCAGAATGTTGAAGATACAATTATCAGCGTTGTTTCAGAGATGATTGAAGGCTTTGGTATTAAGACTTCTCAGGTTAAGGCTATCGCTGCTGGTGCTCCTGGTGTTATTGATCAGGATAAGGGAATTGTTCTTACTTCACCTAATCTTCCTTGGAAGAATTATGATATCAAGAAGCCAATCGAGAAGAAGTTTGGCGCACCATTTTATATTGGAAATGATGTAAATGTTGGTGTACTTGGTGAGTACAAGTACGGTGCAGCAAAGGGATATAAGCACGTTGTAGGTCTTTTCCCAGGAACTGGTATGGGTGGAGGACTTATCCTCGATGGCAAGCTTTATACTGGTAATCAGTTCAAGGGCGCAGAGTTTGGTCATATGATTCTTGAGCCAGAAGGCCCACTTTGTAACTGTGGTCAGAGAGGATGCCTTGAGGCTCTCTCATCAAAGCAGGGTATGTCAGCTTATATTCGTCAGCAGGTTTCACGTGGACGTGAGACTCCAATGGCAGAAGCTGTTCAGGGTGGAGTATTCAGATCCAAACTTTTGAAGAAGAATCTTGCTGCAGGAGATCCTGTTACAGTAGAGGCTGTTGATCGTGCTTGTCACTATCTTGCAATTGCTTCAGGTAATCTTGTTAATACATTCAGCCCAGAGGTAATCGTTTATGGTGGTGGTGTAATGGAAGCATGTGGCGACACTTTCCTTGAGAAGATTGTTGCTGAAGTAGATCGTTACTGCATGCCATCTATCCGTTCTACAGTTGAGTTTAAGAAGGCTGCTCTCGGTGATGATTCAATTCTCTACGGTGCTCTTTCAATGATTCTTGATAAGAAGTAATTTTTATCGAAATATGTTATCTTTAATGGGACGTCTCCTGATGTCCCATTTTTAATTTATAGGAGTTTTTATGCCTGATATAAATAAAATCTGCGAAGTTGCTGGAAGAATTCTTGATTACCTGTCTTCATCTTTCGAAAAGGATGGGGAAGCAGATAATTTATTCCTGTTGTCATTTGCTTCTGGTCTTGCTGGTGTTTCATGCTATGAAGCGGCTAAGGCAGGTGGAGCCGAATTTACAAATATCGAGATTGGTACAGGTGAGAAGTTTTATTTCTCTGATAAAGTTAACGAGTATCTTTTTACAAGTGAATATAGCATTAAGTCCTGTATTCTTGGCTTTTGTGCGAACGTAAATCCTGGTAAGGAATTACCAGTAATTGATACGGCAATGATGAAGATTGCCACAGCAATTGGAAATCCAGATTATTTAATCTGCGATATGGTTGAACCAAAGCCTTTGTATGAGAATTCAAAGAGATGCTGGGACGATATGTATGAGAGTGCTTTGAAAGATTCATTGGAGCCTGAAGACTGGCCATTACTTTTTGGTATTGTTGTTCAGAACATTATGGCAAAGTGTCTGTCTGAAATGCCAATAGAACAGCTTTCGCAGTTTGCTTTCGAATGTGCTATTTTTCTTTCCAAGATTGGGGAAGATACCTACAACAAATAATTGACATATAAGCCTAAAAAGGTTGATAATATGTTGTTATGCTATGCATATATGAAGTAAGAAATATTTAGAAACGGAGATATCCTTAAGATGAATATCGATCATATTAATAAGGCGTTTGATCCTAATGAGGCAGAGCCAAGACTTTACTACAACTGGATGGACAACGGCTATTTTAAGCCAGACGAAGATGAGAGCAAGGAACCTTTCTGCGTCGTTATGCCACCTCCAAATATCACAGGTCAGCTCCACATGGGTCATGCCCTTGATAATACACTTCAGGATATTCTTATCAGATATAAGAGAATGAAGGGTTACTCAACATTGTGGGTACCTGGTACTGACCATGCTTCAATTGCTACAGAGGCTAAGATTGTAGAAGCAATGCGTAAGGAAGGTATCTTCAAGGAGGATATCGGTCGTGAGAAGTTCCTTGAGCGTGCATGGGCATGGAAGGAGCAGTACGGCGGACGTATCGTTGAGCAGCTTAAGAAGATTGGTTCTTCATGTGACTGGAGCCATGAGCGTTTTACTATGGACGAAGGATGCTCAGAGGCTGTTAAGGATGTTTTTGTTAAGTACTATAACCAGGGTCTTATCTATCGTGGTGAGAGAATTATTAACTGGTGTCCACATTGTCTTACTTCAATTTCAAATGCTGAGGTTGAGTATGAGGATCAGGCTGGTCACTTCTGGCACCTGAGATACCCTCTTGAGGATGGTTCAGGTTATGTTGAGCTTGCTACAACACGTCCTGAGACACTTCTCGGTGATACAGCTGTAGCTGTAAATCCTAAGGATGAGAGATATAAGGATATCGTTGGCAAGAATCTTATTCTTCCACTCGTTGGTCGTAAGATTCCAGTTGTTGCTGATGATTATGTAGATCTTGAGTTTGGTACAGGTGTAGTTAAGATTACTCCTGCTCACGATCCTAACGACTTTGAGGTTGGAGCTCGTCATAACCTCGAGGTTATTAACGTAATGACAGATGATGCCAAGATTACTGAGGATTATCCAAAGTATGCTGGTATGGACAGATTTGAGGCTCGTAAGGCAATTGTTAAGGATCTTGAAGAGGGCGGATTCCTTGTAGAGATTGAGGACTATAGCCATAACGTAGGTACATGTTACCGTTGTGGTACAACAATTGAGCCACGTGTATCTTTGCAGTGGTTTGTAAAGATGGAGTCACTTGCAAAGCCAGCTATTGAGGCTGTTAAGGATGGTCGTATCCGCTTTGTACCACAGAGATTCGAGAAGAATTACTTCAACTGGATGGAAGATATTCGTGACTGGTGTATTTCACGTCAGCTCTGGTGGGGTCATCAGATTCCTGCATTCTACTGCGATGACTGCGGTGAGATTGTAGTTACAAAGGATTCTTCTGCTGTATGTCCTAAGTGTGGAAAGCCAATGCGTCAGGATCCAGATACTCTTGATACATGGTTCTCATCAGCTCTTTGGCCATTCTCAACACTTGGCTGGCCAGAATCAACAGCTGACCTTAAGAAGTTCTATCCAACAGATACTCTTGTAACTGGTTATGACATCATTACTTTCTGGGTTTCAAGAATGATTGTTGCCGGTATGGCACACATGGATGAGATTCCGTTCAAGGATATCCTTATCCATGGTCTTGTTCGTGACTCACAGGGAAGAAAGATGAGTAAGTCTCTTGGTAACGGTATCGATCCACTCGAGATTATCGAGAAGTTCGGTGCAGACGCATTGAGATTTGCTCTTGTTACAGGTAATGCTCCTGGTAACGATCAGAGATTCCAGGAAGATAAGATTGAGATGGGTCGTAACTTCTCTAATAAGATTTGGAACGCTATGCGTTTTGTTCTTATGAACTGTGATGAAGACTTAGACCTTTCCAAGGTTGATGAAGCTAAGTTTACACTTGAGGACAAGTGGATTCTTACAGGTCTTAACAGACTCGTTTCTGAGGTTACAGCAAACTGTGATAACTACGACTATGGTGTAGCTCTTTCAAAGATTGTAGATTTCCTCTGGGATAACTTCTGTGACTGGTATATCGAGATTGCAAAGAGCCGTCTCTTCGATAAGGAGTGTGCAACAAGAATTGAGGCTCAGTACATCCTTAATTATGTACTTGGCGTTTCAATGCAGCTTCTCCACCCATTTATGCCATTCGTAACTGAGGAAGTTTACACAAATCTCTTCCTTAAGAATAAGGCTGTATCAATAATGGTATCTGATTATCCAAAGGCAGAGGATATTCCAGCATTTGCTGAGGATGAGCGCAAGATGACTACTCTTATGAGTGCCATCCGTTCTATGAGAAATATCCGTCAGGAGATGGGTGTTGCTCCTTCACGAAAGGCACACGTTATTCTTGTAACTGGTTCAGAAGACATTGCTTCAATGTTTACTGATGGTCTTCCATTCCTCGAGAGACTTGCTTCAGTAAGTTCACTTGAGACAAAGACAGATAAGGCAGGTATTCCAGCAACAGCTGTTACTGCAGTATTCGATGGTGGTGAGATTTACATGCCACTTGAAGATCTTATCGATATCTCCAAGGAGCTTGAGCGTCTTGATAAGGAGAAGGTAAGACTCGAGGGTGAGCTTAAGAGAGTAAAGGGTAAGCTTTCAAATGAATCTTTCGTAAGCAAGGCGCCTGAGAAGGTTATTGCACAGGAGAAGGAGAAGGAAGCTAAGTATCAGGCAATGTTCGACAATATCGTTGAGCGTATCGAAATGCTTTCGAAGTAAGGAGAAAATTATGGCAACAGGTTTTGAAGACAACGCAAAAATCAACGCTTTACCAAAGGAAGGACTTCACTGTTTTCCTGCAAATACAAAGCAGATTAAGACAAGACGTATTGTAACGGTAGTTCTTTTTATTATTTCACTTGCACTTGTCATTGTTTCTTTCTGTCTTAAGAATAAGAATTATCCTTTGGGAATTATTGCTGCAATCGTACTTGTAGTTTGTGCGTTTGTTTTTGCTCAGACATTCCTTATTGAAAAGTACAGAGTAGCAATTGACTATAGTGCAAAGCAGCTTGTATTACGTTACAGATTCAGCTTGATTCCTATTCCTTTTGAATCATTCGACGCTCGTGATGGTGAGCCAGATAAGGCTGAGGCTTTACTTGAGACAGCAAGTAAGAACCCACAGAAGGTACATTATCTTGTTCTTGATAATGTATTTGATGAGGCTTGTTTCCAGACATCTTCAAAGGATCTTGCTTCAAGTGAAGATTTCTTTAAGCTTCGTGAGGAGTCATTTGCAATTGCAGAAGCTTATGGCGCACGTAACTGTGAAGATGCAATTAAGCCTAATGCATATGCTACAAAGAAGGCAGATAATATGAAGAAAGATCTTAACGATAATGATATCGATGATATCGTAAGCAAGGCATTTGATGATGTTGATGCTGAATCAGAAGAGGATAAGAAGTAATTATCTATATTTAAAATTATGATTAAAGTCAAAATGGAGCTTCAATTTCGGAGCTCCATTTTTAATGTGAAAATCAAATTAATGGAATGCTTAAAAGAATTTAAGAAGCTTTGTCGGCAACGATTGCAAAATGCCTGTATTTACTGGGTTTTAAGGTCTGGTTAAGATTTTTTGAGTCTTTATTTTTAAGGCTTATATCCCTAATCTTTCATTGACTTAAAAAGATTCAAAACGTATTATTATTATGTAGGTTTGGATGGTGTTATGCCATTTACTATAAATTACACATTTAAGGAGAATTTACTATGCCATTAGTAACAACTACAGAAATGTTTAAGAAGGCATATAACGGCGGTTATGCTGTTGGTGCTTTTAACGTAAACAACATGGAAATCGTTCAGGGTATCACAGAGGCAGCAGGTGAGCTCAATTCACCAGTTATCCTCCAGGTTTCAAAGGGTGCACGTGCTTACGCTAACCACACATACCTTGTAAAGCTCGTTGAGGCAGCTGTACAGGAGAACCCACAGATCCCTATCGCTCTTCACCTTGATCACGGTGATTCTTTCGAGCTTTGTAAGTCATGTATCGATGGTGGTTTCACATCAGTTATGATCGATGCTTCTTCAAAGTCTTTCGAGGAGAATATCGCTCTCACAAAGCAGGTTGTAGAGTACGCTCACGCTCATGGCGTAGTAGTAGAGGCTGAGCTCGGTACACTCGCTGGTATCGAGGATGAGGTTGTTGTAGAGTCTGGTAAGGAAGCTTACACACGTCCAGAAGAGGTTGAGGAGTTCGTTGATAAGACAGGTTGTGATTCACTTGCAATCGCTATCGGTACTTCACACGGTGCTTACAAGTTTACAGCTGCTCAGTGCACACGTAACGAAGAGGGCATCCTTGTTCCACCTCCACTCCGTTTCGACGTTCTCGAGGAGATCGTTAAGAAGCTCCCAGGTTTCCCAATCGTTCTTCACGGTTCTTCTTCTGTTCCACAGGAGTTCGTAAAGATGGTTAACGCTTATGGCGGAAACATGCCAGATGCAGTTGGTATCCCAGAGTCACAGCTTCGTGAGGCTGCTAAGCTTGCTGTATGTAAGATCAACATCGACTCAGATATCCGTCTTGCTATGACAGGTAACATCCGTAAGTACTTTGCTGAGAACCCATCACACTTCGACCCACGTCAGTACCTTAAGCCAGCTCGTCAGGCTGTTAAGGAGATGGTTGCTCACAAGATCGTTAACGTTCTTGGTTCTGACAACAAGATCTAATAATCAGTTTTTGATTGATATTTGCATTATTGGCACCTGTCCTTTATGGGCAGGTGCTTTTTATTGTTTTAAAAAGTTTAATGTCGTATAATTGCGATATGCATTCACAGTTTGATTTTGACAGTACATTAGATTCGGAAAGTCTGAATACTGACCGTAACGTTTTAAATAAGTCTGATAGCAGTGTAGAGGGTCTGATATTCCATTCAGGTGGCTCTGCTTTGAAGAAGAATCAGACTTCAGTTTCTGATGGCGGTATTTCAAGTATAGAGTTCACAGAATCTTCCTCAACGTTTTATGAACCTTTGGAAGATATGGATTTATTAACAGGAAAGACAAAGCCAACTGTTGTAGGAACTGGAATTAGCGAACCTGTTGATTATTCTGCTGAGCATAAGATTTATGATCCTTCTGTTGATGCTACTACAGGAATTGGTCACATTGATTTTGACAGTACGAACAGGAAGACTGATCATAAATTCACTAAGGAATCTTTTGGACTTCCTAATTTTTATACAAACCCAGTAGATTTGATAATTGCGAGTTTAATTCTCATTCTTGTAATTGTAATTGAGATTATTGGTTTAGTAGCTATTTTATAATTTTTGCAAATTAAAAATCCTCTGTGCTTTTTAACACAGAGGATTTTAATTGTCAGTAGAAGTAAATTAATTACTTGTTAAAAAGTCCCAAGATCCAGTCGAGAAGATTATACTTGCTGAATACTGCAACAGCAACGAGTGAGATTGTACTCATAATCTTAATGAGGATATCAAGTGAAGGACCAACTGTATCCTTAAGTGGATCACCAACTGTATCACCAACTACAGCAGCGTCGTGTGCAGGTGAACCCTTGCCATGACCTTCAATAGCACCAGTCTCGATGTACTTTTTTCCGTTATCCCATGCTCCACCAGC
Organism: Saccharofermentans sp.; assembly: GCA_045598005.1. GTDB lineage: Bacteria > Bacillota > Clostridia > Saccharofermentanales > Saccharofermentanaceae > Saccharofermentans. The sequence continues at coordinate 1,450 of JAZLLF010000034.1, read as the reverse complement.
GTTACCTGTGAAGATAGCAAGCATGATAGCTGAGATTGTAGCTCCGAGGAGGAGACCACCAACGAATTCAGCACCGAAAATGAAACCAGAAATAACAGGGAAGATGAGAGCTGTAAGAGCAGGAATTCTCATTTCCTTAATAGCACCCTGTGAAGAGATAGCGATACATGTCTTTGTGTCAGGAAGTACTTTACCTTCAAGAAGTCCCTTGATCTCACGGAACTGACGACGTACTTCCTCTACCATCTGCTCAGCAGCCTTGGCAACAGCCTCGATAAGCATACCTGAGAAGAAGAATGGAAGAGCAGCACCTACGATAGCACCAGCAAGAATAAGTGGGCTTAAGATGTTAAGGTTGATTGCAGTAGCATCAACTGAAGCATCTGTATAAGAGTAGAGATATGAGTTCATCATTGAAAGTGTTGCGAAAGCAGCAGATCCAATAGCGAATCCCTTACCGATAGCAGCTGTTGTATTACCAACAGAATCAAGAGTATCTGTAATCTTACGAACACCCTCATCGAGGTAACTCATCTCAGCAATACCACCAGCGTTATCTGAGATAGGACCATATGTATCAACTGATACTGTTGTAGCTACGAAGCTGAGCATACCAAGAGCTGCACATGAGATACCGTAGATACCACCAATTACATAAGAACCGTAAATAGCAGCACCGAGAACGAGTACAGGAGCCATACATGACTTCATACCAAGTGCGAGACCCTGAGTAACTGTAAGAGCTGGACCGTCTACGGAAGCCTTTGCAAGAATCTTTGTTGGCTTGTAGTCGTAGCTTGTATAGTACTCAGCGATAGAACCAATGATAATACCAGCAGCTACACCAAGAACAGCAGCAATCCAAGGTGAAAGCCAGCCGAATGAGAATGCTGCATAAGCATCTTTTGCATTAGAACCGAAAACGATATAAGAAAGAGCAAGTCCGAAAATAGCTGTAAGACCTGCAGATACCCATGTAGAAATATTGAGCTCCATGTGTGGGTTATCAGAAAGCTTCTTCTTAAGAAGAGTAGCTGCGATACCGATTACACATGCGATAAGTCCAAGTGCAGCAAAAGCAATAGGGAAGATCAAAAGCTTCTCGAGGAAAGCTGACTCGAAAACGATGCCACCGTTAACCTTACGTGAGAAGAGCTCACAAGCAAGGATAGCAGCTGACATAATAGCACCTACATATGACTCGAGGAGGTCAGCGCCGAGACCAGCAACATCACCTACGTTATCACCAACATTATCAGCGATTGTAGCAGGGTTACGTGGGTCATCTTCTGGGAGGTGAGCCTCTGTCTTACCAACAAGATCAGCACCCATGTCAGCAGCCTTTGTATAGATACCACCACCAACACGGTTGAACATAGCGATAACAGAGCAACCAAGTGAATAACAAGAAATAGTCATTGAGAATGGAGCTTCAAGACCTAAGAAGTTG